>NZ_JAVLAT010000001.1:1692802-2323104 GCF_032190615.1 Brucella pseudogrignonensis
CGTTCCGCCGTGGCAATTGAAGGCTTGCGGGAAACTCTGGAAACCCTGCGTGCAATGGGTTTTATCCTAGGTATTGCCACCAATGATTCCGAAGCTGGCGCGCATGCGACCGCCAAGGCATTGGGCATCGATCATTTTTTCGATGTGGTAATCGGCTATGACACAGCGGCACGCCCGAAGCCTTTTGCGGATCCATTGCTTTATTTTGCGAAAAAAGTCGGCCTCGAACCGGCGGCAATTGCCATGGTTGGTGATAATCTGCACGATCTTGAAACAGCACAGGCTGCAAAAGCCGGTCTTGGCATTGGTGTTCTGTCCGGCAACAGCCCCCGCGAGGCGCTGGAACCACACGCCGATGTGGTGCTGAATTCCGTCGCAGACCTGCCAGCCTTGTTCCGATAAAATGAAGAGGCCCTCTTAATCGAGGGCCTTTTGCTTTTTAGTTCCGCAACTCGCGGCGCAAAATCTTGCCGACATTGGTCTTCGGCAAGGCATCGCGGAATTCCACTTCACGCGGGCGCTTGTAGTTGGTGAGACGCTGCGCACAGAAAGACTTGACGTCCTCTTCCGTGAGGTTCGGATCACGGCGCACGACATAGAGCTTCACCACTTCGCCGGAATGTTCATTGGGAACCCCGACCGCTGCCGATTCCACAATGCCCGGATGCTCTGCAGCCACTTCCTCAATTTCATTCGGGTAGACGTTGAAGCCAGAAACAAGGATCATATCCTTTTTCCGGTCGACAATCTTGGTGAAGCCGTTTTCATCCATGAAGCCCATATCGCCGGTGCGGAAGAAACCGTCGGTCATGATCGCGCGTTCGGTTTCGTCAGGACGATTCCAATAGCCCATCATCACCTGCGGGCCGCGCACGCAGATTTCACCAACTTCACCCAACGGCAGATCCTTGCCGTCATCATCACGGATGGTAAATTCCGTTGAGGGCATGGGGAGCCCGATTGTGCCGCTGAACTCGGTCGCATCGAGAGGATTGGCAGAGGCAACAGGCGATGTTTCAGAGAGACCATAGCCTTCGGTGATGTGGCAACCCGTCATTTCCTGCCAGCGTTCCGCGATCGGTCGCTGCACGGCCATGCCCCCGCCAAGCGTCAGCACCAGTGGCTTGAAGTTCAGTGCCTTGAAATCTTCGTTGTTCATGAGGGCGTTGAACAGCGTGTTGAGGCCCGGGAAAATGTGGAATGGATATTTCTGCAGCTCTTTTGTAAAGGCCGGAATGTCGCGCGGGTTCGGGATAAGAATATTGCGAGCGCCTAGTTTCAGGCCGATCATCGCATTCACGGTAAGCGCGAAGATATGATACAGCGGCAGGGCGCAGACGAAGTTGAGTTCCTTCGGTTTGCCTTTGTTCTGGAAGGCGACATCCATCCAGAGCTGCATTTGCTCGACATTGGCCAGAATATTCCTGTGGCTCAACATGGCCCCTTTGGAGACGCCTGTCGTGCCGCCGGTATATTGCAGAAAAGCGAGATCTGAACTGTCAACTGGCACAGGATTGAATGATTTTCCACGACCTTGCGCCAGCGCATCTTTAAAGCGCACATGACCGGGAATAGTCCATTCCGGTACCAGCTTCTTCACCTTGCGCACCACAAGATTGATGATGTGGCCTTTCAAACCATGCATGTCGCCCATTGAGGCGACAATGATGTTCGGGACATGAATGGAGGCGAGAGACTTCTGCACAGTCGAGGCAAAGTTTTCGAGCACGATGAGCGCCTGCGCGCCTGAATCATTCAATTGGTGCTGCAACTCGCGCGGTGTGTAGAGCGGGTTAACATTCACAACCACGAAGCCTGCACGCAGAATTGCGGCAATTGCCACCGGATATTGCAGAATGTTCGGCATCATAATTGCAACGCGATCACCTTTGACCAGTCCGCGTGATTGCAGCCATGCAGCGAGTGCGCGCGAGTTCTCATCAAGGTCTTTGTAAGAAAGATCTTTGCCCATACAGGTGAAAGCCGGTTTGTCGGCAAACTGGCGGCACGCATTGGAAATCATGTCGCCAATAGAAGTCGTTTTACTCAGATCGATGTCGTATGGAACGCTTTTCGGATAAGATTTCAGCCAGACCTTGTCTAGCGCAGGCGTTGTTTGGCATGCCTTGCTTGACGCGGGTTGTGCTTCGGTTGCTTTTTTTGCCATGCCTTCTCCCCGGATCGCTCCGTCTCATATGCGAGCAGCAAGCCGCCACCCTTCTCCCAATGTGGCCTGACCTCAATGCAGGTCAGGCACTCCTCAATCCAGAATGTGGTCGACTTTCGTCTTAATCGCAAGAGTTACATTGACGTAAGCGTAAATTAAAATTTCAAGGGGGTAGCCTATTCTGGCAAGATATACAGGTGAGGCTGGTGTCTTAACTGCCTAAGGGATGAACTTGGGAGGCGCGTATCCGTCAGATGTCAGAAGCCCGGCGCATAGACTGAATGAGCGTTTTGATCGCTTTTCCGCCGTCTCCGACAAGGTCAAAATCCCGCTCGCTGCGAAGCCATTCGTTCAGCAAGCCGCCCAGAACTGCAAGCAAAATTTGCGCAGCCGAAACAGCTGTCCATTCTTTGGAAAGTTCGTCGCGACGTTCAGCAACGTCAAGAAGACCGGAAAAAAGTGACAACACATTGCCGCGTGCTTCGCGAAGATGATCGACAACGGGTGCTATTTCACCAACATATTCGCAGCGCTGATGAATAATTGTAAAAACATTCTGCTGCCGCTCATTGGTTATAAAATGCTCCAGCGCAGTTATGATTGATTGCTCAAGAACATAAAGCGGGTTAGGGTGGTCACACTCCGCAGCATGGCGCATAATTTCTTCATGCGGGAAGCATGTGCGGTTCAGAATTGCTTGAAATATGTCAAGTTTATCTTGAAAATGGAAATAGATTGCACCACGGGTAACGCCTGCCTGGCATGCGATTTGCATCAGAGTTGATTGAGTCAGTCCGTGATTAAGAAATACCTGTTCAGCAGCAGCTAAAATAGCATCGCGCGTTTCTGCGGCCTCAGCCTTCGTCCTTCGCATTCCGATTCTCTTAGCATTCCCATCGTGAGCCAAAGGTCAGGATGAAATGGATTTTTCGTTCACAAACAGGGTAACTCATTCGTGATACGTAACATTAGGTGATTGACTATAACACGGTAATTCGTATTTACAAACATTCGTGTATGTTTATTCGGCCGCACCGTGCGACATCAAGGGCAGCTCCCACTATGACCATGACCAGTTCCATTCGGATTTTTGCGGCGAGTGCCGCATTTTTCATTCTTACCGGGCAATCTGCCCTTGCGCAGGCTCCCGGAGGGGGTACGCCGCCGCCGCCACCAGTGACGGTCACTGAGATTAAAGCTGAGAATGTGGAAGTGCCGTATGAATATGCAGCGCGTGTCAGCGCCTTCCGCGATGTTCAGGTGCGCGCGCGTGTTGGCGGCATTCTTCTGCACCGTAATTTCGTAGAAGGCACGGAAGTCAAAGCTGGCGATTTGCTGTTCGAGATTGATCCCGCACCTTATGAAGCCGAAGTTGCTCGCGCCCAGGCGCAGGTTGCGCAGGCTGAAGCCACTTACCAGCAATCGATCCGCGATGCGGAACGCGCTGAACAGCTTGTGCAGCAGAAGGTGCAGAGCACAGCCGTCCGCGACACGGCTTTGGCGACACGTGATTTGAACAAGGCGGCGGTTGCAGCTGCCAAAGCACAATTGCGCACGGCAGAACTCAATCTGAGCTATACCAAAGTAACGGCGCCGATCAGCGGCATCACCAGCCTCGAGCAGGTTTCCGAAGGCAGCCTTATCGGCACCGATGCTTCATCGAGCTTGCTGACATCGATCACCCAGATCAATCCGGTTTACGTGAATTTTTCCTTCACCGACTCCGAAGCTGCGGAAATCCGCAAGCTGCGGGAAGCGCGTGGTGCCACCGGACAGGATGCTGATCGTTTGCGGATCAAGATCCTGTTCGGCGATGGTCAGGCCTATGACAAGGAAGGCATTATCGACTTCACGTCTTCTTCGCTCGACACTGAAACCGGAACGCTGGGCGCGCGTGCGGTTGTTGACAACCCGGATCAGCGGCTGATCCCGGGCCAGTTCGTCCGCGCAGCCATTCTGGGTGTTACGATTGACAATGCAATTCTGGTTCCGAAAGCAGCTCTGATGCAGAGCCCGCAGGGCCAGTTCGTTTATGTGGTCAACAAGGACAATGTTGCGGAAGTGCGTCCGATCAAGATCGCACGTGAACTCACGGATGACTGGCTGGTTAGCGAGGGCTTGCAGCCCGGCGACCGCATCATCACCGAAGGTGTGATCAAGGCGGCTCCGGGCAAGACAGTTCAGCCCGTTGAGCCGAAGGCTGCAACCGAAGCGGGCGCAGAAGCTGGTAAAGAACAGGCGGCAGACAAGCAATGAACAGGTTCTTCGTCGATCGTCCGGTCTTCGCCGCGGTCATTTCCATCATCATCGTGCTGGCAGGCCTCATCGCTATGCGGATTCTGCCTGTCGCGCAGTATCCCGAGCTGACGCCGCCGCAGGTTGTCGTCAGCGCCACCTATCCGGGCGCGAGTGCCGAAACCGTAACACAAACCGTTGCGGCGCCTCTTGAGCAGCAGATCAACGGTGTCGAGAACATGCTTTACATGCAGTCCTCGAGCCTCGGCAGCGGCACCATGCAGCTGACAGTGACTTTTGCTCTGGGTACCGACCCGGATCAGGCAACGATCAACGTCAACAATCGCGTTCAGCGTGCAACATCGTCTCTGCCGCAGGAAGTCCAGCGTCTCGGCGTCACCGTCGATAAGCGTTCCAGCACCATTCTCGGCATGGTGGCGATGTTCTCGACCTCGGACCGTTACGACCGCACCTATGTTGGTAACTACGCGCTTCTCAACGTCATTGACGATCTCAAGCGTCTTACCGGCGTTGGTGATGTTCAGCTTCTTGGCAACATTGAATATTCGATGCGCATCTGGCTGCGCCCGGACAAACTGGCACAGTATAATCTGACACCATCAGATGTGCAGACGGCAATTCAGGAACAGAATGCGCAATTCGCGGCCGGTCGTTTTGGCGATCAGCCTGATCCGCAGGCAGGCCCATTCACCTATACGGCGACCACACAGGGTCGCCTGCCAGATGCGAGCGCCTTTGAAAACATCATCCTTCGTTCGGATAAGAACGCGGCAACCCTTCTACTGAAAGACGTCGCGCGTGTGGAACTCGGCACGGAAAGCTATCTGGTTGACAGTGTGCTCAATGGTACGCCTGCTGTTCCGATTGCGATCTATCTTCAGCCGGGCGCAAACGCGCTCAACACGATGGAACTGATCCAGAGCCGTATGGCGGAGCTGAAGACCAGCTTCCCCGAAGGCATTGACTATTCCATTCCTTTCGACACCACCAAGTTCATCAAGGTCTCGGTGGAAGAAGTGATCCATACTTTCATCGAGGCAATTATTCTCGTTGTTCTGGTGGTTTTCATCTTCCTTCAAAACTGGCGTGCGACGCTTATTCCTGTGATCGCGGTTCCGATCTCGATCATTGGTACATTTGCGGGCATGTATGTGCTTGGCTTCTCCATCAACCTGCTGACACTGTTCGGTCTGGTTCTGGCGATTGGTATCGTGGTCGATGACGCCATCGTGGTGCTGGAAAACGTCGAGCGTATCATGACGACCGAAAAACTGCCGCCGCGCGAAGCTGCCATCAAGGCAATGAGCGAAGTGACAGGCCCGGTTATCGCGATTGTTCTTGTGCTTTGCGCCGTGTTTATTCCGGTCGCCTTCATGGGCGGTCTGGTCGGTGAAATGTATAAGCAGTTCGCTGTTACGATTGCGATTTCGGTGACGATTTCCGGTGTCGTGGCTTTGACGCTGACGCCCGCCCTCTGCGCGCTGATCCTCAAGCCCGGTCATCATGAACCGATGTTGCCGTTCCGCATCTTCAACCGCTTTTTTGATCGGGTGACGAAAGGATATACCGCTGGCGTGCGTTTCTTCCTCAAACGCGCTGCAATCGGTCTGCTGATTTTTGCAGGCATCCTTGGCGGCACATATTATCTCTTTGAGAAGGTGCCGGGCTCGCTGCTGCCCGATGAAGATCAGGGCTTCCTGTTCAGCGTCGCTATCCTGCCGCCAGCTGCATCGTTGGAACGCACAAGTGCGGTTCTGCATGAAGCGAGTGAAAATATCCGCAAGCATCCCGCAATCGAAAGTGTCTTTGAAGTCGCTGGCTTCGACCTGCTTTCAGGTGGTCTGAAAACCAGCGCGGGCACGATGTTCATCATGCTCAAGGACTGGAAAGAACGCACGACGCCTGACCTCGATGCGCGCAATCTTCCCGGTACAATCATGGGCATGAATGCGGGCATTCAGGATGGTCTGGTGCTGGCCTTCAACCCGCCGCCAATTCTGGGGCTCAGCACGACTGGCGGTTTTGAGCTTTATGTGCAGGACCGTACCGGCGGTGGCGTACAGTCGCTGACCGATGCGACGAACCTTCTGGTGGAAGCCGCCAACAAGCGCCCTGAACTCACCGGTGTCCGTACGACGTTCGATCCGAATGTACCTCAATATGACATTCAGCTTGATCGTCAGAAGGCAAAGGCGATGGGTGTTCCGATTAATTCGGTCTTCACCGCCATGCAGGCGACTTTCGGCAGCGTTTATGTCAACGACTTCACGCTCTATGGCCGGAACTATCAGGTCAACTTGCAGTCGGAAGCCGAATTCCGTCGTGACCCAAGCGATCTCAAGCATGTGTTTGTGCGTGCCGATTCAGGCAGCATGATTC
This sequence comes from Brucella pseudogrignonensis, assembly GCF_032190615.1. Lineage (NCBI taxonomy): Bacteria > Pseudomonadati > Pseudomonadota > Alphaproteobacteria > Hyphomicrobiales > Brucellaceae > Brucella > Brucella pseudogrignonensis. The sequence goes on from NZ_JAVLAT010000001.1 coordinate 1,699,605, forward strand.
CGCTGAGCGCTCTGGTAACGGTAAAGCGTATCGTCGGTCCGGATCAGCTTGAGCGCTTCAATGCATTCAACGCGGCCAAGGTTACAGGCAATCCGGCACCGGGTTACACATCGGGTGATGCGATCAAGGCGATGCAGGCGGTTGCTGCCGAAGTTCTCCCTCAGGGCTTCCAGATTGCGTGGACGGGTTCGGCCTATCAGGAAGTCTCCACAAGCGGCAGCGGCACGCAGGCTATGATCTTTGGTCTGATCATGGTGTTCCTGATTCTGGCTGCCCAGTATGAGCGCTGGAGCCTGCCACTCGCGGTTATCACAGCGGTGCCCTTCGCTATCTTCGGGGCGCTTCTGGCAACCGATCTGCGTGGACTGACCAATGACGTGTATTTCCAGATTGGTCTGGTCACGCTGATAGGTCTTGCGGCAAAGAATGCGATCCTGATCGTGGAATTTGCCGTGTTGCAGCGCGAAGAGGGGAAATCGGCCATCGAGGCTGCGGCCGAGGCTGCACGCCTGCGCTTCCGTCCGATTGTGATGACGTCGCTTGCGTTCATTCTTGGCGTGGTTCCGCTGGCAATCAGCTCCGGTGCAGGTTCGGCAAGCCGTCACTCGATTGGTACGGGCGTGATCGGCGGTATGTTGGCTGCGACCTTTATCGCAACCTTCTTCATCCCGATGTTCTACAGCCTTATTGCGCGTAAGCCGCCCAAAAAGCGTCCTGACGATACTGCTGTAGCGCCTGCACCCGCTGCGCCGGGCGAGGGAAGCGGCCCAGCCCATTAAAAATTGTCCCGGTGGGCCACTCAGCTTACCATCGGGAAACACCAGAACGATAAAAAGCCCCGCTCGTGCAGCGGGGCTTTTTCGTTATTGAAAGCTATCTAGAAAGGCAAATTTCAAAATCCAAGGCATCGCAATCAGTATGCCCAACACAATTCCTTTAGTATCCTATACGTCGCGCGTGACATTCAATAACGATCATCGAGGCTCGAAACCCTCATCGTCATCGCGTTCGATCAGCTAAAAGACAGAGCGATCAGTTCGGATTATCTTGAAAGCAACGGTTGGCCAAAAATGGATAATTGACGTTTCGTCGGAAGAACCCTCTTTGATGCCTTATCCGTTACCCGCTCCGGTAAATGTGGTTATAATCAATCTCGAAGCCGTGTGATGATCTTCACGCGGCTTATATAAAACAGAGTGCAAACAGCAAAAGCTTCACGCCTTCGAATTAACCTCAGAAATGCGTCATGATGCTTTGCGCAATTGCCCAAAGGATGATTGCCGCAGGAACTGTCAGGCAAGCCAGAAAAATCCCGAAGAATACATAAGTTGCTTCGTGTGGCGAACGCTGTGTCTGCGCAGGAGCCTTATGCCAATGAGTACTGATGCCCTGGTACATGAATTATTCCTCCTTATCCCTGATTTTTATTATCGATCAAAATAAAGAATCTGCAAGTGTAAATAAATGTCTGGATTTATTGAGAAAATATGATAAAAGCGACACGGAATTTATGGAATTAAGTGCTTGATAGCCCCGTAAAAATCAAAAAATCTCCGTTCAATATTTTGATTTCAAATAATTTTACTTATGTACTGTAAGTATCGAATAATCGGTATTTTCAATAATCACTGAAAATTCAGATGAGGTCGCACACATAGATGCGACAAAATGGCACAAAATAATTGTCGCTGTGACGATGACACGTGGGTGAGCAATGGCCGGCACAGATGCTGTGCGGGTCTTTTGAAAATATTCCTTACGGCCCATTAGAGCGCATCCCGAAAAGTGTTAAACGGTTTTCGGAACAAGATGCGCTTAATAAACGAAGAGATAGAGCATTTCTAATGGTTCAATGAAAACTGGAAATGCTCTAGTAGAAGCTATTTGGAAAATAGCGCAGATAAAGCTCCGTAAGCTTGCCCTGCTGTTGCAGTGATTGAAGTGCATTATTAAATGCGCTGGCCAGAGCCGCATCTTTCGGTGCAACAGCTATGCTCATTCCTTGGCCGAGAAATTGCGGCGCTAGATAAGGCCCGTCAGTGAACGAGCAGCAATTATTGGCTTCCTCGCTTTCGAGCCAGAACGACAGGGCCATTCCATCGTCAAACACAGCCTGAACTTCATCTTTTTGCAGCGCTTCTAAAAGAGTTTTGCGGTCTGGAAAAGGCTTTGCAATTGCAGTGGGGAAGTAAGCTTTAAGCAGTTGTTCGTGCGCAGTTGAGCCGATAACGCCCACGTGCATTCCATTGACAGCCTTTGCTGCGGGTTGCGCAAATATACGTGCTTTCAGCGTTACAAAACGCGCTGGCAGGCGCAAATAGGGGCGGGTGAAGAGCATCTTTTCGCGATGGTCCGCATTTATCTTCAATCCCGCAATGATCGCGTCGGCTTCACCGTTTTCGAGTTGAGCTGTTAGCTCTTGCCAAGGAACTGCTTTGATTTGACAAATGTCGGTTAGCCCCATCTGCGTGCAAAGTGCCTTCGCCAGATCAATATTATATCCCGATAATTGTCCTGCGTCGTTCAATGCATTGAAGGGCGGAAAGTCGAGCGTTGTGACGAAGCGCAGCCGGTTCAACCCTTGCAGAGATGGCAATGCAAGTCTTTCCTTATGATTGAAAAAATCTGGCGCTTTCGGAAGGCTCTGTGAGCCAGCAGGTGATAAGCCTGCGAGCGAAAAAGCCGCAACCAAGATGCTTAATAAGTGCCGTTTCATAGCGGCATTGTAGGGTGTCAGGCTATAATTTCGGGTTAATAGCGCAAACTGAGATAGATAAGCTTTTGCTGAGACGCAGTATCCGCTACGTCGAATTTACTAAGTAAAGATTCCTGTTTCTATTTTATAAAATATCGAATAGAGTTTCATTTGTTGGGTATATCGTAAATAAAGAATGATATTTAAAAATATACCCTAATATAAAAGAATTACATTTTAGATATATATCATCCATTAGTAGTGCGGGGGTACTATGAGTGAGGGATCGAATGCGTTCGATCTGGAGATATGCACAGCCATATCTGCCAGATTGGAGCGACGCGGTGTGCCGCGTGATTGCTTAAGGCAGGCTTATGAAGCAGCCGTGAACAATGGAACTGGTTTTTGTGAGGAGCTTCCACATCATTGTGGTGTGTCTGACGAACTGCTTTATTCGGCAATTGCCGAATTTCTGGAATTGCCATTTGTTGACAATATTGCTGTCTCGCGTGTCTTCGTGACAGGAGAAGAGACAGCTAAAATATTCTCGGATGCTGCGCAAATTATGGCGCTCGGGCGCGATGGGATATCTTATCTCTATATTGCGCCATCGGAAAAGCAGATTGTTCGCTTGCGCGATCATATACTGCAATCACCGGAGCTGAAGGCCAGGGTCAGAATTTGCACACCGTCGCGGATTAAGGAAATCCTGCGTCAGCGCCATCAGAAAGATCTCATAAACCGCGCTCACGCGATGACGCCGCAATTGTTCTCGGCAGCACGTGTTCTTGAAACACCACAGGCTTTCATCATCGCTTTGGGGCTTTATGCGTTTGTTGCCGGTATCGTCAATTGGCCGACGCTCACACTGTTGGTTTTGCATGTTTGTCTGACGTTGTTTTTCCTTGGTTGTGTCCTTATCCGCTTGTTTGCTGCCGTTTCCAGTCGTCGGTTAAATTTTCCGCAAATTATGCCGTTTAGCAAACGTGACCTGCCGGTCTATTCGGTCATGGTGCCGCTTTATCGGGAGCAGGCCGTTGTTGGCCAGTTGATCGCCTCCTTGGAGAGGCTCAATTGGCCGCGCAGCAAGCTGGATGTTAAATTGGTCTGCGAAAAGGATGACTTTGATACAATTGCTGAAATTCGCGGAAGAATATTGCCATCCAATTATGAACTGGTTCTGGTGCCTTCCGGCGGGCCGCGGACAAAACCCAAAGCGCTCAATTACGCATTGCAATTTGTGCGTGGGGAAATCGTAGCAGTGTTTGATGCGGAAGATCGTCCGCACCCGGATCAGTTGCTAGAGGCGTGGCAGGCCTTTCAACGCGGCGGCAAAACGCTTGCCTGTGTGCAAGCGCCATTGATTATCGGAAACTTTCGGCAAAACCTGCTCACACGTATGTTTGCGTTTGAATATGCCACATTGTTTCGAGGGCTTCTGCCATGGCTTGCCTCACAAGGATTGGTCATTCCGTTGGGCGGTACGTCCAACCATTTTCGGCGATCCTGCCTTGATGAGGTTGGTGCATGGGACGCTTATAACGTGACCGAAGATGCTGATCTTGGAATGCGGCTGGCCCGGTTTGGTTATGGCATTGATGTGATTACACGTGGCACCGTGGAAGATGCGCCGGAAGACTACTCCATCTGGCATAAGCAGCGCACACGTTGGATCAAAGGCTGGATGCAGACATGGCTTGTGCATGGGCGCAACCCCTATACAACGTGGACGGAGCTGGGATGGTGGCGTTTCGTCGTCAACCAGATTTATACACTCGGCATCATCGGTTCTGCGCTTTTGCACCCGTTTATGCTGATGACAGTTGCAGTCCTCGTCGGAGCCATGATTTTTGGTCCATTGAGCAATGAGAACATATGGCTGTTGCGCATCGATTTACTCAATATCTTGCTTGCCTATTTCAGCTTCTATGTGCTTGGCTCCAAGACAATGGAGCCCACAGAACTGGGCGGGTATGCCTATATATGTGCGATACCCGCCTATTGGGTGCTGATTTCGATCTCAGCGTGGCGCGCCCTGTGGCAGCTGGTGTTTAAGCCTCACCTTTGGGAGAAGACGCCACACCAGCCGAGTAAATTCTATTCGCTTGATGAGGTGGCGATGGGCGTTTTGGAAGCTAGGAACTCAGCGCCACGACCGATAATGGACTGATCTTCCGGGCCAATGGCTTCGAGGTCACGACCCGTATAGGGCAACGTCAAAAGGACGCGCCGGATTGCTGCCAGTCTGGCGCGTCGTTTGTCATTGGAGCGGATAATCGTCCATGGCGCATAGCCCGTGTCCGTGCGTTCAAGCATTGTATGGAGTGCAGCTGAATAATCGTCCCAGCGCGAGATGCCTGCTACGTCCATCGGTGAAAATTTCCAGCTTTTAAGCGGGCTGTGGCGGCGTTCGTGAAAGCGCTTGAGCTGCATTTCCTGACCAATATCAAGCCAGAACTTGAACAGGTGAATGCCCTCTGTCACCACCATACGTTCGAAGTCCGGGGTTTCTGTCAGGAATGTCTCAAGCTGTTCTGGTGTGCAGAACTGCATCACGCGCTCAACGCCTGCACGGTTATACCAGGAGCGGTCGAAGGTGACGAACTCTCCAGAGGTCGGAAAATGCTGGACATAGCGCTGAAAATACCATTGCCCGCGCTCCGTTTCGGTCGGTTTTGGCAACGCAACATTGCGCGCGGTACGTGGGTTCATGAACTCACGAAGGGTAAAAATCGTTCCACCCTTACCAGCCGCATCGCGTCCTTCAAAAACACTGATGACGCGACCGCCAGCCTCCTGCAGCCAGTATTGCAGCTTCACCAGCTCAATTTGCAGCCGTTCCAGCGTTTCCTCGTAATCCTTGACCTTCATTTTATCGGGATAAGGATAACCACCGGATTGCAGCGCATTGTCCTCAATCCAATCCGGAAGTTTCGGATCATTGATGTCGAACTTCTGCGTTTTGCCATTAATTTTCAGCTTGATGGGTTTTGTTTCGCCCTTATCGGCATTCTTTTTGTTAGCTGTCTTTGAACTGTCACCCACCGCAAGCTCCTTTGCTATATAGACAAAAGCATGTTTCAAACATGCTCATCCCTTTTGTTTACATGATATGGGCTGACTGTGATGGACGTAAAGGACGCAATGCTGATTTTTGGTGCATCTGCGTCGTCATGGCAAAGCGCGCATAATATAACTGAGAGAAGTCAGAATGAGTGAAAACAACAATCAAGATGCACCCGTTTCAAATGCGGATGAATCTTTTTTCGCGCCGCTTCTCCGGGTTAAAGGTGTGCTGATTGCAAGCCTTGTTGTGATCATCTGCGTGATGGTGCTGGATCTCCCATTGTGGTTCCGAATTGTGCTGTTGGTGCTGATCGTCGTTGGTGCGATCTGGGTTGCGAGTGCCACAAACGATGATGTCATCGTGCAAAAGCCGCAAAGCGTTCGCGCGATCAGCGGGATGGACCATGTTACCGGCGAGCGTCTGGCAGACCTGCTGACGGATCCGATGATCGTCTTTGATCATCGTGCAACCGTACTCTTTGCCAATGCATCGGCGCGCGATGCATTTCAGTCGCTTGAAAAGGACACCGGGCTTTATTTGCGTTTCCGCGCGCCGGAGATGCATGCGCTTATTCAGGGTGTGATCACAGATGGCGAGCCCCGCAGCATCGATTATTTCGAGCGCGTGCCGATCGATCGCTGGTATAAAGCGGTTGTGAAGGCGCTTCGTGGAGCCGATGGCAAGCCAGAATTGTTTGTCCTGCTGTTTCGCGATCAGAGTGAAACGCGCCGCATTGACCGCATGCGTTCGGACTTTATCGCCAATGCAAGCCATGAATTGCGCACGCCGCTGGCGTCGTTGCTTGGATTTATTGAAACGCTGCAAGGTCCGGCACGCAATGATGCGAGTGCACGCGAGCGTTTCCTTGGCATTATGCAGAAGCAAGCCGAGCGCATGTCGCGTTTGATCGATGACCTTCTGTCGCTGTCCCGACTTGAAATGCGCGCACATCTGGCTGTCACCGAATGCGTGGATATGACAGCGGTCGTCAATCATGTGGCTGATACGCTAAGCCCGCTTGCAGAAAGTCTCGATGTGGTCATTGAGCGCCATCTGCCAGATCATCCATTAAACGTCACCGGCACGCGTGACGAGCTTATTCAGGTGTTTCAGAACCTGGTCGAAAATGCCTGTAAATATGGGCAGGGCGGCAAACGTATCATTGTGAGTCTGAATGAGGAAGTGTCACAAGGTGGATCAGAAATTGTGGTCTCGGTGCAGGATTTCGGGCCGGGCATCGCAGCGGAACATCTGCCGCGTTTGACAGAACGTTTCTATCGTATTGATGTTGAGACGAGCCGCGCTCAAAAGGGTACAGGCCTCGGTCTGGCTATCGTGAAGCACATTCTCGCCCGTCATCGTGGACGTCTGGTCGTGCGCTCGCAGCTTGGCGAAGGGTCAACGTTTGTGGTGCGTTTGCCAAAACGCGCATAAACCAGTCACAGTCTGACACGCAAAGAAAAACCCCGGAGCGAAGACGCTGCCGGGGTTTGTATTTAAACGCTATCGAAATCGATCAGCGTGCGCGGCGACGTTCTGCCGTTGGCTGGAATGCCAGCTTCGAATGGTAGCCGCAATAGGGGCTGGATTCACCGGATTCACTGCCGCAGAAGTGGAAATCCTCATTGAGCGGATCGCCGATTGGCCATTTGCAGGTGCGTTCGCTCAACTGCAACAATGTCAGCTTGCGCGAGATTGGAACCACAACATCAGATGCCGGGCGAACAACGCGCTCGGTCACAGCATCTTCAACATATTCCATCTGAAGTGCGGTCGCGCCGACAGTCTGGGTTACGGTTGCAGTGCGAATAGTCGTAGTCGCTTGTGGGCGGCTGGCACCATTGCTGCTGCTGGTTGTTGCTGTAGCCGTTGGGCGTGGGGTTGCCGCAACGGTATTCACTTTTTTGCTGCGCGGAGCAGCGGTCGTTGTTTTGCCACGACCTGATAATTTCAGACGGTGCACTTTGCCGATCACTGCGTTGCGGCTGACGCCGCCAAGCTGCGCTGCGATCTGGCTCGCACTCAAGCCATCATTCCATAGCTTCTTAAGCAGTTCGACGCGCTCATCTGTCCAGTTCATCGCCCTGGGCTCCAATCAATCTTCGTTATCCGGAATCCACCAGCGCCCCCGGATTGCTCCAGGTGCAAACACTATATCTATCCGGGTGACTAGGTCCGCCGTACAAAATGTGGTTTTTTTACTTTAAAAATAAACTACATTATTGAACGACGCCATGACAAGGGATAGCCTTGTCAGGCGGATTCCATTTCTATGGTTTTCCCCAACTTGGGTGCTAAAGACGGTTTTTCTGAGTCACTTGCGCGTTTTTTGCAGCAGGTTTTCAGAGGCGCGCCCCGTCAGGGAGAACTTCTGGCGTCTCTATATCGCCCCGCTCCGCAAAATGCCACCCCTTCGGCCGCATAGGTGCCATCTTATAACTGGCAATATATATAAGGCGTGTTTCCAGCATCACCTCATGCATAAAGATGCTTGATTATCCGGGCTTGCTTTGATTGACATTTTTTTTGCGAGCGCCAATATACGCGCGGGATTAAATAATACCGCCTTGAGGGCGGTTTTTTATTTCCGCAGAGTAGTGCATCCTGAAAAGTGCGAAGCGGTTTTCAGATAAGATGCGCGTTTAAAATATGGGAAACGCTGCCTGACCGGCTTTGTCGGAGGCGCTGCAATAAAAAGGCTAATGGAGGCCTGACTGCAATGACCAACGTTACGACTGTGCAACCGCTTTACGACACTTATAATCGTGCGGCTTTGCGCTTCGAGCGAGGTGAGGGCATCTGGCTGGTTACCGAAAGCGGCGAGCGTTATCTCGATTTTGCGGCAGGCATTGCGGTCAATTCGCTTGGCCATTCGCATCCGCATCTCGTCAATACATTGAAAGATCAGGCTGACAAGCTCTGGCACCTGTCGAACCTTTATGAAGTTCCGGGTCAGGAAAAGCTGGGCCAGCGTCTGGTCGACGCGACTTTTGCCGACAAAGTCTTCTTCACCAATTCCGGTGCAGAAGCGCTTGAATGCGCGATCAAGACCGCGCGCCGTTATCATTATGTCAACGGTAACCCTGAACGTTTCCGCGTCATCACTTTTGAAGGTGCGTTCCACGGCCGTACGCTGGCTACGATCGCCGCAGGCGGTCAGGCCAAGTATCTTGAAGGCTTCGGCCCCAAGGTTGATGGTTTCGATCAGGTTCCTTTCGGTGATGAAGCAGCGCTGCGTGCTGCGATTACCGATGAAACGGCTGCAATTCTGCTTGAGCCTGTGCAGGGCGAGGGCGGTCTGCGCGGCTTCCCGGAAGAATTTATGCGTCTTCTGCGTAAGATCTGCGATGACAACGGCCTGCTTCTGATCCTTGATGAAGTGCAGACCGGCGTTGGCCGTACCGGCAAATTGTTCGCCCATGAATGGTCGGGCATTACGCCAGACATTATGGCAGTCGCCAAGGGTATCGGCGGCGGCTTCCCAATGGGCGCCTGTCTTGCGACGGCTGAAGCTGCGAAGGGCATGACCGCAGGTGTGCATGGCACGACCTATGGCGGCAATCCGCTTGCTATGGCTGTTGGCAATGCTGTGCTTGATGTTGTGCTGGCTGATGGCTTCCTTGAAAGCGTTCAGGAAACTGCTCTCACCATGAAGCAGGGCCTTGCCTCGATTATTGATCGCTATCCAAATGTTATTTCGGAAGTGCGCGGTCGCGGTCTGTTGATGGGCATCAAATGCGTTGTGCCAAACGTCACCCTTATTCAGGCTCTGCGGGATGAGCATCTGCTCAGCGTCGGCGCTGGCGACAATGTTGTGCGTATCCTGCCGCCGCTGGTGACAACACCGGAAGAAGCGCGTGAAGCACTGACGCGTATTGAAGCAGCCGTAGAGCGGCTTTCTGTTGCAAATCCGACCAGCAAGACGGCGTGAGATTATGGCGAATAATGGTATAAAGCACTTCATTGACCTCTCAGCTGTTCCGGCAACGGAACTGCGCGCGATCATGGAAGACGCCAAGGCTCGGAAGGCACGCACAAAAGCCGGCGAGATCGAAAAGCCATTCGCGGGCAAGGTGCTGGCGATGATTTTTGAAAAGCCCTCCACCCGTACCCGCGTATCGTTCGATGTCGGCATGCGTCAGCTGGGTGGCGAGACGATCATGCTCACGGGTTCGGAAATGCAGCTCGGTCGCAGCGAAACCATTGCGGACACCGCAAAGGTGCTTTCGCGCTATGTTGACGCGATCATGATCCGTACAACATCGCATGATCGCATGCTGGAATTGGCAGAACATGCGACCGTTCCAGTAATTAATGCACTGACCGACGATACACACCCTTGTCAGATCATGGCAGACGTTCTTACATATGAGGAACATCGCGGCTCGATCAAAGGCAAGACCTTTGCCTGGATGGGGGACGGTAACAACGTTCTTCATTCGCTTGTGGAAGCTGCGGCGCGTTTTGATTTCAACGTCAATATCGCAACGCCGGAAGGCAGCGAGCCGAAGCAGCAATATATCGATTGGGCAAAGGCAAACGGCGCGAACATCCTGTCCACGGTAGACCCGGACAAAGCTGTGAGCGGTGCAGATTGCATCGTCACAGACACATGGGTTTCCATGGGGCAGGAAGATCACGCTCGCGGCCATAATGTTTTCATGCCCTATCAGGTGAATGCACGTCTGATGGCTAAAGCTGACCCGAAGGCGCTTTTCATGCACTGCCTGCCCGCGCACCGCGGCGAGGAAGTGACCGACGAAGTGATCGACGGCCCGCAATCGGTCGTCTTCGATGAAGCTGAAAACAGGCTTCACGCGCAGAAAGCTATTCTGGCGTGGTGCCTGCAAGGCAGCTGATTGGGAGCATAATTTGTCTGACAAGATCAGCACAGAGCATAACGAAGCTGAAGTTGTTCATATTGATCTGAACAACTTCGAGTTCGCAGGTGATGACGCCGTTGTGCCTTTCCAGGTGGAAGGGCTCGACGTGCGTGGTCGCGCTGTGCAACTGGGCGCCAGCATTGACGCAATTTTGAAGCGCCACGACTACCCGGAACATGTTGCCCGCCTTCTGGCGGAAGCGACGGTTCTGACCACGCTTCTTGGCACATCATTGAAGTTTGAAGGCAAGTTTATCTTCCAGACCCAGTCTGACGGTCCGGTCGATATGCTGGTCGTGGATTTCCGCACGCCGAAGTCTGTGCGTGCTTATGCGCGTTTTGATGCAGAGCGCGTTGCGAAAGCCGTAAGCGCTGGCAAAACACGCCCCGAAGAACTGCTCGGTCGCGGAACGCTCGCGTTGACGGTCGATCAGGGTGCGCATACGCAGCGCTATCAGGGCATTGTTGCGCTTGACGGATCGACGCTGGAAGAAATTGCACGCACCTATTTCCGTCAGTCGGAGCAGATTGCAACCGATATGAAGCTAAGCGTTGCAAAGCTTGTCGAACGCGACAGTGAAGGCAAGCTGATTGAGCGCTGGCGTGCTGGTGGCCTGATGATTCAGTTCCTGCCGGAATCGGAAATACGTGCGCGCATGCCTGATCTTCCGGGTGGCGACGGCGATGAAAACACCGCCGTTCTTGGCCCTGACGATGATGGCTGGGATGAAGCGCGTTCGCTGGTTGGAACGATTGAGAGCTCAGAACTCACCGACCCACAGGTTGGCTCAGAACGACTGCTTTATCGTCTGTTCCATGAGCGTGGCGTGCGCGTGTATGAATCGATCCGCGTTGAGGATAATTGCTCATGCTCGCGCGAGAAGATCGAAGGTGTGTTCAATAATTTTTCGGCTGAAGAGATTGAGGACAGCGTCAAGGACGGCAAGATTTCGGTCACATGCGAATTCTGCTCAACGACCTACGAGTTCGATCCGGCGCAGTTTGCGAAGTAACAACTATTATAAGGCGGCTCTTACCAGCCGCCTTTTTTAATTCAGTGTCCGTCTTGTTTCTGGAATATCCAGCGAGAAGGCCGGAATGTCGACGTCAAATGAATTTCCATCAGGTGATTGCATCTGATAGCGCCCGACCATGACGCCTGATGTTGTGCTCAGCGGGCATCCAGATGAATATTGATAAGAGTCGCCGGGATTGAGTGTTGGCTGTTCGCCAATCACGCCAGCGCCGCGCACTTCCTCAATCCGGCCATTACCATCGGTAATCTGCCAATAGCGCGAACGAAGCTGAACACTCTGCGATGAATTGTTGGCAATGGTGATCCGATAGCCCCAGACATAGCGGTTTTCGTCCGGCTCGGACTGGTCTTCGAGATAAAACGGCTCAGCCGTTACCTCAATATCCCGTGTTACCGCTCTGTACATGCGCACCCGCCTTAAAATTATACTGTGTCATTGTCTTCTATCGCCAAACTTGCGGGTAAGGTCAACGATTTGTGGCTGCAACTGCCGGAATGTTCCGGCAATTGCTCTATTTGGCACTATCAATCAGCGCGCAGCGGCAAGCGCTTCCAGCACGTCTTCAACAAGATCATTCTGATCTTCAAGACCAACAGAAATACGCAGCATACCGTCAGAAATACCGAGTTCTGCGCGTGCTTCGTCCGAGAGGCTCTGATGCGTGGTTGTAGCCGGATGAGTGATGATGCTCTTCGCGTCGCCCAGATTGTTGGAAATGCTGAAGACCTGCAACGCATTCTCAAACTTGAATGCCGCTTCCTTGCCGCCTTCGAGTTCGAGCGCGATCAGTGTCGAGCCGCCGGTCATCTGTTTTGCAATAATGTCTGCCTGCGGGTGGTCGGCACGGCCCGGATAGATGACTTGCTTAACGCCTGCCTGACCGGCCAGCGCATCGGCAACGGCTGCCGCCGATTGCGTCTGCTGACGCACGCGAACGCCAAGCGTTTCCAGACCCTTCAGCATGATCCATGCATTGAATGGGCTCATGCCTGGCCCGGTGTGACGGAAGTAAGGCTGTAGCACTTCTTCGGTCCATTCCTGATCGGAAAGAATGATGCCGCCGAGGCAACGGCCCTGACCGTCAATATGTTTGGTGGTCGAATAGACGACGATATGCGCGCCGAGTTCCAGAGGCTTCTGGTAAAGCGGCGTTGCAAAAACATTGTCAACGATCAGCTTTGCGCCGATTTCATTGGCAATCTCTGCAACGGCTGCAATGTCGATCACCTCAAGCGTCGGGTTCGATGGGCTTTCGAGCAGCATCACTTTGGTGTTCGGACGAACAGCTGCCTTCCAGTTTTCAATCTTCGAGCCGTCGATGATGGAGAACTCAACGCCATAGCGCGGCAGCAGCGTTTCAATAATGTAGCGCGATGAGCCGAAGACGGCACGCGCACAAATGACATGCTCACCTGCGTGGACCTGACAGAGAATGGATGCGGCGACAGCCGACATGCCGGAGGTGAAGGCGCGTGCATCTTCTGCACCTTCGAGCGCGCACATGCGCTTTTCAAACATGTCGGTGGTTGGATTGGCATAACGCGAATAGATGAACCCCGGGTCTTCACCTTTGAAGCGCGCTTCTGCGGCTTCTGCTGTCGGGTAAAGAAAGCCCTGCGTCAGATAGAGAGCTTCGGACAACTCTGCAAAGCCGGAACGCAGCGATCCTGCATGAACGAGCTGCGTTGCCGGGCGTAACTTACGGGTAGTCTTATTCGTCATTTTTCCAACCTGTCGAAAGCTGGTCGGCCGGGACCTGGAAAAGCCTCGGCGGCCAATAAAAAACCGGCCTCGCGAACACGCAAAAGGCCGGTAACGAACCGCGGCCTTATTTTAGCGAATTCTTTAACGTGGCTGCAAGCCGGCCGGCCAAATCACCACGGAACGTTTTTTCCTTATGCCTGTTGCGCGAGGCCGTCAATGCTTGAATGGTCAGTTTTTAGGAAAAGCGCTGCCTGAGAACAGCGCATGCACTGTGATTCCTGCGGAAAACCCGCAAACCATAGGCCTTGAGGGTTGGCAGGAGCGCTTTGAACGGTCAATGGTCATAGACCGATTTTAAGTAATTCACGGAGTTCAGTGGTATGACACAGAGGGAAGCAGGAATTCTGGCAGATGCGGATATTGCCGCGCTGTTTGAAAGCGGTTTGCTCAAATCTGCGCGTCCATTGGATGCCGATCAGATTCAGCCTGCCAGCCTCGATTTGCGACTGGGTGCGAAAGCCTATCGTGTACGCGCATCCTTCATGCCCGGTCCGGGAACGCCGGTCATCGACAAACTGGAGCGCCTCAAGCTTCACGAGATCGATCTGACCGCTGGAGCGGTTCTTGAAACCGGCTGCGTCTATATCGTGCCTTTGCTTGAAAGCCTGTCGCTTTCGCCGGAACTGTCGGCTTCTGCCAATCCGAAAAGCTCGACGGGCCGCCTTGATATTTTCACCCGCGTTATCGCCGATGGTGCCCAGGAGTTCGACAAGGTGCCCGCTGGCTATCATGGCCCGCTTTATCTTGAAGTGAGCCCGCGCACTTTCCCGATTGTTGCGCGCACCGGTTCGCGCCTGTCGCAAATCCGTTTTCGTCAGGGCCGCGCACAGCTCACCGAAGCGGAACTTGCAACACTGCATCAGAACGAAACGCTGGTGGCGGCGGAACAGCCCAATATCTCGGGCGGCGGCATCGCACTTTCCGTCGATCTCTCGGGTGATAAAGACAAGCTGATCGGTTATCGTGGAAAGCATCATACGGCGGTTGTCGATGTCGACCAGCGTGCTGCGCATGATGTTCTCGACTTCTGGGAGCCGATCTATGATCGTGGGTCACGGGAACTGGTGCTCGATCCGGATGAATTCTATATCCTTGTTTCGCGCGAAGCGGTGCATGTGCCGCCGCTTTTCGCAGCAGAAATGACGCCTTTCGACCCGCTGGTCGGTGAATTCCGTGTGCATTATGCAGGCTTCTTTGATCCGGGCTTCGGTCACACCGCTGCGGGTGGAACAGGAAGCCGAGCGGTTCTGGAAGTACGCAGTCATGAAGTCCCGTTCATTCTCGAACATGGCCAGATTGTCGGCCGTCTTGTTTATGAGCACATGTTGAAACGCCCGAAAGCGCTTTATGGTATCGATCTTGGATCGAACTATCAGGCGCAGCAACTCAAGCTCTCCAAGCATTTCCGGTGATTGCGTTCTTCCTGATCCCGTTCGTATAAAAGGGGATATGGTGGAGGAGTGCAGAGGTGCAAAAAAGGAAGGATGAGGCTCGGGAAACAAGCACGGATGCGCCAGCGCGCCGCCTGTCCGTTGGTATTGTCGCGCTGCCGGGCTTTACGCTCACGGCGCTGAGTCTGTTTCTTGATCCGTTTCGTCTGGCGGCAGATGATCGCGACAAAAGTCGACAGATCCGTTGTGCATGGAAAATCTGCACATTGTCGGGCGACCCCGTCACCTCCAGTTCCGGCATGGTCATTGAACCGACCGCCCCCATTGGTGAACTGGACGAATGCGATTATGTGGCCGTTGTTGGTGGTCTTCTCGCGCAATATCGTCCGCGTCAGCAGGCGCTGGTCGATCTGATAAAGCGTGCCGACAAACGCGGCAAGACGGTTGTCGGCCTCTGCACGGCGGCGTTTCTGCTGGCCGAAGGTGGCTTGCTTGAGGATCGCAATTGCTGTGTCAGCTGGTTTCATCGGGATGATTTTCTCGATCTTTTCGATGGCTATTCAGCCGATACGACCAGTCTGTTTCACCGCAGTGGACGGCATTATACCTGCGCGGGCGGTCTTGGC
Source organism: Brucella pseudogrignonensis (assembly GCF_032190615.1). Classification (NCBI taxonomy): domain Bacteria; kingdom Pseudomonadati; phylum Pseudomonadota; class Alphaproteobacteria; order Hyphomicrobiales; family Brucellaceae; genus Brucella; species Brucella pseudogrignonensis. The sequence continues at coordinate 1,715,067 of NZ_JAVLAT010000001.1, forward strand.
GCTGCATCGCTTTCGCTGTCGATCATCCAGAATGAAATCTCCGAGGAACTGGCCCGCAAAAGCGCGTCCATTCTGATGATCCCGTATGAGCTCGTGCGCTCCGAGCAGCCTGCCTTGAGCTTCAACGGTGTCCGCTCGCCGATGATCCGCAAGGCGATCCGCATTTTTGAGGAAACACTGGAAGAGCCAGTGCCGATGATCGATGTTGCGCGCAAACTGGGCATCTCGGTGCGCCAGATGGAGCGCGGTTTTCGCATGGCGGTGGGGCGCACGGCGTTTGAAGTGCGCGAAGAATTACGGGTCAAGAAAGCGCGGGAACTGCTGTCTGAAACCGGGTTGTCATTGCTGGAAGTGGCCGTTGCCAGTGGCTTCACGGATACGCGCAGCATGAACCGCTCGTTTGTACGCCAGAAGCAGAAGCCGCCGCGTGATTATCGCAAAGAACGCTGAGAAATCGAGATTACTTGCGAATCCTGCACTGACCACCTATTTTCCGCGACGAAACTGCCGCTCTGGCAGATACTGAATGCAGGAGATTTGCATGTCTGATGGTGTGAACCGATTTCTTGGCGATACGCCTGCGCGCGTATTGATCAAGCTTGTGCTGATCTCGCTGGTGGTTGGCGTGGTGATGAGCGCGTTCCACTGGACGCCTTATGATATTTTTTATGGCATCCGCGATTTCATTCTGCGTCTTTGGAATATGGGCTTCTCTGCCATTGCCGGTTTTGCCGATTATCTTGTTCTTGGTGCAGCCGTGGTTATTCCGGTCTTTATTTTGCTCCGAATCCTCAGCTATCGTAAATAAGCAACAGCTTAGGACAACGATCAATGCAGCAGAACAATGCTTTCACTCTGTCACGGCGCGGCTTTCTGATCCTCGCTGGCGGGGCTCTCGCCTTTGCAGCACTGCCGAAAAGCTTTGCTGAAGCTGCGGCAGGAGATGTTGATCCAACGGCATTGTTCAATCAAATCCGCAAGGCCAATGGTCTCCCCTTGATGGCCACCGACAGCAAGCTTGAAAAGGCAGCCCTTTATCAGGCGCGTCGCATGGCAAGCTATGGCAAGATCGGGCATTCGGTCGGCTGGGGCAATGGTTTTGTCTCCCGGCTCAAGCAGGCGGGCATTCGTGGGCCCGCAGCAGAAAATGTTGCCTCCGGCCAGCCCAATACGCAAGCCGTTTTTGATGCGTGGATGAAATCGCCGGGGCACCGCAAAAATATGCTTGATCCGACCTTCAGACATTACGGGCTGGCATGGGCCACACCGGAAAACAATCCGCGCCGCCTCTATTGGGCGATGATGCTCGGTCTATAGATATCTTAAACGCGCATCACTCCTGACATCATGCTGTCAGGGCTGCGACAATGCGGTGGCCGAATTTTCTGTCGTTTTGAATGATTCCAGAATAGAGCTTTCCCTTATCTTGTTTGAATTTTGGGAAAGCCGGGGATCATATGCTGCACGACCAGAGCATTGTTTCCAGACCATTTGAAGTGACCAATCGCATGGTGATGATGATCGCCGTGCCGATGACACTTGCCGCCATCACCACCCCGTTGCTGGGGCTTGTGGACATGGGTGTGGTTGGCCAGATGGGGCAGGCGGAGCTGATTGGCGGCCTCGCCATTGGTGCGCTGGTGTTTGATTTTCTGCTGACCATGTTCAGTTTCTTGCGCTCTGGCACAACCGGGCTTGTCGCACAAGCAATGGGTGCGGAAGACAAGGCCGAAGAACAGGCCATTTTCTGGCGGGCTATCCTGATAGCAATTGCTGCTGGCTTGCTGATGATTTTAAGCCTGCCGCTGACGCTGAAAGTTGCATCGGACTTCATTCATCCGACCCCTGCCACGCAGGAAGCGATGATCATCTATGTGTCGATCCGTATGCTTTCAGCGCCGGTGGCGCTGATTAATTATTCGGTGCTTGGCCTGTTGCTTGGGCGCGGGCAGGGTATTCTGGGCTTGAGCCTTCAGGTGCTGATTAACGGTATCAATATTGTACTCTGCATTGTGCTGGGGCTGGAACTTGGCTGGGGTGTGGCCGGTGTTGCCTGGGCAACGGTGACGGGTGAAACGGTAGCGGCGATTGTCGGCCTCTTTCTCGTCATGCGGCATTTCCACAAGCAGACCGGGCGTCATCCTGACATCAAGCAGATTCTGGATAAGACAGGCATCGTCAGGATGGTGGCGCTCAACCGCGATATTATGATCCGCTCGATCCTGCTGCTCACAGCCTTTGCTTATTTCACCCGCGCAGGTTCCGAGCTTGGGCCGGTCACGCTTGCGGCAAACGCGGTTTTGATGAATTTCTTCCTCATCTGCGGCTTTTTCCTTGATGGAATGGCGGCCGCGGTCGAACAGATTATCGGTCGTTCGGTGGGTGCGCGCTATAGTCCAGCTTTCGTGCGCGGCGCAAAGCTCACCTTCGTCTGGGGGTTGGTCATGTCCGCCGCTATTGCGCTGATTTTGCTGATCTTTGGCGATGCAATCATCAGCCTTCTGTCCAAAGCTGAGGACGTGCGCGACGAGGCGATCAGATATCTGCCATGGGCGGCATTGACGGGGCTTACCGGCTTGCTCGCATTCCATATGGATGGGGTCTATATCGGCGCAACATGGTCGCGCGACATGCGCAATATGATGTTTTTCTCGCTGATATTCTTTTTAGCGGTTCTTTATGCAGCAAAGCCCGCGATGGGAAACCACGGGCTTTGGCTGGCAATCAATCTGTTCTTGTCCATCCGTGGCATCACGCTTCTGGCGTTACTGCCACGCAGATACAGGACTGAATTCTTCAAAGCATGATCCCGAAAAGTGGAAACCGGTTTTCGGAATAAGATCATGCTCAAGAGAAGTTTAATCGGGCAGACGACGCGCGGCCCACGCTTGTGTGTCGCGGTCGCGCAGATCAGAAATGCTGACCACACCTTCGGCTTTCACAGCCTTCGATAGCCCGCGCACGATGTCTGATGCAAGACCGGGGCCGCGATAGATCATGCCGGTATAAAGCTGGACGAGATCGGCCCCCGCTTTGATCTTCGTGAGCGCGGTTTCCGCACTGTCGATGCCGCCGACACCGATCAGCGGCATGTCAACGCCGACACGTTTCCGCATACGCGCCAGAACAATCGTCGAACGTTCAAACAGCGGCACACCCGAAAGGCCACCGGCTTCTTCGCGGTTCTCGCTACTGTTCAGTCCATTGCGCGACAATGTGGTGTTGGAAACAATAATGCCGTCAAGCTTCTGCGCAAGCGCCTCTGCTGCAATATCATCCAGCTCTTCGTCTGCAAGATCCGGTGCAATTTTCAGGAAAACCGGGCGTTTCAGCGTGCACATCTGGCCTTCTTCATCGCGTGCGGCCAGCACCCGGCAAAGCAGCTCGCGCAAAGCATCGCGCGATTGCAGATTGCGCAAGCCCGGCGTGTTGGGCGATGAAATATTGACGGTGAAATAACGCGCCAATTGATAGAATTTCCGAATACCCGCAACATAATCGCCGATCCGGTCTTCAGCATCCTTGTTGGCGCCGATATTCACGCCGACAATACCACTTTTGCCAGCGCGCTGCGACAGACGCTTGAACGCCGCATCATGGCCTTCATTGTTGAAGCCAAGACGGTTGATCACGGCATGGTCATCCACCAGGCGGAAAATGCGCGGACGTGGATTGCCGCTCTGTGGACGGGGCGTAATGGTGCCGACTTCGGTGAAGCCAAAGCCGATTTTCAAAAGCGCATCCGGCACTTCGGCATTTTTGTCGAAGCCTGCGGCCATGCCGACCGGGTTTGGAAACAGCAATCCTGCAATTTTAACACCAAGAGCCGGATCGTGTGGACGGCTACAGGTGACAATACCGGTTTTCAGCCCTGCGATCGACAGACCATGCGCTTGCTCGGCGTCGAGCGTAAACAATGCACGTCGACCGATTGCTTCAAAAAATCCGCTCATTAACCCTCAAGCTCCGGGAAGATGTGGAGTCCATTGTCGCCGAGCGGCAACGGCTCGACCTTTGTCACTGCCGATAATGGTAACACGGCGTAAAGATGCGGAAACAAGGCGCCACCGCGCGAGGTTTCATATTTCAGCGCATCGCCCAACGCCGCAGCATCCACGCTCACCAGCAGCAGATCGGCTTGCCCGGCAAAATGTTTGGCTGCTGTTTCACGCACCTGTTCATGGGTGGAGAAATGGATATAGCCATCGGCAATATCAACCGGTGCCCCGGTAAATTTGCCAGCCTCTTCTGCCTGCGCCCAGAGATCGCGCGGGGCGATCTTGTAGATGGTCGTTTTGGTCATGGCGGCTCTCTAGCCCGAATTTATTAGAAAATCAAAGCATGACTTGTTCGTTTTTCTTGCATAGCTCCCATATGATGGGGAGAGCTCAAGCGCATCCCGAAAAGTGTGAAGCGGTTTTCGGATAAGATGCGCTTAAAAAGTATTCTAAAGGAGGTCGACTATGACTGGCAAAATTCATGCAATCGCTGTCGCTTCAATGCTTGGGTTAAGCTTTGTTACAAGCAGTGCTTACGCTCAGGAGAATGGACGCTATCGCCTCGAAGGCACAGAAACCGGCTATGTGCGGCTTGATACGCGCACAGGTGCGCTTTCGGTCTGTAATGAGCAGCAGGGCCAGCTCATCTGCAAGATGGCGACCGAAGACCGTGAGGCCTATGAGAATGACATTTCCGATTTGCAGGACCGGGTGAAAAAACTCGAGGACAGGCTTGCGGCAATTCAGTCTGGTACTGCATCGGCCTCGCCGTCGAAACTACCGTCGGAAGCAGAGTTCGAACAGTCACTGGGCTATATGGAACGCTTCATGCGCCGTTTCATGGATGTGGCAAAGAGCTTTGACAGCGAGCCTGAAAAGCCGGCCGCTGGCACGCAGCAATAACCTTATGCCCCTATAGTCGCTCTTGCGCACCTTCGCTGAAAATGCTTGCCTTCCCACATCTGTTTGCTCAATAGGGGCTTAACAGGTGGGGAGGGAAGTCCGGCAATGCAGGGCTGGGGAATTTTAGGCGTCGCATTTCTGTATCTATTGATGTTGTTTGCCGTAGCAAGCATCGGTGATCGTCGCGCCGCGCGCTGGAGCAGTGCTCCGCGCCCTTATATCTATGCGCTCAGCCTGGCTGTTTACTGTACGTCATGGACCTTCTTTGGCTCCGTCGGACTGTCAGCTCAACGCGGACTGGAATTCCTGGGCATCTATATCGGGCCTATTCTGGTTTTCACGCTTGGCAACCGTCTGCTGCGTCATATCGTAAGGTTGGCAAAAGCTGAACATATCACCTCCATCGCCGATTTTCTCGCAGCGCGCTATGGCAAGAGTTTTGGCGTGGCGTCCCTTGCAACCTGCATCGCCGCTGTCGGCTCCATCCCTTATATCGCGCTGCAACTCAAAGCTGTTTCCGGTAGCGTCGGACTGGTTATGGAGCATTATGGCGCCGCTTTTGATCCGTCATCCTTTGTGTTTGGCGATATTTCATTGCCTGTTGCGGCTGTTCTGGCAGTCTTCGCCATTCTCTTCGGCACGCGCCATACTGATGCGACAGAACACCAGAATGGGCTCATTCTGGCTGTCGCACTCGAATCAGTGATAAAACTCTGTGCATTTCTGACCGTCGGTCTGGCCTGCACGTTCTTTCTGTTCGGCTCGCCGGGCGAGTTGATTGAACAGATTTCACAATCGCCAGCGGCCCTTGATGCATTCCACTATGAAACATCCATCGGTACATGGATTGTGCATACGATGCTGAGTGCTGCTGCCATTATCATGCTGCCGCGCCAGTTTCATGTGACAGTCGTTGAAAGCCGCAGTGAAAAAGAATTGCGCACGGCGTCGTGGCTGTTCCCGCTCTATCTGATCCTGATCAATATCTTCGTGTTCCCGATAGCGCTGATCGGTGTGATGACATTGGGAAATACGGTGAGCGGGGATCTCTACGTATTGGCTTTGCCGCTTTCCGCGGGGGCCCATTCGCTGGCGCTGGTCGCGTTTCTTGGAGGGCTTTCCGCTGCAACCGCCATGGTGATTGTCGCTTGTGTGGCGCTGTCGATCATGATCTCCAATCACCTTGTTCTGCCCTTGATCATCCGTTGGCTCGCTTTGCGTCACCCGAACGAACAGCGTGATCTGACAATGATCATTCTCAACACACGGCGGCTGACGATTGTCGCTATTCTGGCGTTGGCCTTCGCCTATTATCGTATGTCGTCGAACAATATTCATCTCGCATCGATCGGCCTTATTTCGTTTGCCGCGATTGCGCAGTTTGTGCCGTCCTTCATCGGCGGGTTGTTCTGGCGCAACGCCAATGGACGCGGTGCGATGCTGGGTCTTTCAGCGGGCTTTTTAATCTGGGCCTACACGCTGTTGCTTCCAACGGTTGCGCCGCAAGATGCCGCTATTTTGCGCGATGGTCTGCTTGGTTTTGCCATGCTGCGGCCCGAAGCGCTCTTTGGCACGGAAGCTCTGCCACTCACCCATGGAGTGATCTGGAGCCTCGCCGCCAATACGCTGTTTTATATTCTTGGTTCGCTTTCGCGTTCCTCAACGCCTTTGGAGCGCATTCAGGCCAGTATTTTCCTGCCGCGCTATTCGATTGCGGCACCCACGCTCAAACGCTTTCGCACGACTGTAACGGTCGAAGAATTGAAATCCACCATGTCGCGTTATCTTGGCGCTGAACGCGTTGAACGTGCCTTCATTCGCTTTGAGGGACGTGAGCAACGCAAGCTTGATCCCGGCATGATGGTCGATACGCCGCTGATCCGTTATGCCGAGCAATTGCTTGGAACAGCAGTCGGCTCTTCATCAGCGCGTCTGGTGTTGTCATTGTTGTTCAAGCGCAATGATGCATCGGCGCGTGATGCGCGGCAATTGCTCGACGATGCGTCTGTCGCTTTGCAACAGAATCGCGATCTGTTGCAGATTGCCCTTGATCAGATGGATCAGGGCATCACAGTGCTTGATAAGGATTTGCGGCTCACATGCTGGAACCGTCAGTTCAGAAAACTGTTGGATCTGCCGGATGAGGTGATGCAGGTCAGCATTCCGGTATCGGAAATAGTTGAGCATCTGGTACGCAGCGGCGATTTGAATGCGAATGCGCAGAATGCAGCGATCCGCTCGCTTGCGACCCTGCGTCAACCCTGGCGGCTCACGCTGAAATCCACCGGAAAGGTGCTTGAAATCAATTCCAATCCGATGCCGGATGGTGGGCTTGTTGCCACCTATACCGACATTACCGCTGAGGTCGAAGCTGACAGAATGCGTCAGCATGAGGCAGAAGTGCTTGAACAGCGCGTGGTGGACCGGACGGCGGAACTGACGCTGGTGAACCAGAAACTGGCCAAGGCGCAGAGTGTGGCCGAGGAGGCCAATCTTGGTAAAACACGGTTTTTGGCGGCGGCGGGTCATGACATTCTTCAGCCGCTCAACGCGGCCCGTCTTTACAGTACAGCACTGGCCGAAAAGCTTGGTCGTGCTGAAACAAGCCAGCTTGCGCGGAATATCGATAGTTCACTTGAATCGGTCGAAGCCATTCTGGGCATGGTGCTGGATATTTCCCGGCTGGATACCGGAGCACTGAAGCCCGAAGAAACGGTGTTTCGTCTTGACCGGCTTCTGAGCCAGATTGCGACTGATTTCACACCGATGGCACGCAACAAGGGATTGAAGCTGCGCGTGGTTCCCTCAAGCATTGTTGTGAAGACGGATCGCAATATGCTGCGTCGCGTTATCCAGAATCTGGTTTCCAATGCGATTAAATACAGTCGGAAAGGGGGGGTACTGTTTGGTGTTCGCCGCCGCGGTGGTTTCGTTGAACTGCAGGTGCTTGATACCGGGATCGGCATTCCCGAGCAGAAGCTGAAACTCGTTTTCCGTGAGTTCACGCGCCTTGATGAAGGTATGCGCGAGGCAGAAGGGCTCGGACTTGGCCTTTCCATTGTCGATCGAATTACACGGATGCTCGAATTGCCGCTGACATTTACATCGGCATCGGGAAAGGGAAGTGTTTTTTCGATCCGCATTCCAATAAGCGAGGAGACGGTTCCGGTCGAGGAAATTACCAGTCGCAAAGGCTTCACAAGGGCGTCGAGCCTTGCCGGGCTTGATGTGCTGTGCATCGATAATGATGCCAATATTCTGGCAGGTATGGATACCTTGCTGACGGGCTGGGGCTGCAACGTCACAACATTGCGCGGTGGTTCAGGCCTGAAGGTCTATTGCGTTGAACGGGAGGTCCCGCCAGACGTCATCATCGCTGATTATCATCTCGATCATGAAAACGGTCTGGATATGATCGGTTTTGCGCGTGAAAGTTTTGGCTGCGAGGTCTCTGCAATACTTCTGACAGCTGATCGCTCCAAGGAAGTGCGCAGACGGGCGGAAGAAGAGAACGTGACCGTTCTGAACAAGCCCTTACGACCGGCTGCATTGCGTGCGCTGCTATCGAGCGCACTGCATCAGCGTTCGGCTGCCGCCGAATAACTCAGCTTTGCTCGCTGGTCAGCGCATCGCTGCCAATGCGTGAGAGCAGGATGACGGCTTGTGTGCGGCTGTCAACGTCGAGTTTTTGCAGAATGGCTGAGACATGCGCCTTGACGGTGGCTTCCGAAACATTCAACTCAAAAGCGATCTGTTTGTTGAGCAGCCCTTCGGCCAGCATCGTCAAAACGCGGGTCTGTTGCGGGGTCAACGTTCTGATTTTCGCAATCAGCGTTTCGATCTCCGGGTCGCGGACGGCATCGATATCGACATCAGACGGCGTCCATATATCGCCAGCAAGAACGGCATGCACAGCTTCGCCAATAGCCTCCATACTCGCAGATTTTGAGATGAAGCCCGATGCGCCAAGCTCGATGGCATGCCGAATTGTGGAAGCATCGTCCGTTGCGGAAACGATAATAATAGGCAGTGCTGGTTCCAGCCCTTTCAGCGTTACCAGACCAGACAGGCCGGTGCCGCCCGGCATGGTCAGATCAAGCAACAGCAGATCAACGTCGTCGCGCTCCGCGACCAGCTTTTTGGCAGCCTCGAAATCTCCGACTTCAATGATAGTTGCCTCTTCTGGCAAGCTTGACAGAACCTGTCGCAGCGCACCTCTGAAAAGCGGATGGTCGTCAGCGATGATAAATTGCATAAGCCTCGCACGCCATTCTGAAAGTCCTCCCCGAGCGATGCATGGTGACATGCAGCTGTCTCGTTTTATGCCGTTTTTCGTCGCTAGCAACTAAAAATAGCATTCATTAGCCTGAACTTATGTCGCATTGCCCCCTTATGGCCGCATTATACGCTAATTTTGGGTTTGAAACAGCGACCTTGGTGACAATCAGAAGGCCTTACATGACACGCAATACGCTTTATCCGGAGATCGTGCCCTTCAAAGAAGAGATGCTGCAAGTATCGGCTTTGCATCGCATCTATGTCGAGCAATGTGGAAATCCTGATGGCAAACCCGTGATCATGCTTCATGGTGGTCCGGGTGGTGGGATCAGGCCAGCCATGCGCTGCCTGCACGATCCTGAAAAATACCGTATCATCCTTTTTGATCAGCGCGGCTGCGGCCGTTCAACGCCGCATGCGGAATTACGCGAAAACACCACATGGGATCTGGTTGCAGATATGGAGCGTATTCGCACCCATCTTGGCATTGATAAATGGCAGGTCTTTGGTGGTTCGTGGGGCTCGACACTTGGCCTTGCCTATGCACAAACCCATCCGCAGCAAGTGTCGGAACTCATCCTGCGCGGCATTTTCATGGTGCGTCGCTTTGAAGTTGACTGGATGTATTCAAACGGTGCCAGCATCATTTTCCCGGATCATTTTGAAGCCTATCAGGAGCATATCCCGGAAGACGAACGCGGCGATATGATAGCCGCTTATTATAAGCGGCTCACCGATCGCGACCCTCAGGTTCAGCTCGCTGCAGCGCGTTTATGGGCGCGGTGGGAGGGGTCGGTGCTGTCAATTCAGCCTGATCCGGCCCGCATCGAAGCGTTTGGAGACGATCATCATGCGATCGCTTTTGGACGTATCGAATGCCATTATTTTCAGAACCGCGGCTTCCTTGAAACTGACGATCAGCTTTTGCGCAATGTCGACCGTATCCGCCACATTCCCGGCGTTATTGTGCATGGCCGTTATGACATGTGTACGCCGTTTATCAATGCCTGGCAGCTCAAGAAGATGTGGCCGGAAGCCGATCTGCGGATTGTTGAGGACAGCGGCCACGCAGTGACCGAGCCCGGCATCACGCATGAATTGATCGCAGCGACCAAACGCTTTGCAGATTAAGTCAAGAAGCGGGGCACATTGCCGGCGCTCCGCTTTTTACAGATAATGAAAATCCACTTTCAAAGAGAGCTTTTGCAAACTTTATCTTTTCTTTGAATATTTTCGCCTACAATCTAAGGAGAGGACAATTGGTGTCAGCTTTGACTTCAATTGTTCATCCAAACGGTTTTTGGCGAAGCTTGTCCGTTAGCAAGGACGGCCCGGACTAAGTTCGTATTCGAGAGGGATGCAAGAATGCTAAAAGAATTCAGAGAGTTCGCTCTCAAAGGCAATATGGTCGATCTGGCTATCGGTGTTATCATCGGCGGTGCATTCGGTGGCCTTGTTAATTCCATTGTTAATGACATCATCATGCCGATCATCGGTTTGATTACCGGCGGTATCGACTTCTCCAATATGTTTATCCAGCTTGCCGGCGAACCAAGGTCGACACTGGCGGCTGCGCGTGAAGCTGGTGCAACCATTGCTTATGGTAATTTCGTTACCCTGCTTATCAACTTCCTGATCATTGCCTGGGTTCTGTTCCTTGTCGTCAAGGGCATGAATAAGCTTAAGAAAAAGGAAGAAGCAAAGCCTGAAACCGTTGCAGAGCTACCGCGTGAAGAAGTTCTTCTCGCAGAAATCCGCGATCTTCTGGCAAAGCAGAGCAAAGCTTGATTGCTTTCATATAGCCAAATTAGAACGGGGTCTTTATGGCCCCGTTTTTATTTGATCCATCAATTTGAATGATTGGATCATCACAAAAAACCACATGATTTCATGACTGTATCTTGCTAACCAGGAGCAATCAAAATTGAAATATGTGGGAACAAATGACGCTTTTTACTGATCTCCGTCGTGAAGCAGCTGAAGCACCGGATAGTGGTATTGTTGCTGTCGCCAATCATGGCCGGGGCAAGCCGGGAATTATCCCGCTCTGGGTCGGCGAGGGTGATCTGCCAACCCCTGATTTCATCCGTGACGCTGCTCAGAAGGCCATTGCAGATGGCGAAACCTTCTATACATGGCAGGCTGGTATCCCCGAATTGCGCGAAGCGCTGGTTCGCTATCACGGACGTCATTTCCCACAGCCGTTCAAGACAGAAAATTTCTACGTGACCGGCTCAGGAATGCACGCCATTGAAATGGCGCTGACCGCGACCACGGGTGCGGGCGAAGAGGCGATTTATCTGTCGCCCGCATGGCCGAATTTTGTCGGTGCAGCCGGTCTTGCGGGCGCGGTCCCCGTGCCGGTCGAGCTGGAATTTGGCGCCAATGGCTGGGTTCGCGATCCTGAAAAGATTGCAGCGGCGATGACACCACGCACGCGTGCCCTGTTCATCAATACGCCCGCAAACCCTACCGGCTGGACGGCTGACATCGAAACTCTGCGCTATATTCTCAATCTGGCGCGCGAAAAGGGTATCTGGATTATTGCCGACGAGATTTACACCCACTTCTATTATGGCGGTGGTCGTGCGCCTTCCTTCATGGACATCATGGAGCCGGATGATCGCATCATCTTTGTCAATTCATTCTCAAAGAACTGGGCGATGACTGGCTGGCGCGTGGGCTGGATGAATGTGCATCCGTCTATCGGTCCGGTCATTGAAAATATGATCCAATATTCAAATTCCGGTGTCGCACAATTCATGCAGCGGGGTGCTGTTGCAGCCCTTGATCACGGCGATGAATTCATCGCGATGCAGGTCGAGCGCGCACGCTCAACGCGGGATCGTCTTTGTGCAACCTTGCAGGAAACGGGCAAAGTCCGTCTGACCCCGCCGCAGGGCGCATTCTATCTGTTCTTTGGCGTTGATGGGGTCACCGACTCCGTCAAAGCTGCGATAGATATTGTTGATAACGCCAATGTCGGTTTGGCGCCGGGAAGTGCTTTTGGTGTTGGCGGTGAAGGGTATTTCCGCCTTTGCTTCGGGCGTGATCCAAAGCAGATCGACGAAGCGGCGGCAAGGCTGGTTCGCTGGATCAATGATCTCTAAAAATAAAGGCCGGTGAAAACCGGCCTTTTTCAATGCTGTGACGCTGAATTGGTCAGCCGCCCGCTTTGGAAACCATCAGCGGAATGATGCGGTCTGAATTTGCAGCCTTTGGTGCTTCCGGTTCAGCAAATGGAATACCGAGCGTGTTCCACACTTCCAGCAGTGCGTCTTTCAGGCCGTCAATCAGTGCATCGTCGTGCAATGGCGATGGCGTGATGCGCAAGCGTTCGGTGCCGCGTGGCACAGTCGGATAGTTGATCGGCTGAATATAGATGCCATGCACATCAAGCAGGCGGTCACTGGCCTTTTTGCACAGCTCTGGATCACCAACCAGAATTGGTACGATATGCGTTTCCGAAGGCATCACCGGGAAACCGGCACCGGACAGAACATCCTTGGCGCGCTGCGCCTGACGCTGCTGGCCATCGCGCTCAACCTGAGAGGCCTTCAGATGACGGATTGCCGCGGTCGCGGAAGCTGCGACGGCTGGTGGCAGTGATGTCGTGAAGATAAAGCCCGGTGCATACGAACGCACGGCGTCGATAATCGCACGTGAACCGGTAATGTAACCACCCAGAGCGCCAAATGCCTTCGCGAGCGTCCCTTCGATAATATCGATGCGATGCGCAAGGCCGTCGCGCTCGGTGATGCCACCGCCGCGTGCGCCATACATGCCAACCGCATGGACCTCATCAATATAGGTCATGGCGTTATACTTGTCGGCAAGATCGGCAATCTTTTCGATTGGCGCAATATCGCCATCCATCGAATAGACGGATTCAAACACGATCAACTTGGCGCGGGAACGATCCGCAGATTTCAGAAGCTGTTCGAGATGCTCAACGTCATTGTGACGGAAAATTTTCTTTTCTGCACCGGAACGACGCACGCCTTCGATCATTGAAGCATGGTTCAACTCGTCAGAAAGGATCAAGCAGTTGGGGAGCAGCCGACCAATGGTCGAGATTGAAGCTTCGTTGGAAACAAAGCCAGAGGTGAAGACGAGACCGGCCTCTTTGCCATGCAGATCGGCAAGTTCGGCTTCAAGCTCAACAAGCGGGTGATTGTTACCCGAAATATTGCGGGTGCCACCAGCGCCAGAACCTGTAGAATTGGCAGTGTCGCACATCGCCTTGATAACATCGGGATGATGCCCCATGCCCAGGTAATCGTTCGAACACCACACGGTGATCTCACGTGCGGTGCCATTATTACGCCAGGTAGCGCGGGGGAAACGTCCAACAATGCGTTCAAGATTGGCAAAAACGCGGTAACGCTTCTCGGCGTGCAGCTGGTCGATCGCTTCTTCAAAAAACCGGCGATAGTCCATTATACGCTCCTTGTTATCGCTCTAGTACCGCTTTTGCGCGGTTGCGTCCATGCCGCAATGACGGGCAATTTGCCACGCTTTCGTGAAGCTGCATTGATCAAAATCAAACAAATAGCAGGTTTTTTAGCATGTCGCGGAAAAGTAGGAACCGCCTTCGCGGGGAAATCGGTTCGCCGGACTGATGTCTGATCCCGCTTCGATCCGGTAGCGACATGCGTAGAAACAAAAAAGTTAGAGCCAGCGCCACGGGCACGAATAAACGCTGCGTGCTCTAACGGGTCATCAGGCGATAAATGAATTTTGCCGCTGAATCGCGGCGGCGAACATAGACCCTTGGCATGCCAAATGGATCATCCGTCGCACGTGCGCGTGCATGAACTGTTGTTGTTGCAGTTTCATATCCCGCTTCACGGCACATCTCGCGATGGATCGGCAGGTTGGCTCCATAGGGATAGGCGAAGTTGGTCACTTCTGAGCCAAGCATATCTTCAAGCTTGAGCTTGCATTCCACGATTTGACGGCGCGCTTCTTCATCCGGTGTTTTTTCCAGATTGACGTGATCAAGCGTATGCGCGCCCACTTCGTGACCAAGTGCTGCCCATTCGCGCATCTGTGCAGCTGACATGCAGGGCGACAGCGGTACGCCGACGGCATTGTCCCAGACATTGCTGCCGCCAATTTGGTTGGCAACAAAATAATTGGTTGCGGTGAAGCCGAACTCTGAGAGCACAGGAAGGGCATTCTCATAATTGTTGAGAAACCCGTCATCGAAGGTGATGACTGCAACCTTGCCAGTTTTTTCACCCTTGATGTAAGGCATGGCATCGCGCAGCGAGAGGCCCTGATAGCCGAGCCGTTTGAGCCATGCCATCTGGCTGCGGAATTTGTCCGGGTGCACCCAAAGCCCGCGAAACGGGATTTTCTTGTGCGGCAGCGGTGCAATCTGATGATAAAGAAGAACGGGAACAGCCATAGGACTCACTTCGATTTTGCAGAAAAGCTGCGCACACGCATCCGGTATATCGGACGCAGGATCTCGCGGGCGAGTTTGTCTTTGAAGGATTTTTTGTGCTGGATGGTCGTGCCGCCAAGCGCGGCCGAAATTTCTTTCACGCCACCCGGAATGACAGCGAGCGGCTGCAAGCCGGTAACCCAGCGCATCTGTAAGGTGGTATCAACGGGGCGGTCAAATTGCTCGGTGACAGCAAGGAGTTTTTTGGCGGCGTCAAAGCTGACAAGTTGCGCCACCATCCCAAGCCCGATCGGGTTGGGGATGATGATGCGAAGGTGATCATTGCGGAAAACTTCACGACCCTGTTCGCGGTCGCGGAACGTGAATCGTACAAAACTGCCCGGCTCGAAATGATTGGTGACGGCGTGAAAGGCTGCATTGAAAACGTCGGTCAGTTCAATGTCATCTTCAATCACAAAGCCCGCATCCAGCCCCTGATCGACAATCGCTTGCCATGCTTTGCGATGCGACAGGAAACAGGCGATTTCATTTTTGCTCAGCGCGAATGGATAGCGCGGTGCATGAAGTTTGCGGCGGTAAACGTGCTTTATGTCCGCATCTGACAAGGTCTGGCTATCAACGGCATCAATCACTTCCGTCTTAACGGGCAATTCCCGAATAAGCTTTTCGACTTGCGGCCTGCGATCCTTCGCGCGCGCCAAATGAATGATAAAGGCCTTGATGTTCATGATAAACCTGAGCGCACAAATATTAATATCAGCCGTAATACTGATCTATATCTGCTATCCACTCAGTTTCTGCAAGTCACTCGTATTAGCTTGCTTTTTGCAACTGGCCAGCGGCAATCTTGTCTTCAATCCATTTGCGTTCCGCCGCCCAATCGTGGCGTTTCCAGCCTTCCCAGCTAAAGCCGCAAATTTTGATGTCCCAATCGGGCAGTGAATATTTGCGAAGAACAAGCCAAATTCCGAAGAAACCTGTGCTGGGGAAAACCTTTTTCATTTTCTCACCGGTGATGCCGAGTTGCTCACACACCTCAAAATAATCCTGCGCGGGCATGATACGGATTTTTTTGCCAGCGCGACCGAAGTAGTCAATGGCTTCATTGGTCCAGTCGGCGCGGCGACCTTTCAGTCGGGACAGGATATTGGGCTGGTGGTGAAAGCGCTTGATAATACTAGGGTGGAAGGCGAACAAAACTTCCGGCGTATTACGCACAATATCGGAGTTTATGAAATCAGGATTTTTAATCCACTGCTCCATTTGTTTGCTCGACGTTGCGAGCATCAGCATGTCGGTTTTTATGCCTGTCATTCCCAAAGAAACACGCGGCTCGTTAAAGCGTAGAACGAGGTCTGCAGCATCGATTTCAGCGGAAAGATTACGATCGACGGGGCCGTTCCCGACAATGAAAATGGTTTTGTTCATGCGTTGGGGGTCTTGTCCTATTAGTTCAGTACAGGAAATTTAAGCAGAATGTGACAATTACAAGTGCCTAACTAAAATCCCGCTGTTTTGAGGGGTGCTGACCAATAACTTTTATGGATATGCCTGATTTATTGCGTGATCGCACGGGGCGATTGTGATCTCAACATAGCATTGCAGCCATGCAGTTTATGCACTTCTCAAACCGATTAAAAAGGCAGAAGCTTCATCATGGGAGGAAGGTAAAAATGCAGCACTGAAAAGGTGCTCACCATAAGGGGATACCAATATGAACCACCTTCGCACTCAGTTTTCCCGTTGGATGCAGTATCGCGAAAATCTGCGCGAGCTGAGCGGTTGCACCGACCGCGAATTGTCCGATCTCGGCCTGTCACGCGCAGATATTCGTCGCGTCGCTCACGAGGCTGCTTTCGCCTGATCGGCTCAGGCGTTAAACATCGCCCGGCTTCTTGAAGCGGATGTGAATATCATCGCTTGCAAGATCAAAACCGGCATAATTGCGCTGAAAGGCGATGAGGGCATCGTTGACGCCCTTTGAATAATCATCGTCGTGCACTTCAACATGATGCCGGTAAATGATCCTGTCGTCTTTGTAGAATATGACCTGACCTTCCATGATGGCCACCTCTTAAAGCCTTATGGTGTGTGCTGAGCAAAGCTCACTGATGTCGGTATAATCTATCGAGATAGGCGTGAGGTGCTGGCTTTCAAGTCTTGATGTCAGGTCTCGGCGTTGTTGTTTTCGCCTTTGCAAAGAGCAAGCCATGCTCTTGCGGCGTGCGAGAGAAACGCGCCCTTGCGCCAGACCAGCGCCATGTCCCAGTTCATTTCCACATCGCTGATATGATGGATGCGGATGCCGGGGCTCTTGCGTTGTTCAGCAATCATTTGCGGCAAGAAGCCAATGCCCATGCCAGCGGCCACCAGCTCGACAATAAAATCGATCTGGCTGGAACGAACGGCGACGTGCGGAAACAGTCCACGCTGATGACATGCATCGAGAATGATATGATTGAGCGCAAAGCCGCTTTCAAAAAGAATGAAGGGCAGGCTGGCAATATCGCGCAACGGAATGCCACCATCATTGGTGAAGCCGTGATTGGCTGGAAGCAATGCAACGACCGGCTCGCAGCGAACCGCTTGCCACTCGAAGCTTTCCTCAACCGGCAACAGCGATGCGGCCAGTTCGACATCGCCCGCCAGCAGCAGTTCTTCAAGGCGCTTGCTGCCATGCTCGACAAGCTGAATGTCGATGTCGGGATACAGCCTGGTAAAGGCTGCGAAGACCGGGGCGAACAACACACTGGAACCGATTGGCGGAAGGCCGAGCCGCAGAAGACCGCGCTTCAAGCCACGCAATTCGCCAAGTTCGCTCAGCATGTCGTCTTTTTCAGCCAGCATGGCGAGCGCGCGCCGATAGACGATCTCGCCCGCACTTGTGAGCCGGGGAGGAGTAACTTCACGGTCAAGCAGGATCAGCCCGAGTTCTTCCTCAAGCTGGCGAACCGTCTTGCTGACGGTGGATTGGGTGGCGTTGATGGTACGAGCCGCAGCCGAAAAGCCGCCCTGACGCACCACCTCCACGAAAGCCTGAAAGCCGCGTAAATTCATAAGCTATTCTATTATGGAATAGCTGCAATGAAATCAATTCATTTCTGGAATGGCAATGCTGCGCCTATAGTGAATTCACAACACCTGCATTGGAACGTAACCATGAGCACCCATAATCTGACAGTCCGTTTTCGCTATGCGCTGCACAACAGCCGCCTGATGCAGATTGCGACCTTGTTCGGTTTCTGGCTGGCTGGTGAAGCTTTTGTTCGTCTGGTTGGCTTGCCACTGCCTGGTGGCATTGTCGGTATGGCGCTGGTTCTGGTTTTGCTTTTAAGCGGACGCATCAGCCTGTTCAGCATGAAGCGTGGTGCAGAATGGTTTCTGGCGGAAATGCTGTTGTTCTTCGTGCCTGCGGTTCTTGCCGTTCTTGAGCATCAGGAACTGCTTGGAATGCTCGGCGTGAAGATCATGGCCGTCATTCTGGTTGGTACGCTCACTGTTATGACGGTGACCGCGCTAACGGTCGATATGTGCTACCGCCTGAGTGTGCGTTATGCCGCTAAGTAATCCTTATGTGGCGATGCTGTTCTGGTCGGCAGCCACAATCCTGCTTTATCTGGCGGCAAAGCGCGTTTATCGCCGCTTTCCGATGTGGTGGCTGACGCCGCTTGCCGTTACACCATTATTGTTGATGGGACTTCTCATCGGCATGAATGAAAACTACCGCAGTTATTTTGGCGCAACGCATTGGCTTGTGGCGCTGCTTGGTCCTGCGACTGTCGCCTTCGCTATTCCGATCTATCAGCAGCGGGCAACTATCCGCCGTTATTGGCCGGTTTTGCTGGTTGGCGTGGTGATGGGAAGCACGTCAGCGATGCTCTCTGCGTGGGGTTTGGCGCATTTGCTTGGTCTCAATGAAGCGATCAGTCTGAGCCTGATGCCACGCTCGATGAGTACGCCTTTTGCGATGACCGTTTCCGGTGATATCGGCGGTACGCCTGATCTGACAGCGATCTTCGTGGTGATTACGGGTGTGATTGGCGCGGCACTGGGTGAACTCATGCTCAACTGGTTGCCGCTTCGTTCAACACTTGCACGCGGTGCGCTGTTTGGCATGGGTGCACATGGTGCAGGCGTTGCCAAGGCGCACCAGATCGGCACGGAGGAAGGCTCGATCGCCGGTCTCGTGATGGTTCTGGTCGGATTGGTCAATGTTCTGGCCGCGCCCTTCATCGCGCATCTTCTCTGAAACACTGTTTTTGCAAAATAATTTTCTCGACCTGCTCATTCTGTGAGCAGGTTTTTTATATTCGTAATTTTGCAACAAACTTAAGCATCGGCGTATTTGCATAACTGTTATGCGTTATTGGCCGTTGTTGAATAAAGAGGCTCAGGGTAAACATTGGTCATCGGGTTCACTCCTCCTCCCAGAACCCGATGACGGATACGGCACTCCTCCTCCCAGCCGTATTCAAGATCAGGCCGCGCATCCTCCTCCCGCGCGGCCTTTTTCTTTTTTAAGCTTCCCCAAAAAAATCCCCGATCTGTTGACAGTGCGTTGCCACCGGCCTCTATGGGCAATCGCAACAATGTGAACTATTTCTCCTGCAACATCAGTTTTGCGGTAAACATGTTCATCAGGACATGTGCCGTTACGAAATGCGGGAGAGCGCAATCATGACCAGCGGCATTCATCACCTCACGCTGATTACGCGCAAGGTCCAGGCCAATGTCGATTTCTATGCGGGCTTTCTGGGCTTGCGTATCGTCAAGCAGACGGGTGGCTTTGAAGATGCCGAGCAGCTGCATCTGTTTTATGGCG
This sequence comes from Brucella pseudogrignonensis, assembly GCF_032190615.1. Lineage (NCBI taxonomy): Bacteria > Pseudomonadati > Pseudomonadota > Alphaproteobacteria > Hyphomicrobiales > Brucellaceae > Brucella > Brucella pseudogrignonensis. The sequence continues at coordinate 1,734,481 of NZ_JAVLAT010000001.1, forward strand.
ACCGTTCAGGCACGCCGGGTTCTCTGATCACCTTCCTTGTCTGGGAAGACGGTGCACGCGGACGCATAGGGCATGGTCAGGTCAGCGAAATAGCGCTCGCCATTGATCGCGCCTCGGTCGGGTTCTGGCTGGAGCGCGCTTTGCGTCATCATGTGCCATCTGAAGGTCCAGTGCAGGAATTTGGCGAGCCGGTGCTGCGTCTGCGTGATCCTGACGGCGTCATCGTCAAGCTGGTTGGCAGCGATCTTGCAGCCAATGATGTCTGGGTGTCCGGCGACGTTCCGGCAGAACATGCGCTGCGCCGCATCCGGTCGGCCACGATCCTGTCCGAGCAGCCAGAGCAGACTGTCAGCTTTATCGAGCGCTTTTTCGGTTTCCATGCACAGGCGAAGGAAGGCACGATTGATCGTCTGGTTTCCGATTCAGGCGATGCCATCGACGTGCGAGATGCAACGGGCTTCTGGCCGGGCATTCCCGGAACAGGGATTGCTGATCACGTGGCTTTCCGTGCGGCTGACCTCTCGGAAATTGAACGGGTGGAAAAGGCGCTGTCCTCGCTCAATTCCAGCGAAACCAATGTCCATGACCGCAAATATTTTGCGTCACTCTATGTGCGTGAGCCGGGCGGCACCTTGTTCGAGCTTGCAACCGACGGTCCCGGCTTTGCAGTCGACGAGAGCGTTGAAAATCTCGGCCAGACGCTGTTTGTCCCTCCGGGCAACGAGGATAAGGAGACCGCAATCCGTATGCGGATGCCGCAATTCTCTGCTCCGGGCGAGGAACGGATCATCTATCGCGATCTGCCCTTCGTGCATCGTATCTACCGGCCGGAAAAGCCGGATGGTACGACGCTCGTTCTTCTGCATGGCACTGGCGGCAACGAAAACGACCTCATGCCACTCGCTCACAGCATTGCGCCCAACGCGACCCTTCTGGGCGTGCGTGGTCGCAGCACGGAAGAAGGCACGCAGCGCTGGTTTCGTCGCTTTACCATGGATCGGTTCGATCAGGCTGACATTCGTTCTGAGGCTGAGGCTTTCGAAGCTTTTGTCGAAGGTGCGATCAAATCCTATGGGCTTGATCCGCAGCGCACAGCGTTTCTTGGCTATTCCAACGGTGCAAACATGCTTGCGGCTTTCATGCGGCTTTATCCGCATATCGTGCGTAAGGCGGTTCTATTGCGCAGTGTTGAAGTGCTGGAACAGCCGCCGGAAGCTGATTTGTCGGATGCTTCTGTCCTGCTGTTGAACGGTGCGGATGATCTTTACGGCGCTATGTCTGGTCCGCTTAGAGAGGCGTTGGCCGAAGGTGGAGCGGATCTGAACGCTCAGCTTTTGCCGGGCATTGGTCATGCGCTGGTTGAGGATGATGCGCGCATTGCCCGCGACTGGCTGTGTGAAAAGCTTTAAAACTGAAAAAGCGGTGCCAAAAGGGACCGCTTTTTTGTGCGCACTGTGTAACCCAGATGTCGCATATGCAATTCTTTCCACAGCCCCCCGAAATTTAGGGCTTGGCTTATTCTCCTGGGTGAAGAATAGTAGTCGCATGTTTCGCCTGATCGGGCGCATTGCGGGTTTCGTCCTTTTGGGAGAGTTGAGTTTTGCGGAGCATCTTTCGTCGTACCGCCCCAGCATTGCTCATTGCCTTATCTCTCCTTGCGGGTTGCGCCAGCCGACCCGATGGCGTTCTTATTCCTATTTCTGAAAGTGTTCCCGGCGCATCGAAAGTTGATCTTCTGGTTGCGACGACGCGTAAACCTTCAGACAATCCGGGCCTGCTTTATTCCGGCGAACGCGATCAGGACATTAGTTTGACGGAGATCGTCGTCTCGATCCCTCCTGACAAAAATCGCAAAGTTGGCGAAGTGCAGTGGCCCAAGAAGATGCCGCCGAACCCGCTCAAAGAATTTGCGACGGTGGAAGTGAAGGCGATCAATACCGAAAGCGGCGCGCGGCAATGGCTTAATCACAGTCTGCCGAAATCACGTCGTGTGATGGTTTTCGTGCATGGCTTCAACAATACTTTTGAAGATTCTGTCTATCGCTTTGCGCAGATTGTTCATGATTCCGGTGCCGATGTTGCGCCTGTCATCTTCACATGGCCATCGCGCGGCAGTGTATTCGATTACAATTATGACAAGGAAAGCACCAATTACTCGCGCGATGCGCTTGAAACGGTGCTGCGCAAGATTGCCGAAGACCCGCGCGTCAAAGATATTACCATCATGGCCCATTCCATGGGCAGCTGGCTGACGGTGGAAGCGCTTCGCCAGATGGCAATCCGTGACAAGCGCGTGGACCGCAAGATCACCGACGTCATTCTTGCTTCTCCCGATCTCGATGTGGATGTTTTTAACAAGCAGTTCCGTGCGATGGGCAAGGAGCATCCGCGCTTCACGCTCTTCACATCCCGCGATGATCGTGCGCTTCGTGCTTCGCGCTTTATTTCGGGCAATGTTGACCGTCTTGGTCAGATTGATCCATCAATTGAGCCTTATCGTTCCGAGCTGGAAAAAGCAGGCATTACCGTTATTGACCTTACGCAGCTTAAAGCGGGTGACAGCCTCAATCACGGTAAATTCGCATCAAGCCCGGAAGTGGTCCAGCTGATTGGCCAACGTCTTGTAACGGGTCAGACAATTACTGATTCCGATATTGGACTGGGCGAACGTCTTGGCGCTGTGGCGCTTGGTACGGCGCAGGGTGTTGGTTCAGCGGCCTCGCTTGTGGTCAGTGCGCCGATTGCGGTCTTCGATCCGAACACACGCCGGACCTACAATGAGCAGATCGACCGGTTTGGCAGAACTGTGGGTGGCACAGTCAGCGGTGCGGTGGGCAACTAAACCCCGAAGCATCGTCTGCATCGGCAAAAGTGCAGTTGTCATCGTTGAGGGAGCGCTGTAAGGCAGAGGTCAAATCTGGTTGTTGGCAGGGAGACCCTCATGCAGATCGTCCATACGATTGAAGATTTGCGTCAGGCACTGGGCATAGAGCGCAAGAGTGGCAAATCCATCGGCCTCGTGCCGACCATGGGCTATCTCCACAAAGGGCACCTCGAACTTGTGCGCCGCTCGCGCGATGACAATGACGTCACCGTCGTTTCAATCTTTGTCAATCCGCTGCAATTTGGCGCCAATGAAGACCTTGATAAATATCCGCGTGATCTTGAGCGTGATGCAAATCTGCTCCGCGACGCGAAGGTCGATTTCGTCTTTGCTCCGGCCGTATCGGATATGTATCCGCGCCCGATGCAGACGGTTGTCGATGTTCCAACGCTCGGCAATCAGATGGAGGGCGAAGCGCGCCCCGGCCATTTTGCGGGCGTCGCAACCGTTGTCAGCAAGCTTTTCAACATCGTGGGCTCCGATGCGGCTTATTTTGGCGAAAAGGACTTCCAGCAGCTCGTCATCATTCGCCGCATGGTGGATGATATGGCGATCCCGGTTCGAGTCGTTGGTGTTGAGACAGTGCGTGAAGATGACGGGCTCGCCTGTTCATCGCGCAATGTCTATCTGACGCCTGAGCAGCGTGCTGCAGCCATCATCGTGCCAAGGGCACTTGATGAAGCCGAGCGGCTGTATCGCTCCGGCATTGATGACCCGGAAGCGCTTGAGGCTGCAATTCGTGCATTCATAGCGACTGAACCGCTGGCTACACCGGAAGTGGTCGTGCTCCGCGATCCTGCAACATTGGAGCGGCTGCCATCCGTTCAGGGCAGGCCGGTTCTGGTGGCGCTTTTCGTCAGGCTTGGAACAACACGTCTCCTTGATAATCGTGTCATAGAACCCGCTGCGCAGGAAAAGGCGGCCTGAAATGAGTGTCCCAGTCAAAGCAAAACGCCTTTCGCCAAAGGCAATTCAGGCGATGAAGGGTGAGCGCCCGATTGTCAGCCTCACGGCTTATACAACGCCGATTGCCCGATTGCTCGATCCGCATTGCGATTTGCTTCTGGTCGGCGATTCCGTTGGTATGGTGCTTTATGGCATGGATTCAACGCTTGGCGTGACGCTCGACATGATGATTGCGCACGGAAAAGCAGTCATGCGTGGGGCGGGCCATGCCTGTGTGACGGTCGATCTTCCCTTTGGCTCCTATCAGGAATCGAAAGAACAGGCTTTCCGCAATGCCGCCCGTATCATGCAGGAAACCGGCTGCGACGGCGTGAAGCTTGAAGGCGGCGAGGAAATGGCCGAGACGGTTGAATTCCTCGTCAAGCGTGGCATTCCGGTGTTTGGTCATGTCGGCTTGATGCCGCAACAGGTCAATACAGTCGGCGGCTTCCGCTCCCTCGGTCGTGACGATGCTGAAGCCAATCGCATCCGCCGCGATGCACAGGCCATAGCTGAAGCGGGTGCGTTTGCGCTGGTGATTGAAGGCACGGTCGAGCCACTTGCCCGCGAGATCACGCAAAATTTGGAGATTCCAACAATCGGCATTGGCGCGTCGCCTGCCTGTGACGGGCAGATTCTGGTTTCAGATGATATGCTTGGGTTGTTCCAGGATTTTACGCCGCGTTTTGTCAAACGCTTCACGGCGCTTGCGCCGCAGATTTCGGATTCAGCGCAAGCCTATGCGGAAGAGGTTCGCGCACGCACATTCCCGGGACCAGAACATGTTTTCGGCGCGAAACCGAAGCAATAAAAAGACCCACTCGCAAGACGAGCAGGTCTTCAATATTTACGCTGACTGCTGCCAGTAGCGATAAAGTGCTTCTACATCGCCGCTTGTCAGTATGGGCATTGCGGCTTTCAGCTTATCGTCAGGCCAGTCCCACCACTGCATTTCCAGCAACATGTCGACACTTGCTTCGTCGAAACGTGAGCGGATCGTGCGGGCAGGGTTGCCACCAACAATCGCATAGGGCTCGACATCACGCGTCACCAGAGCGCGGGTGCCGATAATCGCGCCATGGCCCACTTTGACACCGGGCATGATAATGGCTTCCGAACCAATCCAGACATCATTGCCGATAATCGTATCGCCTGCGGGAGCGTAACCATTTGCGCTGCCTTCAAAAATATCTACTTCCGACATGAAGAAGAACGGGAAGGTGCTGATCCAGTCGTGACGATGGCCTTGATTGCCTGCCATAATGAACGCGGCACCCGATCCGATTGAGCAGAAGCTGCCAATGATCAGCTTATCAGCCCCTTCATCGGGCAAAAGAAACCGGGCGCAGTCGTCGAAGCTATGGCCGTGATAATAACCGGAATAATAGCTGTAGCGTCCAACGATGATGTTTGGATTTGTGACCTGTTTGTCGAGCGTGATGCCCTTGAATGGGCTTTCGAAATAATTTTTCATAAGAAGACTCACTGCATGAGTGCCGATCTGAACGGCGCTGCTCGCTTGCGAATGGCAAAGCGAATCCCACGTAAGCAACAGGCTTGCTTACGCTCATGCTCCTGGTGCTTGATTGCTCAAATCACTGGAGCGCGATGCAGGGGGTACTCGAACATTTTATCATGGTCTGAGCATAAGGCTAAATGTGGGAAAAATAAAGGGAGGCATGAGCCTCCCTTTCATAGACGTATAGATCAGCGCTTACTTTTCGACGAAAGCCTTTTCGATGACGAAGTGACCGGCTTCGCTCTGGCTGCCTTCTTCGAGGCCAAGGCCTTCCAGAATGACGCGCATGTCGGCCAGCATTTCCGGGCTACCACAAAGCATCATGCGGTCGTCCTGTTCGGAGAATTTGGGCAGACCCAGATCTTCAAAAATCTTGCCGGAGGTGATGAGATCGGTGAGGCGACCCTTGTTGCGGAAGTCTTCACGCGTCACGGTTGGATAATAAATCAGCTTCTCGCGCACCATCTCACCAAGGAACTCGTCTTCTGGCAGTTCCTTGGTGATGAGATCGGCATAGGCCAGCTCGTTCACTTCGCGAACGCCATGCACAAGGATGATTTTCTTGTAGCGCTCATAGGCTTCAAGATCGCGGATGATCGACAGGAACGGCGCAAGGCCGGTGCCAGTCGAAAGCAGCCACAGATTATCGCCCGGAATGAGATTATCATAAAGCAGCGTGCCGACCGGCTTTTTACCCACGATCAGCTTGTCGCCTTCTTTGAGGTGCTGAAGACGCGAAGTCAAAGGACCGTCCTGCACCTTGATTGAGAAAAATTCGAGCTGTTCATCATAGATGCTCGAAGCAATTGAATAGGCGCGGAGCAGCGGTTTGCCGTTGACTTCAAGACCAATCATGATGAACTGGCCGCTCTGGAAGCGCAGGCCCTGATCGCGTGTGGTGCGGAAGGAAAACAGTCTGTCGGTCCAGTGGTGAACGTCAAGAACGGTTTCCTGATAAAAATTGCTGCTCATGTCGGAACTGTCTCTGTTTCGCTTTTCACGGTGTCCGCTCAAAACAAGCGAACTTCATTTATCGCAATCATGGGGGATCGCGTCTGGCTGCCTTCAGGGTGGCTTCCGCGGCTCGTGACTGGCTGGACTTTCGGCAAGATCACGTCAAGCCCGGCCAACGATTACGGAAATCGGAATAATCCTTATGCGCCGGTACATCAAGGGCTAATCAAGCTTTACTGGCTGCGCAATTAAATCGAATTTAAATGCAGCCTCAAGAAACTGCATTCTAATCGAAGTGGTTTGCGGAGCATGTTATGCCCCGCGAACCGTTTTCAGGTTTCAGCGTGAACTGCGCACCAGTGCAATTGCCGAAAGCAGCGCAATGCCTGACATGATGGCAAATCCACTGAACAGCCAGAGCGCTGCATTGGCGGTGCCTGCAACCCCGCCGGGATTGCTCAGTCCTGCGAGATTGGCCACCATGCCAGCAAGGGCTGCACCCATGGCCGTTGTGAACAGCTGCACCGTCGTCAGCGATGCCGAGGCCAAATTCTGGTCTGCCGCATCGGCGCGTTTGAATATCCGGGTGAGAAGATGTGGCCAAGTCATGCCGACACCAAAACCCACGATGATCATGGCAAGGCAAATCGGCAGCAGACTGGTCCAATTCCCCTCACTGCCCGGAGGAACGAGGGCCGCAAGCGTGATCATGCCGAGAATGCCCATAATGGGCGCTGCGAGGATGACGCGGTTCACGCTTTTGCCTGTCACACCGGATGAGCCGATGGAGCCAAGCGTCCAGCTTCCGCCCATCAGTGCCGCAAGATAGCCAGCAATCAACGGTGACTGGTTATGCAGAACCTGAAAGAAAAGCGGCACGAACACTTCAGAGCTCGTGACCGAACCACCCAGAAATCCCATGGTGAGATAAAGTGCGCCAAGACGGCTCAGGCTGAATGTGCCTTTCGGCAGAATGCGTTTTGTGGATCGGTGTTCGACGAAGACAAGCAACATCAGCACAGCCAATGCGATGACAACGCCTGCCACGTTCCAGAACGCACTTGGTGAGATACTAGCAGCCGAGATGATCAGCACCGCCATGGTCAGCAAAATGAGCTGCGGCCATGCCAGCCGGTCTTTGTTTTCGGTATTGCTGATCTGCTTGGGCAAAACAATCATTGCCATCACAGCGAAGATCGCAATCACTGGCACCAGCGACCAGAAGGCGGCGCGCCATTGGCCGAGTTCGGCGAAAATGCCGCCAACGGCAGGGCCTACCAGTGTTGCCACGCCCCACATGCCGGAAACAAGCGCGATGGCACGTGGCCACAGCCTTTCGCTGAAAACGATGCGGATCATCGCATAAGACAGCGCCAGCAACATACCGCCGCCAAGCCCCTGCACGACGCGACCGCCGAGCATGGCAGGCATGGAAGGCGCAAAGCCACAGGCGAGAGTGCCAATGGCAAAGATAATCGCTGCCACCAGATAAGCATTGCGCGGTGCAGCTTGCGATAGAAGTTTCGGCACAAGCGCCGAGCCAAGAATAGACGCGGTCACGAACAGCGCCGTGTTCCAGGCGTAATAATCCATGCCGCCAATATCGGCGACCACGGTTGGCAATATGGTTGTGGCAATGAAAACATTGATGGCGTGGAGTGCTACGCCGCCCACGAGCGTCAGCGAACGGATCGCGTTTTCGCCCGCAAACAATTCTCCCCAGCCTGCGGTAGCCCCTGCTGTTACAGTGGCGGCTGGATTTTCGGTCTGCATTTCTTTCCCTGGTCCTATCCCGCATTTCAGAGACGGGTTGATGCCCGTTGTCCGCACGCGTGTGCGGGTCTTATAAATCGGATTTTTAATCTTCGGAATGGGGGTGGAAGTAAAACAGCATGAATAAAAATCAAAAGGGGTTCAATTTTAAATGAAAAGCCCTATATCAAGCGTTGAAATATACCATCCGCCGCTGCGTTGGAGATTTTTTCTCAAAACGTCTGCGGCGGATTTGTGTTTCTGTCACAAGGTTCCTATAAGCCTGTGATTGTGAGGGCTAGATATAGCCGGATAACGTGCCCGCCAGTCAGCTGGACAGGCCACACTCCCCAATTGATGACGCGGAACGACCATGATCCAGACGCCTTACTATCTGATCGACAAGACCAAGCTTAAAAGCAACATGGAAAAAGTTGCTTATGTGCGCGAGAAATCCGGCGCAAAAGCTCTGCTGGCGCTGAAATGCTTTGCCACATGGTCGGTGTTTGATCTGATGAGCGAATATATGGACGGCACCACCTCGTCCTCGCTCAATGAAGTGCGTCTTGGCCATGAGCGTTTTGGTGGCGAAACCCATGCCTATAGCGTGGCCTATGCGGATCATGAGATCGACGAAGTTGTCAGTCATGCCGATAAAATTATCTTTAATTCGATCAGCCAGTTTGAGCGCTTTGCCGATAAGGCTGCTCATATCAAGCGCGGCCTGCGTCTTAATCCGGGCATTTCGTCTTCGAGTTTTGATCTTGCCGATCCGGCGCGCCCTTTCAGCCGCCTTGGCGAATGGGATGTGGCGAAGGTCGAAAAGGTGATGGATCGTGTCACCGGTTTCATGATTCATAACAATTGCGAAAATTCCGATTTCGGTCTTTTCGACAAAATGCTGACTGATATTGAAGAAAAGTTCGGCTCGCTTCTTCATCGGGTTGAATGGGTGAGCCTTGGCGGCGGCATCCATTTCACCGGCGACGATTATCCGGTCGATGATTTTTGCGCGCGTCTGAAAGCGTTCTCGGAAACATTTGGCGTGCAGGTCTATCTGGAGCCGGGTGAAGCCTCGATCACCAAGACCACGACGCTGGAAGTAACGGTTCTCGATACGCTTTATAATGGCAAGAACCTTGCCGTCGTCGATAGCTCAATTGAAGCGCATATGCTTGATCTGCTGATCTACCGCGAAAAGGCGAAGATGGCGCCGAACAATGGCGAGCACAGCTATATGATCTGCGGTAAATCCTGCCTTGCGGGTGATATTTTTGGCGAATTCAATTTCGACAAGCCGTTGGCTATTGGCGACCGTCTCTCCTTTGAAGATGCGGCCGGTTATACCATGGTTAAAAAGAACTGGTTTAATGGCGTGAAAATGCCAGCCATTGCCGTGCGTGAACTCGACGGCACGGTCAAGATTGTCCGCGAATTTGATTATGCGGATTTTGAAGCGGCTCTTTCCTGAGAAAGAGTTGGCCTGAACTGAAGTGAAAACATGAAAATGCGGGAAACCGCTGGAAGAGGAAGCATCGACAGAAAATGAAGAAGAACATTCTCATCATCGGCGCCGGGGGCGTGGCACAGGTTGTTGCACATAAATGTGCGCAAAACTCTGACATTTTGGGCGATATCCATATTGCGTCCCGCACGGTTGAGAAATGCCGCAAGATTATCGATAGCGTGCATGAAAAGAAGAGCCTCAAGACCGAGGTGAAACTGGAAGCGCATGCGCTGAACGCGATGGATATTGAAGCCACCAAGGCTTTGATTGAGAAGACCGGCGTTCAGATCGTCATCAATGTCGGCTCGGCCTTCCTCAATATGTCGGTCCTCCGCGCTTGTATCGATACGGGCGTGGCTTACATGGACACCGCCATCCATGAAGATCCAAAGAAGATTTGCGAAACCCCACCGTGGTACGGCAATTACGAATGGAAGCACCTCAAGGAATGTGAAGAGAAGGGCATCACTGCCATTCTTGGCATTGGCTTTGATCCGGGCGTGGTCAATGCCTATGCGCGTTTGGCGGCTGACGACTATCTCGATGAAGTCAAATCCATCGACATCGTTGACATCAATGCCGGTTCGCATGGCCGCTGGTTCTCGACCAATTTCGACCCGGAAATCAACTTCCGCGAATTCACCGGCACGGTCTATTCGTGGCAGGGTGGTCAGTGGCAGTCGAACAAGATGTTTGAAGTTGGCCAGACGTTCGATCTGCCAGTCGTCGGCCCAAGCAAGGCCTACATGACTGGCCATGATGAAGTGCATTCGCTGTCCAAGAACTACCCGAACGCCGATGTGCGTTTCTGGATGGGCTTTGGCGATCACTATATCAACGTCTTCACAGTGCTGAACAATCTGGGCCTTCTGTCCGAACAGCCGGTCAAGACCGCTGAAGGTCTGGAAGTCGTGCCGCTCAAGGTGGTCAAGGCTGTGCTGCCTGATCCATCGTCGCTGGCGCCGGATTACACTGGCAAGACCTGCATTGGCGATTTTGTTAAAGGTACCAAGGACGGTAAAGAGAAGGAAGTCTTCATCTATAACGTTGCCGACCACAAAGACGCCTATAACGAAGTGGGTAGCCAAGGCATTTCCTACACCGCTGGTGTGCCGCCCGTTGCAGCCGCAATCCTGATCGCTTCGGGCGAATGGGACGTGAAGAAGATGGTCAATGTGGAAGAGCTCAATCCAAAGCCTTTTCTCCACATCCTGAACCAGATCGGCTTGCCATCGCGCATCAAAGACGAAGACGGCGACCGCGCACTCGACTTCGCGTAAACCTTATTTGAAGCCATATATAACCCCCGCTCAAGGCCATGGCTTCGGGCGGGGTTTTTATTTCTAACTCTGTCAGCAGAAGAGAAATTAGCTTTCAAGATGTGTTGCTTCTTCATGCAACTCTGCTATCCATTGTGCTCCAATTTTGTGCAAATCGATGCGCAGCCCGCCTGGCTCCGGATCAGCCTCTGGAACATACACAACGTTCCCATCAGAGGCTGAAAAAACCGAAAAGTGGGAGCAGAGTCGCAATAGCGATGAAAGCTCTTAGCCGGCATGGGGCGATCGATATTCGTATCACGATGCTAAATTCCTCAGATTGACATGGTCTCTGACGTCATGGCGCGTGTTTCAGCTATGGAGTGTCCGGTGGATCGTCAGCCCCGGACAGTTCGGGGAGGGACTTGTGACCAATACAGTTGATGCAGGCTTTCACGAGCCACATTTGAACAGCGTACAGCGCTGGAGCCGCGAAATGGTCGTGGCTCTGAAGCTCGGCTGGCCGCTGATCCTGACCAATCTCTCGCAGGCTGCACTCACAGCCACGGATGTGATCTTCATCGGACGCCTTGGCAAGGATACACTTGCTTCCGCACTGCTGGCGACGAGTTTCTATCACACGCTGATGATTTTCTCGATGGGGCTGGTCTCGGCAGTTATGCCCATGATCGCTATCGCACTCGGTAAAAATCGTCATTCGGTGCGCGATGTCCGTCGCACGGTGCGTCAGGGCATGTGGTCGGCGATTATCATTTCAATCCCGATCTGGGTCGTGCTGTGGCATTGCGAGGAAATATTCATTTTCCTCGGTCAGCAGCCCGATATCGCGGCGCGCTCCACCGATTTTATGCACACGTTGCAATGGGCGCTGTTGCCCTATCTTTTCTATATCGTGCTGCGGTCCTTCTTCGCGGCTATGGAAAAGCCGATGTGGACGCTGCTGATCGCTGCTGCTGCCATTGGCTTTAATGCGCTTGCTGGCTGGACCCTGATTTTCGGTCACTTCGGCTTTCCGCGTATGGAATTGCATGGCGCTGGTATCGCCACCACACTTTCCAGCACCATGATGTTCCTCGGCATGGCCTTTATCACCATGCGCCATCGCCGGTTCCGCCGCTATCGTCTGTTTGGTCGTTTCTGGCGGGCTGACTGGCCGCGCCTGATCGAACTCTGGCGCATCGGTTTTCCGATGGCACTGACCTTTGTGTTCGAGACTTCCATTTTCTATGCGGCTGTCATCATGATGGGCTATATCGGGCCGACTGCCATGGCCGCGCACGCCGTTGCTATTCAGGTGGCGTCACTCAGCTTCATGGTGCCGCTCGGCTTTGGGCAGGTGGCAACGGTTCGTGTCGGTCGTGCTTATGGACGCGGCGATCCGCAAGCCGTGGCCTATGCCGGTTGGAGCGCCTATGCGTTGGGCGTCGGCTTTATGGCGATCATGGGATTGCTGATGATTTTGATTCCACGCGTGTTTATCGGCGTGTTTCTTAATCTCAAAGACCCGGAAAACTTTGCCGTTATCGAACTTGCGGTCACATTCCTCGCGCTTGCTGCCCTGTTCCAGATTGTTGATGGCGCTCAGGCTGTTGCAGCAGGCATGTTGCGCGGTCTGCGTGACACGCGCGTGCCCATGTATATGGCACTGGTTGGATATTGGGGTGTCGGCCTGCCACTCGGTGCGGTGCTGGCATTCCAATTTAAGCTCGGCGGCGCGGGTGTCTGGCTTGGCCTGGCGGCGGGGCTTGCGATTGTATCGGTTCTCATGACGATGCGCTGGCGGCGGTCTTTAGCGCGTCTTGTTATTACGTTGAAGCGACCAATCTAGTATGGCGAACCCGAAATTCGTTTCACCTTGAAGCAGCTCTCGGAGCGAAATTCGGCTTCTAAGCCATACGAGTAAACTTTTGAATCTCGTGTGGTTTACGGATTTAAAGTTCCTAAATGTGAATGCAACACAAATGATAGGAACTTCAAATCCACCACACTAGGGCATGTCTCCTGTCGGACTGAAACACGGATCGATAAGGCTGTGCTTCATATAAAACGGTTAGGGCGCGGATCTGATTCAAGCAGTTCAAAATAGGCTCTAAGGTGCCGCACAATCCGATCAGATAAGACCGCTTTCTGAGCTTTGAACCAAGCCTGCTCTAAACGAAAAGGCGGTACGACAGAGGTCGTACGGCTTGATTTTTGATGCTGCGGATATCGTACCGTATCGGCTAAAATCAAATGCCCGCAAATTATTTCGTGAGCGTAATAATACGGTCAAGTGCCGCGCCAAAACCTTTCAGCGAAATTTTAAATGCAACTGGCTGACTTGGGCTTAAGGCCGTAGCATTGACGTTTAAATTGGTTCCCGCTTTCAGAGCAGCGACTTGCTTGCTGTCGAAACTAACAGGTGCGAGGCACCCCTGAGGAAGACAGGTTGAAAATGTTAGGTTCGGACCGGTGGCTTCGTCGATTTTAAGTGTCGCGCCTTTTGAAAGATCAAGTCCGAATGGCATTAAAATAACACCATCGACTTTGCCACCTGACACGTTTTTTAATTCTACGGTAAGAACGCGTTGTCCTGTTTGGGCGCTGTTTTGATCCTGTCGAATAGCACAAAGAGTTGCATCTTTTGTTGACTGACAAGAAACGGTCCAGTCTTCATAGGTTTCTTGTAAAGTGCTTGCACCTCCGGGAAGAGTGGCAGCAAAGGCTGGCAAGCTGAAAAGTGTAAGTGTTCCGATTGCAGAAGCGATCAAACCGTATTTTCTCATAAAAATTCTCTTGTTATAGGTGTGTTTAAAATTATTAAATCTGCGCCTGATCTAGAATGAAGCATAATATAAATATGCATACAACAAAAAAATGAAGAATTTATATCACAATTAAAACATTTAATGGGGCTAAAATATTATATTATTGAGTATTATATTGTAATAAAGCGATCAAAAATATAAAGCGGCAATGTATTGTTGCCGCTTTGTATTTTCTATTATCGCGACAACTTCATGTGGCGGTTTACATCCTTATAAAGCAGATACCGGAACTTGCCCGGACCTCCGGCATAGCAAGCCTGTGGGCAGAAGGCACGCAGCCACATAAAGTCTCCTGCTTCCACTTCCACCCAATCCTGATTGAGACGATAGACGGCTTTGCCTTCCAGCACATAAAGCCCGTGTTCCATCACATGGGTTTCGGCAAAGGGAATGACGCCGCCCGGTTCGAATGTCACAACAGTCACATGCATGTCGTGGCGCAGATCGTTCGGATCAACAAAGCGCGTCGTCGCCCATGCACCATTGGTGTCGGGCATTGGGGTGGGGGCAATGTTCTTTTCGTTGAGGAAAAGCGGCTCCGGCACATCAAGACCGTCGACATATTCGTAGGCCTTGCGCACCCAATGGAAGCGCGCAACCGCGCCTGAATTGTTGCGCAAAGTCCAGCCGCTTTTTGGCGGCAGATAGGCATAGCCGCCTTCGGTCAGCACATGGTCTTTGCCGTCAAGCGTGACGGTGATTTCGCCTTCGACAACAAACAGCACGCCCTGTGCGCCGTCATCGAGTTCCGCGCGATCACTGCCGCCACCCGGCTGCACTTCCATGATATATTGTGAGAAAGTTTCGGCAAAACCTGACAGCGGGCGCGCAATGATCCATAGACGCGTCTTGTCCCAGAAGGGCAGAAAGCTCGTGACAATATCGCTGAACGTGCCTTTTGGAATAACCGCATAGGCTTCGGTGAACATTGCGCGATCAGTCAGGATTTGCGTCTGTGGCGGCAGGCCACCGGTCGGTGCGTAATAAGTACGGCTCATGGTTTTATCCTAGTAGAGTGTCTCAGGAAGAATATCTTTCAGCCGCAGGAGCGCGATGCGCTCGACCTGTTCGGAGGCTGTTTCCAGCTCTGCCTGCTTGCTGTTTGCAACGCGTCGTTTGAACGCGCTCAGAATCTCTTGGGCGTTACGGCCCTTCACCGCGATGATGAACGGGAAGCCAAATTTTTGCATATAAGTGTCATTGAGCTCGCTGAACGTCTGACGCTCAACATCCGTCAAGGCATCAAGACCGGCAGAGGCTTGCTCAGACGTCGATTCCGGTGTCAGCCGTTTGGCCGCTGCAAGCTTTCCCGCAAGATCGGGATGGGCGCGCAGCACGCCGAGTTTTTCATCGTCGGATGCAGCGCGGAAAGCACGCACCAGAACCGTGTGAAGACCGGATGCAGAATCCGCCAGTTCCGTCAGACCCATGTCATAGGCGCGTTCGGCGATCCATGGCGAATGCTCGAAAATCCCGCCATAACGGGCAACGAAATCTGCCTTGCTGGCCTTGGAGGGCATAATATCGACTTGCTTGGGTTTGTGATGTTCGTGCCAGTGCCGCGCAATATCCACGCGCTTGGCAACCCACACCTTGTCATGGCTCTGCACATAATCAAGGAAGCGTTCGAGTGCTGCCACACGGCCCGGACGCCCGACGAGGCGGCAATGAAGCCCAATCGACATCATCTTTGGCGCACCTTCTGCGCCCTCGCGGTAAAGCACGTCGAAGCTGTCTTTGAGGTAGCTGTAGAACTGATCGCCGGAGTTAAAGCCCTGCGGTGTGGCAAAGCGCATATCATTGGCGTCAAGCGTATAGGGTACGATGAGATGTGGACCCTTTGGTCCTTTTACCCAGTAAGGCAGTTCGTCAGCGTAGGAATCGGCTGAATAGAGAAAGCCGCCTTCCTCCATGACCAGCCTCAACGTATTGTCCGACGGCTTGCCCTGGTAAATGCCCAGAGGGCGCGTGCCGGTGATCTCCGTGTGCAGACGCACGGCTTCGCGGATATGCTCGCGTTCCACGTCTTCGGGAACGTCCTTATATTCCCACCAGCGCAGGCCATGACTGGCGATTTCCCAATCGGCCTCTTTCATCGCACTGACAGCTTCGGGATTGCGCTCCATGGCAAGCGTTACGCCATAGACCGTCACCGGCATGTTGCGTCGCGTGAAAGCGCGCCACAGACGCCAGAAACCGGAGCGGGCACCATACTCATAGATGGATTCCATATTGAGGTTGCGCTGGCCGTTCCATGCCTGCGCGCCGACGATTTCCGAAAGCAGGCATTCGGACGCCGGATCGCCGTCGAGGATGCAGCTTTCACCGCCTTCTTCGTAATTGACGACAAACTGCACGGCGATATTCGCTCCACCCGGCCAGCGTGGGTCTGGAGTGTTGCGGCCATAGCCAACCAGATTGCGTGGATAGCTCATATGGAATTCCCTCGATTTTCGTCTATTTTGCCTATGATAATAAAGAATTACGCAGACTATTCCCCCTCAAAATTTTGAAAGACATCCAACGATTATCATCTTTCCCAAGACAGAACTTCGGTAAATACTCAAAATCGGGAACAAGTGTGGTTAGCGGGCATTCACGCTTTGCATGAATTAAATCACACAAAAACAAGCGCTTGCAATAGTTCTGGCGGTTAGCAGATCGAATCGTGCAAGCGACAGGAGTACAAATGGGTCACGAAATGAGCGGTCAGGGCCGATTAACGACGCATGTCCTTGATACGGTCAGTGGTAAACCAGCTGCAAATCTCCGTATTGAATTGCGCCGCATCGAGAATCGGCAGGCAGAAATCTTGCGCGAAATCCGCACCAATGCGGATGGTCGCTGCGATGAGCCGTTGCTTGCAGGTGATGCGCTGCATAAAGGCTCTTATGAGTTGCTTTTCCATGTCGGCGAATATTTCGGCAAAAGCGATGATGTGATCCCGTTTCTGGATGTGGTGCCATTGCGCTTTGGCATTTCTGACGAAAAGGCGCATTATCATGTGCCGCTGCTGGTTTCGCCATTTTCCTATTCAACCTATCGCGGGAGTTAAGCGATATGGGCCATGCCGTTAGACATACACTCCGCTTTCTGCTGAATGACGAGACGGTTCAACTCGACCGCGTTTCGCCGACCGAAACTCTGCTTGATTATCTGCGTCTTTCGGCCAAGCTGCGCGGCAGCAAGGAAGGCTGCGGCGAAGGCGATTGTGGTGCCTGCACCGTGCTGGTCGGCAAGATCGTGGATGATGAACTTATCTATGAAAGCGTGAATGCCTGTATCCGTTTTGTCGGCTCGCTGGATGCCACACATGTCGTAACCATTGAGCATCTGCGCGGCTCCGACGGTGGCCTGCATCCGGTGCAAAAGGCGATGATCGATTTTCACGGTTCGCAATGCGGCTTCTGCACACCGGGCTTTGTCATGTCGCTTTACGCGCTCTGGATGCGCAATCCCAAGCCCGCCGATGCACAGATTGAAAAGGCATTGCAAGGCAATCTCTGCCGTTGCACCGGCTACGAAGCGATCATGCGTGCAGCGCGTGCGATTTCCGATTATGGCACGCTGGCTGATGATCCACTTGCGGCTGAACGCGCCTATGTCATCAGCCAGTTGACGGCCTTGCGCGATGGCGCGCGGGTTGAGGTTGGGAGCGGAAAAGACCGTCTGGTTGTGCCTGCCGATCTCGATGACTTTGCGAATATCTATGCAGCTGAAGCCAAGGCCACAATCGTTGCCGGTTCAACCGATGTTGGCCTTTGGGTCACCAAGATGATGCGCGATATTTCGCCGGTGGTCTTCATCGGCCATCTCAATGAACTGCGGACCATCAGCGAAAATGACGGTGTTATCAGCATTGGCGCGGGCGTCACTTACACGGAAGCCTTTTCGTTTCTGGCAAAACGCATTCCGGCGCTGGGAAGTCTCATCAATCGCATTGGCGGCGAGCAGGTGCGCAACATGGGCACCATTGGCGGCAACATCGCCAATGGTTCACCGATTGGCGATACGCCACCGCCATTGATCGCGCTTGATGCAAAGCTGACGCTGCGAAAGGGTGCTGAACGCCGGACGATCCGGCTTGAAGACTATTTCATCGCCTATGGCAAACAGGATCGTCAGCACGGCGAATTTGTGGAAGCCGTGCATGTGCCGGTGCCGCTTGAAGGCAGTCAGTTTGCCATTCACAAGATCTCCAAGCGTTTTGAAGAGGACATCACCGCAACGCTTGGTGCTTTCCACCTGATGCTCGGTGCGCAAAATAACGTCGCATCCATCCGCATTGCCTATGGCGGTATGGCCGCCACACCAAAGCGGGCGCTCAATGTAGAAGCAGCCCTTCTTGGCAAGCCGTGGAATGAGGCGACAGTTGAAGCAGCACTCGACGCCTACTGCCTTGATTATCAGCCTCTGAGCGATATGCGCGCAACAGCCGACTATCGTTTGCTGGTTGCGAAGAACTTGCTCCGCCGCTTCTATGCTGAAACGCAGGGCGAGGCTGAACCGTTGCGCCCAGTAGACATTGTCGCGGCATAGGGAGGATGACATGAACAAACATCCTGCAAATGAAATAAAAGCCGCCCGCATCAAGGGCGGCGTCGCGACTGATCAGCGTCATGATTCCGCCCACAAGCATGTGACGGGCGAAGCGGTCTATATCGACGATATTCCAGAACCCGAAGGCACGCTGCATATCGGCATTGGTTTCTCAACAGTCGCCCATGCCAAGATCATTGCTACGGACCTGTCTGCCGTGCGCGCTGCACCCGGTGTCGTTGATGTGCTGACTTATAAAGATGTGCCGGGCGAAAACGATGTTTCGCCATCGGGCATGCATGACGATCCGATTTTCGCGGTGGATAGCGTACAGTTTCACGGTCAGCCGATCTTCGCGGTTGTTGCCCGCACGCGCGATCAGGCGCGCCGTGCAGCCCGTCTTGCCAAGATCGACTATGCGGAAATGCCGGGCCTGTTCTCCATTTCCGGTCTCGATGGCACCAGGGACAAGCTGGTTTTCACGCCGCTGACGTTGAACCGTGGCGATGCCCGCAAAGCCATTGACGACGCCCCGCGCAAGGTCAAAGCCCGGATGAAAATCGGCGGGCAGGATCACTTCTATCTCGAAGGGCAGGCTTCGCTTGCCATCCCCGGCGAAGATGAAGACGTGACCATCTATTGTTCCACACAAGGCCCAAGCGAAACACAGCATCTGGTTGCCCATGCGCTCGGTGTGCCGAGCCATTCGGTGACGGTCGAAGTGCGGCGTATGGGTGGCGGTTTTGGCGGCAAGGAAACGCAGGCCAATCAATGGGCGGCTATGGCCGCAATAGCCGCCAAAAAGCACAAGCGTGCGGTCAAAATCCGGCTCGACCGTGATGAGGATATGACCTCAACTGGCAAGCGTCACGATTTCATGGTCGATTACGAAGTGGGCTTTGACGACGAGGGCAATATCCTCGGCGTCGATTATCTCTTTGCACTGAATGCCGGTTTCTCTGCCGACCTGTCCGGTCCGGTTGGCGATCGCGCACTGTTTCATTGCGACAATGCCTATTTCTTCCCGGCCGTTCATGCGCAGTCGGCACCGCTTTATACGAATACCGTGTCCAACACGGCATTCCGTGGTTTTGGTGGTCCGCAGGGCATGGTGGGTGCTGAGCGCGTGATCGAGGAAGTGGCTTTTGCTGTTGGCAAAGACCCGCTCGAAATCCGCAAGCGTAACTTCTACGATGCCATGGGCACGGACGGCACGCGCAATGTGACGCCCTATCACCAGAAGGTGGAAGACTGCATCATTCAGCGCATTGTGGCCGAGCTTGAAGAAAGCGCTGATTACGCCAAGCGCCGCGAGGCAATCCGCGAATTCAACGCGAAAAGCCGCTTCGTCAAACGCGGCATGTCACTGACGCCGGTGAAATTCGGCATTTCCTTCACCAAGACAGAATCCAATCAGGCCGGTGCGCTGGTGCATGTCTATAATGACGGCTCGGTGCATATGAACCATGGTGGCACCGAGATGGGGCAGGGGCTTCATCTGAAAGTTGCTCAGGTCGTGGCCGAAGAATTCCAGATTGATCTCGATCGCGTAAAAATCACCGCAACGACCACCGCGAAAGTGCCGAACACAGCACCAACAGCAGCATCTTCAGGCGCTGACTTGAACGGTATGGCCGCTCAGGATGCGGCGCGTCAGATCAAAAAACGGCTTATTGCTTTTGCCGCGCAGCAATATCAGGTGCCGGAAGATCAGGTGGTCTTCCTGCCAAACCGCATACGCGTCGGTAATCAGGAAGTCAGCTTCAACGATCTGGTCAAACAGGCCTATATCGGGCGCGTACAACTTTCAGCATCGGGCCATTATAAGACACCAAAGATTCATTGGGATCGCGCCAAAGGCAAAGGCCACGCCTTCTATTATTATGCCTATGGCGCTGCTTGTTCAGAAGTTTCCGTTGATATATTGACCGGCGAATATGTGGTCGAGCGTACCGATATTCTGCATGATACGGGTCGCTCGCTGAACCGTGTCATTGATATTGGTCAGATCGAAGGTGGCTTCGTGCAGGGCATGGGCTGGCTGACGACGGAAGAGCTTGTCTGGGACGACAAGGGACGGCTGCGCACCCATGCGCCATCGACCTATAAAATCCCGCTGGCCTCTGATCGTCCGAAGATTTTCAATGTGGCGCTGACCGACTGGTCGGAGGCTTACGAGCCGACGATCCACCGCTCCAAGGCCGTGGGTGAACCGCCGCTACCGCATGGCATGTCTGTGTTTTTAGCGCTTTCCGATGCGGTGGCGAGCGTTGCCGATCACAAGATCAGTCCGCGTCTTGATGCACCGGCAACGCCTGAGCGCGTTCTGATGGCAATCGAGCGGCTGCGGAGTCAGAAAGGCTAATCTTATGCTGGGCAGGCGGGACGACATAAGGGCGTTTCTCAATAAGCGGCCCGATAGTGTTCTGATCGAAGTCACTGATGTCCGAGGTTCTGCCCCGCGCGATGCAGGCGCTTGGATGCTTGTCGCGCGCGATATGATTTTCCGCACCATTGGCGGCGGCCAGCTTGAATATATGGCGATTGACCATGCCCGGAAGATTTTAGCGGGCGGCAAAGATTCCCCGATGGATGTTCCTCTTGGCCCCGAGATTGGCCAATGCTGCGGTGGTCGCGTGGCCTTGGGCTTCAAACGCGTAAACCGTGGCCTTGCAGAAGATCTTGTCGCCAAAGTGGATGCCGAAATAGCCACTCGTCCGCATGTCTATGTCTTTGGCGCTGGCCATGTTGGTGATGCGCTCGCCTATGCGCTATCTTTGACGCCGGTGCGCGTTATTCTGGTCGATACGCGCGAAGCCGAGCTTATGGCCGTCGATGCGCCGGGTGTTGAAACCTGCCTTGCAGCCATGCCCGAACAGGTGGTGCGCTCTGCTCCACCGGCAAGTGCATTTATCGTGCTGACTCATGACCATGCGCTTGATTTTCTGATCGTCGCCGAGGCTTTGCAGCGCCGTGATGCCGTCTATGTCGGCATGATTGGCTCAAAAACCAAAAAAGCCACTTTCAAAAATTGGTTGAAAAACGAATTTGGCAACTCTGATCTGTTTGAAAGCCTTGTCTGTCCGGTTGGCGGTGCGCTCGTCAAAGACAAGCGCCCGGAAGTCATTGCCGCGCTGGCTGCGGCAGAGGTTCTGACCGCCGTTCTCACCTCCAGTAATGTTTTGCAGAGCGTTTAAGCCAATATTTCCCTGATCATTCGCTGGCAGCGTTCTGTCATGAAATCGATAATCAGGCGCACTTTCGGATCCTGAAAACGCTTATGCGGATAGATCGCCGCAAGCTGGATTGATGCCGGCGGTGTACTTTCAAGAATCGGCACCAACCGCCCGTCACGGATATATTCCTTCACCTCAAACAGCGGCTTGTTGATGATTCCGCGTCCGCCGAGCGCCCATTGCGTCAATACGTCGCCATCGTCAGAGTCATAGGGTCCGGTGACTTCAAATTTGCGCAGACCATCGGGTGTTTGCAGCGACCAATAATATTCTTTCGAGCCGGGAAAGCGCAGCAAAAGACAATCATGTTTGTCACCCAGCAACTCATCGGGCGACTGTGGTGTACCATGTTTTTCCAGATATGCGGGGGCAGCGCAAATCACGCGCTCGCAGTTTAAAATGCCGCGCATTCGCAGATTAGAGTTTTCCAGGACGCCAAGTTTAAACGCAACATCGACGCTTTCGCTCATGATATCGATCTCATGGTCAGATAGTCGCAGGCGCACTTCTATATCCGGATATTTGTCGTGAAACTCCGGAATTCCCGAAGCAATCAGCCTTCGGCCCAGTCCCAGAGGGGCGGTAATTCGAATCGAACCTTTTGGATTTTTGGCCAATTCTGCCACAGCCGCCTCGGCCTCATCGACCGCTTCGAGTATCTTGATTGCACCATCATAAAAGATGCGGCCATGCTCCGTTGGGGTCAGTTTGCGTGTCGTTCTGTTAAAGAGCCGGACGCCCAAATGTTTCTCCAACTCCTTGATTCGATTGCTTGCAACGGCTGGAGAGGCGCGCTGGTCGCGACCTGCCGCCGACAGATTTCCCAATTCGACAACGCGCACAAATACACGCAGATTATCAAGGTAAGACATGCGTACGTTCCACCATTGTATAGTTTTTTTTGAAAGTGATGGTCTTGATGCGACGTTCACACAGGCGCAAAGCTTTGGCAAATACTAAACTAACAAAATATGGGAACTAAGAATGGGAGTGCCGCATGTATGATCTTGCCGTGGCCTGGGACTGGCTGGGCTTCGCTGCGCGGTGGCTACACGTCGTCACTGCAATTGCGTGGATCGGCTCGTCTTTCTATTTTATCGCGCTCGACCTTGGCCTGCGCCAGCGTCCCGGCTTGCCTGCTGGTGCGCATGGCGAGGAGTGGCAGGTCCATGGCGGTGGCTTCTATCACATCCAGAAATATCTGGTCGCACCTGCCGAGATGCCTGAACACCTGACATGGTTCAAATGGGAATCCTACGCCACATGGTTGTCGGGCTTCACGCTTCTCTGCATCGTCTATTATGCGGGCGCGGACCTTTATCTGGTCGATCCGAATGTGCTCGATGTCTCAGCCCCTACCGCAATTGCTATTTCGATTGCGTCGCTGGCTTTCGGCTGGATTGCTTATAACACCATCTGCAAGCTGATGCTGGGTAAGAGCGATACGCTGCTGATGATCATTCTATACGCCATATTGGTGTTCATGGCCTGGGGCTATACGCATCTGTTTACGGGTCGCGCCGCCTTCCTGCATCTCGGTGCTTTCACCGCGACGATCATGTCTGCCAATGTGTTCATGGTGATCATTCCGAACCAGAAAATCGTGGTGGCTGATCTCATTGCCGGTCGCAAGCCCGACCCGAAATACGGCAAGATTGCCAAGCAGCGCTCAACGCATAACAACTATCTGACGCTGCCGGTCCTGTTCCTGATGCTCTCGAACCACTACCCGCTGGCATTTGGCACCGAGTTCAACTGGATTATTGCCTCGCTGGTGTTTTTGATGGGTGTCACGATCCGTCATTGGTTCAACACCCGCCATGCCCGTAAAGGCAATCCGACATGGACATGGCTAGTCACAGCTATCCTGTTCATCATCATCATGTGGCTGTCGACGGTGCCGAAAATCCTCACAGGCGAGCCGGAAGAACAGAAAATTTCATCGCTACAGCAGAGTTTCATCTCGGACCCGCACTTTGATAAGGTGCGGGATACCGTTCTCGGACGCTGTGCGATGTGCCATGCTAATGAGCCCGGCTGGGAAGGCATCATCGCGCCGCCCAAGGGCGTCGTGCTTGAAAATGATAGGGAAATCGCGGCCCATGCCCGCGAAATCTATTTGCAGGCTGGTCGTTCCCATGCCATGCCGCCTGCCAATGTCACCGGCGTAAGCAATGAGGAGCGCAAGCTTCTTGCTTCCTGGTATGAATCTGCGACTGCTGGAGCAAAGCAACAATGACCAAACTTCTCATCCGTGGCCGCGTGCTGAGTTTTCGTGAAGAACCGCAAGCTTTGGATGACGCTCAATCCTATCATTATATCGAAGATGGTGCCGTGCTGGTTGAAAATGGCCGCATCGCGCGCCTTGGCGACTATGCCGATGTGAGCGCCGAAGTGGGCCATGATGTTGCGGTGGCCGACCATCGCCCGCATCTCATTCTGCCGGGTTTCATCGACACACATATCCACTACCCGCAGACGCAGGTTATCGCGTCCTATGCCGCCAATCTTCTTGAATGGCTCAACACCTATACATTCGTGGCAGAGCAGAAATTCGCCGATGAGCAGCACGCGGAATTTATCGCTGAGCGCTTTCTCGACGAGTTGATCCGCCATGGCACAACGACCGCTGTCGCCTATTGCTCGGTGCATCCGCAGAGCGTCGATGCCTATTTCCGCGCCTCGCAACATCGCAATATGCGTATGCTGGGCGGCAAGGTGATGATGGACCGCAACGCGCCGCCAGCACTCTGCGACACGGCAAAATCCGGCTATGATGACAGCAAGCAACTGATCGCCCGCTGGAATGGCAAAGGCCGCCTTGACTATGTGATTACCCCACGTTTTGCGATCACCTCGACGCCGCAACAGCTCGAAGCCAGCCAGGCGCTCGCCATTGAGCATCCTGAATGTTTCATCCAGACGCATCTTTCGGAAAATCACGAAGAGATCGAATTCACGAAATCGCTCTATCCGAATGCGCCGGATTATCTCGGCATCTACGAGCATTATGGGCTTCTCGGCCAGAAGACCTTGCTTGGCCATTCCATCCATCTTGAAGAACGCGAAGTGATGGTAATGGCTGAGACCGGCTCGATTGCCGTTTTCTGCCCAACCTCAAACTTATTTTTGGGTTCCGGCCTCTTCGACCGTGATCGTCTGAAAGCATCCGGCGTGCGCATGGCCGTGGCGACTGATGTCGGCGGTGGCACCAGCTTCTCGATGCTGCGCACACTGGACGAGGGTTACAAGGTTCTGCAATTGCGCGGCAACCGTCTCAATCCGTTCCAGTCGTTCTATATGATGACGCTCGGCAATGCGCGTGCGCTATCGATGGAAGACAAGATCGGCACGCTCGATGAAGGCACCGAGGCCGATATTGTGGTGCTCGATTCCTCAGCAACATCGCCGATGCGCCTGCGCATGGCAGCGGGTGCAACGCTCGAGCAGGAATTGTTCCTGCTGCAAACGCTGGGTGATGACCGCGCAATTGTCGAAACCTATGTGGCTGGCAAACCGTTGAAGGCCGAGTTGGTTTAAAGCTCTTCGGGCCGTTTGCCGCCCATCGCATGGGTCAGATCATCGGCTGTAGACCGGATCAGCGGTCCAAGCTCTTCAAGCTTTTGTCGGGGCAAACGCACGGCAGGGCCGGACACGGAAATGCCAGCAATCGCTTCGCCATATTCGTTGAAAATGGGCGCCGCGATGCAGCACATGCCGAGTGTGTGTTCTTCATCATCAATCGACCAGCCGCGGGTGCGGGTTGCCTGAATATCTTTGAGCAGCGCGGGCAGTGTATCATGTGTGCGCTGCGTAAACTGCTCAAGCGCTTTGCCTGAAATCATGCGCGCAATCTCAGTATCCGACCATGTGGAGAGAACGGCCTTGCCAATGCCGGAGGCATGGATCGGTCCGCGCCGTCCCGGACGATAGAAGGCGCGCATCGGCGCATGGCTTTCGACCTGCGAGATAAACACCACATCGCCACCATCTTCGATGCCGATATTGGCGGTCTCGCCGCTCGCTTCCATCAAGGATTTGAGATAGGGCCGCGCCAGAGTGCCAAGCTTGCGGAAACGGCGAAACGCATTGCCGATTTCAAACGCCTTCACACCAATTGTCCAGTCGCCGCTTTCCAGATCATGCGAAACCATGCCGTGATTGGCGAGTGAGGTGAGAAGTCGGTGCACCGTGGACGGTGCCATGCCACTGGCGTAAGCGAGATCGGTCAGTGTCGACCCATCATTGTCGGCAATCAGCGCCAGAAGTTTGAGGCTGCGATCCAGAACCTGAACAGATGAAGGCGCTGCATTTTCCGCAGCCTTGCGACCCCGTTTTGCTTTTGCCTGTTCCATAAGCCGCCTCCGATTCCCTACTCACTCATCACTACCGCATCAACGTTCCATCTGAAAGTGCATGCTGATTATCTCCATTTCGTTGAAAATCTTTATTTCCATATAATGGTATGCATTTCCATTTTTATAGAATAGCTTTTGAATATGGATTAGCTTTCCGTTGGAGGAGATCAACATGGCCAGAATGCGTGCAGTCGATGCAGCCATACTTGTGCTGGAAAAAGAAGGAATCGATTGTGCGTTCGGCGTTCCGGGCGCTGCGATCAATCCGTTTTATTCGGCAATGAAAGCGCGAGGTTCGATCCGTCACATTCTGGCGCGTCATGTTGAGGGTGCTTCGCATATGGCGGAAGGCTATACCCGCGCAAAACACGGCAATATTGGCCTGTGCATTGGCACATCCGGCCCGGCTGGCACTGATATGATTACGGGTCTTTATTCGGCATCTGCCGATTCAATTCCAATCCTCTGCGTCACAGGCCAGGCCCCCCGCGCGCGCCTCGACAAAGAGGACTTTCAGGCAGTCGATATTGCCAAGATCGCAGCCCCCGTCACCAAATGGGCGGTTACGGTTATGGAGCCAGCACTGGTGCCTTTCGTCTTTCAAAAGGCCTTTCATATCATGAAGTCGGGTCGCCCCGGCCCGGTGCTGATCGATCTGCCGATCGATGTCCAACTCGCCGAAATCGAGTTTGACATCGATACCTATCAGCCGATGGAGGCATACAAGCCATCGGCCACCCGCGCACAGGCCGAAAAAGCAATGGCCATGTTGAACGATGCGGAACGTCCGCTGATCGTTGCAGGCGGTGGCATTATCAACGCCGATGCGTCTGATCTTCTAGTTGAATTTGCCGAGATCACCGGCATTCCCGTTATCCCGACCCTGATGGGCTGGGGCGTTATTCCTGATGATCATCGCCTGATGGCGGGTATGTGCGGCCTTCAAACCGCGCATCGCTATGGCAATGCCACGCTGTTGGCTTCTGATATGGTGATCGGCATTGGGAACCGCTGGGCCAATCGTCATACCGGAAATGTCGAAACCTATAAAAAAGATCGCAAATTTATCCATATCGATATCGAACCCACGCAAATTGGTCGTGTGTTTGCACCGGATTTCGGCATTGTTTCGGATGCGGGCAAAGCGCTCAAACTGCTGCTGGATGTCGCCACCGAATGGAAAACCGCAGGCAAGCTGCGCGATTGGTCCGGTTGGGCGCAGGAATGCGCGATCCGCAAGAAAACCATGCTGCGCAAGACGCATTTTGATCAGACGCCGCTGAAGCCACAGCGCGTTTATGAAGAGATGAACCGGGCCTTTGGCCGCGATACTTGCTATGTCACAACGATCGGTTTGAGCCAGATTGCCGGTGCGCAGTTCCTGCATGTCTATCGCCCGCGCAACTGGATCAATTGCGGTCAGGCTGGTCCCTTGGGTTGGACTTTGCCAGCGGCACTTGGGGTTCGCGCAGCCGATCCGCATCGCCCAATTGTTGCCCTGTCGGGTGACTATGATTTCCAGTTCATGATTGAAGAGCTGGCGGTCGGCGCACAACACAAGCTGCCTTACATTCATGTGGTCGTGAACAATTCCTATCTCGGTCTCATTCGTCAGGCGCAGCGCGGCTTCAATATGGATTTCGAGGTCAGCCTGGCGTTTGACAACATCAATGCATCGGGCGATGCCGAAAAAGGCTATGGCGTTGATCATGTGGCGGTTGCCGAAGGGCTGGGCTGCAAAGCGCTCCGGGTGCGAAGCCCGAACCAGTTTGCCGAGAGTTTTGAACAGGCAAAGGCGCTGATGAACGAACATCAGGTGCCGGTAGTGCTTGAATTCATTCTCGAACGTGTCACCAATATCTCCATGGGAGCCGACATCGATCAGGTTGTCGAGTTTGAGGAACTGGCCGAGCGTGGCGAAGATGCGCCAACCGCAATCGCAATGCTTTTGGACTAATGAGAGCAATTGCAGGAAAAGTGTGAAGCGGTTTTCCGTTCGCAATTGCGAAGAAAAATGAGAGGGAGGCGGAAATGCCAAGATTTGCAGCCAATCTGACGATGCTTTTCAATGAAGTGCCATTTATGGAGCGCTTTGCACTGGCAGCCAAAGCCGGTTTCAAAGGGGTGGAATATCTCTTTCCTTATGACTTCAATCGTCATGAGCTGAAGGCAGCACTGGACCGTCATCATCTGGCACAGGTGCTGCACAATTTGCCCGCAGGCAACTGGGCTGGTGGCGAGCGCGGCATTGCGGTTCTGCCGGATCGGATTGATGAATTCCGCCGTGGTGTTGCCGATGCGATTGATTATGCGACCACGCTCAACTGCTCGCAGGTGAATTGCCTTGCAGGGCTTGCGCCGCAAGGTGTCGATCGGGACGTGCTGCGCGCAACTTTTGTCAGCAATCTTCGGCTTGCCGCACGCGAATTCGGCAAGCACGGCATTCGTCTGCTGATCGAGCCGATCAACCATTACGACATGCCGGGCTTTTATCTCAACACGGTCGAACAGGCCGTGTCGATCATCGACGAGGTGGGCAGCAATAACCTGTTCATTCAATATGATCTTTATCACCAGCAGCGCACGCGCGGCGAACTCATCGGCACTTATGAGCGCTACAAGCCGCTGATTGCGCATATTCAGCTTGCCGATAATCCGGGCCGTAACGAGCCGGGCACCGGTGAGATCAACTATCCATATGTGTTCGAGGCGTTGAAAAACGCTGGCTATACGGGCTGGATCGGCTGCGAATACAAGCCAAAAACCACGACTGAGGAAGGGCTTGGCTGGTTCACCCAAAAGAACATCGAGCGGTTAAGCGCATAGGGAGATTTGAAATGGCTAAAATTGGCTTCATCGGGCTTGGCATCATGGGCAAGCCAATGGCGCGGCATTTGCAAAATGCAGGTCATCAGCTTTTCACCTCCAAGCACTCAAAGGCAACCGATCAGGACTTGCTTGACGCAGGCCTCACTGTACTCGACACCCCAAAAGCGGTCGCGAGCGAATGCGAAACCATCATTCTCATGCTGCCAGATACGCCGCAAGTGGCGGACGTTCTGTTCAGCGAAAATGGCGTTGCGGAAGGTTTGGGCGAGGGTAAGACGCTCATTGATATGAGCTCGATCTCGCCGATTGAAACCAAGGAATTTGCGAAAAAGGTTCGCGCGACGGGTGCGGAATATATCGACGCGCCTGTGTCGGGCGGCGAGGTCGGTGCGAAAAATGCCAGCCTTTCCATCATGGCAGGCGGTGCGCAGGACGCTTTTGACAAGGCGCTGCCACTGTTGAAGCTGATGGGTAAAAACATCACGCTGGTTGGCGATTGCGGTGATGGCCAGACCACCAAGGTCGCCAATCAGATTATCGTTGCGCTCAATATCGAAGCCGTTGCCGAAGCGCTGGTTTTTGCGTCCAAAGCGGGGGCTGATCCGGCAAAGGTGCGTGAAGCGCTGATGGGTGGGTTCGCGTCCTCGCGTATTCTCGAAGTGCATGGCGAGCGCATGATCAAGCGGACATTTGATCCCGGGTTTCGCATTGCGCTGCATCAGAAGGATTTGAATCTGGCCTTGCAGGGCGCAAAGGCGCTCGGCGTCTCATTGCCAAACACTGCGAACGCACAGGAACTGTTCAACGCCTGTGCCGCGCATGGCGATGATGGTCTCGATCATTCCGGGCTGGTGCGCGCATTGGAACGCATGGCAAACCACGAGGTGGCTTAACTTTTGCTGAGGGGAGAAGATGGAGCTGGCGATCTGGAGGAGATGGCTGGCTCCATTGCTTTTATATGCGCAGCCCGAAATACTGCGCGTAAACGAAAATGAACAATGGGAATCGCATGACGGCCATCACCGATCCGAAAAAATTTCTGACCAGTCTGTTTGATGCAGCGGTTGCGGCTGCTGATCCTGAACTGGTGATCCGCGCCAATCTGCCTGCCAAGCCCAAAGGCCGGACAATTGTGATCGGTGCAGGCAAAGGCTCGGCGCAGATAGCAGCCGCCTTTGAGCGCGCATGGGCTGAGCGGCATGCGGGTGAGGATGCGCCCATCGAAGGCGTTGTCGTGACGCGTTATGGCTATGGCGCACCTTGCAATACGATTGAGATCATCGAAGCCTCGCATCCCGTGCCCGATGATGCGGGTCTCGCTGCGTCAAAACGGCTGTTCGATGCCGTGGCTAACCTCACGGAAGACGATCTGGTGGTCGCGCTTATTTCGGGCGGAGGTTCGGCTTTGTTGCCATCGCCGCCAGAAGATCTGACACTGGACGACGAGATTGCCGTCAACAAAGCTTTGCTTGCCTCTGGTGCACCGATCTCGGCCATGAATGCAGTGCGAAAACATCTCTCGATCATCAAAGGCGGGAGGCTGGCAGCGCACGCACATCCGGCCAAAGTCTTCTCGCTGGTCGTGTCTGACATTCCGGGCGATAATCCGGCCTTTGTCGCCTCCGGCCCGACGGTACCTGATGCAACGAACCGCGACGAAGCGCTTAAAATTATCGAACGCTACAGACTTGAACTCCCTGATGCGGTGCTCGCACATATCAAAAGCGAGAAGGCGCATGCACCAAAGCCCGATGATAAAATCTTTGCTAATAACGAAGTGCGGGTGATCGCGTCAGCAGCCGTTTCACTCGAAGCAGCTGTCAAAGAAGCGCAGCGCCATGGGGTCGAGGCTGTGATCCTGTCTGATTCAATCGAAGGTGAAGCGCGCGAAGTTGCCCATGTTCATGCCGCAATTGCGCGGGAAGTGGCGGATCGTGATCGCCCGTTTAAAAAGCCGGTCGTGTTGCTTTCCGGCGGTGAAACGACCGTCACCATCCGTGCCAAAGGCGGCAAGGGTGGCCGCAACAGCGAGTTTCTGCTGGCTTTCGCGCTCGATATTGACGGCTACAGCAATATTCACGCTCTAGCTGCGGATACGGATGGCATTGATGGCTCCGAGAATAATGCCGGTGCCTTTGCCGATGGCACAACCGCTGCGCGTTTGCGTGATGTGGGCGAAGATGGTGCTGCACGGCTGAACGGTAATGATGCCTGGAGCGCATTTGATGCCATTGGCGATCTGTTCATGCCGGGGCCAACTGGCACCAATGTGAATGATCTGCGCGCTATTCTGATAACAGATTAGCGCTCAAGCAAAGGGGAGGGGTGTTAAGTTATAACGACTCAGAATCCCTGTCCGGGATTCTGTTATAACGATTCATCCTTCTTTGCGGGAAAGCGGTCGTCATCGATCAAAATGCGGTTGGCGGCTCCGTCGAGGTCTTCATACTGGCCGTTTTTCAACGACCATAAAAATCCGGCAAGGCCCAGAACACCCAGGCCAAGCGCGATTGGAATAAGCAAAAGCAGTCCGCTCATTTATGCGCTTCCTTGAGAACGACAGCGGGTGCGACGCTGTTTTGCACCGGCTGTTTTTGCTTCCCGGCTCTAAGCCGCATGGCGTTGCTCACAACGACAATCGATGACAGCGACATGGAAAGTGCTGCCACCAGTGGTGTGACATAGCCGAAAATCGCAATCGGCACAGCTATTATATTATAGCCGATGGACAGTGCAAAATTCTGGCTGATTAACCGGCCTGCTTCTTTTGACACGGCAAAAGCCAGCGGCACTGCTGCAAGGCTTTCACGCAGGAATACGAAGTCGGCAGCGTTGCGGCCAATATCGGCAGCAGTTGCGGGTGCCATGGAAACATGCGCTGCAACAAGCGCTGGAGCGTCATTCAACCCGTCGCCGACCATCAGCACCTTGCGGCCTTCTGCGGAAAGGCTTTGCACAAGCTGCGCTTTATCGGCTGGAAGAACTTGACCCCGATATTGGTCAACACCAAGATAGGCAGCAAGCTTTTTAACGGCAGGCAGTTTGTCGCCGGAAATAATCTCAAGCTTCAAACCGTTGCGCTTGAGCGTACCAATCGCGGCGGCTGCATCGTCACGCGGCTGATCTTCAAAGCGGAAGGTTTCTGCCAGTTTTCCATTGATTGAAAGACAGGTTTCAGGGCCATCTGAAAGAGCCGTATTCCTATTGCTGTCGGCCCATTCGCGTTTGCCGAGCCGATAGGTGGTGCCATTCAGTTCGGCCTCAATACCTGCACCTGGAATTTCCTCAATGCGTGTAAAAGGCGTCATTGGCTTTGCGCCTGAAAACAATGCTAGCGCCCGCGATAATGGATGACGCGAATATAGAGACAGCTCCGATGCAATCTCAAGATGGCTTGTATTGATGCGCTCCGCATCGATCAGACGGGGCTGACCGAGCGTCAGTGTGCCGGTCTTGTCGAACACTGCAGTATCGACTTCCGCCATGCGCTCCATCGCGGAGCCGTCCTTGATCATGATGCCGTTTTCAAACAGACGACGCGCTGCCACCACCTGCACGATGGGTACGGCCAGCGCCAGCGCACAGGGGCAGGTAATGATCAGCGTGCAGATCGCAATATAGATCGAGCGATACCAGTCGCCGCCCGTATAAATCATCCAGCCGACAAAAGCCGCAAAGGCAATTGTGTGGACCATTGGCACGTAAAGTTCCGAGGCACGATCCGCGAGGCGGCGATAATAGGCGCGTCCACCTTCGGCCACATCCATCAGACGCACCATTTCAGCGAGGAAGGAATCCTTTGCTTCGGCGGTCGCACGAATGACGAGTGGCGCAGAGAGGTTCATCGTTCCGGCGCGAATATCCGAGCCGGGACCAACAGGAACCGCGTCGCTTTCGCCGGATGCAATTGCGCAATCGAGTTCCGAACGCCCATCTTCGACCTTGGCGTCAACCGGCACACGTTCGCCTGCGGCTAGAATAATGCGCATGCCGGGCCGGATTTCATTGACTGGCAGATAGTTGCGCTCGTCATTTTCGCCGATCACGACCGCACCACGCGGGCTTAATTGCGCCAGACCACGCACCGCAGAACGTGCGCGTGCACGCATCAGATAGTCGAGCGTGCGGCCGATCAGCAGGAAGAACAGCAGCGAAACAGAGGCGTCGAAATAGGCGTGTTCGCCATGGTTCATTGTTTCATAAACGCTCATGCCGAAGGCAAGCGAGATTGCGAGCGCAATCGGCACATCCATATTGACGCGGCGTGTGCGCAGCGCATTCCACGCGGAAACGTAGAAAATACGGCCCGAATAAATCAGTGTCGGCAGCGCGATCAGACCGGAAATCCAGTGGAACATATCGCGGGTCGCGGCATCCGCGCCCGACCAGACCGCAACCGACAACAGCATCACATTGCTGGATGCGAAGGCTGCAACGCCAAGCGCAATCAGCAGCCGCGTGAAGGTCGGGTCTTTGTCCTGCACCATATCGAATATATGGGCTTCATAACCGAGGCGGCGAAGCGGGTCGACGACATCGGGCGGTGTCTCGCCATCCTTCCAGCGAATGCTGACGCGGCGTGCCGTCAGATTGACGCGAACAAAAGAAACGCCCGGAATTTTGCCGAGCGTCTCTTCAATGGTTTTGATGCAGAGTCCGCAATGAACGCCGGGAACCGAAAGGTCGAGCTGGCGCAGACCATCACCAAGCCTGCGACTGGCGACGAGCATTTCATCGGGTGAAACAGACTGGATGACTGTGGCTATCTGTGCATTTTCAACGCAGCAGCTCATAAAATCCTCCCGTCCTTCACCAGAACACGAATGATGTGACGATAGGGGTCTTCAAGACCATAATCGTCCTTTGCGTCAGCATTCACTTCCATGATCCACGCCCCGTCATCAAGCGTCAGCGGAGCAGTCAGCAGACCATCGTCTGCGACTGAAAGGCTCACTTTGGTGTCCTGGGCATCGCCCACAGGGCGCTTGAATTCGACTGTGCCGCCCGTCATTACAACAGCCTTGCCATCACGATCAGCAAGACGCCATGAGAATATGCCTTCTTCCAAGGCGGGCTGTGACTGCCAGCCAAGGGCTGCCTGTATTTTCCCGGTCTCGGCCTTGTCGTTGAACTCCTGACTGGCAACATAGGTGTTCTTGACGACAAGTCCGCTCCAGCTGCTGACCGCCTTATAGGCCATGGTCATATTAACGGCGATGATGACACCGAAGAAAGCGAACATGATGCCCAGCATATGCCAGCCGGTGAAGCCATTGGTGGTTTTTGATTTCACTGACATTATCGCTTCTCCCCGATCGTTTCTGGAGCCATGAAGGTTGCTTTGTAACGTGCGTGTTCCGCGCCGTCCGCGTCCCGCACTTCGATTTCATAGTCGGAGCGCTGCTCCGTAATGGCGTCTTGCGGCAGGGTTACAAAAACACGCAGCGTTTTCAGTCTGTCGGGTTCAACCGGCACATCATAATTGCCTTCTGCATCGACATTTTCATCCTGCACGGTCAGCGTTGCCCCCGGCAGGCCTTCAATCGAAAGACGGAAAGTGCGCGGAACCGGGATCATGTTCAGCAGCTTGACCGTATAACCATTGCGGATTGAACCATCCGACAACAGCACATATTGCGGTGTGCGGTCATGCAGAACATTGATACCAATACGCTGACGCATCGAAAGCGAGATGACGAGAGTCAGGCCGATGAGTGCCCAGACAATGAAATAGAAAAGAATGCGCGGACGCAGAATCTTTTTCCATGACAGGTGTTCAACCGCAGACGAAAGCGTGTTTGGTGTTTCATAAACCCGCGCCGGATTTGTTGGAGCCGTGCCGTTGTTGGTGGCCAGCGCCATGTTCCAATCATAATCGGCAAGCGTTGCATAGGAAATGAGCCCGCGTGGCTTTCCAACCTTGTCCATCACACTGTCGCAGGCATCGATGCACAGCGCACAGGTGATGCATTCGAGCTGCTGGCCATCGCGAATATCGATGCCCATCGGACAGGCGGCAACGCAGGCATTGCAATCCACGCAATCGCCAACCGTTTCTCCGGCTGCAATGGCTTTTTTGGAATGGCGGGAGCGGGGTTCGCCGCGCCAGTCATTATAGGTTACAGTCAGCGAGTTCTCATCAAGCATCGCAGCCTGAATGCGCGGCCATGGGCACATATAGGTGCAGACCTGCTCGCGCATCAGCCCGCCAAAAACATAGGTCGTAGCTGTCAGGATTGCGACAGTGATGTAAGCAATCGGAGCCGCATGCCCGGTGACAAAGTCGACCAGCAGGGTGGGCGCATCAGCAAAGTAGAAAATCCATGCGCCGCCCGTCAGAATGCCGATAATGATCCAGATGGCGTGCTTGGTGACACGCTTCCAGATTTTATCAAAGCTCCATGGTGCCTTGTCGAGCTTCATGCGGGCATTGCGATCGCCTTCAATGGCACGTTCCACCACAAGATAAAGGTCGACCCAGACTGTTTGTGGACAGGTATAGCCGCACCACGCACGGCCAGCCGCAGATGTCACCAGAAACAGACCAAGGCCCGCCATGATGAGCAGACCTGCAACATAATAGAATTCCTGTGGCCAGATTTCGATGAAGAAAAAATAGAAACGGCGATTGGCAAGATCAATCAGCACAGCCTGATCGGGCGCATAAGGTCCACGATCCCAACGCAGAAACGGCGTCAGATAATAGATCCCCAATGTGATGAGCATGATGATCCATTTGAAGCGCCGGAAATTGCCGTGCACGCGCTTCGGAAAGACCTTTACCCGTGCCGCGTATAGCGACTTCCCGCTTTTGGGTAGCCGGGTCTTGGGGGAATTGACTGCCTGAACGTCTATCCGTTCGACATCGTCTGACATTTGCCTTGCTCCTCAAATACGATGCCGAAAAGACAGAAGCTGGCTTACCGGATGTGTCGCATTTGCAATGATTGAGAGCGGGGTGATGATTCGCCGTCCGTTCTTGTGCATTTTCTGGTGAACAGGCCCCGCTCCGCCGTCAGACCGGGACCCTATTTCAATGCGCTGACCCCGCTGCCGGGGGCAGCCTTGGCTATTCGCCGCCACCCAGAGAGTGGACGAAGATGGCAAGCTGCTTGACGGTTGCGTCGCCGAGGCGTGCTTCCCATGCAGGCATCACGCCATGTTTTGGACGTGCAACCTGCTTCGCAATGGCGTCTTCGCCCGATCCATAGAACCAGATGGCATCGGTCAGGTTCGGAGCGCCGAATTCCCGCAGGCCTTTGGCATCAGCGCCATGGCAGACCGCGCAGTTTTCAGCGAAAACCTGCTTGCCAGCCGGGATCATGTCCGGGTTGTGCGGGGTGCCGGAAAGGCTGACGACATAGGCCGCAACGTCACGAATCTGTTCCGGTTCAAGCACATCGACAAAGGCTGGCATTTCAGACACGCGGGTTTCATCGTCGGCTGTATAGCGAACACCATGGCGAATGGTCGTCAGGATGTCATCAACCGAACCACCCCATAGCCAGTCATCGTCATTGAGGTTTGGATAGCCCGGAGCGCCCTGTGCGCCGGTGCCATGACACTGCACACAGTTGACGCGGAAAGCTGCTGCCCCGCCTGCAATTGCATATTGGCGCAGGTTTTCATCCGCGATGATCTCATGCACGTCTTTGGCATTGATCTGGTCCATAATGCCCTGACGCTCAGCGGCGATCTGGGCATTTTCTTTCCAGAAATCACCACGGCTCGACCATTCGGTGAGACCTGCTGTCGAGCTTGAGATCAGTGGCCAGGCTGGATATGCGATCACATAGGCAATCGCCCAGACGATAGTGGCATAGAAGGTCCACAGCCACCAGCGCGGCATGGGATTGTCGAGTTCCTTGATCCCGTCCCACTCATGGCCGGTGGTTTCGACGCCACTGACTTCATCGATCTGGACTTCATCAATCTTTTTGTCAGTCATTTTTGTCGTCCTTGAATGGAATCTCCTTCGCTTCATCGGCTTTCTTTTTACTTCCCGGGCGGAAAGCAAAAATCACCACGAAGACAAAGAACAGAGCCATTGCGAGCAGGCCCCAACTATCGGCGAAAGTGCGCAGGGTATTGTAATCCATGGCTGTTACTCCGCTTTATCGTGCTTTGGGGGACTGGTCGTAGGTCGAGAAGTCGACGAGCGTGCCGAGCATCTGGAGATAGGCGATCAGAGCGTCCATCTCGGAAATGACCTGCGGATTGCCGTCAAAGTCGCCAACTTTTGCCTTGGGGTAACGTTCGAGAAGGGCTGTTGTATCGGCGTCTGGCTCGGCCTGCGCTTTCAGATCAGCAAGCGCGTTATCGACCATCTCCTGCGTGTAAGGCACGCCAACAGCAACGTTGGCTTTGAGATTGGCCGAAATATCGCTGATCTTCAGCGGGTTGTTCAGCAGGAAGCCGTAATTCGGCATGACCGATTCAGGCACCACGTCACGCGGACGCACCAGATGCTGCACATGCCATTCGTTCGAATAGCGACCACCGACGCGCGCAAGGTCTGGCCCTGTGCGTTTCGAGCCCCACTGGAACGAATGGTCATACATGGATTCCGCCGCCAGGGAGTAATGACCATAACGCTCCACTTCGTCGCGGAACGGACGGATCATCTGGCTGTGGCAGAGATAGCAGCCTTCACGCACATAGATGTCGCGGCCCGCCAGTTCCAGCGGTGAATAGGGACGCATCCCTTCCACCTTCTCAATGGTATTTTCGAGATAGAACAGCGGTGCGATTTCCACGATGCCGCCCACAGTCACAACAGCCAGCGAGGCGATCAGCAACAGTGTTGCGTTTTTCTCCAGTTTGGAGTGGTTTTTCAGAAAAGACATCAATCACACTCCTTATTTCGCTGGCTGCATGGTTGCGTCAATCACGGGCTGCGCACCGCCCATAGGGGCTTCCTTGCGCAGGTTTCCGCGAATGGTCTGATAGACGTTCCAGGCCATAACCAGCCCACCGGCGAGGTAGAGCACACCGCCCAGCGTACGGATGACGTAGTAAGGGAACATGGCAGCTACGGTTTCGACGAACGAGTAAACGAGGAAGCCTTGGCTGTCATATTCGCGCCACATCAGACCCTGCTGGATACCGGCAACCCACATGGCGGCTGCGTAGAGCACGATGCCGAGGGTTGCGAGCCAGAAGTGCCAGTTGACCATGCGGATTGAATAGAGGCGTTCGCGGTTCCACAGCTTCGGTGTCAGATAATAGACCGCAGCAAAGGTGATCATGCCGTTCCACCCAAGCGCACCGGCATGAACGTGACCAATGGTCCAGTCGGTATAGTGCGAGAGCGAGTTAACAGCCTTGATCGACAGCATCGGACCTTCAAAGGTTGCCATGCCGTAGAAGGCGATAGCAGCAACCATCAGACGGATGATCGGATCGGTACGAACCTTGTCCCAGGCGCCCGAGAGCGTCATCAGACCGTTGATCATGCCACCCCAAGAAGGCATCCAGAGCATGATCGAGAACACCATGCCGAGCGTCTGCGCCCAATCGGGAACAGCCGTATAATGCAGGTGGTGCGGACCAGCCCAGATGTAGAGGAAGATGATCGACCAGAAGTGCACGATTGACAGACGATACGAATAGATCGGGCGGTTCGCCTGCTTTGGCACGAAATAATACATCATGGCGAGGAAGGGCACGGTCAGGAAGAACGCCACAGCGTTATGACCATACCACCACTGCGTCACCGCATCCTGAACGCCTGCGAAAGCCGAATAGCTCTTCACGCCAAGGAACGAAACCGGGATCGCCAGATTGTTGACGATGTGCAACATGGCGATTGTGATGATGAATGACAGATAGAACCAGTTCGCAACATAGATGTGCGGTTCTTTGCGTTTGAGCACGGTGCCAAGGAAAACAGCCAGATAAGCGACCCAGACGATGGTCAGCCAGATGTCGACATACCATTCCGGCTCAGCATATTCGCGCGATTGTGTGATACCGAGCAGATAGCCGGTTGCAGCCATTACGATGAAGAGGTTGTAGCCCCAGAACACGAACCATGCGAGATCGCCGCCAAAGAGGCGTGCGCGGCACGTGCGCTGCACGACGTAAAAGCTTGATGCAAGCAGGATGTTGCCGCCAAATGCAAACACAACGCCCGATGTGTGCAAGGGACGCAGGCGACCGAAGTTGAGATATGGCTCAAAGTTCAAGTCCGGAAAGGCGAGCTGTGCTGCGATCAACACACCGACCAGAAAGCCAACGACACCCCAAAACACGGTCGCAATAACGCCGTAGCGGATTGGCCCGTCCATATATGTCGACTGATCGACTTTCTTGGACTTGAGGCTGTAATCTGCATTGCGCATCAGCAGAATGGTGAAAATGGCGAGTACGGCGAACAGAATCCACATATGGATTCTGAACAACTCATCATGAGAAAGTCCGGCCAGAAGCACAGCAAAAAGTGCTCCCAGACCAGACAGGACTGTTCCAGCGGCGTAGTTCATGTAATCCCCTCGCAGCAAAGTCAGAAGCTGTCCCCAAAAAGACAACTATAGCGATAGGGTCTCTATCGGCTCTTTGTGCGGGAGCGTCATTGATCTAAATCAAACACCGCTAATCGGGCCTGCGACGAATTGGGAGTTTGGGGAAATTAGTGCTGTTCAGTTTCTGCCACGAGAGCACGTCCAGAAAAGTATGAAACGGGTTCTGAATCAGATGCGTTCTAAATGGATCAGAATATCCACTTTGCCGATCCTATAACCTTCGGGTGGCGCAGGCAGTGGACCAACCCCAATGTCGCCGTGTGCGATATCGATAATCTGCTCCTGATCCGCAATATAAAAATGCGCATGATCTCCGGTATCGGTGTCGAAATAGGTGCGCTCACCATGAATGCAGATTTTGCGGATCAGGCCCGCATCTGCAAACTGATTGAGCGTGTTGTAAACGGTCGCAACCGATAGTTTTTCGCCAAGCAACAGAGCTTCCACGTTCAACATATCTGGCGTCACGTGCCGGTGCTTGTTTGTAAAAAGCATAGAACCGAGTGCAATACGCTGACGGGTCGGGCGTAACCCGACCCGTCTTAAAATTGCTTTGACTGCCAATGCCTGCTGCTTGCCAGAACGGGGAGTAGATTTTGACAAGAGCTGTGGGGCTTGTGGCCCGACATAAGGGTTGAGAAGCATGGACAGTCTCGGCTTGCTTGCTGAAAAGTTATGTCTGAAATACCGTAAATTATATTGACCTTAATTGCAAATAGTTTGCAATTGCATATTACAGCCAGCGCATTTTCCGTCAACCCGCAAGATCTAGGGGTTAAATTGCGGCCTGTGCGGGGATAATGACCATGGCCCGCAAGCCGCCTTCCGGGCGGTTCTGAAGGGCGACTTCACCGCCCATGCGGGTTGCGGCCATTTTGACGATAGCAAGGCCAAGGCCGCTCCCGTTTTTGCTTCTGTTTGCGCCGCGATAAAAGCGCTCGGTCACATGCGCCATTTCTTCAGGCGGAATGCCGGGGCCATCATCTTCCACTGTAAACACAAGCTGATCGTCCGTCTGTTCCAGGCTGCACCGCACGGATCCGCCCTCAGGCGAATGGTTGACGGCATTTTCGATCAGATTGCGCATGGCAAGCGTGAAGAGATGCGGATAGTGCATCGTGACAAGCGGCAGATTGTCGGGCAATTCGATCTTCACGCCCCGATGGGCTGCAAGCATGCGCATGTCAGTCGTAATCGAGACAAGCAGCTGGCACGCAGGCTCCGGTGCGGGTGGCTCGATCTCGTCGCCGGTCTCGAGCGCTGCAAGATCGAGCAACTGGTTGACGAGGCGGCTCGTCCGATCAACACCTGCAGCAATATGGCGGACTGCATGCATGCGCATGGCGTCGTCTTTGGCGCCTTCGGCGATTTGCGCCTGTGTTTTCAGGCCAGCAAGCGGTGTCTTGAGTTCATGTGCGGCAAAAATTGCGAAATTGCGCTCACGCTCGCGCGCCTCTTCAACCCGATGGAACAGATCATTCAAAGCCGAAACCACCGGGCTTATTTCGGAGGGTAACTTCTCTTCCGAAAGTGGTCGCAAATCCCGCGCATCGCGTTTTGATAATGTGCCCGCAAGATTGCTTAACGGATTAAGGCCCCGTCGCACGCAAAGCCAGATCAGGATGGCGAGAATCGGCAGCAGCAACAGCGCGGGCAGTACCACACCCGTCACCACATTTTGCACAAGCCGCTCGCGTACAGAAAGACTGTCGGCCACCATGACACGCAAACCGAGCTGCGTGTTCTCAACCGCAAAAACCCGCCAGCGATCACCCGCAACAACCGTATCTGAAAAGCCATTGGCAACATTGGTCAGCCGAACGCCCGGAGCACTTTCAGACCGCCCCACCAGCCGACCGTCAATCGCCCATATCTGACAGAAAAGCTGTCGGTCATAGAGTGGGAAATCGGGCAAAGGCTTGAGAGAGAGTTGCCCGCCATTGCCGTCGGGTCCCATGGCAACCCGTCGTTCGGTCAACATAGAGTTGACCATACGGGCTGCTTCCATCAGTCGTGCATCCAGTACTTTTTCCAGTTTGGATTCAGTGCTCAGGTGAATCCAGATCACGGCAAACACCCAGACAAGGCAGGTGACGCCGATCAATATGCCCGTCAGGCGGCTGCGAATGGAATTCATGTCTGTGCTCCGCCGAGCCTGTAGCCGACACCACGCACGGTCTCAATAAAGCTTGAGCCAAGCTTGGACCGCAGGTGATGAATATGCACCTCGACCGCGTTGCTTTCGACTTCTTCCTGCCACCCATACAGCGCTTCTTCAAGCGAAGCCTTGGAAACAGTTGCCGTCGGACGCTCCATCAAGCTGCGCAATATTGAAAACTCGCGACGGGTGAGACGGAGGGGCTCGCCCCTCAACAATACCGACATTTCAGCCGGATCAAGCGCCACACCCTGCCATTCAAGCGTGGCACTGGCACGCCCGTTGCCACGCCGGGCAATGGCACGAACGCGCGCCGCAAGTTCATGCAGATCAAACGGCTTGCCGACATAATCATCAGCCCCGGCATCAAGTCCCGCAATGCGTTCCGGCACTTGATCGCGTGCGGTCAGCAGCAGAACGGGCGTATCATCTCGCGCCTGACGCATGGCTTTCAGGATGTCTAGACCGGAACC
Source organism: Brucella pseudogrignonensis (assembly GCF_032190615.1). Classification (NCBI taxonomy): domain Bacteria; kingdom Pseudomonadati; phylum Pseudomonadota; class Alphaproteobacteria; order Hyphomicrobiales; family Brucellaceae; genus Brucella; species Brucella pseudogrignonensis. The sequence continues at coordinate 1,776,245 of NZ_JAVLAT010000001.1, forward strand.
ATCCGGCAGCATCAGATCAAGCACAACAGCATTGTAATTCTGGGTTGAAAGGGCGGCTTCGGCATCGCCGCAGTTTGCGACAGCATCCACGGTGAAGCCAGCCAATCCCAGCCCCACGGAGAGCCCGTCAAGCAGGATTGCATCGTCTTCAACCACCAGAATGCGCATGTTGGTTCCTGCTTTCACCGTGTTTTATTGGTAGTTGAGCTTCTCGCTTCGTCAGCTTAAGGCTGCCTTAAGCTGGCAACAGCATTTGCTTTTTGCAACCTAATTCATTTTCGAGAATCAGATTATCCAAATGCGCTTTCTCGCGATACTCGTCGCTTTTATTTTAGTCGTCCTCTCCCCTGCGCTGGCTGCAAATCCGCTGCCGGTCGATGATGCCTTTCGTTTAAGTGTTGCGAAGGATAGCGACAACCGGCTTCTGCTGAACTGGCAGATTGCAGATGGTTATTATCTCTATCGCGATCATATCGAAGCAAAAGATGCCAAAGGCGCGGCGCTCGCCGTTGATACGCAGCCGGGCATCGCGAAAGATGATCCGAATTTCGGACGGCTCGAAGTCTATTACACACGCACGAGTGCCAGTGTTGCGCTGGGTGACGAACCTATTGAGCTGACCTATCAGGGATGTCAGGAAGACGGTATCTGCTATCGTCCTGAAACCCGGACCATTGATCCGGTAACGCTCGCGATCAGCTATCAGATGGGCAAAGCCTTTACGGATGGTTCGGTATTTACGGCGGCATCTGCGCCAATGGCCCAGAGCAAAGCTTTCGTGCTTGCCCCCGAGAAAGGCATGATCGACAATCTTCGCGATCAGGGCGGCTCCGCACTGGTGATTGCGGCCTTCCTTGCTTTCGGTGTGCTCTTGGCTTTTACGCCATGTGTGTTTCCAATCTATCCGATTGTTGCGGGAACATTGGCCCGGGAAGGTGAAAAACTGAACGCCCGACGCGGCTTTGTCCTTTCCAGTATATATGTTTTCAGCCTCGCGCTTGGGTTTGCTGTGGTCGGTGCAATTGCAGGCTGGTCGGGCCAGAATCTGCAAATGGTGCTGCAATCCAAATGGATGGCGCTGGCATTGGCTGGCATCTTCACATTGCTGGCTTTGTCGATGTTCGGCCTGTTCCAGCTACAGCTCCCATCGTCATGGGTCAGTGCAATCTCGGCTAAAACCGGCAAAGGCACTGGAAATAAGCGCACCGGCTCCAAGCGCTCGGCTGCAATCCTCGGCTTTTCTTCGGTTCTGATTGTCGGGCCATGCGTGACCGCACCTTTGGCTGGTGCGCTGCTTTATATTGCACAGACGGCCAATGTTGCACTCGGAGCCAGTGCGCTGTTTGCGCTCGGCATCGGCAAAGGTCTGCCATTGATTGCTTTTGCGACATTGGGGGCTGGCACTCTGCCGCGGGCGGGCGCATGGATGGAAGCCGTCAAACAGGTGTTTGGCTTTGGCTTCCTCGCCACCGCCATTTTCATGGCATCACCTTTGTTGCCAGCGGGTGTGGATATGGTCTTATGGGCCTTGCTGCTATTCGGGCTGGCAAGTTTTGCTTTTCTCAAAATCCCGCATCGCAACCTTGTCGCCCGCACGTTTGGAACGGCTGCGTTTGTCTATGGCGTCATTCTGATGGTTGGTGTTGCGTCCGGCGGTCGCGATCCGTTGCAACCGCTGGCAGCATTCGCTAATCGTGATGTTAACCATAATTCCGCGGCGTTGCGATTCGCGCCGGTTGAAACGGTTTCTGCCCTTCAGGAAAAGCTGGACGCGGCGCACGGCGATAAGCCGACGCTGGTCTATTTCACGGCAGACTGGTGCGTGAGTTGCTCCGCTGTGGAGCGGCGCGTGTTGCCGGATGCAGGCGTGAAGAAAGCGCTTGGTGGATATCAGCTCATCAAAGCGGATGTCTCAGACCTTAACGCGGGCAATGCCGATCTGATGGCGAAGCTCAAAGTGGCAGGTCCGCCGACCATGATTTTCTTCAACAATGCCAGCGAGGAACCTGAAGGTACACGATTGGTTGGCGATGTTTCGTCCGCAACAATTGAGCGTTCTGTTGAGCTTCTGAATACCACACAGAAGCAGGGCGCGCTCTGAATTCAATACGGCTTGGGCAAAGTAGGGTTGGGGAAATTGACGACACATTATCAAAAAGAAAAGGCGGCACGGTCTCTGGTGCGGCTGGTTTTTATCAGCCTTCTGCCATTTGCAGTAGCGGCCTGCTCGACAACCCAGGACAGGCCTGTTGTTGTTAACATGCCCGAACCCGTGGTCATAGCACCGGAGCCAGCGGTGGTTGCACCTGTCTTGCCAGAGCCGGAAGTTCAGACGGCAAAGAGCGAATATGAAGTGATGTATGGTGCTGTTACCGACGGCGGCAATCACATTGCAGCACTTGATCTGAGTAAAATTGCCGAACGCAATCTGCGCAAACAGGTCGATTACCCGACCAGCCATCCGGTCGGCACGATCATTGTCGACCCCTATAAACGCTATCTTTATCTCGTGCAGCCCGGTGGCAAGGCCATGCGCTATTCCGTTGGCGTGGGCCGTGCTGGTCTGACCTTCAGCGGCGAGGCACAGGTTGCCTATAAGGCGCAATGGCCACGCTGGACTCCAACGCAGAACATGATCAAGCGCAATCCTGATCATTACGCAAAATACGCCAATGGTCTGGAAGGCGGCATTCGCAATCCGCTTGGTGCGCGTGCGCTTTATCTTTATCGCGACGGCAAGGACACGCTTTATCGCATTCACGGCACCAACGAACCCTGGTCAATCGGCAAGGCCGCTTCGTCGGGCTGTATTCGTCTTTTCAATCAGGACATTCTCGATCTGCATAAGCGTGTTTCCCCCGGAAGCCGCGTTGTTGTCCTGAGCAAGTCTCAATCCGGTCAAGGAGAAAGCTAATGATGAACCGCCGCCAGATGCTCGCTACAACCGTAGCCGGAGCCGCAACACTTGCATTGTCTGGCGGCGCGAGCTTCGCCCAGCGCGCGCCGAGCGTCGCGGAAGTCCTTTATGATACGGAAATCCCGGTACTCGGCAATCCGAAAGGCGATGTGACAATTGTTGAGTATTTCGATTATCAGTGCCCTTATTGCAAAAAGGGCCATGCTGAACTGATGCGCGTTGTCGAGAAAGACGGCAATGTGCGTCTGGTGTTGAAAGACTGGATCATTTTTGGTGACAATTCGGCCTATCCGGCACGTCTGGTGCTGGCGGCAGAAAAGTCGGGAAATTACCTTAAGGCTATGGAAGCCATGATGCAGACGCCGGGACGTCTGACCAAGGAGCAGACCGATGCGGCTTTGAGAAAGGCTGGCCTTGATCCCCAAAAACTTGAAGCCGACTATAAGGCTGATGCAGCCCGGATTGACGGGATTCTTGCCCGAAACATGGAGCAGGGCGAAGCTTTCAATTTCAGTGGAACACCGTCCTTCGTTATCGGCACCCGGCTTTACGGCGGCGTCATGAAGGAGCAGAATCTGATCGACGCAATTAAAGAAGCGCGTAAGTCATAATTTGAAAGCAAGCGGCGGAGTGTTGTTTCTCTTGTCAGGAAATAGCTTTCCTTCATAGTAAGAAGGGAAACGGACATGGACCTGATGACATTGACCCACAGCACAGATGAAAGCCGTTGGCAAAAGGTGCTTTCGCGTGACAAAGCCTCTGACGGAGAGTTTGTCTATGCTGTACGCACGACGGGCGTTTATTGTCGCCCTTCGTGCCCATCGCGGCGTGGAAAACGCGAAAATGTTCAGTTCTTTACGGCAGCGGAAGATGCAGAGCGAGCAGGCTTTCGCCCCTGTATGCGGTGTAAACCGCATGTTGATGCAACGCTTGAGACACAAAACACTGCGCGTTATGCCGACATGGTGTCCGTGGCCTGCCGTTTTATCGAAGATGCAGATGAGGCGCCTGCACTTGAAGACATCGCGCGGGTCGCAGGGGCAAGTCCGGCACATTTCCATCGCATTTTCAAAAGCTTCACCGGTTTGACACCCAAAGCCTATGCCGATGCCCATCGTGCCGGAAAAATGCGCGCAGTCCTGCAGGAAAATAGCCGTGTGACGGACGCGATTTATGAAGCGGGTTATAATTCTTCCAGCCGCTTCTATGAAGCTTCCAATAAAATTCTTGGGATGAAGCCCAGAAATTTCAAGTCGGGCGGAGAAAACGAAACCATCCGCTTTGCCATTGGCCAATCCACACTTGGCGCTGTTCTGGTTGCGATGAGTGGCAAGGGTGTCTGTGCCATACTGATGGGCGATGATCCGCAGGCGCTGATCATCGATTTGGAAAAGAGATTTCCGAAAGCTGACCTTGTCGGAGCGGACCGCGCCTTCGAGGATCATGTTGCGCATGTGATCGGCTTTGTCGAACATCCAGGGATCGGATTGGAGCTGCCGCTTGATTTGCGGGGCACAGCTTTTCAACAGCGTGTTTGGCAAGCCCTGCGCGAAATCCCGCTTGGCGAAACTGTGAGCTACAGTGAACTCGCCAGCAAGATCGGCCTGCCAAAATCGACCCGCGCTGTGGCGCAGGCATGTGCTGCCAACAAGATCGCCGTTGCCGTTCCCTGCCATCGTGTTGTGCGCAGTGATGGTGGTCTGTCCGGTTATCGCTGGGGTGTGGAACGCAAGCGTGAACTGCTGGAGAAAGAACGTCAGATTTAAGCGCGAGAATCGCCTTTTGCGACGGAAAAGGGGATAAAAGTGGCGGCAATCTGATGTTGAGAATATGTTTCTGATGGCTATTTTGCGGCAAAAATGTGTCAAAAGAGCCTGCAACGGCATTATGCGGGTTGATGCGATGAAGAGCTGCTATGGCTCGGTTTATGATGTTCAATCGTGGCAACAGATTAAAGGAGATTGAAATGCGCGTGACGATCTATGGCATCAAGGCCTGTGACACGATGAAGAAGGCACGAAGCTGGCTTGAAGATCATGGCATTGATTATGCCTTTCACGACTATAAGAAGGACGGTCTTGATGGAGCAACAATCGACCGTTTTCTCAAAGACATAGAGTGGGAAAGGCTGCTCAATCGCTCTGGCACTACCTTCCGCAAATTGCCCGAAGAAGAGCGGCAGAATATTGATGCTACCAAGGCGCGCGCACTGATGCTGGCGCAGCCTTCCATGGTCAAACGCCCTGTTCTCGATAAGGACGGCAGGCTGACGGTTGGTTTCAAGCCGGATCAGTATGAAGATTTTTTCAAAGCTTAACTTATTGAAAGCCCGCCATAAATTGTATCTCTGATTATGACGGATAACAGGGCAGGCCATTCATGCATCAGCGGATAAACAGGGTTTTTCAGCAATGGTCGGCCAGTTGGCGCGATGCGCTGATTGCCTCCATCGGCGGTGGCGTGGCCTGGCTTATCTGTCAATGGATGCTCGGGCAGCCACGTCCGGTTTTTGCGATGGTAACGGCGGTAATCTGCCTGGCCCCTAATCTGCCCAATCATGGAAAACAAGCGATCGGGGTGATCGCGGGTGTCACGACCGGCGTCATTGTGGGCGAATTATCGCTGTTCGTCCCGGATACGATTATTGTTTTGCATATGAGTGTCGTCACCTGCATCGCCATGGTGATCGCGACGACTTTTGGTCTCGCGCCTGCCATCGCTATCCAGTCCGGCGTCTCTGCCATTCTTGTTTTGGCCATGGGGCCGCAAGTCGCTGGAATGACACGGTTAATTGATGTTCTGGTGGGGGCGGGTGTCGGGCTTTTGTTCAGCCAGATATTGGTGACGCCTGATCCGGTCAGGCTTATTGATCGTGCTGTTCGCGGGCTCGTGGATAATATCCTCAAAGGTCTCAAACAATCGGCAATCGCGCTGGAGAAACAGGATGTTGCGCATGCCCAAAGCGCCATCAACCAGTTCACCAACGCGCAACGTGCGGTCAACGCGCTCGGTGACGGTATTGCGCTTGCCCGCTCCAATGCACGCTGGTCGTTACGCGGCAGGCTTGTCGCAAGCGAAATCAGCGAAATGGCCGGCCGCTATGATCGCCGCGGCATTCGCCTTTATGCGTCCGCATTGCTGTTTGGCGAAGCTCTTGGTAATGCGTTGCGCAAGAAAGAAGCTGCGCCGCCGGAGTGGATAATACAATCATTGCAAATGGTTATCCATAATTGCGATCTCGGTGAAGGCGAGGGGCCAGAGCGTTTGCTGCCGATCCCACAAGACATCGATTTCAGCTGGCGCGATACGGCTTTTCGCTTGCAATCGGTCAATGAAACACTGTTGCATTTCCTCCATTCCGCTCAGCCGGACAGCGTGCCGTTGCGTACACCGATGCCAGAAAGTTGAACTGAATTTCTGTGATCGTTCGTATCAGAAAAATTCAATTGTCCGCTGGAAAGCGAGGCGTATTTTCCGCTCCATGAACACGATACTTCCCAATACATACCCGCAAAAATATGCCCTTCGCTATGCCCTTGGCGGCTTTTTCGCCATGATTGCGGTGATGGGAATTGGCCGTTTTATCTACACGCCGATCCTGCCGAGCATGATGGTGGATGTGGGTTTTAATGCGGCCGATGCAGGCTTTATCGCGTCTGCCAATTATGTGGGCTATCTGCTGGGAGCGATAGTTGCCGGCTATGGCTGGTCAGCGGGAATTGAACGCGCAAGTGTCCTGACTGGTTTGATTATCAGTGCCGTTCTTTGTGGGCTGATGGCAATTGTCGACGGTGTTGGGCTTTTCTCAATCATTCGTTTTGCAGCCGGATTTATCAGTGCTGTGACGATGATCTTGGCCACTGCAATTGTGTTAAGCCATATCACGAAGGCGGAAAAGCAAGGGTTGTCGGCACTGCATTTTGGCGGCGTAGGCGCTGGTATCGCGCTTTCTGCCATCATGGTCGCGGCGGTCCGCTTTCTTGGCTTCGACTGGCGCATCGATTGGATTGGTGCTGCTTTTTTAACTGCAATTCTGGCGGTTTGCGTGGTCTTTCTGGTTAAAGAAGGCCCAATAGGCGGAACCAATGGCAAACGCGAACCCGCTTTGGTAAAGAGTTTTGCTTTCAATGCTATTTCAATAGCTTATGGCATTTTCGGCTTTGGTTATGTCATCACCGCAACCTTCATTATCGCGATTGTCCGCGCCAATGAGGGCGGGGGGATGATGGAGGCAGGCGTGTGGGTGCTGACTGGGCTCTGCGCCGCGCCTTCGATCTGGTTGTGGTCGCCTGTTATCCGCAAATTCAGTCTGTTTTCTGCTTTCGCGATGACGGCTTTCATCGAAGCGGCGGGTGTCGCTGCAAGCGTACTGATAGCATCGCCTTGGGGGCCGTTGATTGGCGGTGTATTGCTGGGCCTGACCTTTATGGCACTGACGGCATTCGGGCTTCAGGCTGCACGTATGCTCGCCCCGCAATCACCAAAACGCGCATTGGCCCGCATGACAGTTTGTTTCAGTATCGGGCAGATTGCCGGACCGCTGGTTGCGGGTTTCATGGCGCAGCACTTTGGCTCGTTTACGCTTGCCAGCCTTGTCGCAGCCTTTGCTTTGGTTGTCACAGGCGTGATCGGTCTTGCCGCCGGGAAAGGTGCCAAGTGACGGGAAACCTTACAATTATTTAACTGGCAAATATGAGGGATCAGGAGTTAGTTGACGGAAACTGAGTATTCCCGGATATGCGACGATGTTCATTTCCTTCTTCCCGCGCCCCAAGCTTTTCTTCTCATCCGTGCTTTTGTGGAGTCTTCTGGCTATTCTGGGCTGGTATGAAGGGGGAGCGCACCTCGGTCATCTGATAGGGCTTCCACCGGCTGCTGCAGATGCCGCACCGATTATTGGTGCGCGCATTTTCTGGTCTGCACCTTTTGTGTGGTTCTATATCTATTTCGCCGTGATGGTTTTTGCGTTTTACGCTTTCTGGTCATGGTTTTCACCGCATCAATGGCAGCGCTGGTCAATATTGGGTTCAGGTCTCATCCTGTTCACGACCTATTTTAGTGTTCAGGTCAGCGTCGCCGTGAATACCTGGTATGGGCCGTTTTATGACATGGTTCAGAAGGGGCTAAGCACACCGGGAGCCGTGTCGGCGGCGGACTTTTATTGGGGAGCATTGGATTTTGCCGGGATTGCTTTTATGGCAATCTTTATTGGTGTGTTGAGCATGTTTTTTGTCAGCCACTACATCTTTCGTTGGCGCACCGCGATGAACAGCTACTACATGCTCCACTGGCAAAAACTTCGGCATATTGAAGGTGCTGCGCAGCGTGTTCAGGAAGATACAATGCGTTTCTCCACAACGCTGGAGCAGCTCGGTGTCAGCCTCGTAAAATCGGTTATGACTCTGATTGCCTTTTTGCCGATTCTTTTCACGTTCTCTGAGACGGTCAACGAACTGCCGATTATTGGCGTTATTCCCCATGCACTGGTTTGGGCCGCTATTGGTTGGGCGTTGTTTGGTACCGGCTTTCTGGCGCTGGTGGGCGTGAAACTACCGGGGCTGGAATTCAACAACCAGCGTGTGGAAGCGGCTTATCGAAAAGAACTGGTCTATGGTGAAGACCATGCGGATCGTGCAGAACCTGCAACGATGCGCGAGTTGTTTTCAAATGTGCGCCACAATTATTTCCGGCTTTATTTCCACTATGTCTATTTTAACGTTGCCCGCATTTTTTATTTGCAGGCGGATAATATCTTCCCGCTTCTGCTGCTGATACCATCGATTGTGGCAGGCAAGCTGACATTGGGTCTGATGAGCCAGATAACAAATGTTTTTGAGCAGGTGCGCGGATCGTTCCAGTATCTCGTCAATTCATGGACGACAATTATTGAGCTTCTGTCAATCTATAAGCGTCTGCGTGGTTTCGAAGCAGTTATTCATGGTGAACCGTTACCGACGCTCGATCAAGAAAACCTTGGCCTGACGTCATAATGCCTGCGATTTGCTTTCGGGCGGGTTGCCGCCCGGAGCACCAATGCTGTTGAGATAATCATTATAGGTTGTGCATTTGACATCTTGCTTGTTGCAGACTTCTGAAACAAGTCGCTCCATTGCCCGCCAGTAAGCGCCGTCATTCATCAGCACAAAGTGAAAGCCAAGCTGGAGCGGGACGCGCTCGCCATTATATTGTTTGTCGAACGCGGCACGGAATGCCTTATAGGTGCGTTCCTCAAACTGTGCAGCCTGTGCTGGCGCTTCCTTACCCTTGGAGTGGCGGACATAAAGGTTGTAATCCATCCCAATGATAGGCCGTTGTGATGGTCCTTCAGGAATAAGCGGCAGTCCAAAAGATGCAAATGCGCCATCGATCTTTGGCACTTCTGGCCCGCGTGCAATGGATGATGCCTGATAACGGAATCCTTCCGATTTCAGCGCATCCTGCACAGGTTTTGAGGCGGCAAGATAGGGCGCACGAAAGCCATTAATGCCGTGGCGTGCGAGTTCCTGCCAGCCTTCTGGCTCGCCTTCAACGCCGTTATTCTTGTATGCGTCGGCCGTAATGCGACGGAATTCTTTGATTTCTTTATCCCAGTCTGCGGTTGACCAATTGGTGCCGTCAAAATGGCCGCAGCCATGGCTGGCAATTTCATTGCCTTCCAGATGCGCCTGCCAGATATTGCCAAGTCGCGTCACAACTTCATCATGGCTTAAAGCAAAACCGACATTGGATGCACCAGCGCTTTTGCGTGGCGGATGGTAGTCGCGGCGGTTTTTCCTTTCCATCAGGAAGACGCAGGACAGGAAATAGGTGAAATGCGCATTGTTGTTTTTCGCCAGTTCCCGTGAGCGTGTCCAAAGCTTGTTGTCATGCGCACCATCAAAGGAAATCAGCACATATTGCGGCTTGGACGTTTCCGCCTGAACTGGATTTGTGACAAAGGCAAGTGATGCTGAAAGGGCGACAATGGAAGAAAGAACACGCATGGGATGATGAACGCCAGTATGGGGGAAAGGTTGCCTCCATAGCTGTTGAATAAGGCAAAGCTCGGACACAAATACAGATTGTTCGGGTAAGGTGCAGCTTATTTCGCTCTCGGGTCTTACATATGGCGCGAATTCCGATTAAAAGCGCCAGAACATACAGTTTAAGATCAACGGTTTTAAGAGCGCGGCTTATCAATTGCGCTCCACTCAGAGTGGCAGGTCCATGGCAGACGACAGTTTCATCCGCGAGGTAAACGAGGAACTCCGTTCGGAACGGGCGAAACAGGTTTGGAAAAACTTCGGCCCCATTGTGATCGGTGCGGCTGTTGCAATCGTCATCGCTACGGCTGGCTGGGTTGGTTATCAGCACTGGGCTGAAAGCAAAGCGTCGGCTTCGGGCGACAAGTTCCTTGCAGCGCTTGATTTGGCCGCAGCCGGCAAAAATGATGAAGCGATTGCAGCGCTCGACGATCTGGAAAAGACGGGTTACGGTTCTTATCCGGTTCTCGCGCGTCTGCGCTCGGCCTCAGTCTTGGCCGCCAAGGGTGATGCCGCCGCCGCTGTCGCAGCTTTTGACGCGGTTGCAGCCGACAATGCCGTCCCTGCGCCTATGCGCGACATTGCGCGTCTGCGTGCAGCCTATCTGCTGGTTGATTCCGGTTCTTATGATGACGTCGCAAAGCGTGTTGAAACGCTTTCGGCAGATGGCAATCCAATGCGCTCCAGTGCGCGCGAGACGCTTGGTCTTGCTGCCTGGAAGGCAGAGCGTTTTGACGATGCCGTCAAGCTCTATCAGCAGATTGCCAATGATACACTGGCCCCGGCGAATATTCGCCAGCGCGCCAATACAATGCTTGATCTCATGCGCGGCGCTGGTATCACTGTGCCAGAAGCTCAGGGCTGAGCTACACTAATTTCGGAGTAATACGAACCTATGGGTTTCACTCTCGCCATCGTCGGGCGTCCCAATGTCGGCAAGTCCACACTGTTTAATCGCCTCGTCGGCCGCAAGCTGGCGCTGGTCGATGACTTGCCGGGCGTTACGCGCGACCGGCGCATTCATGATGCAAAGCTCTACGATCTGAAGTTTCAGGTTATCGATACGGCTGGTCTGGAAGATGCCGCCAATGACAGTCTGGAAGCGCGTATGCGCGCACAGACCGAGGCCGCCATTCAGGAGGCCGATGCAATCTTGTTTGTGGTCGATGCCAAGGCTGGCATTACGCCAACGGATGCAACATTTGCAGAACTTGTCCGCCGCTCGAACCGTCCTGTCGTTCTGGTTGCCAACAAATCGGAAGCACGGGGCGCGCAGTCGGGTCTTTACGACGCTTTCCAGCTTGGTCTGGGGGAGCCGTGCCCGATTTCTGCAGAACATGGTCAGGGCATGCCCGATCTGCGCGATGCGATTGTCGAACTCCTGGGCGAAGAACGCGTTTTCGCGGATGAACGCGAAGAGGAAGAAGCCGACGAAGTCTTCACACCAAAGGCTGTAGGTGAGCTGATCGGCGACGACATAGAAGATCCGGATGAAGAAGATATTCCGGCTTACGATACAAGTAAGCCGCTGCGCATTGCCATTGTCGGACGTCCGAATGCGGGCAAGTCCACGATGATCAATACGATGCTTGGTGAAGACCGTCTGCTGACTGGACCCGAAGCGGGTATCACACGCGATTCGATTTCCGTTGACTGGGAGTGGCGTGGACGCAAGATCAAGCTCTATGACACTGCTGGCCTGCGTCGCAAATCACGGGTGCAGGAAAAGCTTGAGAAGCTCTCGGTGGCCGATGGCCTGCGCGCCATTCGCTTTGCGGAAGTTGTGATCATCGTTCTCGATGCGACAATCCCGTTTGAAAAGCAGGATTTGCAGATTGCCGATCTGATTATCCGCGAAGGTCGTGCGCCGATCATCGCGTTTAACAAATGGGATCTGATCGAAGATCGTCAGATAGTTTTGGCCGATCTTCATGAAAAGACTGCCCGTCTTTTGCCGCAGGTGCGTGGTATCCGCGCTGTACCGATCTCTGGCGAACGCGGTCAGGGTCTTGACAAGCTGATGGAAAACCTTGTCAAAACCCACGAGATCTGGAACCGCCGTATCTCGACGGGTCGTCTCAACCGCTGGCTTGCTGGCGTGATCGCGCACCAGCCGCCACCGGCTGTTTCTGGTCGCCGCCTGAAGGTCAAATATATGACGCAGGTTAAGACCCGTCCTCCGGGCTTTGTCGTGAACTGTTCGCGCCCGGATGCGATGCCACAATCTTATGTGCGCTATCTGGTCAATGGTCTGCGTGAAACGTTCGACATGCCGGGCGTTCCGATCCGCCTGTCGCTGACGACATCGGAAAATCCGTTCGCGGGTCGTGCAAAGAAGAAGAAATAAGCAAAAGCCCGGTCGCAAAACCGGGCTTTTTATTTGTGACCTCTTTACCCGAAGACGCCACCTTCATCGGCATCGACAGTGATCGACAAGGTCACATGGCGCGGGCGGGTGAGGGCAAACAGAACCGATTCGACGATATCGCGGCTGGTGGCAGCCTCTCCTTTTTCTCGAAGTGCCGAGGCTTCCCAGTTGTCTTCGAGCGGCGAGGCATCTTCCAGATAAGGTGGATGCACGACAATCGACCGCACCGGCGTTCCAGCCAGTTTCTGCCGCAGACCGTCTGCCAGTGCCGCCTGTGCGCGCTTTGCGGCATAGAACGGTACGGAAACGGTCTGCAATGGTGCGTTGGACAGGCCGCTGATCGAGCCGATGGTCACAATATCCGGTCGCGCGGATGCGTTGAGAAGCGGCAGCAGTCCCTGCGTGAACAAAAATGTTCCGGTGACAGCAGCATTGATGACACCCGCAACCTCCGCCTCTGAATAGTCTTCCTGCCGGTCTTCAAGCCACATTGCACCATTGTTGATGAGAATATCGATTGCGGAGGACTTCGCCTTTAGGGTTTCAACTGCTTTGGCGACGCTGGCATTGTCGGCGAGATCGACCTCAACAGTTTCGACCTTTCTTCCGGTATGTTCCGTAATGCTTTGCGCCGTGGCTTCAAGTGCTTTGACGCTGCGTCCGCAAAGCACCACATCGCATCCGGCTTCAGCCAGCGAAAAGGCGAGAGCAGCCCCCAGACCACGTGCAGAACCGGTTATAACTGCGGTTGTGTTTTCAAAGCGGGACATAGAGGCTCCTTTCCAATAATCAATTCTGATTGCCTCTTATTCAAGTTTCTTGCCTTGAGAAACTCTAATCGGTCTGCTACGCCGCCGCCTCCTGAAATTCCCCAATACCAGAGGCAGATTATGACGATAGTGAGCGAGAGCCAGTTCAGCGGTGTCACGATGGGCATCGATTTTGGCACGACAAACACGGTCCTGTCGCTGGCTTCCCCCGATGGTTCGACAGCGGTGCTGAGTGTGCCGAAGGATGGTGTTGATGTTACCGGCTATCGCTCGATTCTCTGCTTCTGGCAAGATCGCGAAACAGGTGAACGCATCACCGAAAGCGGTCCATGGGCGATGGATGCTTTTGTGAATGCGCCGCATTCGACCCGTATGCTGCAATCTTTCAAGACATTCGCGGCGCAGAAATCCTTCACTGACACGCCCGTGTTCGGCAAACGCTTCAAGTTTGAAGATATTCTCGAGACGTTTCTTCAATCGGTCGCAGCACGCCTTGGTGATCGCCTGCCGCCAAAGGGCAATCGGGTTGTCATTGGTCGTCCGGTTATCTTTGCGGGCGCAACACCCGATGAAGCGCTTGCTATGGAGCGCTATGAGAAAGCGTTCCGTACTTTCGGCTTCACCGATATTCACTATGTCTACGAGCCGGTGGCAGCGGCCTATTTCTACGCGCAGGAACTCAAGGCCGAATCGACTGTTCTGGTCGCCGACTTTGGCGGTGGTACGAGCGATTTTTCGATCGTCCGCTTTGATGTTGGTCCAGATGGCTTGAGCTTTACGCCATTAAGCCAGACGGGTCTTGGCATTGCTGGCGATACCTTCGATTATCGCATTATCGATAATGCCGTGTCGCCACTGCTTGGCAAGAATGGCGAATACAAATCCTTCGGCAAGCGCCTGCCGATACCGCGCCATTATTATGCGAACTTCGCACGCTGGAACACGCTGTTCCTGATGAACTCGCCCGCCACCATTCGCGCGCTGACTGATCTCGCGAAGAACGCTGTCGATCCAGAACCCTTGGAACATTTTATCAATTTGATCGAGAATGATTACGGCTATGAGGTTTATCGTGCCGTCTCCAATCTTAAGGTGCGCCTGTCATCAGAGCGTGCAGCCGAGCTGCATTTCAAGGCGGATGATTTCGAGATTCGCTCCGACGTAACCCGCAATGATTTCGACAACTGGATTGCTGATGACGTTGCCAATATTGAACGCTCCGTCGAGCAGGCTGTTGAAAATGCGGAGCTGACTTTCGATGGTATCGATCGCGTATTCCTGACGGGCGGCACCTCTTTCGTACCTGCCATTCGTGCGGCGTTTGAGAAACGTTTCCCTGACGCGATGGTTACAAGTTCGAACCAGTTTGATTCGATTGCCAATGGTCTGGCATTGATTGGTCAGAGCGCAGATATTGAACGCTGGGCCGTGAAAGCGGCTTAGGGTGTGATGATGATGGGGGTGCCATTTGGCACCTTCGACCAGATTTCTCGCATTTCAGCGTTGGTCACGCCGATGCAGCCATCGGTCCAGTCCCACAGATGATGCAAGGGTGCAAGCAGACCCCAGCCATTTGGCAGACCATGGATCATGATATTGCCGCCGGGCGCATATCCGCCAGCATCCGCCGCGCTCTGATCTTCCGCGTTAGGGTAGGAAATATGCAGGCTGAGATGCGCCATTGAGCGCGGATTGCGCCAATCGATCATATAAGCGCCTTCCGGTGTCTTCTGATCACCCTCACGCGCCTTGTGTCCGCCATCGCCATTGCCGCCAAGCGCAATACGATAGGTACCGATGACCTCATCGCCGCGCAGCAATGTCATGCGACGTTCACCCTTATAGACCATGATTGAATCGGCTTGCTGTTCAGCGGGCGCTGCGTCAGGCGGCGCACCAGAGCCTATCCGCGCCATGACTTTGGTATAGCCAAACAGAGCAACAGCAATGATGATGATGGCGAAAAGCACTTTTCTGATCATAATGCCCGCTTAATTTCGCTCTGTGGCCTGTTCAAGGCAGTCCGTGATTGTTGTTTTGCAGATGGGCGTGGTCTGGCGACTATCGGGGTTGTCTCGCCAGAGCTTGTAGGTGATCCAGAATTCAACATCCTTATAAGAATAGGTTTTGGCACGTCTGCTGTTGCGGCTGTTTTCCAGTGCCTCCGGCGTTATCACCATATGATAGGCCAGCCGTTTGAACACCCAAGGCTTGTCACCTTTCTTATGCTCGAATAATTCCAGATGGTAATAGGGATCGCTGAATGCAGGATCCGGTCCCTGATGAATAGTGGCCCAGCGTGTAATCTTCGGCGTATCTGCAAGGATGACAGTTCGCGGCGCATTTTCAGCACAAACAAATGAAGTCGCAAAGGGGAGGGTGATGAACCATGCCGCAAATGCGTTGCCGATCTTTTTGCGGATCATTTTAACTACCCCAAATATTTTGTTCTCTCCATTCGATATAGCGCGTTTGTATATGTTATTGATGAGGCTAAAAAAGCAAACAAAAACAAACCTCCATAATTGGCATTAATTCAAAATTAATCAATATTTTCAAATAGTAAACAAGCGCCCGTTAACGTTCCATCAAGGTTAATACTCCATTATTCGCTATAGTTAAGGTTTCGTTGCGAGTGGAGTTTGCGGTGCGTTTTGGTTCCATACGAGCGCTGTTTGGCCGGTCAAAGGCCGTGTCCGAACCGGTATGGCACTATCCGGTTACGGGCTATTGCCCGGAGGATGGTCGCTATTACGCTGTGCGTGCAAAACCGCGTCAGGTTGTTCACAAGCCACATCGTCTGGTGCCGATCATTCTGGCGGCCGTCACTTACTTGTTCAATTCCAATGCAATTGCGTTTCAGGATATGGCCAGCCTTGTGCCAGCGGCGGACGTGGCGGGTCATCGCTGGACGGCTTTTGTTGCGAAGGCTCCCGTCGGCTCGCTGCATCAGGCAGAAATGCCTTTTGTGGATGCAACGACTGTAACGGGCAGCATTTCCAGCGGCGGTATTGAAGTTCCGGGTATTGGACGTGTGGCTCTATCGGGCGGCAAGAAAACGGCCAAGCTCGGCGTCGATGATCCAAACCCCGATGAAAACCGGATCAATCGCTCCGATAAGACAAACCGCCTTGTTTCTGTGAAGCCGAAAGCGCCGGCACGGTCTTTCAATGCAGGCAGCATGTTTGATAAAATCAGCATGATCACCGCGCCACGTGAAAAGATTGATGCGCGCATGGCCTTCTCCAAGTCCAGTGTCGAGGGCAAGGAGGTCGAGATCGCAATGGCGTTTCATGCAGTCAAACCACCCAAACCCAAGCCGAATCTACCGGTCCAACTGGCAAAACTCATCAACAATGATCAGCCCGACGTTCTCGCGTTGGGCTATGCGCCTTCTAAGCCTGACTATGGCAAAACCTCTCCCTTCGAGAGCATCCTGACACCGGAAGCCGATAACGGCCGTTTTGTGCCACCGATCAGCGATCAGGACCATGCCTGGGCCGCGACCCCTCTGCCGCCGGAATCATTCGGGACCAAAGAACAAAAATGTCTTGCCGAAGCGGTCTACTACGAAGCACGTGGCGAGACGGTCAAAGGGCAGGTAGCAGTTGCACAGGTTGTGCTTAATCGTGTTCGCAATCCCGCTTATCCGGGCACGATTTGCGGTGTCGTCTATCAGAACCAGAATTGGCTCAATGCTTGCCAGTTTTCCTTTGCCTGTGACGGTCAGAAGCATCGCGTAACCGAGATTCCGCAATGGCGTCTGGCACAACAGGTTGCCAAAACCGTAACCGATGGCCGGATCTGGTTGCCGGAAGTTGGTTCATCCACGCATTACCATGCGACTTATGTCAGTCCTTTCTGGGCGCCGACCATGAAAAAGATGACGAAGATCGGTCTTCATGTGTTCTACCGCACCTATGGCGGCGGCTGGAGTTGATCAGGTTTCTGCCAGCGGTATCACTTTCGGACACATTTAATTGTCTATCGGCTCGCTTGAAACACGAGCACAATGATGAATCTATGTGCTGAGTGTGGCCCAATTCGATTCCAATTTTTCGGCCAAAATGCTGCCTGATATTCCACTTTGAGCGGAAAATGAGTCGCACCAACAGCTAAATATCTGTATTTACAAGAGAAAAAACCTTTTGAAGCAAGTGCTTCACCGCCTTGACTAGCGAGCGGTGTGTCAATATGTTGCGCGCAACTTGGAAATGGGCTTTTAACGCCCGCATTTCTTGCAAAAGGGAGCTGCCAATGACGAGCGGCACTGAGCCGGGAAAGACGCCCGGTGCAAGCAGGAATGTGGATGCTAAAACTGTTTCCGGGGGGTTGGATCAGCGTTTGAATCGCCTTGAGGCCGAACTGGCTAAAAAAGGTCTTCTTAAGCCACCAGCTTCCGAGGATGAGCGATCGGAAACATCCAGTTCTGTCGCCCAGGCCATGAAACTGTCCAGTGAATTCATCGCTGGTATCGTGGTCGGTGCGGTGATCGGTTGGGCTCTTGATCGTTACGCGGGCACATCGCCGTGGGGGTTGATCATCTTTCTCCTTCTGGGCTTTGGTGCTGGCACCCTCAACGTGCTCCGTTCCGCAGGTTATGTCGCCGATCAAGGCAACATTAAGTCTAACGTGGAAAAGAGCGATAAGGAATAAGTCTTCGCGGACATCACGAAAATGTTCGCGTATAGACCTTTGAAACAAGTGGGCGCTTTGCCCGAGACTGAAACGCCTTAGGGCAGGAACGACAGACGAGGTTAAGTTGGCCAACGATCCGATCCATCAGTTCCAGGTATCCCGGTTGATCCCGATCGACATCGGTGGTGTGGACCTGTCGTTTACCAATGTTTCGGCCTTTATGGTCGCAACCGTCGTGCTCGCATCAGGCTTTCTGTATTTTACGTCGTCGAGCCGTGGACTGATCCCAAGCCGTCTGCAGTCGGTTTCGGAAATGGCCTATGAGTTTGTGGCGTCGAGCCTGAGAGATTCGGCTGGTTCAAAGGGTATGAAATTCTTTCCCTTTGTGTTCTCGCTCTTCATGTTTGTGCTTGTTGCAAACTTCATTGGTTTGTTCCCTTATTTCTACACAGTCACCAGCCAGATCATCGTAACCTTTGCACTTGCTTTGCTTGTTATTGGTACAGTGATCATTTACGGTTTTTACAAGCATGGTCTGGGCTTTCTGAAGCTCTTTGTCCCAAGTGGCGTGCCGGGCATCATCGTGCCTCTGGTTGTTGCCATTGAAATCATTTCCTTCCTCTCGCGCCCAATCAGTCTTTCGGTTCGTCTTTTCGCGAACATGCTGGCTGGTCACATCACGCTCAAGGTTTTCGCAGGCTTCGTTGTCTCGCTGAGCTCGCTTGGTGCGCTTGGTGTTGGTGGCGCTATTCTGCCTCTGATCATGACGGTCGCGATCACCGCGCTTGAGTTTCTGGTTGCATTCCTCCAGGCCTACGTCTTCACCGTTCTTACCTGCATGTATATCAACGACGCAGTACATCCGGGTCACTAAAGCATGTTGCGGAAAAGTGGTTTGCCGGTTTTCCGAAAACAACATGCATTATGAAAAATTTAAAGCGCTTCGCATCAAAACTATAAGTGATGCGCTTTGAGGTTCTAGCCGGCGGGTTTCCGCCAGAACAGAAATCCGCACTAATTTGCAATCCAGAAGGAGCTTTAACATGGAAGCGGAAGCAGCAAAGTACATCGGCGCCGGTCTCGCCTGTTTCGGTATGGCCGGTACGGCTCTCGGCCTCGGCAACATTTTCGGTAGCTATCTCTCGGGCGCACTGCGTAACCCATCCGCTGCTGACAGCCAGTTCGGCCGTCTGGTATTCGGTTTCGCTGTGACGGAAGCTCTGGGCATCTTCTCGCTGCTCATCGCGCTTCTGCTCCTCTTCGCTGTTTAATCAACAGTTGCAAGAAACTGGCCTGCCGCGATCTGTATCTTGAAATGCAGCGCGGCTGGCCTTTGCATATGAAGTCTGAGTGAGCATGTTTAAAGCCGGGAATTGTTTCCGGTAAAAATATGCTGGATTAAAGGGGAAATCTGGATGTTCGTGTCCACGGCGTTTGCCCAAACCGCCACCGAATCGCAACCGGCACCAGCTGCTGGCGAGCACGGCGCAGCCGATGCTGTGCACACCGAAACCGGGGTCGCGCACGATGCCGGACACGGCAGCGGCGTATTCCCGCCGTTTGATTCCACCCACTACGCATCCCAGCTTCTGTGGCTGGCGATCACGTTCGGCCTTTTCTATCTGTTTCTGTCGCGTGTGGTTCTTCCGCGCATCGGTGGCGTGATCGAAAATCGTCGTGACCGCATTGCTCAGGATCTTGAGCAGGCTGCCCGTCTCAAGCAGGATGCTGATAACGCGATTGCTGCTTACGAGCAGGAACTGGCTGCTGCCCGCACCAAGGCTGCTTCGATTGCTGAAGCTGCCCGTGAAAAAGGCAAAGGCGAAGCTGATGCTGAACGTGCCGCTGCTGAAGCAGCCCTAGAAGGCAAGCTCGCTGAAGCAGAAGAACGTATCGCAGCCATCAAGGCCAAGGCCATGAGCGATGTCGGTACGATCGCTGAAGAAACCACGTCTGCGATTGTTGAGCAGCTTCTGGGAACCAAGGCCGACAAGGCTGACGTGACCGCCGCCGTCAAAACCGCAAACGCCTGAGGAGACGAAAATGGATTCAACATTTTGGGCGCTTGTTGCGCTTATTCTCTTCATCGCTCTGATTGTTTACCTGAAGGTTCCTGGCATGATCGGTCGCTCACTGGATGAGCGTGCTGAGAACATCAAGAAGGAACTTGAAGAAGCTCGCACCCTGCGTGAAGAAGCCCAACAGCTTCTTGCTGAATATCATCGCAAGCGCAAGGAAGCGGAAAAAGAAGCCGGCGACATCGTTGCCGCTGCTGAACGTGAAGCCAAGGCTCTGCTCGAAGACGCAAAGCGCGCGACCGAAGAATATGTCGTTCGCCGCAACAAGCTCGCTGAGCAGAAGATTGCAACTGCTGAAACCGATGCAATCAATGCCGTGCGTGCTTCAGCTGTTGATCTGGCTGTCGCCGCTGCTGGCAAAATCGTTGCCGACAAAGTCGATGCAAAGGTTGCGGGCAACCTGTTCAAGGATGCACTTGGTCAGGTTAAAACAAACTTGAACTAAGTTCAATTTTATAGAGTTTTGAAACGCCGCCTCAAAAGGGCGGCGTTTTTTTTGCTTTCTCATGTCATGCTGTTTGCTCCCAAAAAAGAGGATTTTGACGGGGCGATTTGCTCCCGTTACGTTGAGGTCGGGTGGAAAGTCAGACTCTATGGGAAACATGCATGACGAATGAAACGGAGCGCCTTGCGCAGGGCAAAGAGATATTTTCAAAGATACATAGTGAGCTCGGCGATAAAGGGTTGAGTGCCTTTGGTGATATTGCACCAGACTTTGTTCGCTACGTATATGAGTTTGCCTACGGTGACATTTATGGGAACTCAGACCTAGATTTAAGAAGTCGTCAGATCACGACATTAGCTGCGTTAACCGCACTCGGTCATGCTGCGCCACAATTGAAAGTGCATATCGTGGCGGCGTTGAATAACGGGCTTACGCAAAAAGAGATTGTTCAGATAATTATTCAGCTGGCCGTATATGCGGGCTTCCCCGTTGCTTTCAACGGCTTGATGGTGGCGAAAGAAGCATTTGCTGAATATGACCAAAACAAACAATAAAAAGGCATCTTTGTTGCTTGATTATAGATTGCTCCATGCCTCGCATGCCAATCGACCATTCTTGGACAGACTGTTAATCCTATAAGCCAAAACGACCCTTGATGGGCGCGAAAGTGTAGCGGTGGATTCCAGGTTGTGGTCCACCGGCTTCAATTGCATTGCGATGTTTTAGCGTTCCGTAACCGGCATGAACCTCAAAGCCGTAGACTGGATGCACTGCTCCGGCACGTATCATCATGCGGTCTCGCGTAACCTTTGCGACGATGGATGCAGCGGCAATAGAAATCGAGCGCTGATCGCCTTTTACCAATGCCGAGCCGGGACAGGATAGGCCCGGTGGAACATCGCGTCCATCGATCAATACGTGATCGGGGCGAAGTGTCAGTCCCATGAAAGAACGGCGCATAGCTTCGAGGGCCGCTTTGCGAATGTCGCTGGCATCAATGCTGCGCGCACTCAGGCTCGCAACGGAAACACTGATCGCTTTGGCCAAAATAACATCATAGAGCGCATCACGCTTGGCCGCCTTCAGCCTTTTTGAGTCATCAAGTCCCTTTGGCAGATCATTGGGATCAAGCACAACCGCTGCTGCAACAACCGGTCCTGCGAGCGGTCCACGACCAGCTTCATCAATGCCAGCAATATGCTTGAGCCCTCGCGCCAGATATTTTGTCTCTTCCGAGAAGTCTGGAGCAAGCGGAATTTCAAAGAGGAGCGGAGAATCAGAACTTAAGCGTTTCATTTGGCGGAAATGTTCGCACTGCTTCTGATTCTCCGCAAGGTCCCTGCCGAGGATATTGGCGTAAAAGCAGGGGCCTTCCGTCCGAAAAAATCAGACGGAGATGGAACGCACAACTGACAACTCATGCACACATAAACTTTAACGTATTATCGGAACCAGAACGCCACAGTATCGCGCTCTGATATTCAGAATTTAGAAAAGCGAAAGCTGCTTCCCATTTTTTTCGACGGGTTCAAACAGGTCTGTACGCAACGGAATACGCTTTGAATTAAAGCCGAGCTTGCGTGCGCTAATTTCGAAACGGCGCCCGATCTGCCATGCATAGGGACCAGTGCCGCGCATACGTTTTCCCCATTCCGCATCATAATCCTTGCCGTCGCGCATGGAGCGTATAAGCGACATCACATGGCGATAACGGTCGGGATAATTGCGCAGCAGCCAGTCCTTGAACAAAGGTGCGACCTCGAGTGGCAGGCGAAGCAACACATAGCCCGCTTCACGTGCACCTTGTGCGTAAGCTGCATCCAAAATGCGTTCAATCTCATGATCATTGATGCCGGGAATAATCGGCCCCATCATGACACTGGTTGGAATGCCGGCTTCTGTGAGTTTACGAATGGCTTGCAGACGCAGCGTCGGCGTTGAAGCACGCGGTTCCATTGTTCGTGCCAGATTTGCGTCTACAGATGTGACGGAAAGTGCGACCTTGGCCAGACCTTTTTCGGCCATGCGGCTTAAAATATCGATGTCGCGCACAACCAAAGCCGATTTGGTAACAATGCCAACCGGATGGTTGGCTGCTTCCAGCACTTCAAGAATTTCGCGCATGATGCGCCATTTTTTCTCGATCGGCTGATAGGGGTCTGTGTTGGTGCCGATAGCAATTGTCTTTGGTTGATAGCCCGGCTTGGCCAGCTCGCGCTCAAGCAGACGCGGCGCATCCGGCTTCGCAAACAGTTTCGCTTCAAAATCAAGGCCTGCAGACAAGCCCATATAGCTGTGCGTCGGACGTGCGAAGCAATAAATGCAACCATGTTCGCAGCCGCGATAAGGATTGATCGAGCGGTCAAAGCTGATGTCGGGCGAATCGTTGCGTGTGATAATCGTGCGTGGCTTTTCAACCTGCACGTCGGTCTTGAAGGCAGGCAAATCTTCGAGCGTTTCCCAGCCGTCATCAAATTCATGGCGTGTGGTGGGTTCGAAGCGTCCGGTTGGATTGATGCCCGCGCCGCGCCCGCGTCGGCGGGAGTGATCAATGCGCAGGCCAGCTTCACTGACAAGCGCGTTGGCGTGATCTGCACGTCCTGCTCCGAATGCTGCCTGATCTGCCTGCTGGATGATTTCCATAACCGACTCTTTCGTTTTCTATGTTCATCCTATCGCAATGATAAGAACAAAGCAAGAACACAAAATCTTGAGCCGATATAATAAAACACCGACGTGATCACGCACGCCGGTGTCTGGGGTCTTATTTTTAGGAGCGTGGCTGCTTCTTTGGCGGACGGCCTTGATTATGGCCAAGCTTGCCCGGGCCGCCGGGTCCACCCGGACGGACTTCATTTGGTTTGCCTGGGCCGCCAGGACGTCCGGGGCGGTTTGCTTGCGGCCTATCAGGACGACCCGGACGATGTGTTGCCGGGGGCTTGCCGGGACGGTGAGGGCCATTGTTCCAATGCGGCGGTCTTGGCGGCGGTGGCCGATGCCAGCCGTGCTTGTTGGAGCTGAGAATTGCCGCTGCAATCAGCGGGATGCCGATTGCAACTGCAGCAGTTCCAAAATTGTTGGAGTTTCTGGCCGACCCCTGTGAGAAGGCGAGATAATTGGACGATGCCCACCCGAGACGACCGCCGTAATCGACCTGACACCAGTTATAGCCAGTCGTGCAGCCAAGCACGTCAATGCCTGCACCATTTGGAATCGCACCAATTACCGGGTAATTCGTACCCGGACCCGTACGCACGTTCAGATTGGTTGTCGCTATGGCATTCGCTGCCTGTGCAACGGGTGCTGCAAGCATGGCCGTTGCCAGAACAATCGATGTAAGAGCTACCCTCATCCGCTCACTCCACAAAATATGGGGTTCATAACAGAATGGACTAAATCACTTTGTTTGCTGATTTCATATGTTATTTTTGGCTTATAATTAATACTAAAGAATGGAATGAATATTTGCGTTGCGCTGCTTTAGCAGGCAGCCTACTGTGATATAGAAAAT
Organism: Brucella pseudogrignonensis; assembly: GCF_032190615.1. Lineage (NCBI taxonomy): Bacteria > Pseudomonadati > Pseudomonadota > Alphaproteobacteria > Hyphomicrobiales > Brucellaceae > Brucella > Brucella pseudogrignonensis. Next base: position 1,799,994 of record NZ_JAVLAT010000001.1, read on the forward strand.
AATGATTTCAGTTTTGCTCGTCACAAATAATTCTGAAAAAGCTTTGGCACAGACACTGGCCGGGTTGGTGCCTGCTGTTGTTGATGGGCTTTTGCGCCGCGTTATCGTCGTTGATCAAGGCTCGACAGATGATACTAAGCTCGTAGCAGAAGGCGCGGGTTGCGCGTTTTATAATGAAGACAATTTATCTGAGGCATTTCGGGAATTGCGAACGCACTGGTTGCTTCTTTTGCGGCCCGGAGCAACATTGCAGGATGAATGGATAGATGCGGTGGGCCGTCATTTGGCGGTCAGCAATTCTGCCGCGCGCTTTACATTGCCTCAAGAGGCCCGCTCCGGACTGCTGGGAAAGCTCTTCACCAGCAAACCCTCTTTAAACGCCGGATTGCTGATAAAGGCCGAAACGCTCAGGCCATTTCCATCGCGTTTGGACGAGCTTGAAGATTTGCCGCGTCAGTTGAAGCCTGTGCTATTATCGCCTGGCATTTCACTTCCAAATACAACAAAAGGCGGAGCCTGAGGGCTTCGCCTTTTTGTATGTTACCGGCTTGTGCCGATATTAGTTCTGGTAGCTTGATGGCGATGCGTCACCAAAGCGATGAGCCGAACCGTCCTGATAGGTCTTCTGGCCAATCGAAGCAGTGGCCGTGCGATCAACCGGCTGCGAAGCGACGGGTGTACGGTCATTGGCATAAAGATCAGCTGGGGTGCCCACATTTGGGTTTTCAGCGAAAGCAGCACCGGCGCTAAGGGCAACGGCTACGGCAGCGAGAGCAAACTTTTTCATTTTTCTATTCCTTTTCATAATCGCCCTTTGGATGGCATCAGTGCTTCCGGGGCACCGGGGTGGCGCCAATGCCATCCACCGGGGAGATAACTGGGTTGCCGTTCGGACTGTTCCGTCAGGCAGGATTGTTCACAAATTCGGTATTAGTTCTGAAAGCTCGAAGGCGATGCGTCGCCAAAGCGATGAGCGGAACCATCCATGACCGAAGCTTTGCCAATCGAAGCGGTTGCAGTGCGGTCAATTTGCTGAGCAGCGACTGGTGTGCGGTCATTGGCATAGAGATCGGCAGGGGTGCCCACATTTGGGTTTTCAGCGAATGCAGCGCCAGCGCTCAGAACAACAGCAACAGTAGCAAGAACAAACTTTTTCATTTTCTATCTCCTTGGATTGTGAAGCGGCGATGTGTTCGTCGTTTCGATGATCAAGAGATAGACCTTTCAATCGGCTGCGCATAGCCAGCGTTTGGTTCACGCATTGTATCTAAAATGGTAGACAATAAACCCTTGAAACCAGAGGATTGTTCTATAGGCAGCTATTTATTCAAGTATATGTGAACAGTATGAGGTGGGAAAGTGGCTGTTTTCGTCACTGCGCAGACGGGGCCGTATGGCTTGAAACCACAAACCAGTCAGGCTTATGCGAAAGGATACGCGATGCAGCTGTGTCTGCGCTCTGCTGGTCTTTAAAGATGGCAAAACAGGTTGCACCAGAACCAGACATTTGGGCAAAAAGAGCGCCATGGGCGTGTAAAATTGCAAGCGTATCGCTGATGTGCGGGGCAATTGATAGCGCTGCGGGCAGAAGGTCGTTTCGGGTTGAACTGAGATAGGTGCAGATGCTTTCAATGTCGCAAGGAACGCGGGACGGGAGAGGGGGATTGTCTCGCTTTGTCAATGCACGGAAGACATCGGGCGTTGCGATGGCAGTCCCGTCATTGACCAGCAGCATGGGGAGTGATGGCATTTGCGGTATGGCGCTCAGCTGTTCACCTATGCCGCATGCTATAAGTGGCGCACCATGGGCTGCACCATGCAGGCACATGGGCAAGTCCGCGCCGAGCTTGAGACCAAGTTCGGCCAGTGTGTTGTGATCAAGGCCAAGCTGCCAGATTTCATTGAGTGCGAGAAGCGTTGCCGCCGCATCGCTTGAGCCCCCACCAATGCCCGACGCAACTGGGAGTCTTTTTTCAAGATGGATTGCAACGGGTGAAAGCTTGCGATTGGTATGTGATCTTAAAGCGTCGCGTGCTTTGATAACCAGATTGCCGCTATCAAGCGGTATGCCGTGAGCAAAGCGCCCGCCAATGCTGAAGCTATCTTCTTCGGCTTTCCTAACAGTGATTTGATCGCCGTAATTAGCGAACACAACCAGCATGTCGAGCAAATGATAACCGTCATCTCTGCGCCCTGTCACGTGCAGCGCGAGATTAATCTTGGCCGGAGCAGTGTAGTGAACCGTTTGCGCGGCCTGAGCTTTGTTATGCATTTTAAAGGTAAGTCAGGACTAGTCTTTTTTGACGTAGTATTCGCCGGTTTTCGGATCCTGAACCAGAGTACCATGCGCGCGGTTCTGCGCTTCTTTTTCTGCGCGGCGGACGCGCTGCGTCACGCGGACTGCTTCGCGCTTGAACGAACGATAGCCGTACCAGGCGGCAGCGAGTATCAGCAGCAGAAAGATAAGCTGGGGCATGACCTCTAGTCCTCAGGCTGTCATACGATCCCGAAATGCCTTTTCGGGATCACACAGGGAAACTTAGTTGGAAGAACCATAACACTAATTTGCAGGATTATGCATCATATCATGGTCAAATGGTGAATTTTAAAGACCATATCGCGCCCAAAGCGCTTTTTCTTCAGCAACGGACAGAAGGCCGTCGCCGAGATTAGCCGCAATAGATGCTGGATCAAGGCCGTTAAGCGCGATTTCGACGCCGGGTGCTTTGCGTCCGAGCAGTCCGCGCTTGGGTTCGATGAGTTTGAGCTTTACCTTGTCGCCATAAGTCTTGCGCAGGAAGCTGCGCATATCGCCAAGCCCGTCAACGAGGCCGAGTTCCTTGCCCTTGGTGCCCGTCCAGAACATGCCGGTGAAAAGGTCATCATTGTCTGCCAGCTTGCTGCCACGGCGCTCTTTGACCATGTCGATAAAAGTCGCATGAATTTCCAGCTGAAGCGACTTGAGACGCTCAATATCGGCTTCTTTTTCCGGCTGAAATGGATCAAGCACGGCTTTGTTCTGGCCAGCAGTATAAACGCGGCGCTCGACGCCGATTTTTTTGAGCAGTTCCGGGAAGCCAAACGAGGCAGAAACAACGCCGATGGAGCCGACAATTGATGATGGATCGGCAATGATTTCGTCGCCCGCAAGCGCGATCATGTAACCGCCGGATGCTGCGGCGTCTTCAACAAACACAAAAACACGTTTCTGATGCTCGTCTGCGAGATCGCGTATGCGGCGATAGATCAGGCGAGACTGTACGGGTGAACCGCCGGGCGAATTGATCGAAATGGCAACGGCTGGCATTTCTTTGTCGCTAAAGGCCTTTTCCAGCACACCGGAAGCGCTCGCGAGAGAAAGCGACGGACGTAGCGATGAGCCACCGCTCATAATGGCGCCATGCAGACGCACAACAGGAATCTCAATTTCTTTTTTGCGAAAACGGCGCGGAATGAAACGGCAAAAAATCCCGGACAAATTAAACTCCAACTTGAAAATTCACGTTGCAGCGAATGTAGGAAGCAATTGTGCAAACACAAAGAGAAATGCCCGGAATTTCGTTCCAGGCATTGAATATTCGTTATTTTTTTGGCTTTGCCAGCATCCGAAGCAAGACATAACCGCATATCGCAGAAAGCGCCGAGCCGGTGAGGACGCCAATTTTCGTCTCGGCCTGCAACAATTCTGATGGATAGGACAAAAGCCCGATGAAAATGCTCATGGTGAAGCCGATGCCGCACAGGATTGCAACGCCATAAAGCTGCACCCAGCTTGCGCCCATCGGTTTTTGCGCAAAGCCCGCTTTAATTGCGAGCCATGCCGCACCAAAAACGCCGATCTGTTTACCCACAAAGAGGCCGAGCATGATGCCGAGCGGCAGCGTGTCGAAGATGATAGACGGCGTCATGCCTGTAAAGGAAATGCCCGCATTGGCGAAACCAAACACTGGCACGATGAAGAACGCAACCGGCTTGGCCAGCGCATGTTCCAGTGTATGAAGAGGTGAGGTCATATCATCCGGCTTCGCTTTGGCAGGTTTAAGCGGGATCATAAGTGCTGCAACAACGCCAGCGACCGTGGCGTGTACGCCGGAATTAAAGACCAAGAACCACAATAGAGCTGCACCAACCAGATAGGGCAGCAAGCGGGAAACGCCCATGCGGTTCATTACAAAAAGCACGGCTGCCGTTGCGAATGCCGCGCCGAGATAAGGTATGGATATTTCGGCAGTGTAGAAGACCGCGATGATGACAACTGCAGCGAGATCGTCAAGGATCGCAAGCGTTGCCAGAAAGACTTTCAGGCTCGACGGCACGCGGGATCCGAGCAGCGACAAAACACCAAGCGCAAAGGCAATGTCGGTTGCGGAAGGCACGGCCCAGCCGCGCACTTTTTCCGGGTCGCCATAATTGAAGGCAACGAAAATCAGCGCAGGCACGATGACGCCGCCAGCAGCGGCAATACCGGGTAAAATGCGATTAGGCCAGCTTGCGAGTTGGCCATCAAGAAACTCACGCTTGATCTCGAGTCCGACCAGAAAAAAGAAAATCGCCATCAGTGCATCATTGATCCAGTGCGACAGGCTGAGCGGACCAATATAAAAATGGAGAGCGTCGAAATAGGCTTTGGAGAAAGGCGAATTAGCGACAATCAGTGCTAACGCAGCTGCAGCCATAAGCACGATGCCGCCAGAAGATTCGTTATCCAGAAAACGGCGCATAATGGAGACAGGGCGGGCGGATTTTGGATGTGACGTCATTCTTCTTCTTTTCAGGTTATTTCTGGAGCGCCCACTTCATAGAGCATGAGATTGCGATCCGTTATGCCAAGCTTTGGCCATTCAGAACGCCATTTCTCTATGTGGTCTGAGATGAAGTGTTTGTCCAGTGAAACCCGATCGCGCCAGAGCTCTTTTACATGAATGAGACTTGGTTGAAGTATGTCCTGAGAATAGGTGTACTCGATACAGCCATTTTCCGCGCGGCTTGCTTCAATCATTTGCTGCATGACTGGACGCGCTTCATCAAGTTTTTCAGCGGGCAAGCGTATCGTTCCAATGATTAGCAGCATTTATTTGTTTTCCTCAAGCAGCGACGTCTGGCCATTGCTGATTGCTGTGGCGCGCTGCGTAAATTCATTGCCCTTATCGCCGTGCAGAACAAGCGCTGGCATAAGCGAAAGACCCGCCCGGCTGCCGCGGACGCCGGTAATCACAATGCGGATTGCAGCGGCATCGGGGCGCGGCAGGATTGGAATGATTTTCAAGCCGCCAAAACGCCGCTCCATTGCACTTAATATCGGCGCAAGCGAAGCAGGGCGTGCGATAATCGAGACGCTGCCGCCGGGGCGGAGCAAAGCCGATGCTGTGCGCAGCCATTGGTCAAACATACCTTCAGGCATGACATGGGCCTCGGCTTTCACGGGGTCGGGCGTTGCGCGGTCGCTGGCTTCGTTGAATGGCGGGTTCATGATGACATAATCGAAGCTGTTATCGATCAGTCCCGCTTCCGCGCGTGCTTTGCCGGTGAGCGCAACATCGGCCTCAAGAATATCAATGCGATCACGCAGGCTCGCATTCAGCGGATGGTTCACGCTTTTGTGCGCAAAGTTGAGCATGAAGCCGGAGCGTTCAATAAGCGTCACGCGTGCATCCTTGCAACGGGCCGCAACAGCGAGACCTGCAGCACCAGCGCCGCTGCCAAGATCAGCAAGGCACCCTTTGAAGTCACCCGGTACACTGCTTGCCAGAATCATCGCATCCACGCCCGAACGATGGCCTTTCATCGCGGGTTGCACGAGATGAAAAGCGCCACGATGAAACACATCGATGGTTTCTTCTCTTGGCTCAGGCACTCTATTTGCCATTGTCTCTAAGTTCATGTTCCAGACCAGCATCAATCAAGTAGCGTCTGGCTTCATTTACGCGGTCTTCTTCGACCAGAAAACGTCTCGGTATAATACCGAGTGAACCTTCAAGAATGCTCATATTGGTATCAGCGATGAAATAGACGATACCAGCTTCTTTCATCAGAGCTTCAGCAACTGACAGCAAAACGGAATCATTTGTGCGTATAAGTTCAATCATTTCGACACTGTGTATTCAATAGACCGCATTGACAACTGCCTCCTTCAATGGTGAACAGGCTCTGAATAAAAAAGCTTGGGCGTTGCAAGGGCTGTAAGCCACCTTGAGCGTTCTGATCCACGCACATAGTGTGGTCAGCAGCTAGGAGTAACGGAATTGGGTGTGGTTTTGAATCTTGACGGGAAAACGAAGCGGGAAGGATCGGTTCAGCCACTGGTCGATCTGACAAAGGCTGATATGGGTCGTGTAAACGAACTGATCCTGTCACGCGCCGGCTCCGATGTTGAGATGATCCCGGAGGTGGCAAACCACCTGATTTCATCCGGCGGCAAGCGCCTGCGCCCGATGATGACACTCGCAAGTGCACGCATGTTTGGCTATGAAGGCGATGGCCACGTCCGTCTCGCCACTGCTGTCGAATTTATGCACACAGCAACGCTGCTCCATGATGATGTGGTCGATGAAAGCGATCTGCGTCGCGGCAAAAGCACCGCACGCATGATCTGGGGCAATCAGGCAAGTGTTCTCGTTGGCGACTTTCTGCTTGGTCAGGCGTTCAAAATGATGGTCGATGTCGGCTCGCTCGACGCGCTTGATGTGCTTGCAACTTCTGCTTCGGTCATTGCCGAAGGTGAAGTCATGCAGCTTGCTGCCGCCAAGAATATGGAAACCTCCGAAGACGAATATCTGGCAGTGATCAAAGCAAAGACTGCGGCGCTGTTTTCGGCTGCTGCGGAAGTTGGTCCGATCATCGCGGATGCAAAGCCGTCGGATCGTACAGCCCTTCGTGATTATGGCCTTTACCTCGGCCTTGCGTTCCAGCTCGTTGACGATGCACTTGATTACGGCGGCTCGGCTGCTGATCTTGGCAAGAACACAGGCGATGATTTCCGCGAAGGCAAGATTACACTGCCAGTTATCCTGAGCTATCGTCATGGCTCTGATGAAGAGCGCGCTTTCTGGAAGCAGGCTATCGAAGAAGGTGCGAGTGATGACGCATCGCTCGAAAAGGCTATTGGCTTCATGCTGAAGCACGGCGCTATTGCGGAAACCGTTCAGCGCGCACGTGACTTTGGTGAAATGGCCCGCGATGCTTTGGCCCCATTGAAGGCGTCTTCTGAAAAGGATGCACTGATTGAAGTCATCGACTTCTGCATCAGCCGGGTGAATTAAGAACATTGTTAAAGTTTAAGAAAAGCATCCTTCACGGATGCTTTTCTTGCGCTTGGACCCCAAAAAGGCCATGCTTGAAGTTCCTCTGAGTAGGGGTGCTTATACGGAATCGGAAAGAGGACTGGGCTTTATGCGGCAGGGATCTAAACGTCGTCCGCTTTACGGATTGCTTCTTCTGGCTTTGGCTGGAGTGGCGATGCCGTCCAATGCGGCACTGGCTAAAACGAGTATAGATCCGGCCCCGCAAGTCCGCGCGGGTTCTTTTGCAGGCGCTTATCTTGCTGCGCTTACAGCTGAATCTGACAACAATATTTCCGCAGCTGTGGATTTTTATCGGCAGGCTATGGCTTTTGATCCAAGCAATGATCTTATCAAGCAAAATTTGCTGCTGGCATTGCTCACCGAAGGTCGTTTCAAAGAAGCATTGCCCATTGCTGAAGAGCTGAAAGATCAGCCAGAGATTGAGCGCTTTTCTCGCGTCGCGCTGGCGATTGATGCGATTTCCAAAAATCAGTATCGCAAGGCCGAGCCATTGCTGATGCTCTCGGTGAAGTCCGATATGGACGAACTCGCGACCGACCTTATCGGCGCATGGGTGAAGGTCGGGCAGGGAAACGCAAAAGAAGCGCTTTCCGATGTCGTCAATATCAAAGGGCCGGAATGGTACAATCTGTTTCGCATCTATAATGCCGCAATGATTGCCGATGTTGCAGGTCTGAGGCAGGATGCGCGAAACTATTACCAGCAGGCGGTTGATGATCGTGCGGGTGGCGCTGCGGCTCCGGATACTTACGAACGTATTGTCATGTCTTACGCCTCATTTTTGTTGCGTCGCGGCGACAGGGCAGGGGCTATCAAGCTGCTCAAAGACGCTGAAGAAGTCCTCAACGGTCGGATCACCATCACCGCATTGCGTGAAAAGCTTGAGGACGGCCAGAGACATCGCCGTCTCGTTAACAATGCGCAGCAGGGCGTTGGCGAAGTGCTTTATACGCTTGGCACCGCGATCAATCGCGGTGGCGCAGAAGCTTTTGCCAAGCTTTATCTGCAAATGTCGTTGCCATTGCGCCCGGACAACGACGCCACGCTTTATCAGCTTGGTGATATTTCGGCCAAGTTGCGCCAGCCAGAACAGGCTGTTCGATATTATGCGCGTGTGCCGGAATGGTCACCTTACCGGCGCGATGCCGAGATGCAGCGCGCGCTCAATCTCGCTGAAAATGAAAAGACTGGCGATGCAATCGGCCAGCTTAAAACGCTGCTAAAGCGCGATAAGACGGATATCCGTACCTATCTTGCATTGGGCGGCGTCTATGCGCAGGATAAGAATTTTGCCGATGCTGCAAAAATCTATGATGCGGCTGTTGAGCAAATTGATAAGCCTGAGCGCAAGGATTGGCCGGTTTTCTATCAGCGCGGCATCGCACATGAACGGCTGAAAGAATGGGATCAGGCGGAGCCAAATTTCCGCAAGGCGCTGGAGCTTTATCCTGACCAGCCACAGGTGCTCAATTATCTTGGCTATTCGTGGGTGGATCGCGGTGAAAACCTTGATGAAGCTTTGGGCATGATCAAGAAGGCCGTAGAGCTCCGTCCGCAGGATGGCTATATCGTCGATTCGCTTGGTTGGGCTTATTACAAGCTGGGCCGTTATCCGGAAGCAGTCGTTGAGCTTGAAAAAGCCGTGAAATTGCGCCCGGAAGACCCGACGATCAACGATCATCTTGGCGATGCTTACTGGCGGACGGATCGTCAGCTGGAAGCGACGTTCCAATGGAACCATGCCATTGCTGGCAAGCCTGAGCCGGAAGAACTGATCAAGATCGAAGAAAAGCTGAAAAAGGGCCTGGCGCCGGATCCGAACCCTTCTGAGGCGCGGGTTCAGGATAAGAGCCTTACCCCGGCAAAGACGCCCGAAAGCAAAACCGAATAGTTTTCAAGCCCGGAAGTCTTATCGATTTCCGGGCCGTTTTGAATGCTGATGAATTTGATCCATTAAAGCTCACAAAGTATGGCGTCATAATAACTTTGCCTTCTTTTAACAAACCTTGAGCTGTAGTGATGTTCCATATGTTGACGTGATAAAGCTTCACTTTTTGGCCTGTAATGGCTCCATGATCCCGGATCGTCCACCCATGGAGCATTTGCGGGCTGTCCGTTCCTCCAAAATTGTACAGATTTTTGCACTTTGGGATCGTGTCTATTGCGATATATCCAGCGTAGCTCAGAGCCAGATACGGAATCTGCGTCAGAATATCCCTGTCGAAAATAAAAATTTTTATTTATGACCATATCCATATTAATGTCATCTAGTATATAATGGACAGTATTTCCATTTTCCTTCGCCCAGTTGATACCTGCTTTGCACTTTCTGGAAAAGTATGTATTTCTGTCAAAGCTTTGACTAAAGGGGTTGGTATTTTCTAAAATATTTCTATATTTAGAATGATTGCGTACACTTATTTCAAAGCTCTCCGAAGAATTTATGTCAGGCTGAACATATCTGTTACTATATAATCTATCTACCGAGTTAAATCTATATTGATCTATTATACTTACATTTAATTGAGGGTTTGAGCCTCTGAATTGGATGTTGTTGTATATATAATTACCCCTTTGTTTTCTCATGCCATAAATCAAGTCGCCACTTTTAAATCCTATATTATTTATGGTGAGAGGTTGGTAATATGTGGTTGTATAATTATTTATAGAGTTATAATAGTCTCTCAAATAATCAAAATATAGTCTCATGTTTATTTTTCCGTTAAATTATATAAATATCTATTATATGCCTTGATTTGCAAACTGACAAAGATATCAATCGCATCTTCCATTTAACTATTTTGTCCGATGTGAAGATTTCGTCTTTCACTACGCATTTTTCAAAATGCCTATCATTGAAGCATGGAGAGCGCAGCGCAGCTTTATCGCTCTCTTCAGCGATCAAATGTCATGCTTGACCGTGGCAGGCGGACAAATTAGACCGGGCCAATCATTTCAATAACAAGGCCTGACCCCGTGTCCAGTACGTTGCCAGCACATATGCACCCCACCCGTTCCTTTCAGGGTCTGATCCTGACGCTCCATAACTATTGGGCGGAACACGGTTGCGCTATTTTGCAGCCTTACGACATGGAAGTGGGGGCGGGGACATTCCACCCTGCCACCACATTGCGTTCGCTCGGGCCGAAGCCTTGGAAAGCGGCCTATGTGCAGCCGTCGCGCCGCCCGAAAGATGGTCGCTATGGTGAAAATCCAAACCGCTTGCAGCATTATTACCAGTATCAGGTGATCATTAAGCCATCGCCGCCGAACCTTCAGGATCTTTATCTTGGTTCGCTGCGCGCGATCGGTCTTGATCCGACACTGCATGATGTACGCTTTGTGGAAGACGACTGGGAAAGCCCAACGCTTGGTGCATGGGGTCTTGGCTGGGAATGCTGGTGTGACGGCATGGAAGTGTCACAGTTCACTTACTTCCAGCAAGTCTGCGGCATTGAATGCTCGCCGGTTGCCGGTGAGCTGACCTATGGTCTTGAACGCCTCGCAATGTATGTGCAGGGCGTGGACAATGTCTATGACCTCAACTTCAATGGTCTCGAAGGCGAAGAAAAAGTCACCTATGGCGACGTTTTCCTGCAAGCTGAGCAGGAATATTCCCGCTACAATTTCGAAATGGCGAACACCGAAATCCTGCATCAGCATTTTATCGACGCAGAGCGCGAATGCGAAGCCATTCTGAAGGCAGGTGCATCACAAGAGGCGGGGAGTGCCGGAGGCACGACAGGGAACGTACACAAGTGCGTTTTCCCGGCCTATGACCAGTGCATCAAGGCATCGCACGTTTTCAACTTGATGGATGCGCGTGGCGTGATCTCGGTGACTGAACGTCAGAGCTATATTCTGCGCGTGCGCAATCTTGCGCGTCAGTGCGGCGAAGCATTTCTGCTGACTGAGGCTGGCGGCTTTAATTATAAAAAGAATTCTGATGCGGAAGGCGTAGTCTGATGCCTGATTTGTTGCTCGAACTTTTCTCGGAAGAGATCCCTGCTCGTATGCAGCGCAAGGCTGCCGGTGATTTCAAGAAGATGATCACCGATGGTCTGGTGGAAGCCGGTCTCACCTATGAGGCAACGACTGCCTATTGGACACCGCGTCGTCTGACACTCGATATTCGCGGCCTGACCGTACGCTCGAAAGACGTGCATGAAGATGTGAAAGGACCGTCGGTCACGGCACCTGAACAGGCGATTGCAGGCTTCCTGCGTAAAGCTGGTCTCTCGGATGTGTCGCAGGCGCATGTTCATTCCGATCCGAAAAAGGGTGACTTCTATGTCGCTCATTTGACGAAGCCGGGCCGCGCTGCCGAAGAAATCATCGCGGAACTCGTGCCGCAGGTGATCCGCAATTTCCCATGGCCAAAGTCGATGCGCTGGGGTGCTGCGTCTTCCAAGCCGGGTGCGCTTCGCTGGGTGCGTCCGCTGCAATCGATCCTCTGCACATTTGGTCCTGAAACCGAAGAAACCGTTGTGGTTGACTTCGAGGTTGATGGCATCAAATCGGGCAATGTCACCTATGGGCATCGTTTCTTAAGCGATGGTCAGGCGATCAAGGTGCGCCGTTTTGATGATTACGTCGATAAGCTTGAAAAAGCTTTCGTTGTGCTCGATGCCGAGCGCCGCAAGGAAATCATCTCGCAGGACGCGCATAATCTCGCCTTCGCTTCCGGTCTGGAACTGGTCGAGGATGCTGGCCTTCTTGAAGAAGTCTCTGGTCTGGTCGAATGGCCAGTCGTGCTGATGGGCGAATTTGAGGAAGAATTCCTCGCAATTCCGCCAGAGGTTATTCAGCTCACCATCCGCGTGAACCAGAAGTGCTTCGTCACCCGCAAGCAGGGTGAGACGGAAGCACTGTCGAACAAGTTCATTCTGGTGTCGAACATCGCTGCACGCGACGGCGGCACGGAAATCGCTTATGGTAACGGTAAGGTTGTGCGCGCACGCCTGTCCGATGCGCTCTATTTCTGGAACACCGATCAGCATGACCTGCCGGACCTCGAAAAGCTTTCAGCATCGGGTGAGAAGTTCGGCCTTGATCTGAAAAAGCCGCTTGATCAGCGCATGGCGCGCCTCGACAGCCTCAATGTCACTTTCCATGCCAAGCTTGGCACGCAAGGCGCACGCGTCGAACGTATCCGCGAACTCGCAAGTCAGATTGCACCGCTGGTCGGTGCCGATCCAAAGCTTGCAGGGCGTGCCGCTGTTCTGGCAAAAGCTGATCTGACCACGGAAGTTGTGGGCGAATTCCCTGAACTTCAGGGTGCAATGGGTCGTAAATATGCGCTTCTTCAGGGCGAAGACGAAGCCGTGGCGAGCGCTCTTGAAGAGCACTACAAGCCGCAGGGGCCATCTGATTTCGTGCCAAAGAATCCGGTTTCGGTTGCCGTCGCTCTGGCTGATAAGCTAGACACGCTGGTCGGCTTCTGGGCGATTGACGAAAAGCCAACCGGCTCGAAAGACCCGTTTGCGCTGCGTCGTGCAGCCTTGGGTGTGATCCGTCTGATCCTGTCGCAGGATTGGAAATTCCCGCTCTTGCCCCTTCTGCGCTCGGCTTATGCGTCGCTCAAAGAAGGTCAGGTTCAGCGTAAGCTGCGCGAGTTTGAGGCGAAGCTTGCTTCTGAAAAGTCGGGCGATGTGGACGGCGAACAGGATGTCGATAACGCGCTGCGCAATCTTGAAACAAGGACCCGTGCGGAAATAGAAGCCAGTGCTGAGCCATTGCTCGCTGATCTTTTGTCCTTCCTGCATGACCGCTTCAAGGTTCATCTGAAAGATGAAGGCGCACGCTATGACGCGATTGATGCGGTTCTGACATCGGATGCCGACAATCTTTTGCTGGTTGCCCGTCGTCTTGAGGCGCTGATCGTCTTCATCAACGAAGAAGACGGCAAGAACCTTTTGGCTGGCACCAAGCGTGCGGCTAACATTCTGGCTGCGGAAGAAAAGAAGGGCACGAAGGTAGCAGGCAGCGTCGATGTGGCTCTGTTAAAGCTCGATGAGGAAAAGGCGCTTTATGCGGCTGTGAACCTCGCGTCTACCGAAGCCGAAGAAGCTATTGCCCGGGAAGATTTCGGCGGCGCAATGCTGGCGCTCGCCAAGTTGCGCGGTCCGGTCGATACATTCTTCGAGAAGGTGCTTGTCAATGACGAGGACGAAAACGTCCGAGCCAACCGCCTTGCACTGCTTGAACAAATCCGCACTGCCACAAGTACAGTGGCCGATTTCTCGAAAATCGCCGGATAAATGATAAAAGGGCGCTTTTAAGCGCCCTTTCTTTTTGTAACTCATTCCGATCTTGCATCAACTGCGCATAGGAGTCTCTTGCTCAAAAGCGACGCTTTGTGTAGCTAAAGCGCATCCTGAAAAGTGTGAAACGGTTTTCAGAACAGATGCGCGTTACTGAGACGGCAGGAGAATGACCTTGGCCGATATTCTGGAATTCGACGATAAAGCTGTTTCACGCGCGGTAGAAGTGCTCGCGCGCGGTGGCCTGGTCGCGATTCCGACCGAAACGGTCTATGGTCTTGCGGCTGACGCAGCGCATGGCGAAGGCGTGGCCGGTATTTTTGCCGCCAAAGGTCGCCCGCAGTTCAATCCGCTTATCGCCCATGTCGATAGCATTGCTATGGCCGAGCGTTATGTGACTTTCGATCCAATCTCCCGAAAGCTGGCTGAAAGCTTTTGGCCGGGGCCGTTAACACTTGTTCTGCCGCTGAAAGCGCAGCAAGATGCGCCGCGCCCGATCCATCCGCTGGTGACGGCAGGGCTTGCTACGCTGGCCATCCGTATGCCAACGGGGCGGGTGCGTGATGTTATAAAGAATCTGGACAGCCCTGTTGCAGCACCAAGCGCCAACACGTCAGGCCGTATCAGCCCAACCTCGGCCAAAGCCGTGGCCGATGACCTGGGTGGCAAGATCGATCTGATCCTTGATGCCGGTCCGTGTGGAGTGGGTGTCGAATCAACCATCGTCAAAGTCGAGAGCGATGAAGTGCATCTGCTGCGCCCGGGTGGTCTGGCCGCTGAAGACATTGAAGCCCTGCTGGGCGTTGAGTTGATACGCGCTGAACATAACGCAGTCATTCAAGCGCCCGGCATGATGGAATCGCATTATGCGCCGGATGCCGCGATGCGCCTTGACGTTAAGAGCGTAAAGCCCGGTGAGGCGCTGCTGGCTTTTGGCCCGACGCGCGTTGCAGGCAGCGATGACGCTATCCAAATTCTTAATCTCAGTGAAAGCGGCGACCTGCGCGAAGCAGCCAGCAATCTGTTTGACTTCATGCGCAAGCTCGATGCAACGGGCGCCGTGACAATCACTGTTGAACCCATTCCCTTTGATGGTCTCGGTGAGGCCATCAATGATCGTCTTAAACGCGCGGCGGCCCCGCGCTAGTTCCCCAAACATTCAAGAGAAGCACATGCTCGACACCGCTCTGATCGAACGTTTTGCAGCCATTGTTGGCGAAAAGAATGCGCTGACTGCGCCCGAAGACATTGCGCCATTCATGATTGAACAGCGCGATCTCTATCAGGGGCACTCGCCGCTGGTGCTGCGCCCCGCTTCAACGCAAGAAGTTTCGGCGATCATGAAGCTTGCCAATGAAACCAAAACGCCGGTGGTTCCGCAGGGTGGCAATACGGGTCTCGTCGGCGGTCAGACGCCAGACCAGAGCAACACAGCAATCGTTTTGTCGCTTGGCCGCATGAATAAGGTGCGCTCGGTTGATCCGGTTGGCAATCTGGTGACAGTGGAAGCCGGTGTCATCCTCAAAAACCTTCAGGACGAAGCGCAGAAAGTCGGTCGCCTGTTCCCGCTGTCGCTCGGTGCGGAAGGTTCCTGTCAGGTTGGCGGCAATCTTGGTTCCAATGCAGGCGGTACTGCCGTTCTCGCCTATGGCAATATGCGTGAGCTTTGTCTTGGCCTTGAAGTGGTTCTGCCGAATGGCGAGATCCTCAACGATCTGCGTTATGTGAAGAAAGATAACACCGGCTACGACCTGAAAGACCTGTTCATCGGTTCTGAAGGGACACTTGGAATCATCACCGCAGCCGTATTGAAGATTTATCCGCAGCCAAAGGGCAAGGGCGTGGCCTATGCTGGCCTGCGCAGCCCGGAAGATGTGCTGCGCCTGTTCCAGCTTTCAACCGAACATGCAGGCCCGTCGCTCACTGGCTTTGAATTGATGCCGCGCGTCGGTGTTGAATTTACCATTGCCCATGTCGATGGCGTTCGTGATCCGCTGGAAAGCCCGCATGACTGGTATGTGCTGGTGGATATTTCTTCAAGCCGTTCGGAAGACGATGCGCGTACGACGCTTGAAACCATTCTGACCGAAGCGTTTGAGAACGACATTATTCAGGATGCAGCCATTGCTGAAAGCGTGGCTCAGGCGCAGATGTTTTGGAAAATGCGTGAGGAAATGTCCTGGGCGCAGAAGCCGGAAGGCGGCTCGATCAAGCACGATATTTCCGTGCCTGTTGCGAAAATCCCCGAATTCATTGCAGAAGCGAATGCGGCAACGCTGGAAATGATACCCGGCTCGCGTATCGTTTGCTTCGGCCATATTGGCGACGGCAATCTGCACTATAATGTGTCACAGCCGATTGGTGCTGATAAGGAAGCATTCCTTGCGCGCTGGCACGAATTAAATCACCGCATTCATACAATTGTTGCTTCTTATACCGGATCGATATCGGCAGAGCATGGTATCGGTGTGTTGAAACGCGAAGAGCTCGCCTTCTTTAAACAGGACGTGGCGCTTGAATTGATGCGCCGTATTAAGAAATCATTCGACCCGAATGGCATTATGAATCCGGGTAAAGTGCTGTAATTCCAGCAAATAAGAAGAAATTAAGGCGGGCAGGTAACTGTCCGCCTTTTCATTTATGTAAACGAAAATTAGCAAGAATTACCAAGTTCTTACACATGGTTGTAAAGCAGTAACCAAATGAAAAAGCAGGGAAAAGTTAACCTAACGCGTTAAGCGCCTCGGTAATAATCATCGCCTATTCTCTAAATCAACAAGAGCGAACATGCTCGAAAGAGAAGCCGGAATAACTGGCTCTCAAAAAAAGTAATGCCAGCAAAAGTGTGAAGCGGTTTTGCGTCCGGCATTACGAATAAAAACAGGCAGAGATACTAAGAGGCGTCGAAAATGATGAGCAGCGGACTTAAGAAGCCGGAATGGGCAGGTCAGGAACTTCGGTTGGATCCGTTTCACTTGCCACAGGTTGTGACTTACCCCGCAGAAGATTGTGATGCGGATGTGACCTTTACGATCAGTGAGCGTGGGGCGGTTGTCCGCCAGATTTTACCTTCGAGCGGTTTGCCCATGTCGATTGCTCTGCCGATCAATGCATTTGTCGGTGTCGTTGCACGCGCTGTTGAAGACGAATACGGCGAAATCACTGTAACGCTCGAGCTGATGCATGAAGACCCGCAACTCTCGGTGCCGCTGCTGGTCGCGCACGATCTGACCGACGTTGCCGCTGACTGGCGCGCATGGGCTGCAACCTTCAACCTGCCAATGATGCTTGTTGAGGAAGATGGTGTGGCTCGTCCGCTTTACGAAAGCACTGGCCCGGTTCGCACGTCAGAGCCACAGGCGCGTCGTCAGGGGCAGGAACCACGCCGCCGCCGTCCCCGTTTCCTCGCACGCCGCAAGACGGGTTCGCTGGGCGTTCGTATGGTGATTGAAGGCCGTGAGATAATTGCTCGCAATTAAGAAAATATCACATTCGCGTGTGAACACGGTCTTGTCTAATTTCTATATTATCTAAGGAATAACGCGCCGCTTGGTGGTTGTCTGGAAAGATGAAGGACCTTTCTGGATGTTAAGAGCCACGATGCCGGAGCAACCAATTGGCTGACCTCCAGTAAGCCACCCGGATGGTAATCCCATCCGGGTATTTTTTTGCTTTTTATAAAGTGTGTTGATTTTTATTTTTAATATAATCTATAATAATTCACTATTATACAGTCATAATAACTAATTTAGAGGTTTTTTTAAGTAAAATGAAGAATTTATTTCATTTTGATAATTTAATGACGCCGTCTATCGTGAAGTTTATTTACTGGTTGGGTTTGCTGATTTTAATGTTGGCCGCCTTGATCGCACTTATGATGACGCACACACCTTATGGTGATGTACTGACAATTCTGGGTGTTATATTTGCATGGTTGCTAAGCTGCCTTTTATGGCGTGTGGTTTGCGAAATTATTATATTACAGTTTAATATTTTCAGCCGTTTGACTGAAATTCGTGATCGGCTTCCTGCGACGAGTAAGGAGGCAGGTTGATCTCTGCCGTTATTTTTTCCGGCTAAGAAAGGCCATCACAGCCTCTTTCGCTTCATCTGAAGTTAGTCGTTCGGCAAAATACTTTACTTCCCGCGTAATCCTGTTGGAAACGGGCTCGGCGGGGAGTCGCATCAGACTGCGGGCAATTTGCATGGCCTGTGGTGGCTTAGAGGCAATCTCCTCTGCGGCTTTCAGGGCTTCCGGTTCAAGATTATTGCTTTCAACGATCTTATAAACAATGCCGGCCTCAAGAGCAGCCTGCGCATCGAAACCATGGCCAAGAGCCAGCAGAGCGAAAGCCTTTTGGTGCCCCATGAGCGGCGGGGCAAGCAGACTGGAGGCTGCTTCCGGCACAAGACCGAGATCAACAAATGGCGTGCGGAACAGTGCATGACTGGTCGCAAAAGTCAGATCGCAATGCAGGTGGATTGTCGTGCCAATACCAATGGCGAGTCCATCGACGCCGGAGACAATGGGCTTCTTTGCACCTGAGAGCGCACCAAGAAAATCGAGAATGTCATTGCCGAGACTGCCACCGGATGCAGCAGCCATAAAATCCTGCATGTCATTGCCAGCGGAAAATGCGCCCGGCACGCCGAAAAACACATGCACCCGCACGGCATCATCGGCATCACCGTCGATCAGCGCTTTGGCCATGGTTGCATACATGGCGCGGGTGATGGCGTTTTTCTTGTCAGCACGGTTCAGTCGGATAATCTGCACCGCACCTTTGCGTTCGATCAGAATATGTTCGCTCATAGTCACGCCTCCAGTGCTGATTTTGCAGCTGCAAGGCTCGATGCGCCGGTGATAACTGTGTCTTTTAAAGCAGAGACCTCGGCCAGCATGTTTTCGGCGAAGAAGCGACAAAGGGCAGCGCGGCCAGCATCGTCGCTTGAGAGTGCTGAACGCGCGAGATAGGCGCCGCCAGCGGTCAGTGACAGCAGGCGTTGGTAAGGCGTGGCACCGGCAAGAGCTTCCTCTGTGCGGCCTTCGGCTGTTGCCCGTTGCAGCCAGTCGGTTGCTTCACGGGCTTCGCCAATGGCAGTGGAGAGGCGAGAGCCGGTTTGGCCCAGTTCGGGACGGTTCGAAACTGTGGCCTTGTCGGCTTCGTCCTGCAATTCGGTGAGGTAATTTTCGATATGCTTGCCATTGCTGAGCGGCAATTTGCGTAGCACAAGGTCGATCGCCTGAATTCCGTTGGTGCCTTCATAAATTGGGGTAATACGGGCATCGCGCAGCAATTGTGCAGCGCCTGTTTCCTCAATGAAGCCCATGCCGCCATGAATCTGCACACCAAGCGAAGCAACATCAACGCCAACATCTGTGGCAAAGCTTTTTGCGAGCGGCGTTAGTAGTCCGGCACGATCTGACCAGAATTGCGCGTCTGCACCGTCCGTTGCATGGCTCATATCGATCGCATGCGCGCAGGAATAGGTGATGGAGCGAGCCACCTGCGTCAGTGCCTTCATAGTAAGCAACATGCGCTGCACGTCTGGATGCTCTATGATCGGGCTCATGCCGGCTTTCGGATCGGCACCAAGCGCGCGGCCTTGCTTGCGTTCTTTTGCGTAGTTCAAAGCCTGCTGATAGGCGGCTTCCGCAACGCCTACGCCCTGAATGCCAACCAACAGTCGGGCATTATTCATCATAGTGAACATGCAAGCCAAACCGCGGTTTTCTTCGCCGATCAAATAACCGACTGCGCCGGTTTCCTCACCTTTCACAAAGCCATCGCCATAAATCATTGTGCAGGTGGGGGAGGCGTGAATGCCCATTTTGTGCTCAAGGCCAGAGCAAAACAGGTCGTTACGACGACCGAGCGAACCATCCGCATTGACGAGGAATTTTGGCACGAGGAAGAGTGATATGCCCTTTGTTCCGGCCGGGGCATCGGGAAGCCGTGCCAGCACCAGATGCACGATGTTGTCCGTCAGGTCATGCTCGCCATAGGTGATGAAAATCTTTTGACCAAAGATGCGATAGGAACCATCATCGCGGCGCTCGGCGCGCGTGCGCAAAGCACCGACATCTGAACCGGCCTGCGGTTCGGTCAGGTTCATGGTGCCCATCCATTCACCGGAGATGAGCTTTTCGAGATAGATGTCTTTGAGTTCTTTTGAAGCGTGTTTTTCCAGTGCTTCGACAGCGCCCATGGTGAGCGTGGGAGCGATGGCAAAAGCCAATGTGCCGGAATTCCACATTTCGCTGACCGCAACTGACATCATGGTCGGCAAGCCCTGGCCACCATATTCCGGTGTTCCAGTCAGCGAGTTCCAGCCGCCTGCAATCCAGTCGGCGTAAAGCTCTTTCCAGCCTGGCGTAGTCGTGACAACACCATCCTTGACACTCGCACCATGGCGGTCGCCCGAAATGCGAAGCGGCTCAACGCGTTCAGTGGCAAATCTTCCCGCTTCTTCGAGAATAGCTTCTGCCAGATCAGCGGAGAAATCAGGAAACTGATTGTCGGTGATTGCCTTTTCTAGGCCTGCGACTTTCATCAGCGTATGCGAAATTTCAGAAACCGGCGCGCGATACATCTTTCCTCCTAAACCTTCTCCTCAAAAGGCTTCGCATTGCCGCTTATTGGCAGCGATGCGTTCAGCCTTATGGCTGGCGTGTCTAAGTGCTAGCGGCTTATTACGTAAACGTCAATATTTCTTAAGCCAGGTAGCGTTGATTGTAGCTGGGTCGCAAGAGCGATAGTGAACGACTGAACGAGCAATCAGGTTGTGCAACAATGAGGAGCCGCTTTATTAGACGTTTTACGCCCCATAAAAGCAAAAAGGCCGGGCATGGACCCGACCTTCATAAGTCTCAACAATCAGTGCCAGTACATCCGTGGTCAAAGACTGGAGACAAATTTCTTTGCGCAATCACGCAAGCAAAGCTTCAAACTGCTTTGCTTAAGTAATGATTAGAGTGCGCGCAGGTTTTCTGCTGCATTCTTGCCCGAACGGCGGTCTGCAACAACTTCAAAGCTGACCTTCTGGCCTTCATTGAGGGTGCTGAGGCCCGAACGTTCAACAGCCGAGATGTGAACGAACACGTCTACGCCGCCGTCATCAGGCTGAATGAAGCCGAAGCCCTTGGTTGTGTTGAAGAATTTTACTGTTCCGTTTGCCATGTTGAATTCCTTTCAAATCGCACGGTTGATATATAATGGACATATGTCCATCGCCGAATTTTACGAATTTGAAAGAAGTACCGGGTGGCGAAAAGCGCGCCGCAACATTCGAAAACAAAATCGATGCGTTACATATATGTGACCTTCATGACTTTTACAAGGCGCTTTTCCGAATTCGAGAAAATTACTACGATAAGTAAAAAATATAGGGATCAAAATAATACTGATTAACGGAATGCGAAGATATTTTTTTAAACGTGCCTCATGTCTGAATGCTGCAAAGATGTTGTTTTTCCTGTAAAGAATAGCCTCGTTCTTAATGAAATTTTCTTCGCATGCTTTTAAACGTTGGGTATGTTGAAAGGTGCTGATATATGACGCTCGTTCCGTATTTTCTCACTGTTAATCTCACGGTGTCGTGCGTTTTCATTCTGACATTCGCTTTTGTGGCTATGCAGGAGCGCAATTATGCTGCCCCGCGCTGGTTTACATTAGCGGCGATTGCAGCGGCACTTGTTTCGCTATTCGGCTATTGGATTCCGGCAGCGATAAACACCCGTCTGCTCGTTGTCATTTCATTTGCGCTATCAATGATAGCGTTTCTGGCAGTCATTATCGGGCTGCAAAGTATTTACCGCCAGAAAATAGACTGGAAACTGATAGGTGCTTTTTTCGTCGCCGCTCTGCTGTGCAATTTGCTGATTTTAGAGCTGCCACGCACGTCTTTCCTGCATCGCTTTTTGTATCAGCTGCCGCTTTGTCTGGCCCAGCTTATTATTATATGGGTGATCTATCGCTCTGGAATGCCACGACTGGTTGATAAGCTAATTATGGCGCTGGCCGTGGTTAGCTGCATTCATTATCTTTCGAAAGCTTTTCTGATCTCCGGTCCGGGTGCGGATATCAGGCCGGATGATCCAGCCAATACGCTGCATGTGATTATATCGTTGTCGATTGGCGTTTTTTTGCATGCCGCGCGTGGCCTGCTGCTGCTTTTAACCACAGTTTCGCACATGGTGGGCGAGGCGAGTGAGCAGTCAGAGGTAGATGAGCTTTCCCAGATTTATAATCGCCGTGGATTTGACCGGCATGTCTCGCGTGTGTTGGCCCGTAAAGGTGCACGGATTCGCTATGCGGTGATTATGAGCGATCTCGATTTCTTCAAACGCGTGAACGATACCTATGGCCATGACGGCGGGGACCGGGTCATTGCGGCTTTTGGCAAGTTGCTTAGAACTCAGCTCCCCAAGTCAGCCGTGGCTGCACGGATGGGCGGCGAGGAGTTTGTTGTATTTATTCCAGACGCTGATATGGCGGCGGCAGAAAGTCTTGCACAAAGCCTGCGCGAATCTCTCAGCAAACTACGATTTGCTGAAAAAGCACCCGATTGGGGTCCGACGGCAAGCTTTGGCGTCGCGGAACAGGTTGATGAGGAAAGCCTCTACGAGACGATGCGCCGTGCGGACTCGGCGCTTTATGATGCGAAGAACGCCGGACGCAATCGCGTCCATATCGCATAAAAAGCCGCAACCGCGTCCACATTGCTTAGCGGCTAGAAACCGGGTTCATATAGCGTGAACTACGCGCCTGAGCGTTTACGCTCAACAGCACGCCAGCCGATGTCGGAGCGATAAAAGCCTTCTGGCCAGTCGACACGCTTCACGGCGTCATAGGCTTTGCTTTGCGCTTCCGCGACGGTTTTAGCCATCGCTGTCACGTTAAGAACGCGGCCGCCATTGGCAATGAGATTACCGTCTTTTTCCGCTGTGCCAGCGTGGAAGACTTTGAGGCCGTCAATTCCGTCGAGCTTTTCAAGGCCGCGAATAACACTGCCCTTCTTCACGTTGGCCGGATAGCCTTCCGCAGCCATAACCACGGTTAGAGCTGGCTGGTCTTTCCATTCGAGCTTAACTTCATCAAGTTTGCCATCAACGGCTGCATTGATGAGGTCGAGCAGATCAGTTTCGAGGCGCATCATCAGTACCTGGCACTCAGGATCACCAAAGCGGGTGTTATATTCAATGAGCTTCGGACCGTCTTTGCCGATCATCAGGCCGAGGAACAGCACGCCCGAGAAGGGCGCACCGATTTCCGCCATGCCGCGCATTGTGGGTTCGATCAGCTCGCGCATGGTGCGTTCGACAATTTCAGGCGTCATCACTGGAGCAGGTGCGTAAGCTCCCATGCCGCCGGTGTTCGGGCCTGTATCGCCATCGCCAACGCGCTTGTGGTCCTGCGCAGAGCCAAGTGGCAGCGCTGTTTTGCGATCGCAGATACAGAAAAAGCTTGCTTCCTCGCCTTCAAGAAACTCTTCAACCACAACTTCCGCACCGGCAGAGCCAAATGCACCTTCAAAACACATATCAACGGCATCAAACGCTTCATCGAGCGTCATGGCAACGACAACGCCTTTGCCAGCGGCAAGCCCATCGGCTTTGACGACGATGGGCGCACCCATTTCACGGATATAGGCTTTGGCTTTGGGCGCATTGTTGAAGCGGCCATAAGCGCCGGTCGGAATATTGAAGCGCGCGCAAAGGTCTTTGGTGAAGCCTTTTGAGCCTTCAAGCTGTGCGGCGAGCTTAGAAGGACCGAAGACGCGAATATCGGCAGCTTGAAGATCATCAGCAAGGCCAGCAACAAGAGGCGCTTCGGGGCCAACGACAACCAAATCAATCGCATTCTGTTTGGCAAAAGCAATGACGGCTGCGTGATCGGTAAGGTCCAGTGTTACCAGTTCTGCATATTCAGCAATGCCGGGATTGCCCGGCGCGCAATAGAGCTTTGTCAGCTTTTCGGATGCGGCGAGTTTCCATGCCAATGCGTGTTCGCGTCCGCCCGAACCGATCAACAGAACTTTCATGCCTTGCTCCCTGCGCGTGAGATCAGTAAACGTTGTTTATACGGGTCTCTATTGCCCAACGCACGCGCGGGCAAGGGCAGTGCTGCGATTTTTGGATAAAAAGCGGCCGCACCGGCACAGTTTCAGGAAAGCAAGCAGTCATGCAGCAGTCAAAGCCCGAAATGGGCACCGGTTCTGATGTTCAGTCACGCGAAAGCCGCGGACGCGTCAAGGATGCGCCATCTGGCCACTGGGTTTATCGGGTGCTGCCGCCATCGCTGTGGCCCTATGCCCAGCTTGCACGCTGGGATCGTCCGATTGGCTGGCAGCTGCTTTTATGGCCGTGTTTTTGGTCGGCTGCGCTTGTAGCGGGTGCAGGTGCGCAGCCGGGGGATGATGTTTGGTCGGTGGTGCCATCGATCTGGCATCTGGTTTTATTTTTCGTTGGCTCTGTCGCGATGCGTGGCGCTGGCTGCACATATAATGATCTTGCTGATCAGGATATTGACGACAAAGTGGACCGCACCCGTTCTCGACCTTTGCCGTCTGGTCAGGTGACGCGCAAACAGGCGAAAATATTCATCGTCTTGCAGGCTCTGCTTGGGCTGGCCGTTGTGCTGCAATTTAACTGGTTCACGATTGGCCTTGGCGTTGCATCGCTAGTGATCGTCGCGGCCTATCCTTTCATGAAGCGCATTACGAACCTGCCGCAGCTGGTGCTTGGCCTTGCCTTTTCGTGGGGCGCGCTGATGGGTTGGGCGGCAGTCCAGGGCTCGCTCGCGCTGTCGCCCGTGTTGCTTTATATCGGCGCGATCCTTTGGACGATTGGCTATGACACGATCTACGCCCATCAGGACAAGGAAGACGACGCGCTGGTCGGCGTCGGGTCGACCGCGCGCCTGTTTGGCAAACATACCAAGACGGCGCTGCTGGTTCTTTATGGCGGCGCGATTGGCTTTTTTGCCGCTGCCTTTGCGGTTGCACAGGTGCCGATGCCAGCGCTTGCGGGACTGCTCGCGGCGGGCGTTCATCTTTACCGCCAGATCATCGTGCTCGACATCGATAATCCCGATCAATGCCTGCGTCTGTTTAAGTCGAACAACACGGTGGGATGGCTGATTTTCTTAGGCCTCGTGCTGGGAAGCCTTTGGGTGGCGTTGAAGCCGATGGTATAGAAACAAAAAAGCCGCTGATTTCAGCGGCCTTTTTATTTTTATGGATAGAGACGATCTTTGGTCCAGTCGCCTTCCGGTGTGTCGCGGGTAAACAACACGCGGTCATGCAGGCGGAAGGGGCGGTCATGCCAGAACTCAATGGAAACCGGGCGGATGCGGAAGCCTGACCAGTGTTGAGGACGCGGAATGTCTCCAATCGCATAACGTGCTGTATATTCTGCAACAGCCTTTTCGAGCGCAAAGCGGCTTTCGAGTGGCCGCGACTGCTTGGATGCCCAGGCACCGATACGACTGCCACGTGGTCGCGATGCGTAATAGGCATCGGCTTCCTCGGCACTCACCTTTTCGACCGGGCCACGCACACGGACCTGACGACGCAGCGATTTCCAGTGAAAGCACATGGCCGCTTTTTCGGCAGACAGGATTTCCTGCCCCTTGGCGCTTTCGTAATTGGTGTAGAAGACAAAGCCGTGCTCGTCGAAATCTTTGAGCAGAACCATCCGCACATTGGGCAGACCGTCCGGGTCAACTGTGGCGAGCGCGACGGCATTTGGGTCGTTTATTTCGCTTTTGGTGGCGTCATTCAGCCATTGCGCAAAGAGCTTGAAAGGTTCGGAACTTTGGGTGAAATCGTCGCGGTCATCTGTCATTGGGTGCTATTTCAAAAGTCAGTCGGAATTGTTGTGAGCAAACTTGGTTCATATCGCACAGTTTGTCCATGACTTTGGTGAGAAGTGAGAATTTTCTGCGTTGTTCTTTGATAGTGATTTGTTTACCGTGTCTGCGAACGACTTGTTAACTCCATATCCCCCATATTCACTACATCTTTAGGATGTATTTAAGGGAAGACCGTTGGCTGCTCGACTTGCTCGCCGCGTAAGAAATGATGTCACCTTCAACTGTAACATGGCTTTGATCCGCCGTGTGGCATTTGCCGTCGCCATGGTTTCGCTCTCAGGTTGTGCGATGGGTGGAGTGAGCATCGACAAGGCAGTGCCTGATTCCTCGACGATCACCGGTTCCATCAAGTCAGTCGAAAAAGATGAGACCGACAACGGCAAGCGCTCCGATCAATCCACGATCAAAAGCATCGTATCCGCTCTCAACTTCACCCAATGGGGCAAAAAGCCCGTTCCCTGGGCCAATCCTGATACCGGCAGTCAGGGTGCGATTACAACAATCGCTGAAACAAAGTCCAACGACACGCTGTGTCGCCAGTTTGAAACATCGCGCGAAGCTTTTGATGGCGTCTCGATCTATCGCGGTGAAACCTGTATGCAGCGTGGCGGCGAGTGGACGTTAACCTCGTTCGCACCGCTTTGAGTGCGCGTTCCAAGCTTTTTTCTATTCTCACAGCTATAAGTCTGGAAGTTTTAAGGCTTAGTACTCATATTACGGCAAAGTGAGTCTAACGACTGATTATTCAGTCATTTTCCCGAATGAGGACTATATGCGCGATCCCTATAGCGTGTTGGGCGTCGCCAAAACGGCGAAGCCCGAAGAAATAAAGTCGGCTTTTCGCAAGCTGGCCAAGAAATATCATCCGGATCAGAACAAGGATGATCCGAAGGCGCAGGAGCGCTTTTCAGAAATCAATCAGGCCTATGAAATTGTCGGTGACAAGGACAAACGTGGCCAGTTTGATCGTGGCGAGATTGACGCCGAAGGCAAGCAGGCCTTTCAGGGCTTTGGCGGGCAGGGCGGTTTCGGCGGTCAATCTGGATTTGCTGGTGGCGATCCGTTCGCTGGCTTTCGTCAGCGTGGCGGTGGCCAGCAGGGTGGTTTTGGCGGCGGTGCCGAAGACA
This sequence comes from Brucella pseudogrignonensis, assembly GCF_032190615.1. NCBI lineage: Bacteria > Pseudomonadati > Pseudomonadota > Alphaproteobacteria > Hyphomicrobiales > Brucellaceae > Brucella > Brucella pseudogrignonensis. Next base: position 1,826,561 of record NZ_JAVLAT010000001.1, read on the forward strand.
TTCTCAATGATCTATTCGGCGGCGCTTTTGGCGGCGGTCGCGGCGGAGCACGTCAGCGCGGTCCTATGAAAGGCAGCGATCTGGCTGCTTCCATCAATATTACGCTTGAGCAGGCAGCAGGCGCGGACAAGGTTGAGGCTGTTTTTCCGAATGGGAAACACCTTAAAATCAAGCTGCCACAATATGTTGAAGATGGCCAGACCATCCGTCTCAAGGGCCAAGGCGAGCACATTGTCGGCGGCACGCCCGGCGATGCGCTGGTAACGATCCATTTTAAGCCGAGTGCGCGCTTCCGCCTGGAAGGGCGCGATGTCCATGTCGATCTGCCGGTCGAGCTTGCAGACGCAGCGCTTGGTGGCAAGGCGGAAGTTGAAACGTTGAGCGGTCGTATCGCGGTCAAAGTGCCCGCCTGGTCAAGCTCCGACAAGGTGCTGCGCCTGAAGGGTAAGGGCTTGCCGCTGAAGGCCGGTGGCCACGGCGATCTTTACGTCCATGTCCGCATCATGCTGCCGGAAGGTGGCGATGCGGAATTGGAAGAATTTTTAAAGAAACGCCGAGGCGAATAATTGATATTGCGCCTCGATAGACTGTAACCGGATCGCTGCACTGCGCGGCGATCCGTCGTTTAGATTTTATAATACCCGGCTTTTTATGCGCAATTGCTTGAAGCCAGTGCAATGCTGTGCGATAGGGCATCTAGTTGTTTATATTCTATGAGGACCCTTAATGACCGCAAAGTCAGGTTTGTTGCAGGGCAAGCGCGGATTGATTCTGGGCGTAGCCAACAACCGTTCTATCGCCTGGGGCATTGCCAAGGCTGCTCGTGAAGCGGGCGCGGAACTCGCATTCACCTATCAGGGTGATGCGCTCAAGAAGCGTGTCGAGCCGTTGGCCGAAGAACTGGATGCTTTTGTTGCTGGCCATTGCGATGTTGCTGACGGCGCAAGCATTGATGCTGTTTTTGAAGCGCTGGAGAACAAGTGGGGCAAGCTTGACTTCGTCGTTCACGCCATTGGTTTCTCCGATAAGGATGAGCTGACTGGCCGCTACGTTGACACGTCAGAGGCCAATTTCCAGAACACCATGCTGATTTCGGTTTATTCGCTGACTGCGATTTCGCGTCGTGCGGAAAAGCTGATGAATGACGGCGGTTCGATTCTCACGCTGACCTATTATGGCGCTGAAAAAGTTATGCCGAACTACAACGTCATGGGTGTTGCAAAGGCAGCTCTTGAAGCAAGTGTGAAATATCTGGCTGTTGATCTTGGACCGCAGAACATTCGCGTGAATGCGATTTCCGCAGGCCCGATCAAGACGCTGGCCGCATCTGGTATTGGCGACTTCCGCTATATTCTCAAGTGGAACGAATACAATGCACCGCTGCGCCGCACGGTCACCATTGATGAAGTGGGTGATGTTGGCCTTTACTTCCTGTCCGATCTGTCGCGTTCGGTCACAGGTGAAGTTCACCATGCTGACAGCGGCTATCATGTGATCGGCATGAAAGCGGTCGACGCCCCGGACATTTCAGTCGTCAAAGACTGATCTGAGCATTCCAAAATCCCGAAAAGTTGACCGACTTTTCGGGATTTTTCTTTGTCTCTTCATCGCCGAAGGGGCTATTTAAAATAGAATTACGTGCAGACAGAGGTGTGATTTTGGCCCGCGAGATCATCTATTTTTCGCGTCATGGTGAGACGGACTGGAATGTAGCGCAGCGCATTCAGGGACAGCTTGATATTGATATCAATGCGCATGGCCGCACACAGGCAGACCGAAACGGCGATATGCTGAAATCGCTGATTGGCGATGGTGCCGGTTATGATTTTGTTGCAAGCCCTCTGCGTCGTACCCGCGAAACCATGGAGCGCATTCGTCTTCGAATGGGCCTCGATCCTTATGATTTCCGCACTGACCCGCAATTGATGGAAGTGAATTTCGGCGATTGGCAGGGCTTTATGATGGAAGACATTGCCAAGGAACGCGAAGACCTTCTGGAAGCACGTGCCAAAGACAAATGGAACTTCATACCACCCGGTGAGACGGCTGAAAGCTATATGCGCCTCTCACAACGCATTGGCCGCTGGGTCGAAGCGGTTGAATGGCCGACTGTCTGCGTGACGCATGGCGGCTGCATTCGCACCCTATTTTATCTTTACGGCGATATGGATGGCCATGCTGCCGCCAATCTCTCGATTCCTCAGGACAAAATACTGAAGTTCGAGAACAATAAGCTTGAGTGGATCTGAGCAGGCTCAGATCCTTTTCCTCATGCCAAGCCGGTGCGTGATTCTGCTGACCTGTCTTTTGGCTTGATTCCTGCCTGCGCCAATGTGCGGTCGAGAAGCTGTTCATAAATCGGCTTGCCGCCAATCCATTGTGCAACAAGATTGGCCGTGAGGCAGGTGGCGATGAGTGGCATTGTCATGCCATAGGCACCTGTGAGTTCGAGCGTGAGAACAACGCCGACAATTGGTGCACGAACTGATGCGGTAAACAGCCCGCCCATCGCCGCAATTGCAAATGCCAATGGCATGATGCCAGCCTCTGGCGAAAACACGCTGATGATGCCTGCAAAGGCCAGACCGATACAGGTCGCGAGTGTAAGCATTGGCGCAAAAATCCCGCCTGGAACGCCGCTGGAATAGCTGCCGACCATTGTAAAATAGCGTGCAAACGCCAGCAGAAGCAGCAGTGCCAAGCCGGTTTTCTGATGCGCAATCTCCATGATGATATGCTCGCCACCCGTGACGGAATAAGGCAGCACAATGAAGAGGGCGCCCACGCATAGTCCGATAATCGCCGGATACAGATACGGTACGCGATTGTGCATAGTGGCTGCAAAATTGACCGCCCACATAATGCCGCCATTCAGCGCCACGCCAACAAAGCCAAGCAGACAGCCGAGCAAGACAAACGCTGGAACATGTTCAAGCGCTGCTTTTACCTCCGGCATCGACATATCAGGCGCTGTACCGCCGATAATTTGCGTCATGACGGTTGCGAGCAGCGCAGCCGCGATCACGCCCATATAGGTGCGGAACGTATAGGGAAACTGCTTGTGCGTTTCCTCAACGATAAACAGAACACCTGCCAATGGCGCATTAAACGCGCAGGCAAGGCCTGCCGCCGCACCCGCAGCAAGAATGCCACGCCGTTCAGTTTCGCTGACTTTGAAGAAATCTGTAATGGCTGCACCCAGTGACGCGCCGATATGGATGGTGGGGCCTTCGCGCCCCAGAACGAGGCCGGATGAGATCGATGTGATACCCATAAGAAACTTCACCGGCAAAACGCGGCGCCACCGGACTTCTCGCAAGCCTTCCATGGCGCCCTCAATTTCCTGCACGCCACTGCCGCCAGCTTCGGGCGCAAAACGACGAACAATGAAAGCCGCAAGTATTGTGCAGCACATTGTAAACAGTGCAGCCGCAATGATAAGCGATGTTCCGGTGATGTATTGACCAAGCTTTTGCGGCCATGTCATCAGCGCATCAATGATGAGATGAAAATAAGAACCGACTGTTCCGGTCAATATTCCCGTCAGTGCCGCAAAGAATACATAGCGCGCCTGCGCTGATCTGTTTCCCGGCCTGTCGAGTGATTTTATCGGATCATCCATCGATGCTTGCCCCAAATGCAATACTCGGCCTGACCGGATTACTGGCGGCCCCCATCTCTCGGACACAAGCAGACTCGCCCCCAAAAGTCTAGCAACGACATGGTTTGTGGTGCGCTGATTTGCCATTTGGCAAGAATATGTTATCTTTCTGCCATAAGGAGAAGCTGCGATGGAACTTCAGCCAATCAGTATAACGCCAGCAGGCACGCTGACGAACGCGATCACCGACGAAGAAGCGGGTGCATTGGCGCGCACGACGGTCAATCTGTTGAAGGTCTGGAAGCTCTCGGATGGAGAAGCCTGCACGCTGTTGGGTGATATGTCGCCGCGCACATGGGCGCGCTGGAAAGACGGCAGCATAGGCCGGATTGATCGCGACCTGCGGATGCGTATGGCGCATCTGATGGGTATTCACAAAGGATTGCGCTATCTGTTCCGTGATCCTGCGCGGGGCTATGCGTGGATCAGAAAGCCCAATGATACGTTCGGAGGACTTTCGGCTTTGGACCTGATGTTGCGCGGTGAAATCTCTGATCTTGCGGCTTTGCGCGAATGGCTCAATGCGGAGCGCGGCGCATGGTAAGCGGACTGGCTGAGAAACGGCAGGTCGACTGGCCGCAGACATTTCGCATCATCCGCTCCATTCATCCGCCGATTGATCTGTTTGAAGATATCGCAGACCCGCGTGACTGGGAGGCGCTGGCCTCGGTCGAGGAAAAAACCAATCCGCGCATACGGTTTGAAATTGGCGATCTTGGCAAAGTTCCGGCCGACAGGCGCGTGGCAGGGCAGGGGGCAACTTATGTCATGGCGCCTTTCGTGCATTGTTCGATAACCCGCCCCGGACGTTTCAGCGATGGCAGTTACGGCATTTATTATGCCGCTGATCGCGAAGAGGTGGCAGTGGCTGAAACCATTCACCATCATGAAAAATTCATGCGTGCAACCCGCGAAGAGCCGGGCTGGACTTCAGATTTTCGAGTGCTGATCGGAAGCATCGAAAGGGAACTGGACGATGTAAGTAAAGTACCGGGTGTGCTGGATCCCGTTGACTATACGGCGTCTCATATTGAGGGCAGGGAGTTGCGCGCGGCGGGGAGTCAAGGGCTTGTCTGGCCGAGTGTGCGGATGCACGGAGGTTTTTGCATCGGGATTTTCTGGCCGGACGTTATAACAATTCCTGTTCAGGGCCGACATTACAGCTATCATTGGGATGGAACCCGTGTCGATTATATTCGCCAATACGACACGGGCACAATTCTATCCGTGATCTGAATTTACGGCGCTTCTTGAATATCGGTGACAAAGCGCGTGTCGTCGGCTTCATCATAGAGAATGATAACCTTCATGCCTTTGTTAATAGCGGAATAATCAAACTCGCCCGGCAGCTTATAGGTCTTGCCGTCATCAAGCGTGATTGTTTCTTTATCTTGATTGATGCCGGTGATCTTACCTTCAACATCATCTGCCATTGCAACGGTCGAAAAGAGCGAAGCAATGATAAAGAGCAGTCCCACAATATACTGCATGGGTGTCATCCTCCTTTTGAGTGACCGACCGTCCACTGACTGATTCGACACGAATTGCATTTGGCGATTGCTCCCTGATTTCTTAGCAAACACTAAGATCTGAGATCGAGGGAAGCAACATCATTCTGAGGGCAATTTAGCTGGTGGAATGTGTCAAAAAGAATGCGGCATGTGGATGATCTGATGGAAATTTTGCGATCCTGATGCGCTATTCCCAGCAATAATTTGACCGTTGCTCAAAAGGCCAATAGAACCGCCCCATATCTTGCCGGAAAAGGCGCTCCGTAATCAGGCTTAGCTCATGTCTCATAACAGTTTCGGTCATCTGTTCCGCGTAACCACCTGGGGTGAAAGCCACGGAATTGCGCTTGGTTGTGTCGTGGATGGCTGCCCACCCGGCATCACATTTACCGAGGCCGAAATTCAGTCCTATCTCGATAAGCGTAAGCCGGGTCAGTCGAAATATACGACGCAGCGCCGCGAGCCGGATCAGGTTCGCGTGCTGTCCGGTGTGATTCTGAGCGACGACGGCGTGACCATGACCACGACTGGCACGCCAATTTCGATGATGATCGAAAACACCGATCAGCGTTCCAAGGATTATGGCGATATTGCCCGGCAGTACCGCCCGGGTCATGCCGATTATGCTTACGACGTCAAATACGGCATTCGCGATTATCGTGGCGGCGGGCGCTCTTCGGCGCGTGAAACCGCAGCACGCGTTGCAGCCGGTGCTATTGCGCGTAAGGTTGTTCCGGGCTTGCAGGTGCGCGGCGCGCTGGTCTCGATGGGCGTGCATGACATTGATCGCGCGCGGTGGGACTGGAACGAAGTCGATAACAACCCGTTTTTCACGCCGGATGCCGGTTCGGTTGAGGTTTTTGCCGAATATCTCGATGGTATTCGTAAAAATGGCTCTTCCATCGGTGCGATTATCGAAATCGTGGCGGAAGGCGTTCCTGCTGGTATTGGTGCGCCGATTTACGGCAAGCTCGATCAGGATATTGCAAGTTATCTGATGTCGATCAATGCCGTGAAGGGCGTTGAGATCGGCAATGGTTTTGAAGCCGCACGTCTGACGGGCGAAGAAAATGCTGACGAAATGCGCATCGGCAATGACGGTCAGCCGGTGTTCCTGTCCAATCAGGCAGGCGGCGTTCTGGGTGGCATTGCAACCGGTGCGCCGGTTATCTCGCGTTTCGCAGTAAAGCCAACATCGTCAATCCTGACACCGCGCAAGTCGATTGATGCGCTGGGCAAGGAAGTGGATGTGATGACCAAGGGTCGTCATGATCCTTGCGTGGGTATCCGCGCTGTGCCGATTGGCGAAGCGATGGTCGCTTGCGCCATTGCCGATCATTATCTGCGCCATCGGGGACAGACAGGACGGGTATAAAATATTCAGAGGTGGTTTCAGGGACCAAGGGCCGGTTCTGAGCATGTCGCGGAAAAGGGAAACCGGTTTCCGCAACATGCGTGAAAGCAAGAGACTGAAGCTGTGGTACAACCATTGAGGCTGAAATGAGCTATAATCAGAAACAGGTCGTTGATGCGCTGCGCGCTTTCGAGCGTGGCGAAATTGTTGTCGTGATGGATGATGACGGACGTGAGAACGAAGGCGATCTTATCGTTGCTGCCGTGCACTGTACGCCGGAAAAGATGGCCTTCATCGTGCGTTATACGTCGGGTATCGTCTGCACGCCGATGACGCGCGAAGAAGCCAAGCGCCTCAATCTGGCGCCGATGGTCGCGGAAAATGAGTCCGCACACACGACGGCTTTCACCGTCACTGTTGATTACCGCCACGGCACCACAACCGGCATTTCTGCTGAAGATCGCACGCTGACTGTGCGCAACCTCGCAAACCCGAATGCCGGTGCTTCCGATTTTGTGCGTCCGGGCCATATTTTCCCGCTGATCGCGCGAGAAGGTGGCGTGTTGATGCGCTCTGGCCATACAGAAGCGGCTGTTGATCTGTGCAAACTCGCAAATCTGCCGCCAATTGGGGTGATTTGTGAGCTGATCAATGATGATGGAACCGTCATGCGTGGCCCTGACGTAAAAGCATTTGCTGAAAAGCATGCGCTTCATCGGGTAACGGTGGCTGATCTCATCGCCTATCGTCAGCGCAAGGAAACACTGGTCAAGCGCATTAACGATGCGCCCGTCACGACTTGCGCTGGTCCGGCTCATGCCTATACCTACGAGTTGCCGTGGGAGCCGATGCAGCATGTCGCTATTGTGTTTGGTGATATTCGGGATGGCGAAGAAGTGCCTGTCCGTCTGCATCGTGAAGATGTGCTGAGCGATGTGTTCGGTAATGGCGGCAGCAATCTCGACGAGATCATGAAACGCATGGGCAAAGAAGGCCGCGGCGTTCTGGTTTATCTGCGTGAAGATTCGGTTGGCGTGCGTTCTGATCACCGCGATGCGCGGGCGCGAGAAGCGTTGCTTGGTGAACACGAGGCCCATGCAGAAGCCGTTGCCCGTGAAGAAGAATGGCGTCAGATTGGCCTTGGTGCGCAGATACTCAAAGATCTTGGCATCACGTCGATTGTGCTGCTGGCTTCACGTGAGCGTCACTATGTTGGTCTGGAAGGTTTCGGCATCAACATCACGCGCACGGAAATCATTTGAATTCAACACAGCGAAATCTTCAGGTTTTAAGAAATCCATCTGCTCATAATGACAGATGGATTTTTCTATTTATCGGATATGGTTAGTTATAATTTAATTAAGTTAGAGGTTTCAATGTCAGATAATTTTACAATCGAATTTGAGCAAAATTACCTCCAAATGAGCGCTTACGATTCTAAAAAAGTAACCGGCTATTTGAAAGAAAATGGAGTTGGTTTTTCGGGTAAAATAAACTTACTCACTCCAAACAGTGGAGGAGAGATTACTATTGACGATTCGGATAATATATTTTCATCTGATGATGGTACCTTTATATTTACTGTCAATTCTGCTTATGATGAAGTAAGCCATCATTTCGGAAGCGGAATAAAGATAGTAGAGAAGAAGGTGTTGGCTATATATGTTGCTGATGGCGGTGGGGAGCATGCGAGGACTTCATTTATCGTTGGGATAAAGCCACCACCGATTTAACGGCGCACAACACCGCGTGATTTTCAGTCTTTGAGCTAACCATCATAGCCAGATTGTATTGCCGATGCTAAAGGTCGGCAATGACAACACGGCTTTACTGGCATCCGACCTATCTAGAACATATCGTGCCGCCCGGACATCCCGAGCGGCCCGACCGTATTCGTGCTTTGATGAGCGAACTGGAAGGCCCGGATTTCTACCGTCTTGATCGGGTGCAAGCGCCAATGGCATCGCAAGACGCCATTCTGCTCGCGCATTCGGAAAGCTACATCGATGAGATCCGCAAGCAGATTCCCGATCCGGTTGATGACGAAGAAGCACCGCAACCAATCAACAAGCTTGGTGTCGACACTTATGTGAGTCCCAAAAGCTGGGAAGCAGCGCTTCTGGCAATTGGTGCGGCTACCACTGCGGTTGATGACGTGTTTTCGGGGCAGGCTGACAATGTCTTCGTCGCCTCGCGCCCGCCCGGGCATCATGCCGAACTGGCAACCGCCATGGGCTTTTGCCTGTTTAACAACGTCGCTATTGCCGCACGTCATGCGCAGCGCAATCATGGAGCGGAACGCATCGCGATTGTCGATTGGGACGTACATCACGGCAACGGTACACAGGATATTTTCCAAGACGATCCAAGCGTTTTGTTCTGCTCGACCCATCAGTTTCCGCTGTTTCCCGGCACAGGCCGGAAAGATGAGGTGGGTGTGGGCAACATCGTCAATGCACCACTCTCGCCCAATACTGGCAGCCGCGAATTTCGCGAGGCATTTAATAGTCGTGTATTGCCTGCTTTGGACAACTTCCAGCCAGATTTGATCCTTATTTCAGCTGGCTTCGACGCGCATTTCCGCGATCCTCTTTCCGAGATCAATCTCGATGAGGCGGATTTTGACTGGGCGACGGGCAAGCTCATGGAACGTGCAGAACGTTTCTGCAATCACCGTTTGGTGAGCGTGCTTGAAGGTGGATATGATCTTGAGGGCTTGTCGCAGTCCGCGTCTTCCCATATTACGCGGCTGTTGAAAGGATAAACCATGGTAACCGAACCGTCCAACACCGACATTGCAGTTATGAGCTTTGAGGACGCCTTGAAGCAGCTTGAGAAGATCGTCGATGCTCTGGAGCGGGGCGATGTGCCGCTTGAAGAATCGATCCGCATCTATGAGCGCGGCGAAGCGCTGAAGAAACATTGCGATACGCTGCTCAAATCTGCGGAAGACAAGGTCGAAAAGATTCGCGTTGGTCGCGATGGGCAGCCTGTGGGCACAGAACCGCTCGACGCGGAATAAGATCAGTTAAAAAATATCGAGATGTCAAAATAGCGGCTCTTTTGGAGCCGCTATCTCTTTGTGCCACTGCGATCTGACTGGAGGTCTCACGATTGCAGCAGCCTCAATTTGTTGCATGCCATTCGGCTTAGAACGAGCGCTGGAAGCGAACCATGCCCTGAACAGCGTCTTTGCCCTTGAGGACCGAACGATCATCGTTCCACTTGGTGTAGGACACTTCCGGCGTAATGGTGAAGCCCGGTACGATGGTGTAGGCAACGTTCATCGTGCCTGCAAAACGGCCAGCTTCTTCATAGGCGGCCTGAATGTTGAAGGCTGTCTTCTTGTTGAACTTGTACTTCGCGCCGCCCCAGACAGCCCAATCGCCGCCCCATGTGCCATAGAAGCTGTCGATCTGACGAACGCCAGCAATGTAGTGGTCGTCATTCGACTTGTAAGCGCCCTGTCCCCAGATCGAGAACTGTTCGGTTACGTTCACGTCGAGGCGAACCTTGCCCATCCACTTTTCATTGAGCGCGTCGTAAGCTGCAACACCAGCGATCGAACCCCAGCCCTGAGCATATTTCAGGCCACCGACAACATGCGGTGTGTAGTCGTCGATGGTGACGGAGCCGTTGGAATCGCCATTGCCACCCTGTTCAAGCGCGATGATCGCCGAGAAGCCATTGCCGCCCTTGAAAGTGTAGCTGATCGCGTTGGTGCGGGTGCCACCAGCGAGGATCACGTCGTCATTGATGACGTCGCCGAGGTAGCCGGTGAAGGTAACGAAAGCGGATTCATCAAGACCAACGCGCAGGCCGCCGAGCTGTATGTAGCCATAACGCAGAGTGCCGGTCGAGCCAGCATCGGCGCCATTCTGGTACTGGAAGCGGGCTTCAGTATAGGTCTTCAGTGTGCCGAGTTCGGTTTCCGAAGCGGTCGAGAAGCGGAGCGAGAAACGGGTCAGGTAGTCATAGGTGTCGCGATCACGAGCGCCAAGTGTCTTGGCATAGACATTGTCGCCACCCTTGATGTCTGCACGAACGTAGCCGTGGATGCGCAGGCAGGTTTCGGTGCCTGGAATGTAGAAATAGCCAGCGCCGTATGCATCGCAAACGCGAACATATTCTACTGCTTCTGGCTCTGGTGCAACAATCGCGTCAGCAGCCTGTGCAACTGATACGAATGAAAATACTGCAGCCGAAGCGCAGAGAAAATGCTTAACCCTCATAAGAAACTCCATAAGTGAGGTGTGACTGGAGCGCTTATAGAGGTGTTAAAAAAACAAACAATATCAATTACATGTCAGATTAGTGAAGTTTTAATGACTAGGCAACACTGTTCAATTTAAATATAGATCAATCAAATTTATCGCTTTTTGTTGCATTTGTGCATCACTATATTTGGAGCGACGCTTTGGCGAGTTTAATGGATCATGTTTTTGATGTGAATGACATAAGGCGCAAGCACACCACTCAGAAGATAGGGGCCGAGCCCCCAAACGAGCGTCCAGCCAAAAGCGCCGACAATATTTGCGGCCATAAAATGCAGCGGCGGCATTTTCATTGAACCGGCGATAATGCCGTTCAACTGTCGTAACAGTACAACGAAGCGCGCAGTGGCAACGACATAGATGCCTTTTGTTTCGAACATTTTCTCAAATTGTTCGAGCCGCTCCGGTGTGAGTTTCACGCGATGACCATATTTCAAGATCAATGCGCGGCCGCCATAACGCCCGATGATGTAGCCGGTCGTATCTCCTAGAACGGCTCCGATAAACACAGCAATCAGCACGTGCTCTATGTTCAATGTGCCATTCAGCGCAAGCAGAGAACATGCGATCAAAGCACTTTCACCGGGAAGCGGCGCACCAAAGGATTCAAAATACACGATAACCAATATAGCAAAGGCACCATAGGCTGCGATGTAGTGATCAATGAAACCCATCAACTGTCGGCGCTTTCGTTAATAATGTAATAAAAAGGCTCCGGCGCAAACCGGAGCCATAGCACTATAACGTGTTTTTCAGCCGATGGAACGCTTGCCTGTGATCTTGTGATAGGCCCACAGGACAAGGATCGATCCGATAATAGCAATGATCAGGCTGATGGGGTCGAATGCGCCAGTGACACCGCGACCAAACAGTGTTGAAGAAAGAACGCCGCCAACGATGGCCCCGACAATGCCCAATGCAATGTCGAAGAACAGTCCCTGACCGCTTTTATTGACGACTTTGCTGCCGATGAAGCCGGCGATCAAACCTAGAATAATCCAGCTTATTATAGACATCTAATATCTCCGATTGCGAAAATAAGGTTTTGCATCAGGCATTTAGAGAATTTTCACAATAGTTTCGATTTGGCAAGGTATAATGCTTGTGAAAGCTGAAAACTTATTTCACTTTAACTTATCGCGTGTGAAAAAAAACAGCGACCAACAGGGAGTATCGTGTGATGGGAAGTTATGACGACAATTCCAAGAACTCGCCGATTCCCGGCGGCAGCCTTGCCAAGCCGGTTCTGATAGCGCTCGGCGCGCTGCTCGTTGGCAAGATGCTGAAAGGGCATAGCGACGAGCCTGAAAAACCTGCCTCGATTCCAGATCAATCTGCGCCACAACAGGCGGATAGCGGCGGCGGCTTGCTGGGCGGAATTTTGGGTGGCCTTGGTGGCCTGCTTGGTGGCGCCCTTGCAAGTGGTAGTGCGTCATCCGCACCGGCAGTACCCGGTCCGCTAGGTGGCGGTCTGGGTGGCCTCCTCGATCAGCTCAAGCAGGCAGGTCTTGGCGATAAGGTCGATTCGTGGATCGGCCAGGGCGACAATCATCAGATTGAACCCGGCCAACTCGGCGATGCGCTTGGCAATAAAACATTGAGTGAAATTGCAGCTCATGCCGGTATTGACCAGCAGGAACTGCTCAATCAGCTCTCACAGGTGCTGCCTGGTCTGGTGGATAAGCTGACCAGTAATGGGCAGGTGCCTGACACCAACGAATTGTCGCGCCTGTTGCACAAAAGGTAACGTATAACCAGCTTCGACCAATAACGCACTTGTATTGTTATAAATGCGTTATTGGCGGGCTTATAATTATAGGATTTAGTTTATTAACCCGGCAGCATGTGTAATATATATCCGTATAAATATGGTTTGTTTTGGATATGGTTTTTAATAATTCATTAAAGTGAGTTTTAATATGATCAGGTATTGTTATTATGTCATAATATTCATTCGGTAAAATACCATCCGTGTATTTGTCTTTTGTTAATGAATAGTTTATTATTTTCTCATGCTCACCAATTGTTTCATAAATATTAAAATCTTCTGCTAAGATATTTTTTAATGTATTGCGAACGCTAAGGCCCCCTTCACGTGTGAAAAAATGAACTCTTATATTGGAAGGCAATTCGATTTTCCCGGACCCAGGAAAAATTCCATAGCGGCGGGGGGTGTAGCCTCCGTGGCCTGTTAATATGGCCTTTGTTGCCGATCCCCCTTTTTTTGACTTTATGATAATATCTTTGTAAATTTTTTTTTCATATTCATCATTATTTACATGATGGTTTTTATTGGAAAATGAATTATTGAAAGATGTGTGTTCTTTGAATTCGTTATTTTTTTTAAATTTTTTATTTAAATTAATTTCTGAAATAGGTTCGTCTATTATAAATCGTTCTTCTATATTAATGGAATGAAGCGTTGATTCTTCCATTTTATTTATATCCCGTATAATTTTTTATATAAAAGCTAATGTTTTAAACATATATATTCACATGTTGGTAGACAGAGAAACTGTTACAATTCCATTCTTGTGCTTTTAGTTCGAAGAGCGTTAGTGCTGCCGAAGCGTCGCGCCTGTTGCACAATCGCTGACACAGCTCTATTTTTGTAAAGATCACGCGCCGGCAAACGGCTTGCCGGTGCGCTTTTATTTGGTGGCTGTCCGATGAGCTTCTTTCCCTGTCCTGACCCGGTGCTTGGTGACAAGACATCGGTTGATGCAATCGAAACGCTTGTCATTCCGCGCACCAGCGATATTGGCGGGCTGGAAGTGCGTCGTGCTTTACCCACTGTGAAGCGACGGCTTGTTGGGCCCTTTATTTTCTTTGATCGCATGGGACCAGCAGTGCTGAAAGATGGCGATGCGCTTGACGTGCGTCCGCATCCGCATATCGGTCTTTCGACTGTGACTTATCTGTTCGATGGTCATATCCGCCATCGTGACAGCCTCGGCACGGAAATGGTGATCAAGCCGGGCGATGTGAACCTCATGACGGCAGGTCGTGGCATTGTCCATTCCGAGCGTTCGCCTGAAGAAGAACGCAATGGTCCGCTGTCGATTTCCGGCGTGCAGACATGGCTGGCGCTGTCCGAGCAATTTGAAGAAATCGACCCGCATTTTTATCACACCAATGCGCCAGATCTGCCATTGATGGAAGATCGTGAATTTAACGGACGTTTGATCATCGGCTCCATGCATGGTGTTTCATCACCGGTCATCCAGCATGCCGAAACACTTTATGCAGATATTGAAGTGCTGCCCGGCGGGCGCTTTCATATTCCGCCAACCACGGAAGAACGCGCGATTTATACGCTGCGTGGCAATGTCGGCATTGGTGGCGATGTGTTTCCGCCGGACCGTTTGCTGGCTTTCCGTCCGGGTGACGATATTGTCGTGCAGGCCGGGCCTGAGGGCGCGCATTTCATGCTGTTTGGCGGTGCGGCTCTTGGCTCGAAACGTTATGTCTGGTGGAATTTCGTGTCGTCTTCCAGAGAGCGCATTGAGCAGGCCAAGGAAGAATGGCGCACCGGACGTTTTGATATTGTTCCGGGTGATGAAGAAGAATTCATACCTTTGCCTGAATGATGGAGCATTTCCAGTAAAAGTGCGCAGCGGTTTTGCGTCGGATAATGCGACAAAACAAAAAGTGGTCGCATATGACACGATGTCTCGCCATGTGCATGTGCGCTTTGGCAAGCTTGATCTGCACTGGCAGCTGCTATACCGACAAATAAAATTCAAACCAGAAACAGGTTGTTTTCATGTCCCGACCCATCACCCCTTTGCTCGACAAGGCACCGACACCGGAAGCCCTGCGCGCATTGCCGGAGCAGGATTTGCCGAAGCTTGCGGAAGAACTGCGTGCCGAACTGGTGGATGCGGTCTCAACAACGGGCGGGCATCTTGGGGCTGGGTTGGGCGTGGTGGAACTGACCATTGCGCTGCATCATGTCTTTGATACACCGCATGATCGCATCATTTGGGATGTGGGTCATCAGGCCTATCCGCACAAAATTCTGACCGGGCGCCGTGATCGTATCCGCACGTTGCGTCAGGAAAACGGGCTGTCCGGTTTCACCAAGCGCGCTGAAAGCGAATATGATCCCTTTGGCGCGGCACATTCTTCGACGTCGATCTCTGCCGGTCTTGGCATGGCCGTCGCAGCCGACCTTTCGGGTGAAAAGCGCAATGTGATTGCAGTTATCGGTGATGGCTCCATGTCAGCCGGTATGGCCTATGAGGCGATGAACAATGCCGGTGCGCTTGATGCACGGCTGATCGTCATCCTCAACGACAACGACATGTCGATTGCGCCGCCAACGGGTGCGATGAGTGCTTACCTCGCGCGGCTCGTTTCTGGCAAAACCTATCGCAGCGTGCGTGAAGCCGCCAAGCAGGTTGCAAAGAAACTGCCGAAGTTCTTGCAGGACAAGGCGCGCAAATCGGAAGAATTTACCAGGGCCTTCTTTACGGGCGGTACGCTGTTTGAAGAGCTCGGCTTTTATTATGTCGGGCCGATCGACGGGCATAATCTTGATCATCTGTTGCCGGTTCTCAAAAATGTGCGCGATGCGCAGGAGGGCCCGGTGTTGATCCATGTGGTGACGCAAAAGGGCAAGGGCTATGCACCTGCGGAAGCTGCCGCCGATAAATATCACGGCGTCACCAAGTTTGATGTGATTACCGGCAAACAGTCCAAGCCACCGGCGAATGCACCGAGCTATACCAAGATTTTCGGCACCAGCCTTATTGAAGAAGCCCGTCACGATGACAAGATCGTGGCTGTGACAGCGGCGATGCCGACCGGCACCGGCCTAGATCTGTTTGGTGAAGTGTTTCCAAAGCGCACATTTGATGTCGGCATTGCCGAACAGCATGCCGTTACTTTTGCCGCTGGTCTTGCGTCCGAAGGCTATAAGCCGTTCTGTGCGATTTATTCGACCTTTCTTCAGCGCGGCTATGATCAGGTTGTGCATGATGTGTCGATCCAGAACCTGCCCGTACGTTTCCCGATTGATCGCGCTGGTCTGGTGGGGGCCGATGGCCCAACCCATGCCGGTTCGTTCGATACCGGCTTCCTTGCAGCGCTTCCCGGTTTTGTGGTGATGGCCGCATCTGACGAAGCTGAACTGCGCCATATGGTGCGCACGGCTGCGGAATATAACGAAGGTCCGATCTCCTTCCGCTATCCGCGTGGTGATGGTGTCGGCGTGGAACTGCCAGAACGTGGCTCGGTGCTGGAAATCGGCAAGGGCCGTATTGTGCGCGAAGGCACCAAGGTCGCACTCCTGTCCTTTGGGACACGCTTGCAGGAATGTCTGGGTGCTGCCGATGAATTGGCTGCAGCAGGTCTTTCGACAACGGTTGCCGATGCGCGTTTTGCCAAGCCGCTTGATCATGACCTGATCCGTCGTCTTGCGCGTGAGCATGAAGTGCTGGTAACCATTGAAGAAGGTGCGGCAGGTGGTTTCGCTGCTCATGTGCTGCAATTCCTTGCAACCGATGGACTGCTGGATCGCGGCCTGAAAGTGCGCGTGCTGACCCTGCCGGATAGCTATCAGGATCACGCCAAGCCGGAAGTCATGTATGCCAATGCAGGCCTCGATCGCGCTGGTATTGTGCGCATCGTCTTCGCGGCGCTTGGCCGTGAGGAAATCGCGGCACCGTTCCGCGCATAAGTGATGAGCGAGCAATCACCCGATAACCGCCCGCGTCTAGACCAGTTGCTGGTTGATCGCGGCCTGTTTGCCACGCGTTCGCGTGCGCGCGACGCAATCCAGCGCGGCACGGTGAAGGTTGATGGCAAGCCCATCACCAAGCCGGGGCAGAATGTTCTTCGCACAGCTGAACTGACTGTGGATGATCCCGCAAGTGCCTATGTCTCGCGCGGTGCTCTCAAACTGATTGCTGCGCTTGATCACTTCAATCTCAATGTGAACGGGCTGAATGCGCTTGATATTGGCGCATCGACTGGCGGCTTTACGCAGGTGCTGCTTGAGCGTGGAGCCAATCATGTCGTCGCTATCGATGTCGGACACGATCAGCTGCATCCGACATTGCGCAATGATCTGCGTGTGACCAACAAGGAAGGCGTGAATGCGCGTGCGCTCGAATTCAGCCATCTCGACGGGCGCGATATTGGTTGTGTTGTTTCGGATGTGAGTTTTATCTCGCTAAAACTCGCTCTGCCGCCGGCATTGGCGTTTGCGCAAAAAGATGCTATCTGCGCGCTTCTCGTAAAGCCGCAGTTTGAAGCCGGGCGCGAAGCCATCGGCAAAGGCGGCATTCTGCGTGACCCGCAAGACGGCGAACGCATTGCGGAAGAATTGAAAGCATGGCTTGAGACGCAGCCCGGTTGGCGTGCGCTCGGCCTTTGCCCGTCACCCATTGAGGGCGGCGACGGCAATCGTGAATATCTCTTGGCAGGAAAGAAAGATTTATGACGACGCAAGTGACAATCCGCTCGATAGGTGCGGGCGGCGATGGCGTCGCCAATCTTCCCGATGGCCAGCTGTTTGTGCCTTTCACATTGCCGGGCGAAGTGGCCAATGTCGCGCGCGAAAAGAACCGTGGCACAGTGATGGCGCTGCTCGAAATCTCTGATGAACGGCAAGATCCGTCATGCCAGCATTTTGAAGAGTGCGGAAGTTGCGCGCTTCAACATTGGCAGGACGAACCTTATCGCGCATGGAAGCGCGACCTTGTCGTCTCCGCTCTCAAGGGCCGTGGACTTGATGTCGATGTTGAGCCGCTGGTCGCTTGCCAGCCGCAGTCGCGCCGTCGCGCAACTTTTGCGGCACGCAAGACGGAAAAGGGCATGTTGCTCGGCTTTAATCGTCACCAGAGCCACGAGATTATCGATCTTGTCGAATGCGCCGTCACAGTGCCTGAAATCATCGCGCATCTTGATGACTTGCGTGAAGTTGGTGCATTGATTGCGCCCGGTTCCAAGCCGTTCAAATTAACTGCAACTGTTACGGCCTCAGGGCTTGATCTGGCAGCAAGCGGCTGCGGTAAACTCAGCGATGAGCAACGCCGTGCGCTGACCGCCCTTATTATGAAAAAGGGCTTTGCCCGCCTTTCGCATGAAGGCGAAATCATCGTTGAGCCGAAAAAGCCGATCATCCATTTTGGCAAAGTGCCGGTTCCGGTGCCTCCGGGTTGTTTTTTGCAGGCAACAATTGAGGCTGAAGAAGCAATGGTATCGCTGGTTCAGGCGCATCTCGGCAAGGCCAAGCGCGTTGCAGACCTCTTCTGTGGTGTCGGCACATTCGCGCTGCGCATTGCAGAAAAAAGCGCAGTCCACGCGATTGAAAACGATGCGCCAGCACTCGCGGCCCTTGATCGCGGCGTGCGCCATGTGCAGGGTTTAAAGCCTGTTTCGGTTGAACGACGCGATTTGTTCCGCCGCCCGCTGATGCCAAAGGAACTGCTGCCTTATGATGCGGTGGTGTTTGATCCGCCGCGTGCAGGCGCTGAAGAGCAGGCGCAGGAATTGGCCAAATCCAAAGTTGGGAAGGTGGTTGCCATCTCTTGCAACCCGGTAACGCTGGCTCGCGATCTCGCTATTTTGGTGAAGGGCGGCTACCGCATTACCCGCGTGACACCGATTGACCAGTTCCTCTGGTCGCCGCATGTTGAAGCCGTGGCGACGCTGGTGAAGAAGTAGAACACTTTATCGCAGTAACACTTGCATCTCACATTAAGAGTCTGGCTGTTCGCAATTGTTACTGGCTGACGGGTGTTTTCGGGATTCCCCTCGCTGCCGGATATTGCAGTAAAATTCGACTTTGCTAAAAAATGCAGACCTGATTGGGTGATTTTTACCCATTCAGGCTTTTCATTTCATGGCCTTGCATAGGATGTTTCTGTGCGTCGCATTGCCATGTTCATATCGCGTTTTGTGCAGATTTTGCCGACAGGCTGCAAGACGTATCACCGGCGCGGTTCTCCTCCCAATCGTGAATAGCGCCCTGCGATAGACGATTATAAAATGACTGAACATAGCTCTCTGCCGGACCTGAACGGCGTTTTTCCTGCTCGTGAAATCAAAATCAAAAAACATGGATTGGCGCATCTTCTGCTGTATCCGTTTCTCAGCATCATCTTTGCTTTTGCGAGTGTTGGTATTGCTGTTGCCTGGTTTCCGGGGCTTTACAAAGACCACCTGATTATGAACGATCCGCTCGTTCTCGAAGATGCTTCTGTTAATGACGGCCAGTGCCGCTCAAAGAAAATGACGGTCAATTGTAAGGCGGTCATAGTCTATGATTACGACGGCAAGCGCCGCGTCAAACCCATAGAATTCTCATTTGTGAGCTTATCAAGCGGGGATTATGAAACCGATGTTGTCATGCAGCGGTCTGATCCTGAAAATGTTACGTTGACGCTTGCTATCGACGAATTCTGGAACCGCTTGGCGTTTGATATCGGCCTGTTTGCAATCATGCTCGCAATGTCTGTGCTGTTTCTGGTTCGCTTCATCCGTGTCAGGGGCAGTGCATCGGCGATGAAATCAGCTGCTGCTTTGCGCTTCGCATGGGCGAAAATTACGGCCAGCAAGAAGCATTTGGGTGCAACCAATATTACTTATAATCCGCTTGATACGACGCATAAGAAAAAGAGCATCGTTTCGCGATTCTCGAAAAAAGAAGCACCATTTATGCGTTATGCCGAAGCGGAAGACGAGACTTATGGCATCGTGGCCATACATCCGACGGCATATTTTCCCGTCCTGCTTGATGAGAATTTTGAGCGTCTTGAACTCACCGGACCAGAGCGTGAATCGGCGTTGAAGGCACTGGCAGCGCAAATTGCAAGCTGATTAAAAAAGGGCGGTAATTCCGCCCTTTTGTTTACCGCAAAGCCCAATCAACCGCTGCTTCGGCATGAAGCCGTGTGGTATCGAATACCGGCACAGGGCTGTCTGTCTGACCGATTAGCAGCATGATCTCCGTGCAGCCGAGGATGATGGCCTCGGCACCGCGCTCAACAAGGCGGTTGATGACCGCGCGGTATTCTTCACGCGATGTATCGCGCACATCGCCCACTACCAGTTCCTGATAGATGATGTCGTGCACGGTTTTGCGGTCGGCATCGTCGGGCGTTAGAACCTCAAGCCCATATTTTGCGGCGAGGCGGCCTTTGTAAAAATCCTGTTCCATCGTGAACGCGGTGCCGAGCAGTCCGACTTTTGAGAAGCCTGCGGCCTTAATCTTTTCTGCTGTCGGATCGGCAATATGCACAAGCGGGATCGATGTGGCGCTTTCAATGTCAGCGGCCATTTTATGCATGGTGTTGGTGCAGATCAGGATGAAATCCGCGCCTCCTTTTTCAAGGTTTTGCGCGGCTTCAATCATCAGTGTCGTCAGCTCGTCCCATTTGCCCTGATGCTGGAGATGTTCGATTTCGGCGAAATCCATCGACCACATAAGGCTTTTGGCAGAATGCGTGCCACCAAGTCTTGTGCGGACTTCGCGGTTGATAATGCGGTAATATTCCTGCGAGCTTTCCCAGCTCATCCCGCCGATCAATCCAATCGTTTTCATTTCTGCCTCCCACATAGAATTAAGGGCGGATCGCTCCGCCCTTTTGGTGTTTATGCAATCGGTTCAGAACCACGATTACATCTTTTCGATGATTTTCGGATCGCCTTCATGTGCGCGGCCATTGGCAGCGAGGATTGCAGGCACGATGTCTTTTGCATCATCAATCACCAGTGGCTTAACCTGATGGGCGGTATGAATGAAGCCCTCAGTGGTCATGTGCTCAAGCAATGTGAGCATTGGCTGCCAGAAATTGTTGATATTGGCAAAAACCATCGGTTTGCGATGCTTGCCCAGCTGCGCCCATGTCATCATTTCCACGATTTCTTCAACCGTGCCAATGCCGCCGGGGAGGGTGACGAAAGCATCCGACTTCTGGAACATCAGATGCTTGCGTTCGTGCATATCGCCAACCACGATCAGCTCGGTCAACTCCTGCGCCTTTTCAAGGCTTGCTTCCTTGTCGAGCAGGAAGGTGGGAATAATGCCGGTGACTTCGCCGCCCGCTTCCATCACGCCTTGCGCAACCGCGCCCATAATGCCGCGCGTACCACCGCCATAAACAAGGCGAATGTCGTGTTCAGCAAGCGAGCGGCCAAGCGTGAGGCCCGCTTCGCGATAGATTGGATTTAAGCCCGTTGAAGAGCCGCAATAAACACAAATGGATCGAATCTGAGACATGATTTCTTGTGCGCTTTTGCGGTTTCAGCGTCAAGCGTCTCAAGCTATAACTGTCACGAAGCATCAATGAGGCAGGGAGTTTGATATGATGAAGAAGTTGGTTTTGGCTATGGGTTTTTCGCTTGTGGCATCGGGTGCGCTGGCTGGAGAAATTAACATTCCTCTGCCCGACGACGTGGAAGTAACGGCAAACTCGGTTCTTTATAAATGCGGTGAACAGAACGTTTCTGCCACCTATTATAATGCCGGTGAAAATTCGCTTGTGCAGCTCGAAATGGAAGACGCTTCGGTTATCGCAGCCAATGTGCTTGCGGGTTCTGGTGCAAAATATGCGGGCGGCATCTACATCTGGTGGACCAAAGGCGACAGCGCTGATCTCTATAATCTGATGGATGATCCCGATCAGGAAAAGCCAATCAGCTGTAAAGAAGAGTAGTTTTCTTATAATCAGTACCGATAATGTTTGTAATTCGGCTCAACTTCTTGTGAGGCGCATAAAAAAGCGATAAACCCATTGACTAATTTACTCATGTGGGTTTCGGGCCGAAATGCAAAACAAAAGATACGGAATTATCGGCATCGTGCTGCTCCTTATTCTCGGCGGCGGCGCATATTATTGGACTTCGCTAAAAGATCAGGGGGTTACCCCTGGTTCAGACATAGCCGCGAAGGACCCCGAAACCGGCAGCGCATCCAAACCCGTTGTACCTGAGGCACCCGCGGTATCGCAGGTGCCGGAGAAAACTGTCGAGGTGGAACCGCAAGAGGCTGCATCGCAGCCTGATGCTCAGCCGGTTCAAACAACGTCTGCGCCTGCTAAAACGCCGGTGTTTGATATTTTGCGCGTCGAAGCCGATGGTTCCGTTGTGATTGCAGGACAGGCAGCGCCCAATGCTGACGTTGAGATTATTTCTGGCTCCAGGGTATTGGGGACAGCCAAGGCGGGAGCGAACGGCGATTTTGCAATCGTTCTCGATCAGCCGCTTTCACCGGGCGATCATCAGCTTGTGCTGCGCGCAGGCGGTGATGGTGCCAATGTTGCGACTTCGGCGCAGACAGCAATCGTATCCGTACCAGATAACAGCAATGGTCAGGTTCTGGCGCTCGTTGAAGAGCCGGGTCAGGCCAGCCGCCTGATCACCAAGCCGGACGTGTCGGCACCGCAGGAGGCATCGTCGACGGAAACTGGAGAGCAGGCGCCAAAGGCTCAATCGCCCGTTGATGCACCGATTGCCATTGAGGCGGTGGAAATCGAAGGCAATAAAGTTTTCGTTGCAGGCAACGCAAAGGGTGGCAGCACGGTTGTCGTCAATGCAAACGATATTCTGCTTGGCTCAAGCCAAATTTCGCCGGAAGGTCGCTTTTTGGTACAGAGCCAAAAGTCGCTTGCGGTGGGGGATTATATCATCCGCGCCGATTTGCTTGATGGCAGTGGTCGGGTGATTGCAACCGCGCGCGTCCCGTTCCGTCGCGAGGCTGGGGAGAATGTCTCCGCCGTTGCAACGGGGGCGGGCGCGCAGACTGCAAGTGCACAGGATGCTGAAGGCGGGACACCTTTGCAGAAGGTGGATGGCTCGGTGATTATCCGCAAGGGTGATAATCTCTGGACGATCTCCAAGCGTACTTATGGTCATGGCATGCGCTACACCACGATCTATCTTGCCAATCGTGATCAGATCCGCAACCCGGACCTTATCCTGCCGGGTCAGGTGTTTGTCATGCCGCAACAACCGCTCGCCGATGATGAAGTGCAGCGCCGCCTGCACGATTCTTCAAACTGATATAAACGCGTTATCTCCATTTCGTGAACGCAGTGTCCTTTAGAAAGAACACTGCACAAACTTGCTAGTTATAGTATAATCGTATATCGTCGATTTACGATGAGTATCTCCCTAAAAATAACGACCCACCCTGTTTCGGGCATGGATGATGAGGATGCTGCGCGCATTTATGCAGCGCTTGGCCATCCAGTGCGTATCCACATTCTCCGTCAGCTGATTTTTGAGGATGCTTGCTGCTGCAAAGATATTGTCGGTCGTCTTGACCTTGCGCAGTCCACCGTGTCGCAGCATCTCAAGGTTCTCGTCCAGGCTGGCCTTATTGACTATCGGCCCGACCGCCAGACATCGCGCTATAGCGTAAACTGGCAGCAATTGACCAAAATTCGTTCGCATCTTGCAGCCTTCAGCAATGGCTGCTGCGAAAAACCTGTCTGATCTGAAAGAAACACCATGAGTGCCCCCAAAACTGTTTCTGCCGACTCCGGCGAGACGCTTAAAACCTTGCGAAATCTGTGGCCCTATATGTGGCCGTCTGAACGCCCCGATCTGCGTATGCGCGTGGTGTGGGCGACATTCTATCTGGTGATTTCCAAAATTGTGCTGATCCTTGTTCCCTATTTCTTCAAATGGGTCACGAATGCGCTGAACGGTCAGCTCGATGCAGCCGATTATATTCCGCTCTTTCTTACCGGTGCGGTGATGCTTGTGCTGGCCTATAATGCGGCCAAGATCATTCAGGCGGGACTCAATCAGCTGCGCGATGCACTGTTTGCCAGTGTCGGGCAATATGCCGTGCGCCAGCTTGCCTATAAAACCTTCGTGCATATGCACCAGCTCTCATTGCGCTTTCATCTGGAACGGCGCACGGGCGGGCTGTCGCGTGTGATCGAACGCGGCACCAAAGGTATCGAAACAATTGTCCGTTTCACGATCCTCAACACGCTGCCAACCATTCTGGAATTTGCGCTGACGGCGGTGATTTTCGCCTTCGCTTATGGCTTCTCCTATCTGTTGGTCGTGGCTGTTACGGTCGTTGCCTATACCTGGTTCACGATTAAAGCGAGTGACTGGCGCATCAATATCCGTCGCGAGATGAATGACTCCGATACCGATGCAAACACCAAAGCGATCGACTCGCTGCTTAATTTTGAGACGGTCAAATATTTTGGCAATGAGACCATGGAAGCCAAGCGCTTCGATGCGTCAATGGCGCGTTATGAAGATGCGGCGACCAAGACATGGACCTCGCTCGGCTGGCTTAACTTTGGGCAGGCTGTCATCTTCGGCGTGGGTATGGCGATTGTCATGGTGATGTCGGCGCGCGAAGTGCAGGCAGGTACGCAGTCGCTCGGTGACTTCGTTTTCATCAATGCGATGTTGATGCAGCTTTCCATTCCGCTCAATTTCATTGGCTTCATCTATCGCGAAATCCGTCAGGGCCTCACGGATATCGAGCAGATGTTCGACCTTCTGGATGTGCAGCAGGAAGTGCAGGACAAGCCAACAGCAGCGCCGCTGAGCGTGGATAAGGGTGCAATCCGTTTCAACGATGTGCATTTTGCCTATGATGCAAATCGCCCGATCCTCAAAGGCGTAAGCTTTGAAGTACCTGCGGGCAAGACCGTGGCGATTGTCGGCCCATCCGGTGCGGGCAAATCCACGATCTCGCGTCTTCTGTTCCGTTTCTATGATGTCCAGTCAGGTTCCGTCACGATTGACGGACAGGACCTGCGCGACGTGACACAGGAAAGCTTGCGTAAAGTCATCGGCATGGTGCCGCAGGACACGGTGCTGTTCAACGATACGATTGCCTATAATATTCGGTATGGCCGCACCGATGCAACCGACGATGAAGTAGAAAAGGCAGCCGAAATGGCGCAGATTTCCCAATTCATCAAACACCTGCCGGAAGGTTATCAGGCGATGGTGGGTGAGCGCGGACTGAAGCTTTCAGGCGGCGAGAAGCAGCGCGTGGCGATTGCACGCACGATCCTGAAAGCACCGCCAATTCTTATTCTCGATGAGGCTACATCGGCGCTGGATACTGCGACGGAGCAGGAAATCCAATCGGCGCTTGATATTGTCAGCCGTGGTCGCACAACGCTGGTTATCGCGCACCGTCTGTCGACTGTGATCAGCGCCGACGAAATTATCGTACTGAAAGATGGCCTGATTGCCGAGCGTGGTACGCATCGCGATCTGCTCTTGCAGGATGGACTTTACGCGTCGATGTGGAGCCGCCAGCGCGAAGCGGATGAAGCAGAAGAACGCCTGCGTCAGGTTCGCGAGAATGACGATATGGGCATCGTCAGCCGGGGCGTTCCGGCTGCGGAGTGAGGTGGCTTACGCCATCTCACAGCTTTGAACCCAATTATGGGATAACTTACAGTTAAAAATTCTTGTATTTGAATTAAAATAAAAAATCCAATATTTTAAGGATTTTTATCTTGTTCATAGGGCGCAGTAATTTTTTATCCTCTAGCTATTATTCAATGAGTAATATTTTAAGAAGTAAATCAAACGAATTTCGTTATTTTAACGAAACTAAATACATTCCATATGTAAAAAAATTGGATAACAATCCAACAATTGTTGAGAAAATACAAGATTTTTATTTCGAAAAAGACTTAAAGGAGAGTTATCAAATATATAATGGTAATTATGTTAAATCAAAATTTATTGCAGAAAAGAAGATTAAATTTACATATGGATTCAAATATATAGAAGGTGGTGATCAGTATAGCGATTTTATTTATTATGATCATTATAAGGGGTTCAAAAGGCTTAATATTCAGTTGCATGGAAATTTTATTGATAGTGAAGAAGGGGGGTACGGCGTTGTCGCTGTCGGTGGGCACAGTTACAGTCATGTAAAGGTTATAGATATTGCAAAAGATGCTGCTAAATATGAGGATTTCGATTGTATCCGTATGCTTACCTGTCACTCCGCAGACGGTGGTGTAAATTCAATAATAAGCAATGTTTCTCGCGCATTGCAGAAGCCAGTGAAAGGCTATGTGGGAGAGGTTGATAGATACAATCCTGTGCGCCTGTCTATGGTCAATGGAGGAAGTGGCGCCATAAATGGAAGGTTAGGACGATCGAATATTGTCCATCGTTACTTCGATACGCCTGGTCTCGATCTTTATGTTCGCAAAGGAAAGACGGTTATGGCCGGATTTGAATATTTTTAATTTATTGGAATAATTTCTATTTTTAGAATGATCGGGAGGTGAGTTGCATTATGTCTTAGAGCCTGTTCCAAAAAGGATTGAGCGATTTCAGTAGGTTATGATTCAATCGGATAGCTTACATTCGATGGAGATCATGATGGCCTGGACTGCAACCGCTCGGCCACAATATGGACGACGCAACGCGCGTTATGCAAGCGATTTAACGGATGCGGAATGGACTGTCATCGAACCGATGATGCCTGCACCGGGCCGTCTCGGACGCCCTCGCAAGACGGATTTGCGAGAGGTGGTAAATGCGCTGCTTTATATTGCTTCATCAGGTGGCGCATGGCGGCTTTTGCCCACGGACTTCCCACCATTTTCCACGGTGCAAAAGTATTTCTATCGATGGCGAGATGAAGGGATGCTGCGCACGATCAACAACGCGCTCGTGATGACAGCACGCGAGTTGACCGTAAAGCAGCCCAGCCCTACCGCTGGCGTGATCGATAGCCAGTCAATAAAAAGCACGGAAAGTGGCGGAATACGGGGCTTTGACGCGGGAAAAAAGATCAACGATCGCAAGCGTCATATTGTGGTTGATACCCTCGGCTTGATGGTTGGCCTGGTGATCCATTCTGCGGGTATTCAAGACAGAGATAGTGCACCTGATGTCTTGAAAACCATCCTCAAACGCTGGCCGTGGTTACGGCATATCTTTGCTGATGGTGGATACGCGGGACCCAAGCTCAAAGGCAGGCTGGAAAAGGTCGGAAAATTTACGCTGGAAATCGTCAAACGATCCGATCACGCTGAGGGCTTCAAACTCTTACCACGCCGATGGGTGGTCGAGCGGACGTTTGCATGGCTGGGACGTTGCCGTAGATTGGCCAAAGATTTCGAGAAAACCATCGTTTCGGCTGAAGCCTGGGTCTACATCGCAAACATCCGCCTGCTCACCCGGCGCATCGCAAGAGCCTGATATCGTTACATTCATTATGATTCAGGCTCTAAGGGAGGCATGAGGACTAACGTAGATTCTCGTGGTTTCGTAAGGAAAAACTCTTATGGTGAAGATGTTGGGAGGGTCGTTGTAGGTGGCCACGAGCTTTTCGGGGATGAGCTAGCAAATTTGTTGCAGGGTTTTAGAAATGAATTACCATTCGAAAGCGTCAGGCTTATTGCTTGTCATTAAGGTGAGGGAGGTAGAAATTCTTCAATTAGTGAATTGTCAGGCGCGTCGAAGGTGCCAGTTAAAGGGTTTGAAGGTAATATAGTCGGTCACGATGAACGTTACATCAGTAGTTTTGCAAACAAGTTCGGTACTGAAAACTCTAAGAGCATTTTAAAGAAAGAACAAATGTTTGGAAGGTGCTAAGGCGTCAAAGAAGTGCTTAAAGGTAGCGGTCGTTGTGCGCGGTAAGGAAGAATGGCGATGGTAGGGATTGAATTTTTCTGAATGTGCTCTTGTGCTGAGAGCTGTCACGAACCCTTACAGTCGTGAATAAATTGCGAAATACGTTTTGATTTTGAGCTGGATGAGGTAAAACCGGGCCGAACGTTGCATCGTGTCGATGATCAGGCGATATCCTGGGTAAAGCGACGCGCATAAAATTCACTAGAACGCATGGTGTGTCCGCGAGACTTGCCTCGTTCCAGAAGGAAAACCGATGAGCCTGTCTGATACAATCCGTAACACTTTCGTGCCGATCCATCGTGAAGGCTATCCGTTTATCGCGGCGTTTTTCGTGGTTTCGCTCATTCTGGGCTGGCTATGGGAACCGCTTTTCTGGATTGGTCTGGTGCTGACCATCTGGTGCATTTATTTTTACCGTGACCCAGAACGCGTGACGCCAATCGCGGATGATCTGGTGATCAGTCCGGCTGATGGCAAGGTATCTTTCGTTGGTCCGGCTGTGCCGCCCGCGGAACTGGAACTCGGTGCAGAGCCGCTAATGCGCGTTTCCGTGTTCATGAATGTGTTTTCGGTTCACATCAACCGCGCGCCAGTGCGTGGTAAGATCGAAAAGATTTTCCACCGTCCCGGAAAATTTCTCAATGCAGAACTCGATAAGGCCAGCACCGATAATGAACGCAATTCCGTTCTGATCGACAGTGCAAACGGTAAAGTCGGCGTTGTGCAGATCGCAGGTCTTGTGGCACGCCGCATCGTCTGCTGGTCGCGTGAAAGCGATAATCTGAGTGTGGGCGAACGCTTCGGCCTGATCCGTTTCGGTTCCCGCGTCGATGTTTATTTGCCTGCAGGTGCATCGGTTCGCGTGGCTGTTGGCCAGACGGCCGTGGCCGGAGAAACCGTGCTTGCCGAATTTGGCAGTGAACGCGCTGAACCAGTGGTTCGGATCGCCTGAGCCGATGGAAACACCATTCCCACCCTTTGAGCCGAATGGCCGCGTGAATTCATCGCGCGGCCCTAAATTGTCGCAGATTCCTCTGCGCATCGTTGTTCCGAATGTGATCACAGTTCTTGCGATTTGTGCGGGGCTGACGGGCATTCGCCTGGCGTTTGAACACCGTTTTGAACTTGCAGTGATGATGGTGCTGATTGCGGCATTTCTCGATGGCGTGGATGGTCGCGTTGCGCGTATGATGAAAGGCTCGTCCAAGTTTGGCGAGCAAATGGATTCACTCGCTGACATTGTCAATTTCGGTGTCGCTCCGGCGCTCGTGCTTTACGTCTATGTGCTTGATCAGGCGCGTTCGTTCGGCTGGATTGCTGCCCTCCTTTATGCGATTGCCTGCTGCCTTCGCCTGGCGCGCTTCAATGTCATGCTGGAAGACCCCAACCGTCCGCCGTGGCAGAGCAATTATTTTATCGGCGTTCCAGCCCCTGCGGGTGCGATGCTGGTGCTGCTGCCCGTTTATCTCGGTTTTCTGGGCCTCACACCAACCAAAGGACTGGCCTTTGCGGTTGCAGTTTTCACCGTAGCGATAGCGTTCCTGCTGGTGAGCCGTCTGCCGGTGTATAATGGCAAGTCTGCCGGTGGTCTCATTCGTCGCGATTTCGTGATGCCGCTGATCTTGCTCGTGGTGATCTATGTGGCGTTTCTCATGAGCTTCACATGGCATACGCTGACGCTGACAGCGCTGGCCTATCTGGCATTTCTACCGTTTAGCCTTGTGGCATGGAACAGGCGCGAAGCCGCTGACCGCAATGCTGCGCTTGCAAGCGAGCTGTCAGAAGAAGTTTGACGGAAAAGTTTTCCGGATGAAATTCACGCGCTCCTGAACCGTTGATTTCGGCAGGAGCGCGATTTCATATCCGAGCCCCCGATAAGTTTGTTCCATCGTATTGAATGTGCGAATGGCTTCATCAAAGCCCTGTTTGCGCTCTGCATCCTGAGCGAAAATGCTCTGCCATGGCGGAGCCAGAAACACCGTTCTGTTATATTGAATCATCGACGCTGCGCGGTGCATATGCTCAGGCACAGGCAGGCCGCAAAGCGTAAGATAGCCGATCACATCCGGCACGCCCCGGTCGAAAAACACCGGCCCTTTTTGCTCTAGCGCAAGGTCGTAAGAGCGCATCTCCCATGACAACATCAGTTCCGCAAACAAAGCGCGATCTGCCCATGGCAACGCATTTCCGCTAATCTTTGTCTGATGTTGTATAATGGCGCGACCTGCCTCGATGCTGCGTGAAAAGCCTTGTTTCTGCAACGCTTTGATGAGTGTGCTTTTGCCCGACCCGGGGCCGCCGCTGATGACGATAAATCGCTGGTAATCGTGAGACATCGTTCCTCCAATCATATTGGGACACAAGGTTTGTAATGATAGGCATGGGGGAGAGGTCCGCTTAAAAACAGGGCCGAAGCGTTCGGCGGGCGCGGCATAATACAAATAAGTTAAAACCGGCCTTGGGGTTATGCAAGGCCGGCAAAGTGAATCAGGAAGGCATATGATAGTCGAGGAATTTATCCTGACGTACGTCGTAAAGCTTTCCTGTGATGTCGAGCTTTGGATCGGCAAGCTGGACGATTTTTTCTGCAACCGACTGCGGCGTCGGCAATGTTTCAGGATCTTCACCTGGCATTGCTTTTGCGCGCATGGCGGTACGGGTTGCACCCGGATTGACCGAATTGACCTTAAGCTTCATCTGCTTGGTTTCTTCGGCCCAGCTGCGTCCCATCACTTCGACAGCAGCCTTGGACGCCGCATAGGGCGCCCAGAAAGCCCGGCAGGTATGTGCAACACCTGATGAGAGCAGAATAGCGCGTCCAGCATCAGATGCGCGCAGCAGGGTGTCTGTTGTGCGGATGAGACGCCACACGCTTGTGACGTTGACATTCATCACCTGCTCAAAAACTTTAGCTTCAACGTGGCCGATGGGGGAAATCGTGCCAAGAATGCCAGCATTTGCAACCAGAATGTCGAGCTTGCCCCAACGCTCATAAATAGAGCCGCCGAGACGGTCGATCGCTTCCATATCGGTAATATCGAGCGGAACAAGTGTGGCACTGCCACCGACCTTGCGAATATTGTCGTCGAGTTCTTCCAGACCGCCGACGGTGCGTGCCACTGCAATCACATGTGCGCCGCGCTTTGCCAGTTCAAGCGACAGAAAATAACCAATACCGCGCGATGCGCCCGTTACCAAGGCCACGCGGCCTGTAAGGTCGATATTCATTATACCCCCAGTGTAATTCTTAGAGATGAAACAGGCGGCCCGTTGAGCCGCCTGCGTGAAGACAATCGATCAGCCGTTTGAGGCGAGAAGCGACAACGTGTGGACGTTGCTTTCGCCTTCCTGATCGAGAAGACGGGTTGGATATTCACCCGTAAAATAGTGATCGGTGAAGGCAGGGGCCTTTGGATCACGCGCTTCACCGCCAACGGCCTTGTAAAGACCGTCAATGGTGAGGAATTCCAGCGAATCTGCACCGATATAACGGCACATCGCCTCAAGGCTGTCATATTGGTTCGCAAGCAGCTTATCGCCGTCCGGCGTATCGATTCCGTAGAAGTCCGGATGGAAGATCATCGGGCTTGCGACGCGGATATGCACTTCCTTGGCACCCGCATCCCGGATCATCTGCACGATCTTGACCGAGGTTGTGCCGCGTACGATGGAATCATCCACCAGAACGACACGCTTGCCTTCAATCATCGCACGATTGGCCGAATGCTTGAGCTTCACACCCAGCGCACGAATTTGCTGTGTTGGCTCAATAAAGGTACGGCCGACATAGTGGTTGCGGATGATGCCATATTCAAACGGAATACCGCTGGCCTGCGCAAAACCAAGCGCCGCTGGCGTGCCGCCATCTGGCACGGGAACAACAACATCGGCTTCGATTGGCGATTCCTTTGCCAGTTCCATGCCCATGTTCTTGCGCGCAACATAAACACTGCGGCCACCAACGACCGAGTCAGGCCGGGCGAAATAGACATACTCAAACAGGCAGAGACGTTCCGGTTGTGGATTTTCAGGCTTGATACAATCCGTCGTAATCGAGCCATCCTTCTGGATTTCGCAGATGATGATCTCGCCATTTTCCACATCGCGGACATATTTCGCGCCGATAATATCGAGAGCACAGGTTTCCGAACAGAAGATCGGCTTGCCGTCAAGCTCACCCATAACGAGTGGTCGGATACCGACAGGGTCACGCGCCGCAATCAGCTTCGTGCGGGTCAGGGCCAGCATGGCATAACCGCCCTCAACCTGACGGATCGCATCGACAAAGCGATCGCTCGACGATGCTTGACGCGAGCGGGCGATCATGTGCAGAACAACTTCAGTGTCCGATGTGGCCTGAAAGATTGCGCCCGATGCAATCAGCTGCTTGCGAAGCGTAATACCATTGGTGAAATTACCGTTATGCGCAATCGCGATGCCGCCAACTTCCAGCTCTGCAAAAAGCGGCTGCACATTGCGCAGGATGGTTTCGCCTGTCGTGGAATAGCGCACATGGCCGATAGCGCGGTCGCCGGGCAGACGATGAAGCGTCGACGCATCGGTGAAGTGATCGCCGACCAGCCCCATGTGTCGCTCTGAATGGAAACGGCGGTTGTGATAGGAAACGATACCAGCAGCTTCCTGTCCACGATGCTGAAGAGCATGCAGACCAAGCGCTGTCAGCGCTGCCGCATCTTCATGGCCGAGAATACCAAATACACCACACTCTTCATGCAACGTATCATCGTCCAGCATAAAGGAGTTTTCGTCATGCGATTGTTGGGACATCGTCCGCAAGGCCTTTCGATTGCGGTTACTAAAAGCAACATTTACAGCAAAAGCCCGCGTTTTAAAAGCGATCCCTTGCATGATGCGCGTTTCAGCCGCTGATATAGGATAAGACTTTGGCTAAAAACAG
Organism: Brucella pseudogrignonensis; assembly: GCF_032190615.1. Lineage (NCBI taxonomy): Bacteria > Pseudomonadati > Pseudomonadota > Alphaproteobacteria > Hyphomicrobiales > Brucellaceae > Brucella > Brucella pseudogrignonensis. Next base: position 1,858,881 of record NZ_JAVLAT010000001.1, read on the forward strand.
ATGAAACCGGCAGCTTTATGCTGCCGGTTTCAAAAATGGTGATTCAAGATCAATTTGCAGCCGGTGTGTCGTCCGGTACGGGCTGTTCGGTCGTCGTGCCAGCAGGTGTCTGAGCATCCTGTCCCGGCTTGAACTGCTTTATGGCAGATTCAGGGTCCGCTGGCAGAAGCTCAATAAGCTGCTGACCGAAAGAGTCGAGCATTGGCTTGGACTTCGCATTGGTAACCCATGCAGGTTGTCCAGTTGGAACCAGCCAGTTGAAGAACAGCATCGCGACAACAACCAGCAGAACACCACGGGCAGCGCCGAACAGGAAGCCGAGCGTGCGATCAAGCGCACCGATACGGCTGTCGATGATGAAATCGGCAAATTTCATCGTAATCAGCGACACAACAATCAGCACGACGAGGAACACTGCACCTGCAGCTGCAATTTTCGCGATTGTCTCATTGTTGATGTATGGCTGGAGATAAGGCAGGACTGGCTGGTAAAACAGGTAAGCCGCTGCTGCTGCCGCAGCCCATGAAACCAGCGAAAGCACTTCGCGGGAGAAGCCGCGAACCATCGCAAGCACGGCCGAAACCAGCGTTATTCCGAGTAGAATTCCATCAAGTAGCGTAACCGGCATTCTGGGCTGTCCTTATTGATGCGCAGGATGTTTTTGCCTGCGGGGCAGTCATAGTTCTCATAGATTAACATCGGAAAGTTGACGAAACCTTCCGCAGCTAAATCTTGTTAAATTCAATGATCTGCAACCTGATGATTACAGATACTGGTCACTTTTTGGCCGGGCCCGATGCAGCAATGCGCACAACGAGGTCCGAGAGAGCAGTGGTTTCCACGAGGCTGAAATTGCGATCTTTCCAAAGGTCACTGGTTCCGCCGGGTGCTACCGCCTGTTGAAAGCCAAGCTTTTCAGCTTCTTTCAGCCTCTGTACCGCATGTGAAACCGCACGAACAGCTCCAGAAAGGCTGATTTCGCCGAAATAAACACTATCTGCGGGCAGGGCAATGCCTGCAATGGACGAAACGAGTGCTGCAGCAACCGCAATATCGGCCGCAGGCTCGCTGATGCGATAGCCGCCCGCCACATTGAGATAAACATCATGCTGGCCAAAGCGCACGCCGCAATGTGATTCGAGCACAGCCAGAATCATTGCCAAACGGCTTCCGTCCCAGCCTACAACAGCGCGGCGCGGTGTGCCAAGCGATGAAGGGGAGACGAGTGCCTGTATCTCGACCAGAACCGGGCGCGTGCCTTCCATGCCTGCAAAAACGGCTGCCCCCGGCGATTTCGCATTGCGCTCACCCAGGAACAGTTCGGACGGATTGGAGACTTCACGTAATCCGCCATCCGACATTTCAAACACACCGATCTCATCGGTCGGGCCGAAGCGGTTTTTGACGGTGCGAAGAATGCGGTATTGATGCCCGCCTTCGCCTTCAAAGTAGAGAACGCCATCGACCATATGTTCGACCACGCGCGGGCCGGCAATCTGGCCTTCCTTGGTGACGTGCCCAACAAGGACAACGGCTGCGCCCGTTTGCTTGGCATAACGGATCATCGCCTGCGCAGAGGAACGGACCTGTGTGACGGTTCCGGGTGCAGAATCTGCCATGTCGGTCCAGAGTGTCTGGATCGAATCGATAATGACGAGATCGGGACGCTTGCCATCGGACACGGTGGCGAGAATGTCTTCAACATTGGTTTCAGCGGCCAGCTCCACGGCAGACGATGCTACGCCCAGACGCTGCGCGCGCAGCCTTATCTGCGCGACGGCTTCTTCGCCCGATACATAGACAATGCGATGTCCATGATTGGCAAGCGCTGCCGCTGCCTGTGTCAGGAGTGTGGATTTACCAATACCCGGATCACCGCCGATCAGTATCGCTGACCCGCGAACGAAACCACCGCCAGTGACGCGATCCAACTCGCTAATGCCGGAAATGATGCGTGGCGCATCTTCGATTTCGCCCGATAGCGAGGTGAGGGCGACAGCGCGGCCTTTGCGCTTGGACAACATGGAACCGGGGCCAGACCCAATGCCGCTATTGGTGCCTTCTTCGACGAGTGTATTCCACTCGCCGCAAGAGTCGCATTTGCCTGCCCAGCGCGTATGCACCGCGCCGCAATTCTGACAGATGAACTGAACGCGTGCCTTAGCCATCAGGCACGCCCTTGAGGATCGGAAAAACTATTCATATTGCTCCGGGATACAAGCAATTCCAAGAAAAGTGCGTAGCGGTTTTCCGTTCGGAATTGCGACCAAAAGGAACATTCGGATTTATTCATACTGTTCCGGGATATAAGAACCCTCGGCCAAATCTGCAAATCGCGTAAATTCGGCCTGGAACGCAAGCTTCACAGTGCCAGTCGGTCCGTGACGCTGCTTGGCAACGATCACATCAGCCGTGCCCTTTACTTTTTCAAAGTGCTGCTTCCACTCTTCATATTTCGGATCAAACTCGTCACGCGGCTCCAGGTTCTTGACGTAATATTCCTCGCGGAACACGAAGAGTACCACGTCGGCATCCTGCTCGATCGAACCGGATTCACGAAGATCGGAGAGTTGTGGGCGCTTGTCATCACGGCTTTCCACCTGACGTGAGAGCTGTGACAGCGCGATGATCGGAACATTGAGCTCCTTGCCGAGCGCTTTCAGGCCGGTGGTGATTTCCGTGATTTCCTGTACGCGGTTCTGTGACGACGCCTTGGAAGAGCCAGTCATCAGCTGAACGTAGTCGATCACCAGAACATCGAGGCCACGCTGACGCTTGAGACGACGCGCGCGGGCTGCGAGCTGTGCAATCGAGATGCCACCGGTCTGATCGATATAAAGCGGAATTTTCTGCATATGCTGCGAGCAGGCGACCAGCTTTTCAAAATCCTGTTCCGTGATGTCACCGCGACGGATTTTTGAAGAAGAAACCTCTGTCTGCTCAGAAATAATACGGGTTGCGAGCTGTTCAGCCGACATTTCGAGCGAAAAGAAACCAACAACGCCGCCGTTGATTGCCTTCATCGTGCCATCGGCCTGCTGCTCAGCTTCATAGGCGTTGGCGATATTGAAAGCGATATTGGTGGCAAGCGAAGTTTTGCCCATACCCGGACGACCTGCAAGGATGATCAAATCGGATGGCTGCAAGCCACCCATCTTGCCATCAAGCGTATGAATGCCGGTGGAAACACCGGACAAATGACCATCACGCATGAATGCGGCATTGGCCATATCGACAGCCGTGGTGACAGCATCTTTAAACGCCTGAAAACCGCCATCGTAGCGACCCGTTTCCGCTAGTTCAAACAGGCGGCGCTCGGCGTCTTCGATCTGTTCCTGCGGGGCATTATCGACCGGCGCGTCATAGGCGATATTGACCATATCTTCGCCAATGCCGATCAAAGCGCGGCGGGTCGCAAGATCATAGATTGCGCGGCCATAATCTTCGGCATTGATGATGGTGACGGCTTCGGTTGCAAGACGTGCAACATACTGGAAAACCGTCAGATCGCCGATCTTGCCTTCATTCGGCAGGAAGGTTTTCATCGTAACCGGATTGGCCATTTTACCAACACGGATGAGATCGGTTGCGATCTCATAGATGCGGCGGTGCAAAGGCTCAAAGAAATGTGTTGGCTTCAGAAAGTCTGAAACGCGATAGAAGGCGTCATTGTTGATGAGAATAGCACCCAAAAGCGCTTGCTCTGCTTCAATATTGTGGGGTGCTTCACGATAAAGCGCATCTTTCTGATCGCGCGCATCGTCGAGTTTGCGTACCGCCGCTTCCGCCATGTCCGTCTTTTCCTGTCCCTGATCTTTTCCAGCTAGAACTGAAGTGAAGCCAAACACAACGCAGCCTCAAGGTGATTCCTGCCAGAAGCCGTAAACTATACCATGATTCACAGGCATCCACAGTTCACGGTTCAATCTTTTGCACTGGGACTTGACGCTATATTTTCAGGCTTTGACCCTCTTTTTCTGCGCTTGCTCCTCGCTGTTCGCTCCTTTTGGTGCACTATCAAGCCGCTTGAGCCGCTTTTCCTCAGCCTCAATATAGTTACGCGTTAGAGGTACTGCGTCCTGACGATGGGCAATTTGAATATGAAAGACCATCATATTTTGCCAGCGGAATGCGCTTTCAGATGCCGCCAGATAAAACTCCCACATCCGGCAAAAGCGTTCATCATAAAGCGCTTTGGCTTCTTCACGCCGGGCCATGAAGGCCAGGCGCCATTCTTTGAGCGTTTCTGCATAATGAAGGCGCAGGATTTCAATGTCAGTGACGTATAACCCTGCTTTCTCGATATGCGGGAGCACTTCAGAAAGGGCAGGGATATACCCGCCGGGGAAAATATATTTGCGAATAAATGGATTGGTCGCACCGGGTCCATCAGCGCGCCCAATGGCATGGAGCAGAAACACGCCGTCTTTTTTCAGCAGCCGCGCCGCGTGTTGGAAATATTCTGCAAAATGCCCAACGCCCACATGCTCGAACATGCCGACAGAAACCAGCCGGTCGAACTCATCATCGATGTTTCGATAGTCGGTGAGTTGAAATTTTGCGCGGTCGGATAGACCCTCATCCAATGCACGCCGATTAGCAATAGCATGTTGCTCTTCGGATAGCGTGACGCCGGTCACATCGGCTTTGAGAAATCGGGCGAGGTAAAGCCCCATACCACCCCAGCCACAACCAATGTCGAGAACCTTGTGATCCTCTTTGACAAGAAGCTTGGCGGCTATGTGACGCTTTTTTGCAAGCTGTGCTTGCTCAAGCGTCGCATCAGGCGTTTCGAAATAGGCACAGGAATATTGTTTGTCGGGGTCAAGAAACAGATCGTAAAGAGCGCCCGAAAGGTCATAATGGCTTTTGATGTTGCTGGATGAGCGGGCGATATCATTCATCTGCTGAAAGCGCCGAAATAGCACACGGACTTTGCCGGCCGCTTTCATCCATGGCTCCGTTGCCGCTGTTGGACCAGTATTTTCGAAGACGATCTTCAGAAGTGTATAAATATCGCCTTCCAGAAAATCGATCTCACCATCCATGAAACATTCAGCGAGTTTCAGTTCCGGGTCGAGTGCGACGGCGCGTTCCGCATGGAGCGTATTGAACCGTATATGGACCGGCTCTCCGGTCGCATCACCATAACGATTGGCATTCCCCTTTGAATCAGTAACCGTCAGGTCGCCAACTTTAATCATATGCGACAGTACAGTACGCAGCATTCTATGCATGAGCCCCATCCCCTTTTTTAGAGATTGAAGCAAGTGCAACATCCATGCGGTTGCATGGCAGGCGACCTGTTGCCTTAGCGGCCGCACTGTCATCAGATTTCAGGCAATTCCCATTCGGTCAATTGGCCTATGGCTTATCGCCTGAGCAAACGCGGACGTTTCCGTCGGCACTCTCTCCAATCCAATACTAATATGCAGAATAGGGAGTTTTTTTAATCTGAAAAGAGAAAATGTCCGGCGGAGACCGCCGGACATTATCATATAAAGTTTACCACCGTGGGAAAGCCTGCCTTTAAGGCCAGCATTCACGGGCTAAAAGAGGGCTAATTAAGCCTGATCTTCTGCTTCTTCGTCTTCGTCGAAGATTTCTTCAGCAAGTGGAGCTTCTTCGATGCCGTAGATCGCTTCGATCGAGGTCAGGTCTTCACCCTTTGCCTGACGTTCAGCTTCTTCGTTCGAACGAGCGATGTTTACGGAAACCGTAACTTCGACTTCAGGATGCAGGGAAATTACGATTTCATGAATGCCAATGGCCTTGATCGGCTGCTTCAGTTCAACCTGGTTGCGGTGCAGGTTGAAGCCATTAGCCGTAACGATTTCAGCGATATCACGGGTCGAAACCGAACCGTAAAGCTGACCGGTTTCACCAGCCGAGCGAACAACGATGAACGATTCGCCGTTGAGCTTAGCTGCAACTGCTTCAGCTTCGTTCTTGCGCTCAAGGTTCTGAGCTTCGAGCTGTGCGCGCTGGCCTTCGAACTTCTTGCGGTTTGCTTCGTTGGCACGAAGAGCTTTGCCCTGTGGCAGAAGGAAGTTACGGGCAAAACCGTCCTTGACCTTTACAGTGTCGCCCATCTGACCGAGGCGGGCGATGCGTTCCAGAAGAATAACGTCCATTTGAGTTTCCTTTCGAGATTTAAATACGGATTTACTGGTTGTCGGCTTCCGGCATTTTCGAGATTGGCGCGCCGCGCGATGTATCGAAAAGGCCAAAAACCATGAAGACGAAAAGCAGGAATGCGAACAAAATGATCGCAACGTAAACGAGCCACAGAGCAACCGGGCGCCATGGCTTCCCACGGCTGCGCTGGTGGAACGTTGCCAAGCCGGCAATCATAAAGCCGAAGCTTAATGCACCCACAACGACAGTTGCGACGAGACCAGCAGCGCCCGGCAAAAAGGCAACCGCGAGTGCCACAGCAAAAACCAGAAGTGCTGGGCGCGGCATGCGCATGGTTGCGGGCCAGTCATCGCGCGGGCGACGCAGACGCCCGGAAAGCGCTGTCAGACGCAGGGCGAGATAGAGATTGCCGATCAGAATGGCGAGACAGGTTGCTGGCTGGATCGCAGGCAGTGCCACCATCAGAAGTGCGCTAACGCTCTGACGCATTTCATCGCTTGCTGTGAATTGCGGGTCGGCAGCTGCGAGACTATCAATCAAGGTGTTTGAAAGCTCACGCGCCATATCCGGGCCAAAGCCAATGATGTAGCCAATGATGATAAAGCTTGCGGCAACCATCAGCGCCAGACGGAAAACAATATCCGAAAGCGGATACCAGACCATCACATCTTTTGGACCGCCGAGTTCGGAAGCAGGACGGGCGAGGCCTGAAAGATAAGCGCCAATTGCTGCTGGCGCATAGCTCGTCAGCGCCATCAGAACAGCGCCAATCGGTGTAGCAACAATGCCGACCGCAATGGTGGCGCAAGCAGCAGCAACAAGCCCTGCGCTCGAACCCCAGCCAAGAGCGGCAACAAAAATTGGTAATGGTGTCAGGAAATACAAAACCACCGCCATGCCCGACTGGGCGATGACGCCAGACGACATCAGTGCCGAGGCAAGCCCCGCCAATACGCCGACTCCAATGATGGTTCCGTTGAATTTCATAAATTCGCTGTCCTGCTCCGGCTGTTCCGGTTTTGCAGTTAGAGGCAGTTCAAAACATTTCCAGCAAAAGTGCGTAGCGGTTTTGCGTAGGATAATGCGATCAAACAAAAGCAAAGAGCGTTCATTTTGGTGAAATCAAAATTTGAAAAGCTCTATCGCTCTGCCCCAACTTGGGATTTTGAGTGCTCCGGTTGCGCCCATCGCATCCGGGAAGAAACGCAAGGCGACACGAACGTCGCCTTGCGAAACAGTCTTACTTCACAACGTATGGAAGCAGGCCGAGGAAACGTGCACGCTTGATCGCCTGAGCGAGTTCGCGCTGCTTCTTCTGGCTAACAGCTGTAATACGCGAAGGAACGATCTTGCCGCGTTCCGAAATGTAACGCTGCAGGAGCTTGATGTCCTTGTAGTCGATCTTTGGCGCGTTTGGACCTGTGAATGGGCAGGTCTTGCGACGACGGTGGAAAGGACGACGGGTTGGGATCTGATTGATATCAACCATAATTATGCTCCTTCGCCAGCTTCGTTGTCACGTGGGCGACGTGGGCCGCGATCACCACGGTCGAAACCGCCTTCGCGTGGACGACGTGGGCCACGGTCATCACCATCGCGTTCACGACGATCGTCGCGGCGCGAAAGCATAGCCGACTGGCCTTCTTCGTGTTCTTCAACGCGGATGGTCATGAAACGAAGAACGTCTTCATTGATGCGCATCTGGCGTTCCATTTCAGCAACAGCAGCTGCTGGTGCGTCAATGTTTACGAGCGTGTAATACGCCTTGCGATTCTTCTTGATGCGGTAGGTGAGGGGACGAAGACCCCAGTTTTCTACCTTACCAACCTTGCCGCCATTAGCTTCGAGGACACCCTTGTACTGTTCGACGAGCGCGTCGACCTGCTGCTGGGAAATGTCCTGGCGGGCAAGAAGCACATGTTCATAAAGAGCCATTGGCTTTGCCTTTCTTCTGTTACATCACGCTGACACTAACGGCTAAGCCTCTGCGACTTCTCTAAGACCGGAAAACCGGGAAGAAAGGACGCTTGAAGTTAAGACAATCGAGAGCGGAGACACGGGAGGCAGAAGCACTTTAGACTTCCACGACCAACTCAACAAAATGTTGAAGAAGTGGTCGCTCCTCCGTTCAGCCCCCAGCTAATGCCAGCAACGAACGGGCGCTCATTACGTCTTTTTCCCCGGATTTGCAAGCTGTAAAGCCAGCGGAAATCCACAAATGGTTGACTTTTCAACCTGTGTTGGGGCACATCGCATGAAATTGTTCTATAAAAAGAGGCATTCATGGCGGTAGCATTTACATTTCCGGGACAGGGCAGCCAGGCAGTTGGCATGGGTAAAGCCCTTGCTGAACAATTCGCTGAGGCACGCGCTGTTTTCGAGGAAGTGGACGCAGCGCTGGGCGAAAAGCTTTCCGCAACTATGTTTGATGGTCCGGAGGACGTTCTGACGCTGACAGCCAATGCGCAGCCTGCACTGATGGCTGTTTCCATTGCAACGCTGCGCGTGATGGAAGCTCAGGGCTTTTCGCTCAAAGACAAGGTTGCTTATGTTGCCGGCCATTCGCTCGGTGAATATTCGGCACTGTGCGCGGCTGGTACATTCTCGCTGGCCGATACTGCTCGCCTGTTGCGCATTCGCGGCAATGCGATGCAGAAAGCTGTTCCGGTTGGTGAAGGCGCAATGGCTGCCATCATCGGTCTGGAACAAAGCGATGTTGATGCTATCTGCGCAGAAGCCAAAGCTTCCGGCTCGGTTCAGATCGCCAATGATAATGGTGGCGGTCAGCTTGTGATCTCCGGCTCGAAGGCGGCGGTTGAACTCGCGGCTTCGCTTGCGTCGGAAAAGGGTGCCAAGCGCGCAATCATGCTGCCGGTTTCCGCACCGTTCCATTCGACATTGATGGCGCCTGCCGCCGATGCGATGCGTGAAGCGCTGGCTCAGGTTGAAAAGCACAATCCGGTTGTGCCGCTCATCGCCAATGTGCGTGCTGCGCCTGTAACGGACGCCAATGAAATTGCTGATCTTCTGGTTGAGCAGGTCACGGGTCAGGTGCGCTGGCGCGAAACTGTTGAGTGGTTTGCAGCCAATGGCGTGACAACGCTTTATGAAGTAGGGTCTGGCAAAGTTCTGACGGGTCTTGCACGTCGTATCTCAAAGGATGTGACCGGCGTAACTGTTGGTTCGGCCGAAGAAATAGCTGCGGCGCTTGCTGCATTGAATAGCTGAAGGATCTGGAATGTTTGATCTGACTGGCCGCAAGGCTCTCGTAACCGGCGCGACCGGTGGTCTGGGTGAGGCGATCGCTCGTGCACTTCATGCGCAGGGCGCAATCGTCGGCCTGCATGGCACCCGCGAAGAAAAGCTGAAAGAGCTGGCTGCTGAACTCGGCGACCGCACGTTCATCTTCCCGGCCAATCTTTCTGATCGTGAAGCCGTCAAGGCGCTCGGCCAGAAAGCTGAAGAAGAGATGGGTGGCATCGACATTCTCGTTAACAATGCTGGTATCACCCGCGATGGCCTGTTTGTTCGTATGAGCGATGAAGATTGGGATGCTGTTCTCAACGTCAACCTGACATCCGTGTTCAACCTGACGCGCGAATTGACCCATCCAATGATGCGTCGCCGCAAGGGCCGTATCATCAACATCACGTCGATTGTTGGTGTAACGGGTAATCCGGGTCAGGCGAATTATTGCGCTTCCAAGGCGGGACTGATCGGCTTCTCGAAGTCGCTGGCGCAGGAAATCGCAAGCCGTAACGTCACAGTCAACTGCATTGCGCCTGGCTTCATCGAATCGGCTATGACTGACAAGCTGAATGATAAGCAAAAAGACGCAATCATGGGCAGCATTCCGATGAAGCGTATGGGCGTTGGCAGCGAGATCGCTGCTGCTGTTGTCTATCTGGCAAGTGATGAAGCAGCCTATGTTACAGGTCAGACACTGCACATCAATGGCGGCATGGCTATGATTTAAAACCTCTTTCGGGGCGATTAAATCAGTATTTTACGGTATAAAAAGTCTTAAAGTCGGGTGGTAGAAACCAAAATGCGCTTTGCCTTGCTCAAGAAGCATGGTAATGCGCCCGACGAGAGTTTCGGCATTTCGTTCGCGGGATGCCGTTATCCTGTTCCGCAAGGAATATCCACAGGGTGACTGTCAGGCGAGCAAACTCGTAACTTGGCAGGTGCCTTATAACTTGATTACAATCATGCATACCGCTAACCAATGCGGAGCAAGTAAACAAACAGGTCGAGGGTTCCGACATGAGCGATACCGCAGAGCGCGTCAAGAAAATCGTTGTTGAGCATCTGGGTGTAGATGCCGACAAGGTCACCGAAGGTGCAAGCTTCATCGATGATCTTGGTGCAGACAGCCTCGACACCGTCGAGCTCGTCATGGCTTTCGAAGAAGAATTCGGCGTTGAAATTCCTGATGATGCAGCAGAAACGATCCTCACGGTCGGCGACGCTGTAAAGTTCATCGATAAGGCTTCTGCCTAATCTGAGCCTTTGGGGCTGGGATTCTTTCGAATCCCGGCCCTGCTTGTCTTCAGTTTGAAGATAGTGAACTGCCCCGGTTTGGCCGTATGGCCATTTGCATATCGCAATTCGATAGCGAGCCGGTAACGAGATTGAGCATCGACCGTATGAGGCGTTTATTGCCTGCGGGATGTCTCCAACGAATTTTTCAAATTTAAGGGGTGGATATGAGGCGTGTCGTCATCACCGGTCTTGGTTTGGTGTCGCCGCTGGCAAGCGGTGTCGAAGAAACCTGGAAGCGTCTGATTGCCGGTGAAAGCGGTGCTCGCCGCGTCACGGAATTTGAAGTTGACGATCTGGCTTGTCAGATCGCATGCCGTATCCCTCTTGGCGATGGTACCAATGGTACTTTCAATCCTGATCTCCATATGGAGCAGAAGGAACAGCGCAAGGTCGATCCGTTCATCGTTTATGCTGTCGGCGCTGCTGACCAGGCGCTGGATGATGCCAACTGGCATCCGACAAGCGATGAAGATCAGGTTCGCACCGGCGTTCTGATCGGTTCCGGCATTGGCGGCATCGAAGGCATTGTTGAAGCGGGCTACACGCTGCGCGACAAAGGCCCGCGCCGCATTTCGCCGTTCTTTATTCCAGGTCGTCTGATCAATCTGGCTTCCGGCCATGTTTCGATCAAGCACGGACTGCGCGGCCCGAACCATTCTGTTGTTACCGCTTGCGCAACCGGCACGCATGCCATTGGCGATGCTGCCCGCCTGATCGCTTTTGGCGATGCGGACGTGATGGTTGCCGGTGGTACGGAATCGCCAGTCAGCCGCATTTCGCTTGCAGGCTTTGCGGCCTGTAAGGCGCTGTCCACCAAGCGCAATGACGATCCAACTGCAGCTTCGCGCCCTTACGACAATGACCGCGACGGTTTTGTTATGGGTGAGGGTGCTGGTGTTGTCGTGCTTGAAGAGCTGGAACACGCTCTTGCACGCGGTGCCAAGATTTATGCTGAAGTTGTTGGCTACGGCCTGTCGGGCGATGCTTACCACATCACGGCTCCAACGGAGAGCGGTGAAGGTGCAGAGCGCTGCATGGTTGCAGCCTTGAAGCGCGCAGAGATTACACCTGACCAGATCGATTACATCAACGCACATGGAACGTCGACCATGGCAGATACGATTGAGCTGGGTGCTGTTGAGCGCGTTGTTGACGATGCTGCCTCGAAGATTTCCATGTCTTCGACAAAGTCGTCTATCGGTCATCTTCTGGGTGCTGCTGGTGCTGCGGAAGCGATTTTCTCTACGCTGGCAATTCGCGACAATATCGCGCCGCCAACGCTTAATCTCGACAATCCAGCCGTTGAAACCAAGATCGATCTGGTTCCGCACAAGGCGCGTGAGCGTAAAATCGACATAGCCTTGTCGAACTCGTTCGGCTTTGGCGGCACAAACGCGTCGCTGGTTCTGCGCCGTTATTCGTAAAATACGGTACGCTGAAAACTGAGCTTATTTAAAAACGCGGGGATTTCTCCGCGTTTTTGTCAAAATATGACCCTATGTCATGTTTAAAATTGCCATTTATGTTTAGTGTTGCTCTACAAAATGTAATTGATTTGGACGCCGTTTCGGGCGGATTAGAGCAAAAGAGCGCAGACCCGATTTAATGAGATCGGGATGCGCTCTAAAGACGAGGTAGTCGAGTGACGTCAGAGGAAAAGGCGGGAGGCAATTCCGTCCAACAGCCGCCGCAGGATAACACACCATCGTCTACGACGCCGGAACAGGCCGCGCCTGCTGCGCCCTTTGTGCCAAAATCTGCCTCGGAAGTCTTGCGTCCAGAGCCTGGCACTCCGCCGCCGCGCAAGCGTTCGCGTCATGCCCGCAGCCAGATTGTCGTCTTCATGAACTTCATGTTGTCGCTGCTGGTGCTGATTTTGATTGGTGGATCGGCGCTGTTTTATTTTGGCAAACTTCAGTTTGACTCGGCAGGTCCATTGACTGCGGAAACCACTTTTCTCGTAAAACGTGGTGCTGGCATTTCGGAAGTGTCCAACAGTCTCGAAAACCGCGAGATCGTCAGCGATGCCCGCATTTTTCGCTATGGCATGCGCGCCTATGGCCACGAGAATGATTTGAAGGCGGGCGAATATGCGATCCCTGCCGGCGCGACCATGCGCGACGTGATGAATATTCTCATCAGCGGCAAATCAATCATGTATCCGCTGACGATCCCCGAAGGCCTTACGGTTAAGCAGGTGTTCGACCGCATTTCTGCCGATCCGATCCTCGTTGGCGACATGCCAAAGGAAATGCCAGCGGAAGGTGAGCTGTTCACGGATACGCTCAATTTCACACGTGGCACGACACGCGAAGAAATCATCAATCGTATGATTGCCTCGCAGCAGAAGCTGATTGATGAGACATGGGCAAAGCGTCGTCCAGACCTTCCGGTCAAGGACAAGAATGAATTTGTAACGCTTGCGTCGATTGTCGAGAAAGAAACCGGCATCGCATCGGAGCGTCCGCATGTTGCTTCGGTTTTTGTCAACCGTTTGAACAAGGGTATGCGTATCCAGTCTGATCCCACCATCATATACGGACTGTTCGGTGGCGCGGGAAAACCCTCGGATCGCCCAATCTTCAAGTCGGATATTGAGAAGCCAACGCCATACAACACCTATGTGATCAACGGCCTTCCACCGACACCGATTGCCAATCCGGGGCGTGCAGCGCTTGAAGCCGTTGCCAATCCACTGGATACGGAAGACCTCTATTTCGTTGCAGATGGGACCGGTGGCCACGTTTTTGCCAAGACGTTGCAGGAACACAATGCCAATGTGCGCAAATGGCGCGCGGTAGAGCAGGAAAAAAACCAGCTGCAGCAGCAAAACACCGCCCAGTAATGGGCGGTTTTATTTCGCTTGAAGGATAAAGATATGGCGCTCCAGAGTATGACAGGGTTTGCGCGCCACGCGATACAGTATGGCGCCGACGGTAATGAAGCGCGGATCGTGTGGGAAGTACGCTCGGTCAACGGTAAGGGACTGGACCTGCGTTTGCGCTTGCCGCAGGGCTTGGAAGGCGCAGAGCATGCGATACGCTCGCTTCAGGCCCGCTATTTCTCGCGCGGAAACTTTCAGGCCAGCCTTAGTGTTGAACGCGCAGAGGTGCAGGCCGGTTTTGCAATCAATCAGGCTATGCTTGATGAGGTTTTGAAACTCGGCGCTGAGCTGCAAGCCCGCCATGGTCTGGCACCAGCAAGTGTTGACGGTATTCTTGCGCTGCGTGGTATCATTGATCAGACGCAGGTGAGTGAAGACGACAATGCACGTGCCGGGCTTGAGGCTGCAGTTGTTGCGGCCTTTGAAGGGGCGCTGAAAGCCATTGCCGAAGCACGCAAGCATGAAGGACAGTCGCTTTTTACGATTTTGTCCAGCCATGTGGATGCGATTGAACGCCTGACGCGTGAAGCGCGCAATGATCCATCGCGCAGCATCGACGCCATCCGCGCCAAGCTTGGCACTCAGGTTGCGCTGCTGATGGAAACCGGGCGCGATCTCGATGAAGCGCGGCTTTATCAGGAGGCGGCTTTTCTCGCCACCAAGGCAGACATTCAGGAAGAGCTGGACCGGCTTGAAACCCATGTGGCCTCCGCCCGAAAGCTTCTTGCTGATGGCGGACCAATCGGGCGCAAGCTCGACTTTCTTTCGCAGGAATTTAATCGCGAGGCCAATACGCTGTGTTCAAAATCGAATGCAGCGTCGATTACGGCAATCGGTCTTGAACTGAAAGCCGTTGTCGATCAGTTTCGCGAACAGGTACAGAATCTGGAGTAACGGAAAATGGCCATCTCTTCGGTCGAACATGGCATTGCGCGTCGCGGTTTGATGGTGGTGATTTCATCACCATCGGGTGCTGGCAAATCGACAATTGCGCGGCAATTGCTAAGCGATGCGGATATGAACCTTTCGCTGTCCGTTTCCGTGACCACGCGTGAACGTCGTCCAAGCGAAATTGAAGGCGTACATTACCACTTTATCACCAAGCGCGAATTTGAGCGCCGTCGCGACAATGACGAGCTGATCGAATGGGCGGAAGTGCACGGCAATTTCTACGGCACACTACGCCAGACGGCTGAAGAAGCGCTGGCCGATGGCAAGGATATGCTGTTCGATATCGATTGGCAGGGTGCCGAGCAATTGCAGGCCAAAATGCCTGCCGATGTGGTGTCGATCTTCATCTTGCCGCCAACGATGCGCGAATTGCAGAACCGTCTCAATCGCCGCGCGGAAGACACCGCAGATGTGATCGAGACCCGCTTGCAGAATGCGCGTTTTGAAATCCAGAAATGGGCGAAATACGATTATATCGTCATCAATGAGGACCTTCAGCGCTCTTATGCAGGCATTAAAGGTATCATCATTGCTGAACGTCTGCGCCGTGATCGCCGTCCCGGACTTTTTGAATTTGTCGAAGGTCTTCTCGAGGAAAATCCAGAAATCTGACATGGGTCAAAGCGCGGGGAGGGCGTGACGTGAGGCCAGTTGTTATCGTTACTGGCGGCGGCAGAGGTATTGGCGCCGCCACCGCACTTCTTTTTGCGCGTGAAGGTTATAACGTTTGCATCAGTTATGTCAGCGATGCAGATGCGGCACGCGGAGTTGTCTCAACCTGCGAAAATTTTGGTGCTAAGGCAATCGCCGTGCGCAGTGATGTCGCCAACCGACAAGATGTCGCCGACCTGTTCGCCGCCTGTGACCGTGCGCTTGGCGCGCCACGATGTCTCATCAACAATGCAGGCGTAATTGGCCAGACGACGCGCATCGCGGGGCTTTCCGAAGAGGCGCTCGAACAGACATTCAAAACAAATGTCTTTGGTTTGCTCTATTGCACGCAGGAAGCCGCACGCCGCATGTCTACAACAAATGGCGGCGTAGGTGGCACAATCATCAATATTTCGTCCGTTGCGGCAGTTCTCGGAAGTCCCGGCGAATACGTGCACTATGCTGCATCAAAAGGCGCCGTCGAGACCATTTCCATCGGCGCAGGCAAAGAGCTGGCTCCCGAAGGTATCCGCGTCAATGCCATCCGCGTTGGGACAACCAATACGTCTATTCACGCAACGAGTGGCAACCCTGATCGACCCGCAAAAATCGCTGCCATGACACCCATGGGACGCATCGCCGAGCCGGAAGACATTGCACAAACGGCGCTGTGGTTAGCATCGGTTAAATCAGGATTTGTGACCGGAACTGTCATAACAGTCGCGGGTGGCTTGAGCGCTTGATTGTTTTGCCAACCAGTCGGCAAAGTTTGGAACAGGATCAGTCGAGCCTGATCTTCACTCGATCCGTATCGGCTACCAATTGCCGAAATGCTTCCAAAAAGGGCTTGCCGCCAAGCGTTGTTAAATCGCGCAGGGCTTCCACATTTCTAAATACCAGTTCACAGTCTCCGGGCCATCCGGGAGCGCCCCATTGCACACCATCCCAGAATGAATCGAGCGTATAGCCGAAGGATTCCGGGTCAAGCACGGGCACTGTGTCGAGATAGCGTTGCCAGAGTTCGTTGGGGGATTTTATGCCGGTACAGTCGATTTCATAGACCGGCGGCATCAGTCGACCAGAATAAGGATTGCATCCACCACAGCCAGCGTGAAGAGTAGCGCAATCATGGTTGCAGCCGCTATCACCATCATACGCTTTTGTCGGGAATGCTTTTCAGGCTGTTTTCCGCTCCAGTCATATGGTGTTTCAGGCATAATCTCCTCCAGTCAGGTATTTGCAGCGAGTTTGCACTTTATAAGGACTGGATTGCAATACGATTGCCTTCACTATCTGTGATTTCTGCCACAAACCCGTTTTCCCCGATCTCAGTTTTGGGAAACAGGACTTCGCTGCCTTGTTCTGTCGCGGTTGCGATGACTTGGTCTATGTCTTCAACACTGAGATAGACGATAGCGCCATGGATGGTTGGGACATAGACTTCACCTTCCGCCAGCGCGCCGCTTGCACCGTCTTTGCCTTCCTCAAATGGAAAATAGGCCATGCGGTTGCCGTGGATTTCAACCACATCCCCAAAGCTGATGCCAAAGACCGCACTATAGAACGCGATGGCACGTTCAAGCTTCGTCACTGGAATTTCAACATGCGCGATGATGTTCACACGGGCGCTCCATAGCGGGCAGGTGATGCTTCGCTGGCTTTTCGGATGGAGTTGAGAATGCGGCCCCGGATGATGCCACTGACGGGCCGGATCAGATACCAGTAGGGCGTGAAACGCAGATGACTTCTGCGATCTGGACAGAAGACACGCGTTTCCGTGACAAGCCGCGTTTTGCCGCTCTGTTCAGACACGGTGAAGGCAAGCGCGAGCTTGGCGACCCCCGGCATTCTGAAGGCCAGATAGTCTTCGCTGTTTTCTATTTTATGAAGGCCGAAATCTGCCTTCCAGAATTGCCCTACCAGTCCATAAACCAGTGCTTCGCCGGGCTTGTGTTCCAGCAGAGTAAATTCATGCAGCCCAAACGGTGGGGCGACCGTGCTTTTCCGTCCGCGCAGCCGTGCAAGCGCACGCATTGGCACTTCGCGCAGTGCAATCATGCTACGGAAAAATGCATCCGTTTCGGGTCGGTAGTTCATTGCGGCCTGCAAGACAGTTTCCGGCGAAGCGCTGACATTGCAGCCATGCACTTCGCTGAAACCATAGTCAGGCAGATATTTATCGATCAGTTGCATGAGCGGGCTTTAAACTGCCGTACCGCCCACAGTCACCTGATCCATACGGAGATGCGGCTGACCGACACCGACCGGCACCCACTGTCCGCCCTTGCCGCAATTGCCCGAACCGGTGTCGAGCTTCATGTCATTGCCGATCATCGAAATGCGCTGCATGGCATCCGGGCCATTGCCGATCAGCATCGCGCCCTTGATCGGTGCACCAATCTTGCCATCTTCGATCATATAAGCTTCTGTGCAACCGAACACGAATTTGCCGGATGTGATGTCCACCTGACCACCACCGAAGGAAACGGCATAAATGCCCTTCTTCATGGAGGCGATGATCTCTTCCGGCGACTTGTCGCCTGAAAGCATATAAGTGTTGGTCATGCGCGGCATCGGTGCGTGTGCATAGGATTCACGCCGCCCGTTACCGGTCGCTTCCATACCCATCAGACGCGCATTCTGCCGGTCCTGCATGTAATTGACGAGCTTGCCATCCTCAATCAGCACCGTGCGATTGGTTGGCGTGCCTTCATCATCGATGGTCAAAGACCCGCGACGCTCCGAGATCGTACCGTCATCGACCACGGTTACGCCTTTCGAGGCGACTTGTTGGCCGAGCAGCCCTGCGAAGGCTGACGTCTTTTTGCGGTTGAAGTCACCTTCAAGGCCGTGGCCGACAGCCTCATGTAACATGACGCCCGGCCAGCCATTGCCCAGCACAACATCGTAAGTGCCTGCAGGGGCAGGGGTCGCCTCAAGATTAACCAGCGCCTGACGAAGCGCTTCATCAGCAACACTCTGCCAGCTTTCGGTGGTGATGAAATCGCCAAAGCCCTTGCGCCCGCCAAGCGTATGCGAGCCGGATTCCTGCCGGTCGCCATTGCCGGCAACCACCGAAACACTCAGCCGCACCATCGGGCGAATATCGCGCACGAAATGACCATCCGCGCGCAGAATTTCGACCTGCTGCCACGAGCCTGCCATTGAGACCGAAACCTGCCGCACCTTCGGGTCTTTGGCACGCAGATAGGCGTCGATCTTCTGCAGGAGCTGAACCTTTGCATCAAAGGTTGGCGAGCCGATTGGGTTCTCGTCAGTGTAAAGATGGCGATTGGTACCAGCAGGTGCTGCCGCATAGTTACCGCTATGGCCGCTAAGCGTTGCAGAAACTGCGTCTGATGCGCGCTTGAGGGCTGCAACGGACATGTCGCCTGCATGAGCGTAGCCGATGGCTTCGCCCGCTACAGCGCGTAGGCCAAAACCTTGTTCCTGATTAAACGAGCCGGTCTTGAGGCGGCCATTGTCAAAGACGAGTGCTTCCGCCTCGCGATACTCCATGAAGAGTTCGCCATCATCGCTGCCTTTCAGGCTCTGCGAGACAAGGCGTTCAATATCGTCACGGTTTACGTCGAAGCTATCAATCAGGCTTTTCATAAAAATAATCCTGCGGCATGTGTTTGCCACAGGATGTAAGCGCTAAATCGGTTAAGAACAACCATCAGATTAACAACTGTCGCGATTGTGGTGATGACGAGGCGAAAACCGTGTGTCGCGAGAACCGGAGCGCAGTGTACTTAACGGTACATGAGCACCGGAAGCGCAGCGGGATGCGGTTTGCAGCCCGTCAGCGCCAGAATCTTATCAAGGCAGGGCGTCGAAGCCTTCACCAAACGCTGTTAGATCAACCGGAATGCCGACGCCTTCTTCCGGTGTCTGGAAGACGATGAAGGTCGCCGACTTGCCGTTGCGGAATGTGTTGAGCAGTTCGTCTTCGAGAATGACTTCTGCGTAGCAACCATCTTCAAAGCAGCGCACGAAATAAGCGCGGCCAATATCTTTGCCGTCCACATTCAGACCGAGACCGTTTGGCAGCAATACGCCGAGCGGTGCGAGAACACGCAGGATACGTGCCTTGTTGTCGGCCGTCTTGAGAACGACGACTGAAAGGCCGAGTTCAGGGCGCTTGGCGGCAACCACATTCTGAATGAGGGCGCATTGTTCAGTCTTGGCACCCGCTGGCGTATCGCACAGGATCGCCCAAGGGCCATGCTGCGACTTCAATGTGCCACTCTGCTGTGGTGTCGAAGGTGACTGCCCGGATTCCTGTTGTGCACTTGGTGCAGGCAGCTGCGCAGGCGCTTGCTGTGCGGAAGATGGCAAAGTTGCAGCCAAAACAGCCAGAGCTGCACCTGTTGCAAGGATTGCAAGGCGCTGAAAGATCGGGCGGCGGTTGGATGGGCGGAAAATCATGAAATCTCCAGATCGAATCACCGGGACGTTATCCTCTCAAACACGTGGTGAAAAGCTATTGTCGCTCCCGCACCATGATCGAAAAGGCTTTGCCAGCATCGCATCTGCGATGCTTTCCACGGCAGTTGCATCCATTATCATGCGGCACGTTAAATGAAACCTTATTCTAAATCATGGCTTCATTATGTGACTTTCCGGGTTTTCCCAAGTTTTCGGAGGCTTGTGTTGGCTTTCTCGCAGACTGTTCCTGAATTTGGGGTACGAAGCTCTGATGCAGACTCACGCGCAAAAATGCCGCACAGGAACATATTCGCCTTCCTTGCGGTGTGGGTTAAGGTGTGATTTGAACGCTGACGGGGGATACGGCCGTCTGTACGTCCGGCGTCCAGCTCGAAAGGGCAAAAAGGGAGAGAGTTCTGGTGGATAAAATTGTTGCCACAACGAGGGGTGCCATCGTTGGTGCTTCCGCTTTGCTGTGGACCGGTGGTGCCGCTCTGGCGGATCAGCCACGTCCGTGGGAAATGACATTTCAAGCTGCGGCTACGGGAATAGCCGAACAGATTCATTGGTTTGAGCGCTACACGCTCTGGTTCATCGTGCCGATCACACTGTTGGTTCTGGCGCTGTTGATCTGGTGCGTGGTGAAATTCCGCGCCAGCGCAAATCCCGAGCCATCCAAAACCAGCCATAACACGGCGATTGAAGTCATCTGGACTGTTGGTCCGGTGATTATCCTGCTGTTTCTGGCGGTTCCGTCGTTCCAGCTTCTGACCGCTCAATATTCGCCTCAGGATCCGACGCTGACCGTTAAAGCAACGGGTTATCAGTGGTATTGGGGCTATGAGTATCAGACAGAAAACCCGGTCAGCTTTGATTCGCTCCTTCTCAAGGCCGCAGATCGTGCAGCCGAGGGCAAGGAAGATCTGGCTGTCTATCCTCGTTTGCTGGCGGTCGATAATGAAGTGGTGGTGCCAGTCGGGACGACTGTTCGGCTGCTTGTGACTGCCGCAGATGTCATTCATTCGTGGACGATTCCAGCTTTCGGTGTGAAGATGGATGCTATTCCGGGTCGCATTAATGAGGCCTGGTTCAAGGCAGACAAAGAAGGTCTTTATTACGGCCAGTGCTCTGAGCTTTGTGGTAAGGATCACGCCTATATGCCGATCGCCGTGCGTGTCGTCTCTGACGAGCAGTACAATACATGGCTGAGCGCAGCGGCGACAAACTTGCAAGATGCAAACAAGGCGCTCAGGTCTGAGCTTGAAAGCAATACAAATGACAAGGTAGCTGCGGCGAGCTTTTAAAAGCGCTGTACGCAACACTGTTGAAAGACGGGAGCGAATTCCATGGCTGGCACAGCAGCTCACGAGCATGGAGCCCATAATGCGCATGACGATCACAAGCCAAAAGGCTGGGTGCGCTGGGTTTATTCTACCAATCACAAAGATATCGGTACGCTGTATCTGATCTTTGCAATCACGGCAGGCATTATCGGCGGCGCATTGTCGATCGCGATGCGCGCTGAATTGCAGGAACCGGGCATCCAGATTTTCCATGGTCTGGCGGCGATGGTTTATGGCGTTGAAGGTGATGCGGCACTTGATGCCGGAAAGCATATGTTCAATGTGTTCACCTCGATGCACGCGCTGATCATGATCTTCTTCATGGTCATGCCAGCGCTTATCGGCGGCTATGCCAACTGGATGATTCCGCTGATGATCGGCGCACCGGATATGGCGTTCCCACGCATGAACAATATCTCGTTCTGGCTGCTGCCACCGGCATTGTTGCTGCTGTTGATTTCACTGTTCATGCCTGCTTCACCCGGTACGTGGGGTGTTGGCGGCGGCTGGACTTTATATCCGCCGCTCTCAACCAGTGGTCAGCCGGGGCCGGCGATCGACTTTGCAATTCTTGCGCTACATATCGCAGGTGTGTCGTCGATCCTTGGTGCGATTAACTTCATCACCACGATCCTCAACATGCGCGCTCCGGGCATGACGCTGCATAAGATGCCTTTGTTCGCCTGGTCGGTGCTGGTAACTGCATTCCTGTTGCTTCTCTCGCTTCCTGTTTTGGCCGGTGGCATTACGATGCTGCTCACAGACCGCAATTTCGGCACATCATTCTTTGCACCGGAAGGCGGCGGTGATCCAATCCTCTACCAGCATCTGTTCTGGTTCTTTGGTCACCCGGAAGTTTACATTCTGATCCTGCCCGGATTTGGTATCGTCAGCCACATCATCTCGACCTTCTCGCGCAAGCCGGTCTTTGGCTATCTCGGCATGGCCTATGCGATGGTCGCAATTGGCGTGGTCGGCTTTGTGGTCTGGGCTCACCATATGTACACGGTAGGGCTGTCGCTTGATACACAGCGCTATTTCGTATTCGCGACGATGGTTATCGCGGTGCCGACAGGCATCAAGATATTCTCCTGGATTGCGACCATGTGGGGTGGCTCTATCACCTTCCGTGCACCGATGCTCTGGGCGATTGGCTTCATCTTCCTGTTCACCGTTGGTGGTGTCACGGGTGTTCAGCTCGCCAATGCCGGTCTCGACCGCGCCCTGCACGACACATATTACGTGGTGGCGCACTTCCATTACGTGCTTTCACTGGGGGCTGTGTTCGCAATCTTCGCAGGCTGGTATTACTGGTTCCCGAAGATGAGCGGCTATATGTATGACGAGTTCACTGCGAAGCTCCATTTCTGGGTCACCTTCATCGGCGTCAATCTCGTCTTCTTCCCGCAGCACTTCCTCGGTCTTGCTGGTATGCCACGTCGTTATATCGACTACCCGGATGCCTATGCAGGCTGGAACATGGTGTCGTCTTACGGCTCCTACATTTCAGGCTTTGCTGTGCTGATCTTCCTTTACAATGTCTTCGAGGCATTTGCGAAGAAGCGCGAAGCAGGCGCAAACCCATGGGGTCCGGGTGCGACAACACTGGAATGGCAGCTTTCATCGCCGCCGCCTTATCACCAGTGGGAACAGCTTCCGCGTATAAAGTAAACGTGCTGAGGGCGAGAACCTGAAAGGGGTTCGCCCTCAGCCAAAACTGTGTTATGTGCAGGCGGCATTCATTTCCGTCTGTCATCGGCTGACGTTCAAGAACGACGCTTTCGATAGGAAGAATGCATCTCCGGGAGGTATAGTCGTTTTGGATTGCTGATCTGTGCTCAGGGCCGGGCGCAGCATTGGCCCGGTGAGTTTGAGGTTGTTGAAGTTAATGTCTCTGGTGGAAAAAAACGCAGTTTCCGAGGATGCATTCGCTCTTTCAGAGGCGACTGCACGGGATTATATCGTCCTGCTGAAACCGCGGGTCATGTCGCTTGTGGTGTTTACAGGCCTTGTCGGTCTGGTGCTTGCACCCGGTCATATGAATCCGGTTCTGGCTGCGATCAGCATCCTGTGTATTGCAGTTGGTGCTGGCGCATCAGGTGCGCTTAACATGTGGTATGACGCCGATATTGACGCGGTCATGAAGCGCACCAAAAAGCGCCCAATACCCGCAGGTGTGATTGCGCCCAATCAGGTTCTGGCATTTGGACTCACGCTCTCGGTGTTTTCGGTGCTGACACTCGGTCTGATGGTCAACTGGCTGTCCGCCGCTTTGCTGGCATTCACCATTTTCTTCTACGCCGTTGTCTATACGATGTGGCTCAAGCGCTCGACACCGCAAAACATTGTGATTGGTGGCGCTGCCGGAGCTTTCCCGCCCATGATCGGGTGGGCAGCAGCAACCGGTGAGATCACATGGGACAGTGTCGTCCTGTTCATGATTATTTTCCTTTGGACGCCACCACATTTCTGGGCGCTGTCGCTCTTCTCCAGCACGGACTACGAAGCTGCGCGAATTCCGATGATGCCAAATGTTAAGGGCGAATTGTCCACACGCCGCCAGGCAATGTTCTACGCGGTTATTATGGCGCCCGTTGGTGTACTGCCTTACCTGATGGGCTTTGCTGGCATCACCTATGGTGTGATTTCGTCACTGCTTGGTCTGGCTTTTGTTTATTACGCGTGGCGCATGTGGATGGCAGAAGGCCAGTCACAGATGCTTCTTGCGGCGCGCAAGCTGTTCCGCTTCTCGCTGATTTATCTCTCGGCGATTTTCGCTGTACTGCTGTTTGAAGCTCTGGCGATAAAGTTGCTGAATGGCTTTGGTATCCTCTGAGGAGATGGAATGGAGAGCGTCGTGGCAGAAAAGACTGGGCAGAACCTGCCTACAGAAAAACTGGAACTGATTGTTCCGACGCCTTCGCAGAAAAAAGCGCAGCGCAATCGCTCGATTGGTCTGGCGATTGCCCTGCTGTTGTTTGTGGTGCTTGTTTATATTGGTACCGTTGCCAAGCTTGGTGCCAATATATTCGCTCGGACGATTTAATCGGCTTGAACTGATCGACTGTTATTCGTTTTCGGGAGGAGAAAATGGTTCAACAGCATGAGAGTGACGAAAAGCAGAAGAAGCTGAACCGCTCGAACCGAACGGTCGCTATTGCCTGCGTTTCTTTTTTCGTCTGCATGATTGGTGCGGCCTACGCTTCCGTTCCCCTCTACCGCATTTTCTGTCAGGTTACTGGCTATGGCGGTACAACGCAGCGTGTCGAGCAATATTCGGATACGATCCTCGACCGGACGGTCAAAGTGCGTTTCGATGCCAATACGTCGAATGCTCTGCCTTGGGATTTCAAGCCAGCGCAACGTGAAGTGACCGTTCGCATCGGTGAAACCACAATGGTCAAATATGATGCGCGTAATCTGTTCGATGAACCGACATATGGACGCGCAAGTTTCAATGTCGCGCCGGGCAGGGCGGGAGCCTATTTCAACAAGGTTGAGTGTTTCTGCTTTACCGATACGACGCTGCAACCGGGTGAAAGCATGGAAATGCCGGTTGTGTTCTTCGTTGATCCTGAAATCGTCAACGATCCAGATTTGAAGGACGTGAAGACAATTACGCTGTCCTATACGTTCTTCCCGATTGATAAGCCGAAGCCTGTTGCGAATGCAAAACTGGCTCCGGTTGGCAATAGCGGAAGCTGACAAAACAGAATGCTTGCGGCACATAATGCCGCAAAGACAAACAAGCAGCACGGCTCTATGTTGTGTGAAGAAGGGAACGGTCTGATCCTGCCATTGGCGGACAGGCTGGAATGCATGAGAGAGGGCCCTCACGGGTCGCATGGGGAGAGACATGGCCAACGTTCACGAGAAGAATCACGATTATCACATTCTTGCACCCAGTCCCTGGCCGTTTCTGAGCTCGGTGGGCGCATTTGTGTTGGCCATTGGTGGCATTGCATGGATGCGATACATCAATGCGGGTGATTTGCCTTTCTTCGGCATTAATCTGGCGACACCGTGGCTCTTCTTCATTGGTCTGGCGATTGTGCTTTACTGCATGTATGCATGGTGGGCAGACGCAATACGCGAAGGCCGCGAAGGTCATCATACCCGCGTGGTCGCGCTGCATCTTCGCTACGGCATGATCATGTTCATTGCTTCCGAAGTCATGTTCTTTGCAGCATGGTTCTGGGCATTCTTTGATGTCAGCCTGTTTCCGAATGAAGTGCATCAGGTTCTTCGCGCTGAGTTCACCGGCGGTCAGTGGCCTCCGAAGGGCATGGAAGTGCTCGACCCGCTGCACCTGCCGCTTTACAATACGGTCATCCTGCTTTTGTCCGGCACAACGTTAACATGGGCGCATCATGCGCTGCTGCATAAAGACCGTACGGGCACGATCATTGGCCTGGTCCTGACGGTTGCGCTCGGTATCCTGTTCTCCTTCGTGCAGTTCTTTGAATATGCCCATGCGCCTTTCGAGTTCAAAGATTCGATTTATGGTTCAACCTTCTTCATGGCGACCGGTTTTCATGGTTTCCACGTCATCGTCGGCACGATCTTCCTACTGGTGATTTTGTTCAGAGCGATGAAAGGCGATTTCACGCCGGAACGTCATTTTGGTTTTGAAGCGGCTGCATGGTACTGGCACTTTGTGGACGTGGTGTGGCTGTTCCTTTTCTGCGCTATCTACGTCTGGGGCAGCTGGGGCGCACCATTGCACGGCGGCTGATCAGCAAATGGGACGAAATGAGGGGTGGCCTTGGAAACTTGGCCGCCCCTCATTCTTTTGTCAGGAGGATTTTATGTCAGACCATCATCTTTATCCGCCTGTGGACCCGGTTAAGAGCGGAGTGACAGGGCATTGCCCGCGCTGTGGCGAGGGGAAACTGTTTAAGGGATTTCTCACCGTTGCGCCGCGTTGCAGCGCCTGTGGGCTTGACTATACATTTGCCGATTCCGGGGATGGTCCCGCAGCATTCGTGATCCTGCTCATTGGCTTTATTGTTGTCGGCGCGGCTCTTTGGCTGGAGGTCAATTATGGGCCACCGCTTTGGGTGCATTTTCTGTTATGGGTGCCGCTGGCGATTATCTTGAGCCTTGTTGCCATGCGTAGCATGAAAGGTGTTCTGATCAATCTGCAATATCGCAACAAGGCGGCACAGGGCCGTCTGGATGATGGCCAATGAACAAGGCGCATAAGCCGCAACGGTTTCCATGGGGTGTGCTGATCGCGTCTCTGATCGCATTCGCAATCCTGATTTCGCTCGGAACATGGCAAGTTGAGCGGCTTCACTGGAAAGAGGCGTTGCTGGCGTCGACACAACAGCGTTTGCATGAAGCTCCGTTGCCTTTGGCTGAAATTGAGAAAATTTACCGCGAACAAGGAACGGTCGAGTATCGCCCTGTAACCGTTTCAGGCACATTCATGCACCAGGGGGAGCGGCATTTTCTGGCGACCCACGACGGGCAGTCGGGCTTCAACGTCTATACGCCGTTGATGCTTGAAGACGGGCGCTTCGTGCTGATCAATCGCGGCTTTGTGCCTTATGAGAAAAAAGACCCGCAAACGCGTCTTGATGGCCAGCTCGACGGGCCTGTCACAATCACCGGGCTGGCGCGCGATCCGCTCACAAACAAGCCGGGTTACTTCTTGCCGGATAATGATACGGTTAAAAATATTTTCTATTGGAAAGACTGGTCTGCAATGGCCGAAAGTGCTGATATTCCGTCGTTAGACGATGCGGTGCCTTTCTTTATCGACGCTGATAATACGCCAAATTTTGGCGGTTTGCCGATTGGCGGGATAACCATTATCGATTTTCCAAATAATCATCTTCAATATGCTGTGACGTGGTATGGTCTTGCTTTGGCCCTGTTAGGGGTTGTCGTGGCGTGGTTCTGGCGGTATCGAAAGGCTACAAAGACTTGACACAGGCCGCTTTGAAGCCCACTTCCGGCTTTATATAATTTGCGCCTCACGCCGAACCCAGCGAGCACGCTATATGATCGATAACCGCCCCCCTCTGGAAATCCGCCTTTGCGGCCCGCGTGGTTTTTGCGCTGGTGTTGACCGGGCTATTCAGATCGTCGTGCTGGCACTGAAGAAATACGGGGCGCCGGTCTATGTGCGCCATGAAATCGTGCATAATCGTTATGTCGTTGAGGGTTTGCAGTCACGCGGCGCGATTTTTGTAGAAGAACTTGATGAGATCCCGGCGGAACATCGTGACCAGCCGGTTGTATTTTCGGCACATGGTGTCCCGAAATCCGTGCCGGCGGATGCAGAGTCCAAGAATCTTTTTTATCTTGATGCAACATGTCCGCTGGTTTCAAAAGTGCATAAACAAGCCATGCGCCATCAGCGTCTTGGCCGTCACGTGATTTTAATCGGTCATTCCGGGCACCCTGAAGTGATCGGTACGATGGGGCAATTGCCTGAAGGGACGGTTACGCTGATTGAGACGGTCGAAGACGCGCGGACTATTGAGTTTTCTGACCCGGATAATCTCGGCTTTGTGACCCAGACCACGCTTTCAGTGGATGATACGGCGGGCATCATTGAAGAATTGCAGCAGCGTTTCCCAAGTCTGACAGCACCAGCCGCAGAATCGATTTGCTATGCCACCACAAACCGGCAGGAAGCCGTGCGCCACGCGGCACCCGGCTGCGACCTGTTTCTGATCGTTGGCGCCCCAAACTCCTCTAACTCCAAACGTCTTGTTGAAGTTGCGGAAAAGGCGGGGGCCGGAACGTCGATGCTGGTCCAGCGTGCGTCTGATATTGAATGGGACAAGGTGGGCGATATTTCGGTCGTCGGCCTTTCGGCTGGTGCTTCTGCACCTGAAATTATCGTTGATGAAATCATGGATGCCTTTAAAGCTCGTTTCGATGTGAGGATCGAACTGGCTGAGACGACCGTTGAAACAGAAAACTTTCTGGTGAATCGCGAAATTCGCGATGTTGAGCTGACGGTGCAGGATATGGCATTCGTTAACGGCGAAAACAGGGTTGTCGGAATACCTAAATTAGAGCGCATCCCGAAAAGTGTGTAACGGTTCTCGGATAAGGTGCGCGATAGAAACAAGCGCATCCCGAAAAGTGTGTAGCGGTTTTCGGATAAGATGCGCGATAGAAACAAGCGCATCCCAAAGAGTGTGTGGCTGCTTTGGGATGAGATGCGCGTGGTGAATATGGGGAAATAAGCGGCATGGCCGTCTATACAGACATTAACGAAATCGAGCTGGGTGCTTTTCTTGAGCAATATGACATCGGTGCTCTGACTTCTTATAAAGGTATTGCTGAAGGTGTCGAGAACACCAATTATCTCCTGCACACAACGACAGGGTCTTTTATTCTCACGCTTTATGAGAAGCGTGTGAACCGGGATGATCTGCCGTTTTTCCTTAATCTGATGCAGCATCTGGCTAAGCGCGGTCTGGAAGGCCCGCAGCCTGTTGTGCGCCGTGATGGCGCGATGATCGGCGAGCTTGCGGGGCGTCCGGCGGCAATCGTGACCTTCCTCGAAGGTATGTGGATGCGCAAGCCAACGGTAGCACATTGCGAAGAAGTTGGCCGTGGCCTCGCCGAAATGCACCTCGCAGGCGAAGATTTTGATATGCGCCGCCGCAATGGTCTGACGCTGCCCGATTGGCGTCCGCTGTGGAACCTATCAAAGGAACGTGCAGACAGCGTTGAGCCGGGTCTGGTTGCCGAAGCAGAAGCCGATCTCACTTATCTCGAAAAGAACTGGCCGTCAGGATTGCCAGAGGGCGTGATCCACGCCGATCTGTTTCAGGATAACGTGTTTTTCCTTGGCGACCGCCTGTCGGGTTTCATTGATTTCTACTTCGCTTGCACAGATATTCTTGCCTATGACGTGGCAGTGTGCCTCAATGCATGGTGCTTTGAGAAAGATTTCTCCTATAATCTCACCAAGGGGGCGGCCCTTCTGCGTGGCTACAATTCAGTGCGTCCGCTTTCGGTTGCGGAAATCGAAGCGCTGCCTGTTTTGGCGCGCGGGGCGGCGGTTCGCTTCATGCTGACCCGTCTTTATGACTGGATTAATGTGCCGGAAGGCAGCTTTGTCATGAAGAAAGACCCGATGGAATATGTGCGTCGTATGCGCTTTCATCGTCAGGTGACATCGGCAAGTGAATATGGTCTTGAATTGAGCGGAGCTGACGCGTGAAGCATATCGAGGCTTTCACCGATGGCGCGTGTTCTGGCAATCCCGGCCCCGGTGGTTGGGGTGCGATCGTGCGCTGGAATGGCCATGTGAAAGAATTGAAGGGCGGTGAAGCCGACACCACCAACAATCGCATGGAATTGATAGCGGCAATTTCGGCTTTATCCGTGCTGAAAGAGCCATGCGAAGTCGATCTTTATACCGACAGTGTTTATGTGCGTGATGGTATTTCTGGTTGGATTGAGGGTTGGAAGCGCAATGGCTGGAAGACAGCCGCGAAGAAGCCTGTGAAGAATGCCGAGCTGTGGCAGGCGCTTGATGAGGCCCGCAAGCCGCACAAAGTGACGTGGCACTGGGTCAAAGGCCATGCAGGGCACCCGGAAAATGAGCGAGCGGACGAGCTTGCCCGTGCCGGTATGGAGCCATTTAAGTATAACGGGCACAAGTCACTTCAGGTTAAGTAACGACCTTTAGATTTTTGTATCTGAAAAAGCCGCGCTGAAATTCAGCGCGGCTTTTTTGATGAGCTTATTTCTTCAAGACTATTTCTGAAGGATCTTTCAGTCTTCCGGCAAGCGAGAATGCCAGCACGGAAGAAACAAGCAAGACACCGCCAACGATGAACATCGGCATTTCGTAAAGGCCGGTAGCATCTTTTACGAGGCCGGTAATATAGGGGGCTGCAAAGCCCGCAATATTGCCGATCGTGTTGATGAGTGCGATGCCCGCTGCCGCTGCCGGGCCGCTTAGAAATCGCGACGGAATAGCCCAGAAGTTCGGCAGGGCCGAGAAAATGGCACAAGCTGTGATCGTGATCATGAGGATCGTCGTGGCAGGCGACGGCATGAAAAGTGCCGCAGGAATGGCGAACGCGCCAACGAGTGCCGGAATGCCAATATGCCATGGGCGCACGCCGCGCTTTGCAGCGTCGCGGCTCCAGAAATACAATGCAATAGCCGCAGGAAGATACGGAATGGCTGTGATCAGCCCCTTATCATACACATTAAACTTCGTGTTGAATTCCTGTTCGAACCCATTGATGATCGATGGCAAGAAGAAAGCGAGCGCATAAAGACCATAGACCAGCCCGAAATACACAATCGACAGAAGCCATACGCGCTTGTCGAAGAGAGCCAGACCGGTCATGCGTCCATGCGCACTTTCCTTGACTTTTTCTTCCTGTGCGAGTGCACCATTGAGCCAGTCGCGTTCTTCCTTGTTCAACCATTTTGCGTCATTTGGCGTATCTGGTAGATAGAAGAAGGTGATGATGCCAACCAGGATCGCCGGAACTGCGACACCGAAGAACATGATGCGCCAGCCTTCAAGGCCGAATGCGCCGTGCATGTCGATCAGCGTTGCGGCGATTGGTGCACCAATGACGATTGTCAAAGGCTGCGCCAGGTAAAACAGTGCCAGAATCTTGTTGCGATGGCGTGACGGCACCCACATCGACAGAAACAGGATCGCACCCGGGAAGAAGCCAGCTTCAGCAATACCCAGCAGGAAGCGCAGAATGTAAAGCTCAGTTGCGCTCGAAACCCATGTGAACAGCAGGGCAACGATACCCCATGTCACCATAATGCGGGCAAGCCATTTGCGTGCACCAAACTTATGCAACGCAAGATTGCTCGGCACTTCAAGAATGATGTAGCCGACAAAGAAAATACCGGCTGCAAAACCGAACTGCGCGGCGGTCAGCGCGAGGTCGGTTGTCATTCCGTTCGGACCCGCAAAGGAAATTGCGGTACGATCCAGGAAGTTGATGAAGAACATCAGCGCGATGAAAGGGACCAGCCGGATCGAAATTTTCGATATGGCCGACTTTTCAGCGGGCGTCATTTCGTGAGATTTTTGCTGCATTGCAGTTCCTCCCTGCTAGCATATTAATCGAAGCGAAGGAGCTTGAAGGCGTGAATATCAAAAGATATTGCTGATTCCGTTGGCAACTGCGCTTTTAAATAGGCAGATAGCTAAAGATTGCGACATGCCGCCGCAAGCGATTTAATGTCGACAAATTGTGATATAATCTCACAGGTATGCTCAGGTACTAACAGGGGGTTCTCATGCGGCCACTTCCATCTTTGAACGCGCTCAAGGCTTTTGAAGCCGTCGCGCGCCATCGTTCAATGACGAGAGCTGCCGAGGAACTATGTGTAACGCATGGAGCGGTTAGTCGTCAGATCAGGTCTTTGGAGGACTCACTTGGTGTCTTGCTGCTTACACGCAACGCGCGATTGAGCGATCCGACACCGGAAGGTGCACGGCTTGCGGAAGGTTTGGCCAGCGCATTTTCAATTATTGAGGGCAGCATTGAGCGCGTGAAACCGGGCCCGCTGACACTTTCCTGCTCCTCGTCCATCATGATGGAGTGGATCATTCCGCGCATTGGTCGCTTTCACGACAGTCATCCGAATATCGAGTTGCAATTTAACATGAATTACGACCGGATTGATTTTATGCGTGACAAGATCGGCATTGCGATCCGTTCGAGTGTGATCGAGCCACCCGCAGATGCCGTTATTCGTGATATGGGACGGGAGGAGATTGGTCTTGTTTGCGCGCCCTCATATCTTGCGCAATGGCCGCTTATTGAACCAGCTGATCTCGCACAGGCATCGGTGTTGGCGACGCATACAAGGCTGGAAGCTTTTGCGGACTGGCAAAAAGCAGCCCATGCAGACTTTCCGGCTCCGGAGCCGAAATCGACATTTCACCATTTCTATTTGCTGATTTAGGCAGTGCTTTGTGGATTGGGCGTCGCGGTCGTCCCGCATATGCTTGTTGCTGAGCACATTGCATCGGGTCGGCTTGTTGCGCCTTTCGGCTTCTGCCCGGGACCACGTCGCATGCTGTTGTGGATTGCTCCACACAGGGCAGGGCAGCCCGATTCGCTTGCGCTTGAAAAATGGTTGACCCGTGAAATGCGCGCCCCACCGAAAAAGCAGGGCGCGTTGTAATTCAGTTTAAAGCTGTTCAAGCAGTGTTGCAGCACCCGATGTCACAGCCTGTCCTGCTTGTTCTTCAATATTGAGGGTTTTAACAACGCCGTCTTCAACAATTGCAGAGTAGCGCTTCGAACGAATGCCGAGGCCGCCCGCAGTCGCATCCAACTCGAGACCGATTTCTTTGGTAAAGATGGCCGAGCCGTCGGCGAGGAACGTGATCTTGCCTTCGCCACCCGTGCTCTGCGCCCATGCCCCCATAACGAACGGATCGTTGACTGAAACAACCACGATCTCATCCACTCCCTTTGACAGAATGGTGTCGCGGTTGTCCAGATAACCTGGCAGATGGTTAAGGTTGCAGGTCGGTGTGAAAGCGCCGGGAACCGCGAAAAGAACAACCTTTTTTCCTGCGAAGACTTCGTCAGTCGTTACTTCTTTAACGCCATCCGCAGTCTTTACCTTGAAGGTTGCTGCAGGGAGCTTGTCACCAACTTTGATCGTCATTGTTTTCTCCTGAAGGTGAGCTCCGCCGTCATGGCTCACCTCTATATATGGCTGAACTTCATCGCCTTTGCTCTAAGCATGGCAGCGACACTTAAGCCGATAATAAGGGTTTTCACAAATTCAATTTACTGATCGTGGTCTAATCAAGCTGAATCTGTCCGGAAACAGCTTTGCCATTCTGCACAAGCGTATAATCAATCTCTGCACCTTTTTTGGCCTCACCGTGAAGCATCGCCGAGAACTGCGACTGCCCTTCAGGTTTAGGCACGGAAAGATTAAGCTGTTCGCTTCCAATAAAAAATTCAGCAGGAGTTGTCTGATCAGGGAGTGCAAGCTCGAAAACAGCTTTGTTGTCTATTCGCTTTACGCTTGTCACACCGAAATCTGGAGAGGCTGGTGCGGGAAGGCGATCAAAGGCTGTTTCAATAATGGTGCGCGTCGCAATGGCTTGCGGCGATTGATCTGTCGCTTCACTTAATGGAAAGTCGAACTGAGCCTGAACCGGGATGCAGATTTTATCGCAAACGCCAAGAAAAACATTGCCTTTCAGACGGTCGTCACCGGGCTTTGATGTGAATGTCAGCGGCAGGGATACAGATTGCTTGTATCCAATGCCGCCCTCATCGCTTGCGCCAAAATAGACGGGCGCGGGGTAATCAATATGCGCGGACGCATCGCCTTCAATGGTGATTTGAGGTGGTACGCCCGCATCGCCCGGGTTGCGCCAATAGGTTTTCCAGCCGGGATTGAGAGTGATCTGCAATGCGCCGCGCTGTTTCTCGCCAGATTTGGTGTCTTCAAGAATAACACGCACCTTACCGCCGGGCGTTTCGGTCCATTGGGACGTCGCAGCCTGTGCATTGATAACGGTGCTTAACAGAACCGGCAGGGCAAGAAATTTAACTGATCGCATTCAGCGAGATTGATCGAAAATCATGTTTCAATCAAGGCCGTGTTTTTGCTGGCATCTTATCGCTCAGGCTTTCAGCAACAGATTGAAAACAACAATAAAAAAAATCGCAGCACCCAAAGCAATATGCATCAGGAGGGCAATATTGGAAATGACGCGCAACCGCGCGTAATCCGGGAAATGATTGCTGATTTCTTCAGGCGGTGTTTGGTTGTGCCACAGATAAAGTGCAAAACGATAATTGCCGCGCGGCATGGTGAAAATATAATAGAGATCAGATACATCGCCGATCGTTTTTGTCATTGATGGACTTTGTCTGATGAAATCAATGAGCGGAGACAGCTTTGTCTGCACATAGATAGAGTAAATTAGGAAAATGGCGGCTGGAGCCAGTATTATATAAATCAGCATAAATACTATTCTTTTCAACTCATAATTGCATTTCTTGCGGACAATGTTTTTCACTGTTTGATCAAAAATCAAGTGATGTTTATCACGGCTAGAAACTTTGCGCGATTTTCATTGTCATTTGGCACAGTCTTGCTACCTTGGTCTTTATGACCATTCTCAGGAAGCCAAACCAGGAGCAGGGTTTCTTAAACGGGCAATTCCTGCTTGCCATGCCCGGAATGAGTGACGAGCGTTTCGCTCGCGCGGTTATTTATATTTGCGCTCATTCCGAAGACGGCGCCATGGGCTTCATTATCAATCAGCTTCAGCCGGTTGGGTTTCCAGACATACTTCGTCAGATCGGAATTGCTGACGACGAAGACCTCATTA
The DNA here is from genome assembly GCF_032190615.1 of Brucella pseudogrignonensis. NCBI lineage: Bacteria > Pseudomonadati > Pseudomonadota > Alphaproteobacteria > Hyphomicrobiales > Brucellaceae > Brucella > Brucella pseudogrignonensis. Next base: position 1,893,157 of record NZ_JAVLAT010000001.1, read on the forward strand.
TGCTGCCGAAGCATGCGCAGAGTATGCTTGTGCGCAATGGTGGCCCTGTTGACCGCACACGTGGGTTCGTTCTGCATAGTGATGACTATATGGTCGACTCGACCATGCCTGTCACTGAAGACATATGCCTGACCGCAACGGTTGATATTTTGCGTGCGATTTATGGCGGCAGTGGACCATCGCGAGCTTTGCTGACGCTCGGCTATTCGGGTTGGGCACCGGGACAGCTTGATATGGAGTTTGCAGAAAACGGCTGGCTGGCGTGTTCAGCGCCGATTGATATGCTTTTTGATAGCGATATTACCGGAAAATACGATCGATTGATGGCGTGGATGGGCATCGACATGACCCGGCTCGTTTCCGAAGCCGGCCATGCCTGACTAAGCTGCCGCTGCATCCTGCTGCTCACGCACGATGCGCGTGGCATCTTCGCGGCTTGCCGGTTCACCGAACATAAAGCTCTGCACATATTCGCAACCCATCTGACGCAGTTGCAGCGCGTCGTTTTCGTTATCAACCCCTTCTGTGACAACAGCCAGACCAAGATCATGTGCCATGCTGACGATGGAGCGCAAAAGCGTTGTTTTCTGCGGCTGATCACCCTTAACGAAAGAGCGGTCGATTTTGATGATATCGAACGGGAAGCGTGTCAGATATGCCAATGACGAATAGCCGGTGCCAAAATCATCAAGCGATAGACCGACACCCATTGTTTTCAAGCGTGCGAGCACATGCGCCGATTGTTCCGGGTTTTCCATCAATACAGATTCTGTGAGCTCCAGCTTCAACGTGCCGGGTTTCAGATGAATCCGCGAGAGAACCGAACGCACATCATTGATAAGATCCTGCCTAATCAACTGCGTGCTTGAGAGGTTGACTGAAACAAATAGATTGAGCTTCGGGAATTGCTCCTGCCATGCGTAGAGATCTTCGGCCGCGCGCTGAATGGCGAACAGACCAAGCTGCACGATCAGGCCGGAGCTTTCTGCAATCGGAATGAATTCTGACGGAGAAATGCTGCCGCGGCGCGGATGCTCCCAACGCATCAGTGCTTCAAAGCCAGCAATTGTTCCTTCATCCAAACGCACAATCGGCTGATAGACGAGACTAATTTCATCGCGTTCGAGTGCACGACGCAGATCGGATTCAAGCTGTAATTTGTCGCTGCCGATCGCGCGGAAAGCAGGGCGGAAGGGCTCGATGCGGTCGCCGCCGAAGCGCTTCGCCTGATGCATGGCAAGCTCGGCGTCCTTCACAAAATCTTCCGCTGAAGCCGCTGTCTTTGTCCATGTTATCAGACCGATTGAAGCCGTCAGCACGATTTCACGCTTGGCATAGGCAATCGGCGCGCGAACGGCTTGTCGCAAGGCTTCAGCAAAGGCGGCAATGCGACCGGGGTCGTTTTCAGATGCCAACAGCAGACCGAACTGGTCGGAAGACAGGCGGGAAAGCGTATCCTGCGGCTTCATCAAACGCGACAGACGGCGCGAGATCGTAAGCAGGATCGTATCGCCTGCCGACATGCCCAAACTGTCATTGACCTGTTTGAAACGGTCAATGTCGATGATGAATACGGTCGGATGCAGTGTGCTTTCGCCGCGCGCCATGTTCATAATGTTGCTCAGGCGATCAAGGAACAGCTCACGATTGGGCAAGCCAGTAAGATTGTCATGAACTGCATCATGCAGAAGACGTTCTTCGGCTTTTTTCTGTTCGGTCACGTTTACCAGCGTGCCAACACAGCGCACGATTTCACCATTGGACCCCATGACAGGGCGCGCGCGCAGTGCATACCAGTGATAATGACCGTCATTGGCGCGCAGGCGGAAAATTTGCCCAATGCGACCACGGCGGTTTTCCAGAATGGCATCAAGTGTCGAGCGGAATCGATCACGATCATCGCCATGCATTGCTGGCAACCAGTTGCGAACCGGGCCTTGCAGGGAACTCGCTGTGTTGCCGAGATAGTTTGCAATATCGGGTGTGGTGACAACGCGGTCGCGCGGAACGTCCCAGTCCCATACAATGTCGCCCGCACCAATCACCGCAAGCGCCTGACGTTCCATGTCGGAAAGCAAGCCTTGCTGGAGCACACCGCCCGAAAAGGCATGTTGCATAACGGTAAAGCCAATGAGCAGAACAATCAGCACCAAGCCGCCGCCAAGTGCTGGCTGAATGATGTCGTTGTCAAGTTGGCCGGAAACCGTCATCCAGGCGCCCAGCAACCAGATCAGCGTGAGCAACCACGCCGGTATGAGCATCACCGCTCGATCATAGCCTTTGATCGCCAGATAACCGATGATGAAGATGCCCGATATGACTGTTAGCGCCAGCGATATGCGCGCAATGCCGGAAGCAACAGGTGGATCAAAGACAGCAACACCTGCGAGAGCCAGAAGGCCTAACACCCATGTGACTGCGCCATAGCTAAAATGGTCGTGCCAGCGATTGAGATTGAGATAGGTGAACAGGAAAATCACCAGTGATGCGGCAAGGGCGACTTCCGTGCCCGCTCGCCAGACCTGTTCGTTTCCCGGCGTTATTTCCATCAGCTTGTTCCAGAAGCCGAAATCAACGCAAATATAGGCGAGAACGGCCCATGCAAGTGCCGCGGTTGCCGGGAAAAGCGAGGTGCCTTTGACGACAAAAAGAATGGTCAGGAACAGTGCGAGAAGGCCCGAAATGCCGAGCAGAATACCGCGATAAAGCGTGTAGGAGTTGACCGCATCCTTGTAAGCTTCCGGTTCCCACAGATAGAGCTGTGGAAGATTGTGCGAGGAAAGCTGCGCGACGAAGGTGATAACTGTCTTCGGGTTAAGTGTGATACGGAAGACATCGGCATCTTCGCTTGGCTGCCTGTCGAGCGTAAAGCCCTCACTGGGGGTTATCGACGAGATACGCGCCGAGCCAAGATCAGGCCAGATTATGTTTGACCCCACAAGACGGAAGTGTGGCGCAACGAGCAGACGGTCAATCTGTTCATCAGTCGGATTTGCAATGGAAAATGCGGCCCAGTCACCAGACGCATTGGAATTGGGCGCTGCCTGCACCTCAATACGGCGTACAATGCCATCGGCTCCCGGTGCTGTGGAAACCTGCACGCTCTCGCCCTGATTGCGCAGCAGCTCTACAGCGCGCGAGAGATCAAGAGCGGTGTCGTCTCTGGAGATTTTTATTGGTTCGACGGCAAGAGAAGGAATTGCTGAACAGGTCAGGATAATGATCAGCGCTATGCAGCGCAGAAAAGCTGAAACGAACCTGTTTGTTATACCATTCACGAGCGTTCAACCTTGCCATTGATCATGCGTAGATCGCTTTCTATCAGGGCAAACAACAGGTGATCCTGCCAGAAGCCATTGATCTTGAGATAAGAGCGCAACAGTCCTTCTCTCTGAAATCCGGCTTTTTCGAGAAGCCGTATCGAACGAACATTATGGGGAATACAGGCAGCTTCGATCCGGTGCAACCTCAGTTCATTGAATGCAAAGGGGATAACCAATGATAAGGCTTCGCTCATATACCCTTTGCCAGCCGCTGATATGCTGCTCCAATAGCCAACCATACCGTTCTGGCCGACTCCACGCCTTATGTTGCCCAGCGTTATCCCCCCGAGAAGCCGATTGTCTTTGCTGTCAAAAATAAAGAAGGGATAGCCGGTGCCATCGGACATTTCTTCCCGAACGCGGCGTAAACGATGACGAAATGCGCTTTTGGTCAGATCGTCGTCAGCCCAGGTCGGCTCCCATGGCGTGAGAAAGCCACGGCTTTGTTCGCGTACACTGGCCCATGTTGCGAAATCACTGAGCAGCGGCTCGCGCAAATAAACACGCTGCCCGCGAAGAAGTGTCGGATTGCTGCGCCGGAATGGCAGGCCGATCATGCTGGTTCTCGTGTTGTTGATGAAGAGAATAAGCTGTTTTTAGAATGTGCACCACTGTTGCATAAACTCTCTATGAAATTACAGCCTATTCTCCGATCCGTTAAACAGCAATCTTCCTCGTATGCGCGCTGGTCGAAAGAGCATCCGTAAGCCCTTCAAAGCTCATCAGACGTCCAACGGGACCGACACCTGCGATTGTTGGCTTGCTATCAAGGAACATACGGCCAGCAAGATCGCTCAGGCGTTCAGGCGTAATGAGCGACAGGCGGTCCATCAGCTCATTGTTTGGCACCGGACGGCCATAGAGCAGAAACTGGCGTGCGATCTGTCCCGCGCGGCTTGCTGCACTTTCCTGCGACATCAACAGGCTCGCGCTATATTGCGCACGGGCACGATTAACTTCTTCGATGCCTATGGAATCTGCGGCTTTATGCAACTCATCAATGATGACGGGGAGAAGCTCTACGAGTTCATCCTTGCCTGTGGCTGCATGAATGCCGAAAAGGCCTGTGTCGGAAAAGCCCCAATGAAATGCATAGACCGAATAGCAGAGGCCACGCTTTTCGCGCACTTCCTGAAACAGGCGGGAGGACATGCCACCGCCGAGGATCATTGACAGAAGCTGCGAAGCGTAAAAATCGCGCACATGATAGGCGCGACCTTCAAAGCCGATCAAAACCTGCGCATCCATCAAATCGCGATCTTCGCGGAAATCGCCGCCAACATATGTCGCAAGGTCAAGGGTTGGTGCGGTGTTATGGGCACGGAAACCGCCCAAACGCTTTTCAACTTCCTTCACAAAATCATCGTGGTCAACGCCACCAGCAGCTGTCACAACCATACGGTCAGCGCTGTACTGTTCGTCCACATACTGACGAAGATCATCGGACGTAAACGACATCACGGTATCCGGTTCACCCAGAATGGCGCGCCCGATCGGCTGGTGACGATAGGCTGTTTCGGTGAAGCGGTCGAAAACGATATCATCAGGCGTATCGTGGGCTGCACCGATCTCCTGCATGATGACCTGCTTTTCGCGCTCAAGTTCGGCTTCGTCGAACTTGGAGGCGGTCAGGATGTCAGCAAGAATATCGATGGCCAGCGGCATGTCGTTGCGCAGCACGCGAGCATAATAGGAGGTGGTTTCGACGCTCGTTGCAGCATTGATTTCGCCGCCAACATTTTCGATGTCAGAGGCAATCTGCCAGGCGGAACGCTTCTCTGTGCCCTTGAAGGCCATATGTTCAAGCAGATGAGCGATCCCGTGACGGTCGGGCGCTTCGTTTCGCGCGCCTGCTTTTACCCAGATACCCAACGCAACGCTTTCCACATGCGGCATGTTATCCGTTACAATGGTCAGGCCATTGGAAAGACGCGTTACTTCAACACCCATATGCAAAATGCTCCCATAGTCCCATTCGGGTTCCCGTTTTTAAATTCCTGAACAAGATATAATCTTATGCCCGGGAATGACGGCGAATGTATTCTTCCACGATTTTCAGGTCGTTGTGAAGAACTGTGAAACTTTCTTTTCGGTCCATCAGGTCCGAAAGCCATGCCGGAAGCGCCGGCGTCACACCACTTGCAGCTTTTACCGCATCAGGGAATTTAGCCGGATGTGCGGTGGCGAGCACAACCATTGGTGTCTTGCCGGACACTTTTTCGCGAGCGACTTTAACTGCAATGGCTGAATGTGGGTCAAGCAAATAGCCATCCGCATCCAGAACCGACTTTATGGTTGCTGCTGTCTCATCAACGGTTGAGCGGCCCGCTGCAAATTCGCTGCGAATGGCAGACAGTGGCTTTTCGGAAATCGTAAAGCCACCGGATTGCTTCATGCTGTCCATCAGGCCACGGACAGCGCTCGCATCGCGATCATGCGCTTCAAACAATAAGCGCTCGAAGTTTGAAGAAATCTGGATGTCCATCGAAGGCGAAGTCGTCTGTTCGACGCCACGCATTTCATAGGCACCGCTTTCGAGCGTGCGCGCAAGAATGTCGTTATCATTGGTTGCGATAATCAGCTGATCAATCGGCAGGCCCATTTTCTTCGCAACATAGCCCGCGAAAATATCGCCGAAATTGCCAGTTGGGACCGTAAACGAGACAGCGCGATCCGGTGCACCGAGACTCAATGCGGCTGAAAAATAATAAACAACCTGAGACATGATGCGTCCCCAGTTGATCGAGTTTACGCCAGAAAGCGAAATCGCATCGCGGAATTCGAGGTCATTGAACATGCCTTTGACCAGATTCTGACAATCATCGAAGTTGCCTTCGATAGAAAGGGCATGAACATTTGAAAAGCCGGAGCTGGTCATCTGGCGCTGCTGCACCGGAGAGACGCGGCCATTCGGGAACAGGATGAAAATATCGGTGTTGTCGCGGCCGCCAAAGGCTTCAATCGCAGCGCCCCCTGTGTCGCCAGATGTGGCGCCAACAATCGTTGCGCGTTCGCCGCGTTGCGCGAGAACATAATCCATCATGCGTGCAAGAAGCTGCATGGCGACGTCTTTGAAAGCAAGCGTCGGGCCATGGAAAAGCTCAAGCACATATTCATTCGCGCCGGTCTGCACCAACGGGCAAACTGCATCATGACGGAACGAGCCATAGGCTTCACGCACCATGCGTTCAAAATCTGCCTGGGGAATTTCGCCATTGACGAACGGCGTCAGAACGGCCAGCGCGATATCCACATAGGATTTTCCACGCAGATCGCGGATCTGATCAGCGGTGAATTGTGGGTATTCCTGCGGGAGATAGAGGCCGCCATCACGGGCAAGTCCGGCGAGCAGAGCATCGCTGAATCCCAGAACTGGGGCTTCGCCGCGTGTGCTTATATATTTCATCTCAAAGGCCTTCGTTTTGGGTCAAGGCAGATTTTTAGCCGAGAATGCAATAAAGCTTCCCTAAAAAAGCCGCAAGAATTAATGCATGTTTTGCGTGATGGGGTTGCTCTTGGCGATAAAAAACAGGAAAACACCCTCACGCTATGCATCGTATAGCGGTGTAGAACAGGTCGATCAGTGCAGGGAAGCCCGGTTTATGCATAAAGCATCACAGAATCGTTCATCATTGTTTCCAGTCGTTGCAACGGTTTTGCTCGCAGCGCTAGCCGGTTGTACCACCAGTGGCACGCAGAATGCGGCGGATAGCGCTGCGCCGCGCGTTAAGGCATCCGACCTTATGGCGTTTTGCCCAAGTGTTTCACTGCGGGAAGGCACGGCCTATTTCAGCACCTATGAAAAAGGCGGCGACCAAGATGCAAGCCGTGTGATTTACCAAGCCTCGCTGACGGATACGACACGTGATTGCCAGCATAATGCAGGCACGATTACGCTTGACGTAGCAGCGGCTGGTAAAGTTGTGCCGGGTCCAAAATACAAGAGCGGCAATATTACAATGCCGATCCGCGTCGCCGTCGTTCAGAATGGCAATGTGATCTATTCCAAACTGCACAAGCAGACAGTCAATGTCAGCAATGGCGGTGGTGCCACGCAGTTTGTATTCAACGATAAGGGAATTTCGATTCCGACTGAAAGCGCACGCAGCGTGCAGATTTTCGTTGGTTTTGATGAAGGCCCATACAATACGAAGTAATCGGGCATAAAAAATCTGGATTTCTTATAAGCGGCCATTGAATTAATCATTGGCCGCTTTTTATTGTGTGTATTTTCGATAATTTAAATATATGAAGATGATATATTCATCGCTTGCTTTGCAGATATTTTGAAAATTGCTACTATCTATTTACATTTTCAATCATTTCGAATTAATGTAATCTATAGAAAAGTGTAGTTTCATTTGGATTTTTGTAGATTTTCATCGAGGCGATCTTTAATGGGGTTGAAACGCAGCGTATTTTTTTCGCCTGTACCCTATGTAATTTGCATCATCTTATTGCTTGGCGCCGTTGCAGGTAAGTGGGCTGGAGACCGGTTTCGCCTTTTCGATGAAGAAAAGGACATGGATGCGTATATGACTGTGCTCATGACGCAGGCTAACCGTATAGTGAACTCTGCGAGAGAAACACTGAGCAAGGTTAACCAGTCTCCCTATGCATTGTGTTCGTCAGACGACAAGCGCTATATGCGCGAGTTGCTTTTTGCCGCTTATCACATCAAGGACATTGGTCGTCTTGAGCATGATATGTTGCAATGTTCGACACTTTTAAACGATGTTGTGACAACAAAACCCAGAAGTAAAGAAGATGTTCTTCTTAAGGACGGCGTTTATGTTTATGAGGATCAGGAGCTTATAACTGCTGGGAGCCACGGCCCGATTTTTGGCCGGAACACTGGCAATCTCGTTTTAAGCGCATTGGCTTTTGATGCGTTGCATGTTCCGCAATATGATTTCGCAATCTTTATGACGAATAGCGATCGGACGCAGTACGCCAAGCTTTACAGTTACCCCGATACGTTTCCAGAGAATATCAGCAATAGCTATATCCCAACCAATAATACGCGGTCGTTTGGCGTAACAAATGGCGTTTTGCAACAAAAAGCGTGTGACGATGAAACAGGCGTTTGCGTTGCTATTGCAACGTCCGAAAGTTGGTCTGACCATACGGATGCATTGCTGCCGTTCGTGTTCACAAGCCTGGGCTTACTTGTTGGCGGTGGTGTTGCCATTGGCTGGACGTTTTACCGCAATCGTGACCGTTCACTTGTTTCGTTGCTTAAAAAGGCATTGAAGGCAAACGAGCTTGCGCTTGTCTATCAACCCGTAGTCAGTCTTGGTGATGAAAAGATTACAGGCTTTGAAGCGCTTATTCGGTGGGAGATCACAAAAGGCGATTTCGTGCCGCCTGATCTGTTTGTTGCACGAGCGGAAGCCGCTGGTTTAGGCCATCTCATAACAACTTATGTGCTGGATCACGTCATTGAAGAAATGGGCGCTTTGCTTCGACAGCAGCGGGCGCTTTATATCAACGTCAATATAACCTCCGGTGACCTGCAAAGCCCGGATTTCATACAGTCGCTTGAAGCTCGCCTGTCAGACGCTGGAATTCAGCCGCAACAGATTGGTCTTGAATTGACCGAGCGAACCGCAGTGGATTTCGCGAAAGCCAGTAGCGGTATCAAGGCTCTGCGCGAAAAGGGGTACAAGGTCTATATCGATGATTTTGGTACGGGCTATTCCAGTCTTGCTTATCTGGGCGAGTTGCAAGTTGATGCCATCAAGATCGATAAGGCCTTCACACGAACACTTGGCGGTGAGACGGAAACGGTTTCTATCGTTCCACAAATTATCGCTATGGCGCATCAATATGGGCTTGGGATTGTGGTCGAAGGTATCGAGACTGGAGAGCAGGTTCGCTGCTTGCGCGATATTTGCACCAATCTTTCGGGGCAAGGTTGGTTTTTCGGCAAGCCGGTGAATGCCAGTTTAGCGCAATCACTCGCTGGATTTTCAATCAAAAAGAGAAAACGGACCAGGGTTGAAGCCAGCTCGAAATAGCCATTTGGCTCTTTTATTTTAGCAATAGAAATTTAACTATAGAAGTAATCTTTGATGCTTTATTTAAAAAACCTTGTTTGTGTGAAGTGAATTGCAAGAAGTTTAATTTAGAAAAACTGTTCGTGGAGTGATTGCGCCTTAAATTGGCCGATCAAGCCTCGCATGTGGAATTGCAACGAAACAACAGGGGCAGAACGGCAGTCAGGCCTGTTCTGAGCTTAGGGCCATGAAGCCAAAATATGAACGCGTTCTTGAACCCACGGATACCTGGGCGATCTTCGATTTAACAACCGACGAGCCTGCATCTATCGGTGACCGGCTGATGATCGGCCTGAGCGAAAGTGAGTCAGAAGAGTTGCTGGCAACGCTTAATGCTGAGGCAAAAAGCAAAGGCAAGCGTAGCGCTGCCTGATAGGTCTTTGCGCGCCGTTAAGAGCGCATCCCGAAAAGTGTGAAGCGGTTTTCGGACAAGATGCGCTTAAAAAATGGTTAGAGCGCCGATCTGATTTTATCAGATTGAAATGCGCTCTAAGGCGCGCAAAAGGCATTGTTTGAGTTAGACTGGATGAGATTAAGCATCCGTCCAGATCGAAAGCGCTTCGATAACGTTTGGCAAGTCTTTATGGCGATGGATGACGGTTTCTGCACCGGCATCTGTTAGCTTGTCCGCATGACCCGGATAGGTGTGCGCGCCGCCAGTAAAGCCGATAACGCGCATTCCAGCAGCGCGGGCGCCTTGAATGCCATGCGCAGAATCTTCAATGACAATCACATCTGCCGGATCGACATCGAAATGCTTTGCCGCATGCAGGAAAACATCTGGCGCGGGCTTTGGCTTTTTCGTGCCGACTTCACGCGCCGAAAAGATATTTGGCTCAAACAGGTCGTAAAGACCAACGCGCTTGAGCATAAGATCAAGGCGAACGCTGGTTGAATTTGAGCAGATGCATTTTGGCAGGTTCAGTGCTTCAACAACTTCAACGATGTCTTCAATCGCCTGAACTTCGTTTATGAGACGTTCATCAAGCAGCTTTTCTGACTTGTCGAGAAGCGATGCAGAAATAGGAATGCCAGCTTCGCGCTCTACAGTCAGGAGAATGTCCTGCCATGTCAGGCCTGCAAAACGCTCACCCACTTCGACGGCTTCAATCGGATATCCGGCTTCTGTCAGAAGTGCTGCATCGACTTCTGCGGCGATGACTTCAGAGTCGACCAAAACGCCGTCGCAATCAAAAATAATCAGGGCTGGAGCTGCCATATCAAAAGCCTTTGCTTGGGAGGTGTCGGGCGAGGATCACCCGCAAAACATTGCGGATGGGCTACAACTTTATGGCCAACAGGTCAAACTGTGCTGGGGCTGCTTCCGCAAAACATGGGAACGATGTTTGCGTTAAGCCGTTCCTTCTCTCCATGAAGGAGAAGTCTATGCGTAAATCCGTTATGCTGTTTATTATCGCTATTGCCGTCGTTCTGGCGTTCATTTTTGCAACACCATATTATTACAGCGTGACACCGGAAAATCGGGGCACAGAACCCGTAACCGAAACCTCCCAGTAATCAAACCTCGCCGGAAACTTCACGCCTGCGCCGATCCAGTTCTTCGCTGTAACGGCGTAACGTGTGCGCTTCGCTTAACAGACCGAGCACTTTGCGCTCCTGTGCGTTATTGATGACAGCGAGCGCTTCCGCTTCTGCCCGATCAAAGCGCACAACAGCTTCTTTCGCGTTCATCTGCGGCAGCAGGAACTCATCCTGATAGCGCAACAGCTCGCGGATACTGCGCGCTTCTTCTGTTTTGTCGAAGCTCTCTGAATAAGCCGCCGGTACGGGGATCATGCCAACATAATGGCCTTCGCTGTCCACCGCTATAACACGCTGTGTCGAGCCCAAAGGGAAATCATGGCGGAAGGTTTCGATATCGGTATCTATCAACACCGTTTTAACGTCATGCCGCATCATGCGGTTAACAGTGAGGTTTCGGACCCAGCCGATATCATGAGCGGAGCGGATGGCTTCCCCACGCAAATGAAAACGCCAGGTTGCAAACGAGTAGCCGAAGGTTTTACGAACCATCATCGACGATGACACGACCGCCCCCAACACGAGCATTGCCAGCGGAAAATCGCCGGTAAGTTCAAGTGCGAGGAAGGTCATTGTCAGCGGACCGCCGATGATCGCCACTGCCATGGAACTCATGCCGATGACGGCATAGGCTTCCGGCTCAAGCGTTAGTGGCAGGACATAGCCTGTCAGTGCCGCAAAAAGCTTTCCTGTGAGTGCGCCGAGAAACAGTGATGCGAAGAATAAGCCACCGCGAAACCCGGAGCCGATTGAAACAGCTGACGCAAGCGATTTGCTGAAAATTAGCAGCAGAAGCATGGGAATGGTCAAATGCGCATTCAGATCGAGATGCAGCGCACCGTGGCCGGATGCCAGAACCTGCGGAGAAACAAAGGCGATCATGCCGACAACCGCTCCACCAATGGCAGGCGCAAGGACAGTTGGCACAACGCTTTTGCGAGCAACCCGCTCAACAGTGGTAACACCACGCATGATTAGAATAGCGATACCCGCCGCCAGAAAGCCAAGCACAAGTGCAGGCAAATAATCGCGTGCGGCAATCCCATCAAGTTGCCCGATATGAATGACAAGCGGTGCGCCACCGATAGCTTGTGTAACGAGCATTCCGACGATTGCGGCCACAACAACCGGAGCCAGCGTTGCAATCGAATAGACGCCAATAATCAGCTCAAACGCATAGAATGCGCCGGTCAGCGGCGCGTTGAATGCACTTGCAATCGCTGCTGCTGCCCCACAGCCCACAAGCGTGCGCAAATCGGCCCGGCGCAGTTTCAGCGCGCGCCCTATGCGGGAAGCAAAGCCACTCGAAAGCTGTGTATAGGCGGCTTCCAGACCTACTGATGCGCCAAATCCATTGGAAATAAGGTTTTGTCCGACAAGGATGAAACTGTCGGTCAGCGACAGGTGGCCGCCATGCAGCGCATTGGCTTCGATCGGGTCGACGATGGGTTTTTTGCGCCACCGTGCCAACACCCATATCACGATGCCCATGAGAATGCCGCCCGCGACGGGTGCAATATATGCGGTGGTGCTTAGTTGCGATGCGGAACTCAATCGCTCGCCATCAGCGAGACCAAACAGCGCCTGATGCATCCATTGCGAAATGCCTGCAATCGCTGCCACGGCAAGCGCGGATATAATGCCAATGACTGCACCTGCGATGACCAATCCGATTTCGCTGCCACGCACAAGCGCACGCATGCGGAAGGGCACAAACAACACCCGCAAATATCGGTTATGACGCAACTCGTTGATATTCATGGCCCGCACATCAAGAAAAGCAAATCAGTTTAGGTGCGATCATAGGCAAAAACGAATAACCAAGCCTTAGTAATTGCACCGGATTTGGTTGGTGAACTGCAATTTATTGACGGCATTAATATGGCTGGAAGAAAACTGTCAAAGCCTAAGCGTTACCAAAAGCGCCGGAAACCCGGGGTTTTTGCTGGAAATTAAGAAAAGGTTTACAATTTCAATCACTTGGCGTTAACCGCATATTTACCCTGTTCAGTAACCATAAGGACAAGTTTTTAGCGTTCACAAGTAATCGAGTATCCCATGTCCCTAGTACGTCTTGCACATGAGTTGCCTATTGAGGCCCCACGTACCGCTTGGCTTGACTCTATCATTAAGGGTGATTGCGTTTCCGCTTTGGAACGTCTTCCGGATCACTCGGTGGACGTCATTTTTGCCGATCCTCCCTATAATCTTCAGCTCGGTGGTGATCTGCATCGCCCGGATCAGACAATGGTCAATGCCGTTGACGATCATTGGGACCAGTTCGACAGCTTTCAGGCTTATGATGCGTTTACCCGTGCATGGCTGATGGCTTGCCGCCGCGTGTTAAAGCCAAATGGCACGATCTGGGTCATCGGTTCGTATCACAATATTTTCCGCGTCGGCTCACAGCTTCAGGATATTGGCTTCTGGCTGCTGAACGATGTTATTTGGCGCAAGACCAACCCTATGCCGAACTTCCGTGGCCGTCGTTTCCAGAACGCGCATGAAACGCTGATCTGGGCTTCACGGGATGAAAAGAGTAAGGGCTACACCTTCAATTATGACGCCATGAAAGCGGCAAATGACGATGTGCAGATGCGCTCTGATTGGTTATTCCCGATCTGCACAGGCTCGGAACGCCTGAAAGACGAGAACGGCGACAAGGTGCATCCGACCCAGAAGCCGGAAGCTTTGCTTGCACGCATTTTGATGTCGTCGAGCAAGCCGGGCGATGTCATCCTTGATCCGTTCTTCGGCTCGGGCACGACAGGCGCTGTTGCAAAGCGTCTTGGCCGTCATTTCGTCGGTATTGAGCGGGAGCAGTCCTATATTGATGCTGCAACCGCACGCATTGCTTCTGTTGAGCCGCTCGGCAAGGCTGAATTGACTGTTATGACCGGCAAGCGTGCGGAACCACGTGTCGCTTTCACCTCAATCATTGAATCAGGTCTCCTGCGTCCGGGGACGGTCTTGTCTGATGCGCGTCGTCGCCATGCAGCAATTGTCCGTGCGGATGGGACATTGGCTGCCAATGGCGAAGCGGGCTCCATTCATCGCATCGGTGCGAAAGTACAGGGCTTTGATGCCTGCAATGGCTGGACATTCTGGCATTATGAAGAAGCAGGCGTACTTAAGCCGATCGATGATCTGCGCAAAGTCATCCGCGATGAAATGGCTGCAGCAGGCGCATAAATTATTTACGGATTACTATCGGACGACCTCCAACAAAGTCTGATGAAAAGACCCTCGAAACAATCTGTTTCGAGGGTCTTTTTCTTGGGACTTGTTTGCCTAGAAAGACAGGCCGAGGCGTTTCAAATCGTCGGCAAGCTTTGCTGCGCTGGTGAAGTGCACGGCCTGCCAGCCCGCCGCTTTTGCACCCTCAACATTGGCTGGGCTGTCATCGATAAACAGCGTCGCAGCCGGATCGAGATCAAAGCTTGCAACATGATGCTCATAAATTTCGCGGTCTGGTTTCAGCATGCGAATATCGCCAGAAACCGTCACGCCACGGCTCTCGGTCAGAAACGGAAAGCGTGCCTGTGCTTCGCGCAGCGTGTCGGAAGCAAAATTGGTCAGCATCGTCACGTCATTGCCGTGAGCAATCAAGCCACGCAAGATCACAACGCTGTCTTCGTAAGCGTGTGGAACCATCAGATTCCAGTTTTGTCGGAATGTTTTTATGTGTTCACTGCGCTCAGGATGTTCATTGATCAGCAGCGCTTCGGCGTCCTGCCAGCTGCGTCCGCGATCTTGTTCTATATTCCATGCGCTGGTGCAGATGTTTTCCAGAAACCACTGACGTTCCTGTGCATCCGGGATTGTTTCCAGATAAGCGAGTTCTGGATCATAATGCAGAAGCACTCTGCCAATATCGAAAACGACGTGCCGGACTGGAGTGATCAAGGTTTCGTCCTTCTCTTTTTGAAAGCTTCTGGAATAGCAGCCGTGATTGCTTTTTTCATGACGGTTGGAAGTGCTTCGCCTTCCAGTTCTGACGGTGCAGACCACCAGCCATCAATATCATTGCGTTTGGCCGTATTGCTGAGTGAATAGACAGATAGGCGCAATTCAAAATGCGTGAAGATATGCGTGATGCTGCCTGCCGACTGCCAGCTGGCGGAGAAGGGCGCGGCGTTGATCGTTGCGTCGCCGTCACTGCGTGCGGTCCATGCGCTGCCGGGAACTTCGGTCATTCCAGCCAGCAGACCTTCGCCTTTGCGCTTGCGCAGCAGTACCGATCCATCTTCTGCAATGGCGATAAAAGCGGCGCCCGTTCGTACCGGCTTTGCCACTTTGGGTGCTTTGACCGGAAAAGTTTCGGGATCGTGATGCGCGAGCGCTTCACAATCATCGTTGACCGGACAGATAGCACAAGCAGGGCGGCGCGGCGTACAGATGGTTGCGCCTAGGTCCATCACAGCCTGCGCAAAATCTCCGGGCCGGTCATGCGGAGTCAACTCGCCCATGCGAATACGAATTTCTGCTTTTGCAGAAGGCAGAGGTGTGTCGATAGCATAGAGGCGCGAGATAACGCGCTCAACATTACCGTCGACAACTGCTGCGGGCTCTCCGAAGGCAATGGCTGCAATGGCAGCGGATGTGTAATCGCCGATACCCGGCAATTCTTTTAATCGAGCTGCGGTTGAGGGGAACTTGCCGTTATAATTTGCCGCGATTAAATCCGCACATTTCTTGAGATTGCGCGCACGTGAATAATAGCCCAAACCAGCCCAGGCACGAAGAATATCGTCTTCACTGGCCGCCGCCATGGATTCAACGTTCGGCCATAAAGCTACGAACTTGTTGAAATAGGATTTGACTGCCTCAACGGTTGTTTGTTGCAGCATTATTTCCGATAACCATACGCGGTAGGGATCGGATTTTATGCCACGCGCGTGTTCTGGTGGGGTGATTCGCCATGGTAAGATACGGTGATGGCGATCATACCATTTTAAAATAGCCGTCGTCTGATTGGATTCAACTGCACTCAGCATTGGGGTTATATAGTCCGACCTCTAGATTGATCCTGCAAACTTTGATTAACGCCCTGTTTTGGGAATTGATATAAAAACAAATCGCAGTGGATGCGGCACTTTATGACAGTTAGGCTTTGAACAATATGGGGCAAAAATATTCAGATGAAAGTTCGCGCGTGAGTAATTGCGTCCCGGTTTATGTGATCAATCTTGCGCGTTCCAGACAGCGCTGGGAAGACTTGAAGATGAGCGCTGACCAATTTGGCATTGAGCTTCGCCGAATTGAAGCGGTTGAGGGCAGGCTGCTAAAAGACAATGAACTGGGAAATCTTGATGAAGCCGCTTTTCGACGCCGTCATGGCAAAATAGTGCTTCCTGCGGAGATTGGCTGCTATTTCAGCCATATTAAAGCCCTCGAGGCAATTATTGCTTCTGCTGAGCCGCATGCTATCATCATTGAAGACGATGTGCGGTTCACACAGGATTTTTTGCCATTTATTGATGGTGCAATAAAATTACGTGGCTGGGACGTTATTAAGCTTATTAATCATCGGATGTCTGCGTTTCGACGTTCTGGAACGGTCATTGATGGGTTTTCAGTTGGACGCAGTCTGCATGGACCTTTAGGCAGCTCTGCCGCGTATCTTTTGACAAGAGAGGGGGCAAGAAAACTGCTTTCTGCGATAAAGCCAATGTCGCTGCCTTATGATGTTGCGATGGAGCGTGGCTGGGATGGGAATTATGAGCTGTTCATAACCGATCAGTCGCCAGTAGAACTGTCAGATGTTGCTATTTCAACAATCGCTGAAGGGCGCGAAACTTACGCCAAAACACGTTTGCCTCCCCATAAAAGGATTACCACACTCGTCTTTCGAACAACTGACTACATCAAGCGAATCGCTTACGCTTTAAGAATGAAGCGTTTGAAAGAGGCGGAGGAATGAGTTTTTTAAAGAAGTCGTTCCTAACACGTCGGAAGATCGATCATTGGGCGTTAGCCGTGGCGTCTGCGGCCATGCCCATTAGGCTTGGTTTAGGGCCGATCCTGCTGTTTGTGTTTTCTTGTCTTGGCATTTATCTCGCTGCTGCTCGACATAATACGACAAGACTCTTTGCCAAGAAGTTTTATATTTTCATCCTTCTTTATGCCGCTTGGTCTATCGGACTTATTCTTTATCGGGGAGAACCTTTTTCCGATAACCGGCAGATTGGATACACACTACTGATCGCTGTCTTTGCCTTCGCCGGGGCCGGCATGGTTCTTGTCAAAGACCCGTTGCGTTCTTATGTCCTTGGAGCGCGAGCAGGTGTTATTCTGACCATACTGGCCGTTATTTATCTGGTATTTACCGAAGGTGGTCGTATTGGCGTCGGCGGCAATCAAGCTGTGTTTGCTTTTGTTGCTGGCGTTGCGGCAATATCTGCGGCCATTCCCGTTTCCAAAGCACCACGCTATTTACCGAATGGGCCACATTGGCTGGTTCTTGGATTTGCGGCTGTGCTGACATCTGAAACGCGCGCTGTGATCGTTGTTTTGCCGATATTTGCGGCCATTGAAATCGTACTTTTTCTTCGAAAATATAATCTCAAGCAACAGAGCGCAGTATATCTGGCCCTCACGGCTGCACTTGCTGCGCTGATTGTCGTTGGCCCGTTAGGTGAGGTGATTTCCAAACGGTTTGGAGGCATCGTTGAATATTACGACAGCGGTGATAGCTCAAAATGGGAGGATAAACTTTCTGCTGATATTCGTGAGGTGATGTGGAAAAGCGCAGTCGTGATTATCAAAGCGCATCCGATTGCAGGCGTTGGATCCTATGGCAAAATGAATATGGTGCGACAGGAGGCGGGTGAACAGGCTCCGATGCTGAAAGGCTTCCGACATGTGCACAATACAGTGCTCGATGAACTGTTGAATGACGGGATTGTCGGCCTGTTTTTCATGTTTGCAGCCTTTATCGCGGTGTTCATTTATCTGTGGCGAAACGCTGATAGCTGGGCAATGCGGCGAGCGCTGATTTATTTCGCCTTTATTTGTGCCAGCTACGGCATGTTGCATAACCCATTGCTGCATGAAGTTACGATCGCATCTACTATGTTCTTCATCGCTGCGTTAAATGCTGCTGCTTCAAGACGCATTATGGCTCTGCGTCGCGTTGGCCTTACCAACTCCATGTGCAGGAAATAATATCTATGAAAGCAATCGTGACGGGTGCCGCTGGCTTCATCGGCTACCATACGGCAGCGCGCCTTCTGGATGAAGGCTGGCAGGTTGTTGGCGTTGATAATCTCAACGATTATTATCAGGTAGACCTCAAAGATACCCGCCTGTCTAAGTTGAATACGCGCGATGGTTTTCGCTTTGCACAGGCGGATATTTCGGATGCGGAAGCCTTTAGTGCTGCGATTGGTGCTGATCGCGATGCTGATGTGATTGTGCATCTCGCGGCGCAAGCAGGTGTACGCTATTCGATCGAAAATCCTGCCGCCTATGTTTCGGCCAATGTCATGGGGCAGGTGAGCGTGTTTGAAACGGCGCTGCAGCTCGAAAAGCGTCCGCCGGTTGTGTATGCCAGCTCATCGTCGGTCTATGGCGCAAACGAAAAAATCCCGTTTTCTGAAAGTGACGCTGTTGACCATCCGGTCTCGGTCTATGCCGCCACAAAGCGCTCAGGTGAGCTTCTCGCCGTATCTTACAAGCATGTTCACGGCCTGCACTCGACGGGTTTGCGTTTCTTTACGGTTTATGGGCCATTTGGACGTCCAGATATGGCGCCGTGGCTGTTTACATCGGCTATCCTCAAAGGCGAGCCGATCCGCGTTTTCAACAATGGTGAAATGCAGCGCGATTTCACATTTGTAGACGATATCGTCAGCGGCGTTTTGGGCGCAGTAAAACGGATTATTGAGCAACCGGAAGATACAGCACCAGTTTATAACCTCGGCAACAATCGCCCAGTTATGCTCAATGATTTCATTGCAGCGATTGAAAAAGCATGTGGCAAGCAAGCTATCCGCAAGCTTGTGCCGATGCCCGCTGCTGATGTTCCGCGCACCTATGCAGATATTAGGCTGGCAGCGCGCGATCTCGGCTTCAGCCCTAAAACCACTTTGGATGAAGGTATTCCTTTGTTTGTTGAGTGGTTTCGCGGCTATAATGGGACGCGATGAACGAACGCAAACCAAAACGAGGCTTCCGCCCGCTGGCCGATATGACGTCTGGTCTGATGGATCCGATGTTACAAAAACGTGCGGGCATCAGCCTCTCACTGCTGCAATCATGGGAAGATATTGTCGGCCCGGCAATAGGTAGCTCTTCGCGGCCGCTGCGTATTGTATGGCCAAGACGTTTGCATCAGGACGAACCTTTCAATCCGGCAACGCTCATTATCGCCTGCGAAGGCTTTGCAGCCCTTCAGATTCAGCATGAGACAGGCGAAATCATCAGCCGTGTGAATGGCTTTCTGGGTTTCTCTGCGATTGGTCGTATCAAGATAGAGCAGAAGCCGCCTGCGATTGATTTCAGACGCAAGCCAAAACGTCTTGCACCTCTGGCACCCTCCGAAGAGCGGCGCATTGATAAGGTGACGGATGGTATCGAGGATGATGCACTAAGAGCAGCTCTGGCTCGGCTTGGCAAAAATATACTCGCTGAAAAGCGCGCTACAAAGAAGTAGCATCATTTGCCATAAATTTGATTTAAGGTTGTTGTTGAACTTGATTTGATCAAGCAAGGGCTGGTGATTGCCCGCGCGCCACCTTAAATTGTCTTTAAAAGTCAACATTGAAACAGGACTGGATGATTCGATGCCTGCATCGCTTAACCGCAGACATGTTATTTCTCTTGCTGGCGCCGCCGCCGCAGGCCTCGCCTTTGCGGGCAATGCAAGTGCGCAGGCACGCAGTGCCGAAGCGTCCGTTGACGCTGCCAAGCTTGCTGAGCCAGGCAAGATGAAGGACATGGTTTATGGCAAGGCCGATGCGCCTGTGACCATAGTTGAGTACGCATCGCTGACCTGTTCGCATTGCGCTGATTTTGCGGTCAATACTTTCCCGACCATCAAGGAAAAATACATTGATACTGGCAAAGCGAAGCTTATCTTCCGCGAGTTCCCATTCGATCCACGCGCAACTGCTGCTTTCATGCTGGCTCGTTGTGCGCCGGAAGACCGTTATTTCCCGATGATCGAAGTTTTCTTTAAGCAGCAGCAACAGTGGGCGGGTGCAGCCGATGGCGAAGCTGCGCTGCTCCAGATCGCGAAACTTGCAGGTTTTACACAGGAGTCGTTCAAGGCTTGCTTGACGAACCAGCAGGTTCTCGATGATGTGAGAGCAACGATGGAACGCGGATCGAAGGAATTTGGTGTGAACGCCACGCCAACTTTCTTCATCAACGGACAGAAATATGCTGGAGCCCTTTCGGTTGACGAGATGTCGGCAATCATTGACAAGCTGCTCTAAGCCGCCTTTCGGCATGAAAAGCGGACGCTTCATTGCGTCCGCTTTTTGTATTTCTGAGGGAGACGCTTCCTGATGCGCTTCTCCAAGCTGCGCCTTGTTGGTTTTAAGTCCTTTGTCGAGCCGATGGAGTTCGTCATTGAGGGCGGGCTGACGGGGGTTGTCGGGCCGAATGGTTGCGGCAAGTCCAATCTCGTTGAAGCGCTGCGCTGGGTGATGGGTGAAAACTCATACAAGAACATGCGCGCCTCCGGCATGGACGATGTCATCTTCTCCGGCTCCGCCACGCGACCCGCACGCAATACGGCGGAAGTGACACTTTTCCTCGATAATTCCGATCGTACGGCACCTGCTGCCTATAATGATCAGGACGAGTTGCAGATTTCGCGCCGTATAGAGCGCGAAGCAGGCTCTGTTTATCGCATCAATGGCAAGGAAGCGCGTGCCAAGGATGTGCAGCTGCTGTTTGCGGATCAATCGACGGGGGCTCGCTCGCCATCGATGGTGGGGCAGGGACGCATTGGTGAACTCATTCAGGCCAAGCCACAGGCGCGGCGCGCATTGCTTGAAGAGGCGGCTGGTATTTCCGGCCTGCACACACGCCGCCACGAAGCGGAATTGCGGCTGCGTGCAGCCGAAGGTAATCTCGAGCGTCTTGAAGACGTAGTCGGAGAGCTTGGCAGCCAGATTGAAAGCCTGAAACGTCAGGCGCGTCAGGCAAATCGCTTCAAGGCTTTGTCGGCGGATATGCGGCGCGCAGAGGCATCGTTGTTGCATTTGCGCTGGTCGCAGGCGAAAGCGCAGGAAGGCGAAGCGCAAAGCGCATTGGCACAGGCAACCACAGTTGTCGGCGACATGGCGCAGGCGCAGATGAATGCGGCGCGTGAGCAGGGCGTTGGTGCACATAAATTGCCTGAACTGCGCGAGGCAGAGGCCAAAGCCGCCGCCGCTTTGCAGCGTCTTTCCATTGCCCGCACACAGCTCGACGAAGAGGATGGCCGCATTCGTGTGCGCCGTGCCGAGCTGATGAAACGCCTTGAGCAACTCACGTCAGATATTGCGCGTGAAGAACAGATGGTGCGTGAAAACGCGGATATTCTGGAGCGGCTCGACGAAGAACAGCAGGAACTGATTGCCTCTAACGAAGCATCTGGCGAGCGCGATGAAGAACTGCGCGCGATCTTTGAGGAATCGGAAATCCGTTTGCAGGACAGCGAAAATGCGCTTGCTCGCGTGACAGCGGAACGCGCAGAGGCTACCGCTGAGCGCACACAGATCGAGCGCGCTTTACAAGAAGCGCAAAGTCGCCGTAACCGTTTGGCAAACCAGATGGAGACAATCGAACGCGATATTGCGGCGGTTGCTGAACAGATCGGCGGATTGTTTGATCCTGCTGAAAAACGTGTGGCGGTTGAAGCAGCAACGGATGCGCTGGCAGCCTCTGAAGAGGCAGTAGTTGCATCTGAAGAACTTGTCAGTGCTGCGCGTGAACAGGAAGCGGCAAGCCGTCAGCCGCTCAATGAAGCGCGCACTGAACTTAATCGCATTGAGACCGAAGCGCAGACGCTTGCGCGCATTCTCAATGCGGGTGAAACGGGCCAGTTTCCACCGGTTGTTGAAGAGTTACAGGTCGAAAAGGGCTATGAAGTCGCCCTTGGTGCAGCGCTTGGTGAAGACCTCGATGCGGCAAGCGATACCAATGCGCCTGTTTTCTGGGCTTATAATCCGGCAGTACAAAGTGATCCGGCATTGCCAGAAGGCAGTGTGCCGCTCGATCGCTTGGTGGACGGCCCGCAGCAATTGCGCCGCAGACTTGCGCAAGTGGGAGTGGTCTCTGATCAGGATGGTCAGCGTTTACAGGCTATGCTCCGCCCCGGTCAGCGACTGGTCAGCAAGGCTGGTGCGTTGTGGCGCTGGGACGGTTACACAGCAAGCGCCGACGCGCCAACACCTGCTGCACAGCGGCTTGCCCAGAAGAATCGCTTGGCGGAACTTGAGCAAGAGGCGGTGAATGCCAGCGCACGAGTTCAGGCCGCCGAGCAAGCCGTGCAGCTCTTCGAAGTTGCTGTTCGTGACGCTGTTGAGCAGGAACGCGTGGCACGCGATGCATGGCGCGCTAACCAGCGCAGGCTTGATGAGGCGCGTGAAGCGCTGGCAGCCGTTGAACGCGCTGCTGGGCAATTGGCAACTAAACGTGCTGGTCTCGAAGAAGCCAAGTCCCGTCTTGAAGAAAATCTTGAAGAGGCACAGGTTCGTGTTGTTGAGGCGGAAGACCGGCTCAATGAAATGCAGGATCTGCAATCGATCTCGGAACGACATATGGCGCTGAGTGCAGAAGTGCAGTCGGACCGTGGGAGGCTTGCGGAAGCACGTGCGGCCTATGAAGGGCAGCGACGTGAAGCGGACAATCGCGCCCGTCGTCTGGCGATGATCGGGCTTGAGCGTCGCAACTGGGCGTCGCGTGCAGAAAATGCTGCGCAGCAGATTGCGGCCTTGAATGATCGTCGTGCGGAAACTGCCGACGAGGCCGAAGCGCTTGCGGAAGCACCCGAAGAGATCGAAAAACGCCGCCGCGCATTGCTCAATGAGCTTTCAGAGGCGGATGAGCGCCGCAAGGCGGCGGCGGATATTCTGGCGCAGGCGGAAGCTGCTCAGGCAGAACTCGATAAGGCTGCAACGCTTGCCATTCAGCATCTTGCGACTAGCCGCGAGCAGCGTGCACGTGCGGAAGAGCGTTTGACAGCTGCCGAAGAACGCCGCAAGGATACGGAAGCACGCATTGCTGATGCACTAAATTGTGCGCCACACGAAGCCATTCGTCACACGGGCTTAAAGCCTGATGACAGGATGCCTGATCCTGATCAGCTCGAACGCCAGCTTGAGCGCTTGCGTATTGAGCGCGAGCGTCTGGGTGCGGTTAACCTGCGTGCAGAAGAGGAAAGTCAGGAATTATCCTCACGCCTTGAAGCGATCATTTCTGAGCGCGAAGACGTCATTGAAGCGATCAAGAAACTGCGTCAGGCGATTCAGAGTCTCAATCGCGAAGGGCGTGAACGTTTGCTGGCCGCTTTTGATGTGGTAAATGCACAGTTCCAGCGCCTGTTTACGCATCTTTTTGGTGGCGGCACTGCGGAATTACAGCTCATTGAGAGTGATGATCCACTGGATGCTGGCCTTGAAATCTTGGCGCGTCCGCCCGGCAAAAAGCCTCAGACCATGACGCTTCTTTCAGGGGGCGAACAAGCGCTTACCGCTATGGCGCTGATTTTCGCTGTATTCCTGACCAATCCGGCGCCGATCTGCGTACTGGACGAAGTGGACGCACCGCTCGATGATCATAATGTCGAGCGCTATTGCAATCTGATGGATGAAATGGCGACTTCAACCGAAACGCGTTTTGTCATTATTACGCATAACCCAATCACCATGGCGCGCATGAACCGCCTGTTTGGCGTAACCATGGGCGAGCAGGGCGTGAGTCAGCTTGTCTCGGTTGATTTGCAAACCGCAGAGCAATTGCGCGAAGCGGTCTGATCCTAACTGCTAAGTTAGCTTATTATTCCTCATCGTCGCTCTCGTCTTCGTCATCATCGGCTTCAATGATTTGCCAGATGAACTCATGAAGACGTTCTTCAATGCTTGCTCTGGAAGCACCAGATGCTTCCATGTCGCGCTTGATTTTGAAGAACTGATCCTTGTCGGATTGTGACAGGTATTTAGCGGCGGCTTCAAGGGATGACAGAGATGTGGACATGGCTGTTGTTACTGTCTTGTTTGCTCAAATGCTAGAGTCTATCAGCGCGCTCTATACGTCACGGTCATTTTTGCGGCAGCGAGGGCGTGTTCTGCAATTTTGCTTGGCTCCATATCATTCAGGCCGATTGGCATTGGCTTGTCAAAATGCAAATCCAATGTAAAGAATCCTGCCGGATATGGCATATCCTGAATAAAATTCAGAAGTGCCTTTCGGGATTTCGTATCAATCTGGCTGTCAGGCATGGCCTCGACAGATTTACTGACAATATCACGCAAACGCGCAATATCAGTTTCCGGATCTTCTTCGCCGGTTTCAGATGGCAATGCAGCGTAATTGGCAAGAACGGGCAGAACAAGGCTCTCCCATAGTCCCTGATTGTCCAGACGTAACCGTAGACTTGAAAGTGTGGCGGTCGGATTAGCTGCAAGGCTCGCTATGGACGCATCAACCGGTAGGTTGATTTCTGCAGAAACTGAAGCCTTACCAAACTTGATGCTGTTGATTTCAGCATTCTGAATATGCAGATAACCGCTTTGTGGATTGAAACGGTAAAACGCCGCAAAATCCATAGGCCATTGTTGAATTGACGTGATGTAATCCGAGACTTTGTTGCCGCTTTGAAGTCTCATGCGCACGCCATCAATGGCAATGCGTCCCCATGTGGGGGCTGCTTTACCAAAATCCGGTAATTCGGACAGAAAGTCTTGCAGGTGATCCAGTTCGAAGATAACGCGTTCGACGGTCCAGCCCATTATGCTCCCGGTTTGATACATGCTGTTCGAGACAATACAGCCATCGGGAATATCTCTGACGGCATAATCATTGTCGGGCGTGAGCAGGCTCATTCCATCAAGAAATTTTTCACACTGGCTGAGTGGTGCGTTGTCCGGTGCTGGTGCTTCTGTTTGAGCAAATGCGAATGACGTCGCGAGGGAGAGCAGAATAATTGGAAGAATGAAGCGCATATCACCGGATTTTAGTTTGAACGAATAAGATGCGCCGCATCATT
This sequence comes from Brucella pseudogrignonensis, assembly GCF_032190615.1. NCBI lineage: Bacteria > Pseudomonadati > Pseudomonadota > Alphaproteobacteria > Hyphomicrobiales > Brucellaceae > Brucella > Brucella pseudogrignonensis. The sequence goes on from NZ_JAVLAT010000001.1 coordinate 1,918,284, forward strand.
TCCATATGGTCGCTGCTGTCAACCAGCGACCATGATATTGTTAGTTCTCGCTCCAGACGGCAAGCTCATTGCCAGCAGGATCAGTGAAGTGAAAACGACGCCCACCGGGGAAGGCGAAGATTGGCTTCACAATCGTTCCACCCGCTTCTGTCACAGCCTGCAACGTTTCTTCGAGCTGTGCGGAATGAAGCACAGGCAAAGGTTTGCGCGTTGCTTCCGGGTCGGCATCAAAACCGCCATCCAGACCTTCTGCGAAAGCGGAATAGGTGGGGCCATAATCGACGAACGACCAACCAAAAGCGCGCGAATAGAAACTTTTTGCCGCATCCAGTGATCCATTGCCCGCGGGCATTTCAAGATAATCGAGCTTGCCGGTGATACGCATAATCTACTCCGTATGTTCTATTTTTGTTCTCATTTTTGAACCAATCCACGGTCAGAGTCAATCGACGGATCAGCTTTATTGTTTTCTAATCGATTCTATTACGAGCCTTTGTCTTTTTTGATTGGCAGACCGTGACTTGATCGCATAAGCACGAGGAGAGTTTCTGCAAGCCTGTGGAAAACCACAGATATTGCGGACCGTTACCTGCGCATGGGAGGCCAGAATGGCAAAGTGGGTGTACGCATTCGGTGATGGCAAGGCAGAGGGCGCTGCGCGTGATCGCAACCTTCTCGGCGGAAAAGGGGCGAATCTGGCTGAAATGAGCAGCCTTGGACTGCCCGTGCCGCCCGGTTTTACAATCACCACGGAACTTTGCACCTCCTATTACGACAATGAGCGCACCTATCCCGCTGAGCTGGATCAACAGGTGCAGATGGCGCTTGATCAGGTAGCGAAGCTAACCGGACGCGTTTTTGGGGGCGTGGAGAAGCCATTGCTCGTCTCCGTGCGTTCGGGTGCGCGGGCATCCATGCCGGGCATGATGGATACGGTTTTGAACCTTGGTCTCAATGATGAAACCGTGCAGGCAATTGCGCGTGAAGCTGGCGACGAGCGTTTCGCTTACGACAGCTATCGCCGCTTCATCCAGATGTATTCGGATGTCGTGCTGGGGGTTGATCACGGTTTCTTTGAAGAAATTCTTGAAGATAAAAAAGCTGACCTTGGTGTCGAGGTTGATACGGCACTCAGCGCTTCCGACTGGAAAGATGTGATCGCGCTCTACAAGGCGAAGGTCGAGGAAGAGCTTGGCGAGCCTTTCCCGCAAGATCCGCGTGATCAGCTTTGGGGTGCGATCAGTGCTGTTTTCTCAAGCTGGATGAATGCACGTGCCATCACTTATCGTCGACTGCATAACATCCCGGCCCAATGGGGTACGGCGGTCAATGTGCAGGCCATGGTGTTCGGCAATATGGGCGAAACGTCTGCGACCGGCGTTGCCTTCACCCGCAACCCATCGACTGGCGAAAAGAAGCTCTATGGCGAGTTTCTGGTCAATGCGCAGGGTGAAGATGTCGTGGCTGGCATCCGTACACCACAGAACATCACCGAAGAAGCGCGTATTGCTGCGGGCTCTGACAAGCCTTCACTTGAAAAGGTCATGCCGGAGGCGTTTGCCGAGTTTTTGAAGGTCGCGGACCGGCTTGAGCAGCATTATCGCGATATGCAGGACCTGGAATTTACCATCGAGCGCGGCAAGCTCTGGATGCTGCAAACGCGTTCCGGCAAGCGCACGGCAAAGGCAGCGCTCAAAATGGCCGTTGAAATGGCCGCCGAAGGTTTGATTACACAAGAAGAAGCCGTACTGCGCATCGATCCGGCGGCGCTCGACCAGCTTTTGCATCCGACCATCGATCCGCGTGCGGAGCGTATTGTCATCGGACAAGGCCTGCCTGCTTCTCCTGGAGCTGCAACAGGCGAAATCGTGTTCTCGTCTGAAGATGCCGAACAGGCCAAGGCTGAAGGCCGCAATGTCATTCTGGTGCGTGTTGAAACAAGCCCGGAAGACATTCACGGTATGCACGCGGCTGAAGGCATTCTGACCACGCGCGGTGGCATGACCAGCCATGCGGCAGTGGTTGCACGCGGTATGGGCAAGCCTTGTGTGTCTGGCGCAGGCTCGCTGCGCGTCGATTATCGCAACGGTATCATGCTTGCCGCTGGCCAGACTTTCAAAAAGGGTGATGTGATCACCGTTGACGGCGGAAACGGGCAAGTGCTGAAAGGCAAAGTTGCCATGTTGCAGCCCGAACTTTCAGGTGACTTTGGCCAATTGATGCAATGGGCAGACAAGACCCGCCGTATGAAAGTGCGCGCCAATGCCGAAACCCCAGCAGACGCGCGTACTGCGCGCTCTTTTGGGGCGGAAGGCATCGGTCTTTGCCGCACTGAACATATGTTTTTTGAAGGCGAACGCATTATCGCGATGCGCGAGATGATTCTTGCCGATAAGGAAGACGGTCGCCGTGCGGCCCTGGCCAAGCTGTTGCCGATGCAAAGCTCGGATTTTGTCGAACTGTTCGAGATTATGAAGGGCTTGCCAGTCACGATCCGTTTGCTCGATCCGCCTTTGCATGAATTTCTGCCGCGCACTGATGAAGAAGTTGCAGAAGTGGCGAGCGCCATGGGCGTCGACGCGGATAGACTGCGTGAGCGCGCCGATAGTCTGCATGAGTTCAATCCGATGCTCGGCCATCGTGGTTGTCGCTTAGCAATTTCCTATCCGGAAATTGCTGAAATGCAGGCGCGCGCAATCTTTGAAGCAGCTGTTGAAGCGGGCAAGAAGACCGGCGAGCATGTTGTGCCGGAAATCATGGTGCCTCTGGTCGGCCTCAAGGCCGAACTTGATTTCGTCAAAGCGCGCATCGATGCGGTGGCAAAGGAAGTGATCGGCGAGTCCGGTGTTCAGATCGACTATATGGTCGGCACGATGATTGAATTGCCGCGTGCAGCGTTGCGGGCTGCTGAAATTGCGGAAGCGGCGGAGTTTTTCTCGTTTGGCACCAATGATCTGACGCAGACGACCTTCGGCATTTCGCGTGATGATGCTACACCATTTCTTTCGACCTATCAGAGCCGTGGTGTGATTGAACAGGATCCGTTCGTTTCACTGGATTTTGATGGTGTGGGAGAGCTGATCCAGATCGCGGCTGAGCGTGGACGCAAAACGCGTGAAAAGCTCAAGCTGGGTATTTGTGGCGAGCATGGCGGCGATCCCGCATCGATCAGTTTCTGCGAGCAAACAGGCCTTGATTATGTGTCCTGTTCGCCATTCCGGGTGCCGATTGCACGATTAGCTGCAGCTCAGGCTGCAATTCGCAAGAAATAGTTTCCACAATCGGCTATGGTTCTGGCATTGAAGCGGTTTGCTTGAATGCCAGAACTTCATTTGCCGGGGTGGCTATGTTTCGTCAATTCTTCGCGGCAGCGGCCGCACTCATTTGTTTCAATCATGGGGCAAGCGCCTATGATGCGCTGCCACAACCTGAAAAACATGAAAAAATCAGCATTGTTGAGCCAAAGTTATATATTGCAAAAGGTGGCCCCGCGGCACCACAGGTAGCACTCACCCTTGATGCCTGCATGGGTAAGACGGATCATCGTATTCTTGATGTTCTCGTACAGAACCGTATTCCGGCTACAATTTTTGTCACTGCACGTTGGTTGAAGCAGAATGCCGAAGCCTTTGCGGTAATGAAGGCCAATCCCGATCTTTTTGATATTGAGAACCATGGCAATATGCATGTGCCGGCCATTACCAATGTGCGCACGATGTATAATATCAAAACCGCGGGTTCGTTGGATGCTGTTCGTTCCGAAATTGATGGTGGTGCTGATGCAATCGCGAAAGCGGGTGCATCAAAGCCAGAATGGTATCGCGATGCTACTGCCCGTTATTCTACAGATGCCGTGAAGCTCGCGGAAAATATGGGTTACAAAATTGGCGGCTATTCGCTCAATGGCGATCAGGGGGCATCTTTGTTAGCACCCGTTGTTGCAAAGCGCATTATGGCAGCACGTGATGGGGATGTCATCATCTCACATATTAATCAGCCGTCACGTTCGGCGGGTGAGGGTGTGGCCAAAGGCATTCTTGCGCTTCAGGCTAAGGGTATGAAATTTGTGAAGCTCCGTGATGTCAAAACGAGCATGGAGCTTAATCCTGTACCCGCACATAATTTGCACGCTGTAGCGCCTGCGGCAATTGCAGAACCACAGACAGCTGAGTGAATTACCTAATCGCCATTCGTGGTTGTGCCCTTCGGCGTCAGACTTTTCATCACGGCTGCATAATTGTGGCCGAGGCTGACGAACAGAGCGTTTTCGCCGGTGGGTGGAGCCACTGAAAGTGTGGTGCCGTCGTGGCCTAAAGTGACAAATACAACCTGGTCGTGCGGTTGCCCGGCAATGGCAATCGCGCCAATGCGCTGCGCCTGAGTGGTATCCAGTGCCGGCATGTTGAAAAGAACTTCGCCACCAACGCGCTCGGCTGCCTTGGCAAGGGCCGTGTCAAATCCTTCGATAAAAACGTCGATGGCCCCAAGAGCAAATTCAAGCTCGACAGCTTCCAGCGTCATGACATCCTGCTCTGGTTGCGCAGTGCCGGTTGTAGCTGGCATATGGCCATTATGAAGGGTGCGATCCATGTCGTCCTCTCCGACGATTCTTAAATAAGCCCCCATATATGTAAACATGCCTTTCGTTAGAAGTTGCTGCAATAGCTTTTATATTGATTTAACTCTATTTTTCCCGCTAAATTTTATAACTGGCTAAATTCGCAGGGTGGAATTGGCCTTTTTGTTTTATGCTTGAACAGTCTCTGTTATCCATCAACGTATTCCAAACGCAGTTGGGACCCTGCATGAGAAAACTTCGCTACCAGCGCCGAGAGTCGCTTTCTGCAATATGGGCATTAAGATTTGGCTTATTTGCAGCTGTGCTGTCCGCGCTCGGTTTTCTTCTGCACAGGCTTGGGAAGATTGAAACACCGGAATTTGTTCTCATTGCTGGGCTTGGCAGTGCTCTCGCGATTTTCTCATTATTCTTTTCCGCAATAGGCTTGCGTAATCTCTGGGTAAACGGTGACAAAGGTGGAACGCGATCGTTCTGGGGGAGCGTCTTTTCGCTTCTGGTTCTGATGCCGCTCTGCTTTCTTGGCAGTCAATGGTATAGCTCGCCACCGCTTTACGACTTGACGACCAATTTTGAGACGCCGCCACAGTTTCCACCGACGATGCCCGCCCGCCTGCCACATATGAATATATTAACTGACAATGTGCAGAGTGATATGTTGGCGCAGATGTCAGCCTATCCTGAATTAATCGGGCGCCGTTATGAGGCTGCACCGGATCGGGTGACCCAGGGCGTGGTAAACACAATCAAATCCTTTGGCTGGACGCGGATAAGCCATGACACGCGTTTAAAGGAGCAGAATGCAACACGTTTTACAGCCGTTGCGCATAGCCCAATTCTCGGGTTGAAAAGTGATGTAGTTATCCGCCTGCTTGATGAAGGCGAGACTACCTATGTCGATATGCGCTCGGTCTCGCAGTATGGCGAGCGGGATATGGGCTTGAATGCTGCCTTTATTACCAGCTTCTTGTCTGCTCTTGAGGGTGAAGTGAACAAGGCGCCTGCTGACGCGGAATAATCATTGTGGCTGATAAATGCTGTTGAGTGATGGATGGCCATCTGTGGTGATCTCCCCGCGACTGACCAGATCCTCCAGATGCGCTAGAACAGAAAGTGCGGCTGCTTCATGCAGGCGCCGGTCAGTATCGCGATAAATCGCTTTGACCATGTCGTGAATGGTGCGATCACCCTGAACAATACGCTCCAATATCGCCCGCTCACGCATTTTCCGATGTGCGCGCAAACCACGCACGAAGGCTGCTGGCTTGGTGACAGCGCCGCCATGACCGGGCAGATATATGCTGTCATCGCGCTCCAGTAGCTTTTCTAGCGAAGTCATATAATCGCTCATAGATCCATCGGGTGGTGCGATGATGGATGTTGCCCATGCCATCACATGATCGGCTGAAAAAAGAATGCCGGTGCCTTCAAGGCCAAAAGCCATGTGGTTAGCGGCATGCCCGGGCGTGTGTATGCCGCGAAGGCTCCAGCCATCGCCATCGATTTTCGCACCATCGGCGAGAGCAAGGTCGGGCGCAAAATCAATATCGGCGCTCGCTTCCAGCATATTGATCTCGCCGCTGTAATAGGGGCGGGCAGGGCGATGCGGACCTTCGGCGACAACGAGCGCGCCCGTCTGTTCCTTCAATCGCTTTGCGAGAGGCGAGTGGTCGCGATGCGTGTGACTCACGAAGATATGACTGACAGGGCGACCGGCAATTGCCGCAAGCAATGCCTGATAATGCGCTTCATCTTCTGGTCCAGGATCGATAACCGCCAGTGTATCGGTGCCTACAATGTAACTATTGGTGCCATGAAAGGTAAAGGCGCTGGGATTATTCGCGGTCAGCCGCAGCAGGCCTTTATTCACGGCAACCGGAGTCCCGTATTCAGGGGCAAAGCTGCCGTCAAAATCAAGCGCCATGGATTAACCCGTTCTTCTTTGGTTTTATTGATTATAGCATTTCCAGCAAAGTGGGAACCGGTTTTGCGTCGGATAATGCGTAAAAACAAATAGTTACAGCGGTTCCAACGATCCAGTCTTAACTGGAACCGCTGTAAGCGGCTTAGGACGAATATGGTCAGGCTTCAAATGATAATCTGGTGGAACGGTACGCACAGCGCCCATATTTGGGTTTAAAAAGGAGCGCGTTATTCAAGCGCCGATAGTCTCAAGCTATTGATGTGTTTTGAAGATCGGGCAGGTCACCCGGCCTTTTTCGTATCTTTGTTGAAACTGCTTCGCGATTGACAATGCGCGGCCTGTAAAGCTTTGTTATTTCAGATGCATCAAGGGTATCGGGAGGATTGCGTGAAGTTTGAAGTGCTTGAGGTTAAACCGCTTACGAAAGCCGGCTTTGCGCCTTTTGGAGATGTGATTGAGACGGAGGGCGCTGAGCTGCGTCTGATTAACAACGGCACTACAGAACGCTTTCACGATCTTGCTCATGTGGAAGCAGAAGGCACTGATGCACGCGTTCTTATCAATATTTTCCGGGGGCAGTCTTTTGCTGCACCGATTGATATTACTATGCTGGAACGCCATCCTTTTGGATCACAAGCTTTTGTCCCGTTGCATGGCAGATCGTTCCTGATCGTTGTGGCAGAGGATGATAATGGAAAGCCAGCAAAGCCGCAGGCGTTTCTTGCGCGCGGCGATCAGGGCGTGAATTACTGGCGCAATGTATGGCATCATCCGCTTGTTTCGCTGGAAGAGATATCAGATTTTCTGGTTGTGGACCGCGGAGGCAAGGAGGATAATCTTGAGGAGTATTTCTTTCCGGATTTAACATATCGGATTGAAACGATCCCGGTTCCTGCAACAGACATCTGAGGTGTGACATGGGTAAGCTATCCACACATGTTCTCGATACGGCCCATGGCAAGCCCGCGGCTGCGATGCGGCTTGAGCTTTATCGGTTGGGTTCTTTGGGAAAGACCGAGCTTATCAAGCGCACTGTAACCAATCTTGATGGCCGCACCGATGAGCTTTTACTGAGTGGAAGTGAAATGCGGGAAGGGACGTATGAGCTACACTTTCATGTCGCTGAGTATTTTGAGGCGAACGGTGCAGACGTAGCTCATCCGCCATTTCTTGATTTGATCCCTATCCGCTTTTCAATCGCAGATGACGACGGCAATTATCATGTGCCTTTACTGGTTAGTCCGTGGTCATACTCGACATATCGTGGGAGCTGACTTATCCCCGTCCGCATGAAAACAAGTAAGCTCTTCGCATCATCACTGCGAGGAGCTTTTTTATGGAAAAGACACCCAATCTAAAACTTCCCTACATCATGCCAAGCCAGGCGCAAAAGCATGTGACGCATAACGAGGCAATACGTCTTCTTGATGCAATTGTTCATCTGAGTGTGAAGTCGCGTGTGCAAACGGGTGCACCCGTCACGCCTATATCAGGCGATCGTTATATCGTTGCTGCTTCTGCCACCGGAGCCTGGGCTGGCAAAGACAATATGATTGCATTTTTTGTTGATGGTGGTTGGTCGTATATTACTGGGGGTAAAGGCTGGCTTGCTTACGTCGAAGATGAAAGCAGCTTGCTGGTTTTTAACGGTGCGAGCTGGGAAAATGCCACTGGCTCTGTTCCTGACAATCTGTCTCTATCAATGCTGGGCATTCATGCAACAGCTGATACTATTAATCGTTTCACCATTTCGTCTGAAGCCAGCCTCTTTAACAATGCGGGTGCTGGTCATCAGGTGAAAGTCAATAAAAATGCCTCCGCAAATACCGCGAGCCTCTTGTTTCAGTCTGGCTGGACAGGTCATGCAGAAATGGGTCTGAATGGTGATAATAATTTCAGCGTAAAAGTTGGCGACGACGCAGGAAACTGGCGTGAGGCGATGAAAATAGACAGATCGTCAGGAAATGTAGCCGTGGGTCAAATCTGGCCGGAAACAAGACTACATGTTGATGGGCCAATTCGCCCTGCATCATATCCTGTAGCAAGTCTTCCTTCGGCAAGCGCGAATGGGCAGGGCGCCCTTATATATGTGAACAATGCTTCGGGAGGTGCAAAACTTGCTTATTCAGACGGGGCCATATGGCGTGCTGTATCAACAGGCGCCGCGATTTCCTGAACAATAATACGTGCTGGCTTAGGGACAGACCTAAATTGAGGTCTGTCTCATTGCCGCTTATAGTTGTCTGTTGAAATAATGGTGCTTGACGAAAATCATTTGTATTACTTCAACGCGCATTTTTTTTGGACTGATATTTATTGTCTTGTATGCGTCGGTTGGGTTGTATTGTATGTGTTCTATGATTTTCTGACCGCATGGGTTGCGTTGAAAGCCGACCATGCAATGTTAGCGCTGCATTTTTAGTTGTCGCTGCATCTATTTTCAACGCTTCTAACTCTTTTGGATTGGTGCCAAACCGAGATTTAAATGCTTTTGCAAATTGCGTACCTGTGCGGAACCCGCATTTATAAGCGATCTCTTTCAGAGAAAACGGTTTGTCTTTGCGATCAATGAGAAATCTATAAGCGTGATCCAGTCTTTTATCACGAATTAGCTTTGCAATACCTCCATCTGATTCAAAGGTGCGATAGAGGTGCGAACGCGATACCCGGAATCGCTGTTGAATCATCCGCGGGCTCATGTCAGGATTTGTGATGTGATCATCTATATACCCCAGAATTCGACTGCGGATTGGGAAGCCAATAGGGTCACGTTTATGATTTTCGGTTAAAGCATTAATGCCAGATGCTAGGAGTAACAGCATTGCATTTTTCACAGCAAGCTGTTCGGTAGGTGAAAGCTTATCGGTTACATCTTTTAGTCTAGAGAGATAATCGAAAAGCAGTTTTGTCGTGGCATTTTTTGCTTCGAGAACAGTGCCGTGGAGATCACGCCAGCCGACTAATTTTTCAAGTTCATGCCGGGGGATGATGATTGTTATCCGGTTTCCTGCTTCAGTGAAACCAGATACGATTTGAGACAGATCAAAGATCAGAATATCGCCCGGTTTCGCAAAGACTTTATTGCCATTGAAGTTCCCCCTAAGCGTACCACCCAACATGACGTGAAGTACGTAATGATTGAAACCGCCCTGGGCGATGATATTTGTTGTTCGCTCACAATATTGCTCTTGGAACGATGACATCCCAACCAACAGGGTATCAATGACGTGTGACTTTGGGGTTGTTGGTTGCTCTGTTAAGGGAAGGTCTCTTGAGGATCTGTCTTTATAAAAAACTTGCAGTGCGTTCTGCCAGAGAGCTTCACGCGCTTCTGGGTCCATCAAATCCGTCGACAAAAACAGTTCTTCCTGTATTGCGCTATAATCGCAGTTTGATGAAGGCATTGTAGATATGGGCTCGGTTTGAAATGGAATCATGCTTTGCATGTATTCTTACGGTTAATGTGGCCGATTAAAATACAAATAATTATAATTCAAATAATATTATTAGAAATATTTAGTTTTAGTTATTTATTTTCAATAAATACATAATATAAATTAGTAAAGTTTAATTAAGGTAAGCCTATTTTAGCAAATTTTATTTGTTAAACATAAGTACACCCAAAGTTTGCATTATAATTTACAAAACTTTGGGTGTATATAGAATTTAAACTATAATTACTATTCTAGTATGGACTGTCTACCTTGCCCATTTCGACATAGACAGTTTTTATCTGGCTATAGTGGGTGAGGGCAGCGATGCCGTTTTCTCGACCAATGCCCGACTGCTTGTAGCCACCAAATGGCACTTCAACGGGTGTTAAATTGTAAGCATTGATCCAGCAGGTTCCTGCCTTGATCTGGTTGATGACACGATGGCCGCGCGCGATATCGGCGGTGAACACCCCGGCAGCCAGCCCGAACTCGGTATCGTTGGCGCGCGCAATCACTTCGTTCTCGTCCGAGAATTCCAGAATACTCATCACCGGCCCGAAGATTTCCTCGCGGGCAATTGTCATGTTATCGGTGACATTGGTGAAGATGGTAGGCTCGATAAAGCAGCCCTTATCAAAGCCCTGAAGCTTCGGAATGCCACCGCCGCAAGCAAGTGTTGCGCCTTCGGCCTTGCCTTTTTCAATATAAGACAGAACTTTGTCGCGCTGCGCTCCATTAATGAGTGGCCCCATCTGGGTGGCTTCATCCAGCGGATCACCAATGCGGATTTTACGTGTGCGCTCAATCAGGCGCTCAACAAATGTCTCGCGAACATTATTGTGAACAAAAACGCGCGTACCATTCGAGCAGACCTGACCGGTCGAATAGAAATTGCCGAGCATTGCACCGCCAATGGCGCTATCGAGATCAGCATCATCAAAGACGATGATGGGCGACTTGCCGCCAAGTTCCATTGTGACGTGCTTAAGGTGTTCACCCGCTTGCGACATGATCCGCTTGCCGGTGGGCACTGAACCTGTGAGCGAAACCTTCGCCGTCAGACGATGATTAACGAGCGCTGCACCCACCTCGCCAAAACCCTGAACGACGTTAAACAACCCATCGGGAAGTCCAGCCTCCTTATAGGCTTCTGCAAGTGCTAATGCTGAAAGCGGCGTGTTTTCAGACGGCTTGAAGATAAACGCATTCCCCATGGCGAGTGCCGGGGCGGATTTCCATGCCGCGATCTGGATCGGGTAATTCCATGCGCCGATGCCGACGCAGATGCCGAGCGCTTCGCGGCGCGTATAGGCGAACGAACCGCCAAGCTCTACGAATTCGCCATTGAAACCAGAGATTACGCCGCCGAAAAATTCGAGTGCATCGGCTGCGGATGCGGCATCTGCGACTAGTGTTTCCTGTAGCGCCTTGCCTGTATCAAGTGTTTCGAGCTTAGAAAGCTTCTTGTTCTTCTCACGCAAGATTTCGGCAGTACGGCGCAGTATTCGACCGCGTTCCACCGGCTTGAGCGCTGCCCATTCGCCTTGTGCCTTCAGTGCCGCAGCATAGGCGCTCTCGATCACGTCTGGTGTGGCCGAGTAAAGCTTGGCAATTTCTTCGCCTGTCGCCGGGTAGATCACTGGAAGCGGTTTGCCAGCTTTGTCTTCTACAAATGCGCCGCCGATGAAATGCGAGGCTTTGGGTTGGACTTTCATTTTATTTTCCTCGTAATTTATTAGCGGTCAGAAATTTCCCAGCGCGGGTTGATCCATGGTTCCTGATTGGATCGCGCAAGTGGAGTCCGGCCCAGAATATGATCAGAGGCCTTCTCACCAGTCATGATCGATGGGCCGTTGAGGTTGCCATTGGTTATACGCGGGAAGATTGACGAATCCGCGACCCGCAATCCCTCCACGCCAATAACACGACATTCCGGGTCAACAACCGCCATAGGATCGTCAACCGACCCCATTTTACAGGTTCCGCAAGGATGGAAAGCGCTTTCCACATGTTCACGAAGGAAATCATCGATTTCATCATCTGACTGCACATTCGCGCCGGGCTGGATTTCAGAACCGCGATAGGCAGCAAATGCTTCTTGTCCAAAAATTTCGCGGGTCAGCCGCACGCAATGACGGAAATCGGCCCAATCATCCTCATGCGACATGTAATTGAACTGTATGACAGGCTTTTCGCGTGGATTGGCCGAGCGTAAAGTAACGCTGCCCCGGGACTTTGACCGCATTGGCCCGACATGCGCCTGAAAACCGTGTGACTGTGCCGCTGCCTTGCCGTCGTACCGGATTGCTACCGGCAGGAAGTGATATTGAATGTCTGGATATTCGACGCCCGCTTTTGAACGCACGAAGGCGGCCGATTCAAAATGATTTGTTGCGCCGTCGCCGGTTTTAAAAAACAGCCATTCCGCGCCAATGCGGGCTTTCGAAAACATGTTGAGTTTGGAATAGAGCGTGATCGGCTGCGTGCATTCTTGCTGGATATAAACTTCCAGATGGTCCTGCAGATTTTGCCCGACACCGGGGCGGTCGGCCACGACCTCAATGCCGTGTTCTTTCAGCTGCGCAGCCGGGCCAATGCCTGAAAGCATCAGCAGCTTTGGTGAATTGATGGAGGATGCAGCGATGATGACTTCGCGACGTGCGCGGATGGTCGAGAAACTGCGACCCGCTTCGATTTCAACGCCGACTGCGCGCTTGCCTTCCATCACGATCTTGCGCGCTAAGCCTTTGACGAGCTTCACATTGGGTCGCTTGAGGGCTGGTTTCAGATAGGCATTGGCCGCAGACCATCGACGTCCATTATGGATCGTCTGCTCCATCGGGCCAAAACCTTCCTGCTTCTCGCCGTTATAATCGTCGGTGACCTCGAATCCCGCTTGATTTCCGGCATCGACGAAGGCTTTGAACAGCGGATTGTCGCGGCGACCGCGCTGCACATGCAGCGGACCATTGGTGCCGCGCCAGCCTTCCTGTCCGCCGTGCGAATTTTCCATCCGCTTGAAGTAGGGCAATACGTCCGCATAAGACCAGCCGCGTGCACCACTTTCCGACCAGTGATCATAATCGCGCGCATGACCGCGCACATAAACCATGCCGTTGATGGACGATGATCCGCCGACCACCTTACCGCGTGGTGTAACCAGACTGCGACCGCCGATATGCGGCTCAGGTTCCGTCGAAAAGCCCCAGTCATAGGTTTCCATATTCATGGGGAAGGAAAGGGCGGCAGGCATCTGGATGAGCGGGCCGATATCCGGGCCACCATATTCGATGACAATCACCGAGTGTCTGCCATCTTCTGACAGCCGATAGGCCATAGCCGAACCGGCCGAGCCGGAGCCGATAATAACGAAATCCGCTTCCATCTTTATCTCTCCGCCGAAAGCTGAACAGCGATGTAATCTTCAATAAGCGCAATCGCCGATGCGGCATCAGGCGCGTCTGCACCAAGCGCGTGACGGATGTAAAGCCCGTCAATCATCGCACCTGCACCCTCAGCAATACGGCTGGCGCGCTCGTGGGTGGTCAGCTGCTCCAGTGCATAGACGAAATTTGAATGGAGTCGGCGCGCATAAATGCGCAAAAGGCGCTTCGTATCTTCGGATTGCTGCGCATGAACATAGAAGGTCAGCCAGGCGGCAATCGTTTCCTGCGCAAACTGCGAGGCTGAAAAATTGACTGCGATAATAGCCGCAATGCGTTCGTGCGGCGTCTCTGTAAGCTTGATGGCCGCGTTTAAGTCGTGCCCCAGCTCACGCAGCAAATGGCGCATTGTGGCCAGGATCAGCTTGTCTTTGCCACCAAAATAATGATGCGCAAGCGCAGGCGAAACGCCTGCTTCATGGGCAATTTGCGCAACTGTGACATCAAGCGAACCACGTTGGCCGATTGTTTTGATCGTCGCATCGATAAGCTCGCGCCGCCGCTGAGGCTCCATCCCGATTTTGGGCATAATCATTATCCGCGTTGAGGTTTATTGAGTTCAATTTTATCTTTGATTGACTGATCAATCAATAAAAAATCTGAGGATGCTTCAATGACAGATTAAGCGTCTCTTGGAGCGTCTTCAAACTTGTGGGCTTGCGAGGAATGGCTGCTCTGCATACATTCAGATCATGAGCAGAGCTTTCACAAAAGAACAGGACGACGCCCCAACCGATCTTGGCGAACGCCCGATTAGCCCGCATCGCAATCTCGTCACGCCTAACGGTTTGAAGATGATTGACGACGAGCTTGCGCGTCTGCAACGTGAACTGGCTGAGGCCAATGTCGCGGGCGAACGTTCCGCCATCGCGCGTCTTTCGCGTGATCTTCGTTATTGGACATCGCGTCGTGAAACCGCAGAACTATCTGTGCCAGAGGCAGACACCGATGTTGTGCGCTTTGGTATGACGGTCGAGCTGGAAAATCTTGATGATGGCGGTATGCGGGTTTGGACTATTGTCGGCGAAGACGAGGCAGACCCCGCCAACGGCAAGATTTCCCACGTTTCGCCGGTCGCCATTATGCTTTTCGGCAAGCCGGTGGGCGATGTTTTGAAGATAAACGGCAAAGACTGGGAGATTGTGGCTGCATCGGTGTGATCTACAGCCACCCCTTCCTGCGGAAATAGAACAGCGGCAGCAAAGCCGAAGCGACCATAAGCCCAAGTGCCATCGGATAACCCCATGGGGAGTTCAGCTCTGGCATGAACGAGAAGTTCATGCCGTAGATGGATGCCACAAGTGTCGGAGGCATGAAGCCCACTGCCGCGACCGAGAATATCTTGATGATCGCGTTCTGCTCGACCGAAATGAGCCCGACGATCGTATCAAGCAGGAATGTGACCTTGTTGGACAGAAAATCCACATAGGCAACGAGTGACTGTGCATCGCGTTCGAGTGATTTGATCCAGGAACGCGTATCTTTCTTGGTAGCAACCGGGCTGTTGATTGCAGAGAGATACACTAACATTCGGCTGACACCTGCCAGGCTTTCCCGCATGCGCGATAGAAATGTTCCCTGTCCACCGATCTGTGTGAGAATGTTTCTGAAATCCTCAGTTGTCATCGGCCTTGCCTTGGGCTGGCGACGATAGATCGAGTGCGATGCCGCATCGATTTTGCCCGCAACGCCTTCCAGAATATCTGCCAGCCGATTGGTGGTCGCCTCAATGATGCCGAGCATGATGGATAGGCCGGAGCACTTGATGGGAATTAAGCCATTTCCGGGCTTCGTCGCGCGTGTGATATAGATGCTGACAGATTTGGGATTGGCATAACGCACAGTCACGAGGCGCTGCCCGTTGATGATAAACGTCACGGGAGCCAGTTCTCGATGATCAAGATCGACAGCATGAAGAATGGGCACAGTCAGATATTGCGCACCGTTCTCCATGTAAAAGCGGCTCGATTCTTCAATCTCCGTCATATCTTCGCGGGTGGGGATTGAAATGCCGGTCCATGCTTCAACGATGTGATCTTCATTGACGCCGGGTGCGAGCAAGTCAATCCAGATGACGTTATCGGGTAGTGGCGTTCCAGGTTCAACCTCGACGCGCTCGAGATGGTCTCCGTTAAGGCAATAAAGATTGATCATGCTACACCCGATTGCGAAGTCTGGAATTTCATCAGCCACCATGCGTTAAAAATGTTAACGGAATGCGGCAAACGGCGTTCTAACGCGATTTATCACAATGTTTAAACACTTGCGCCAGCCGTACGATGTAGTACACCGCCTGTCATGTCATAAGATTGAGATGAAAGGTGCAGGCGTTATGAGCCACACAACTCCTGCGGCAGAGATTCCACTCGTTGATGCTGAAATTGATAGCGTGCCGCAGCCGCCAGAACCGGAAAGGCAGAGCAGAGCCCTGCGTGTTCTTCTTGGTCTGAGCCTCGTTCTGATTGCAGCAAATCTCCGACCCGTTTTCTCAAGTGTGTCCGTTCTGCTTCCCGAAATTATTGAAGCGACGGGTATGTCTGGTGTTGGGGCTGGTGTTCTCACAACCCTGCCAGTGGTTTGTCTTGGCCTCTTTGCTCCTTTTGCACCACGTCTCGCGCAGCGGTTTGGTGCGGAACGTGTTTTGTTGTTCGTGCTCATTGTCCTCACCATCGGCACGGCTCTGCGTGGAATTGGCAGTTCAGCTGCACTTTATCTGGGGGCGGCACTGGCAGGCGCGGCGATTGCAACAGGCAATGTGCTGTTGCCAGGCCTGGTCAAGCGCGACTTTCCAAAGACGGCCGCCATTATGACCGGCCTCTACACAATGGCGCTGTGTGGTGGTGCGGCGGCAGCGGCTGGTTTTACAATCCCCATCGAACACATGCTGGGCGATTCATGGAGCTTAGCGCTCGCCTTCTGGGCAATTCCGGCGGCGCTGGTGTTTGCGCTCTGGCTGCCGCAGGCCTTGCGGGTAAATCATAATGTGGCGCATTCCGGGTTTAAGGTAAAAGGTCTCTGGAAAGACAGGCTTGCATGGCAGGTAACGCTGTTCATGGGGCTGCAATCATCCACCGCTTATATCGTTTTTGGATGGCTTGCACCGATCTTACGGGAACGGGGTCTGTCTGCGACGGCTGCCGGTGGCCTGGTTTCCTTCTCGATTATGGCGCAGGTTATAACCTGTCTGGCCGTTCCGTCGATTGCTACGCGTCAGAAGAACCAGAGCCTTTTGAATGTTATCCTTTGTATGAGTGCTGCCTTGCCACTCATCGGTTTCCTTTACCTGCCGCAATGGAGTTTCTGGGCTCTCGCGACGATCCAGGGCATCGGACAGGGTGGGCTGATTGCCGCTGCCATGATGGTCATCGTGCTGCGGGCGCCCGATTCGCATACGGCGGCACATTTATCAGGAATGGCGCAATGTGTCGGTTATACGCTTGCCGCCATAGGGCCGTTGATTGTCGGTGTAATCCACAGCGCGACAGGCAGCTTCGCAGCCTGCGGCATTTTCTTTGCTCTTCTGGGGGCGGGGGCCGCCTTTAATGGCTGGGGCGCTGGACGCGCACAGCATGTGGGTGTGACACTGATCAAAGAAAAATAGAAAAAGCCCCGGAAACCGGGGCTTTTTACTGAGCTATTAAAGTCTAGATGAACTGACCAAGGCCGGGAATTGAGCCGATTACGGCATCGACTGGTTCATTGCCAGCTTTTTCCTTGGCGAAACGGATGGTTTCTTTGGCAACGCCGGATATCTCACCCATGCCGAGACCTGCGCTCATCAATTGTGAGCCAAGGCCCATCACGCCGCCCATCAGACCTGACAGAAAACCTCCGCCCTTAACCTGCGAAATCGCTTCTTCCGCACCCGGAAAAGCTGCCAGCAGTTGCTGAACCTTATCGGCTGGGCCTTCTTTTTGCAGAAATGCCAAAATCATACCGACGGCCTTTTCTGCCGTTGCTGCATCAATGCCAACATTGGAGGTGATGCGCGCGATCAGTTCTTCCATGAGACTCTCCCGAAATATCTTACGTTTACGTAATATGCATTGTCGTGGGCGCTTTGCAAGTATTCCTGAGCTAAAATCTGCGGAATCTGTCTTTAACAAAAGCTGGAAATTAAGCCTGGATACGGAATTAAGCGTTATCGTTGTTGCGCGACGGTGCTGCTGGTATATCGTATTGTAAGCAAACCTTTTACGGAGCGACATGGCTGATGACCGCCGATGATGCAATTTTTCTTGGTGCAAGCCGCAAACCAGATGATTCCTATCAGCAGCCAGAATATCTGGCTTTGAAATATGGGAACAGGCATGGGCTTGTAACCGGCGCAACCGGCACGGGTAAGACAGTTACTTTGCAGGTGTTGGCTGAGAGCTTTTCTGCCGCTGGTGTTCCGGTTTTCTGTGCTGATATTAAGAGCGATCTTTCCGGCATTGCCGCGCCCGGCGAGGCGAACGAAAATCTCACCAAACGCGCTGAAGAAGTTGAACTCAATCCTTATGAGCTGCGTGCTTCGCCTGTTATTTTTTGGGATATTTTCGGCGAAAAGGGACATCCGGTTCGCGCTACCATTTCCGAGATGGGGCCTTTGCTGCTCTCGCGCCTGATGAACCTGACGGATGCTCAGGAAGGCGTGCTCAATGTTGCCTTCCGTCTTGCCGATGAAGAAGGTTTGCTGCTGCTGGACCTGAAAGATTTGCAGGCAATCCTCGCAGAAATGGCAGAGCGTTCGGTGGAGCTTTCGGCAAAATATGGTAACGTCAACAAAGCTTCTGTTGGTGCTATCCAGCGCTCATTGCTGGTTCTTGATCAGCAGGGGGGGACCAAGTTCTTTGGTGAGCCAGCATTGCGTATTTCTGATCTGATGCGCACAACAACGGATGGCCGTGGTGTGATCAGTGTGCTTGCCGCTGACAAGCTGATGATGAGTCCGCGCCTTTATTCGACATTCCTGCTGTGGCTTATGTCCGAGCTGTTCGAGGAACTGCCTGAAGTGGGCGACCCCGACAAGCCGCGTCTCGTCTTCTTCTTTGACGAAGCGCATTTGTTGTTTGACGAGGCACCGAAAGCACTTGTTGATCGAGTTGAGCAGGTTGTTCGCCTGATCCGATCCAAGGGGGTCGGCGTTTATTTTGTGACGCAGAATCCGCTTGATGTGCCTGAAACCGTGTTGGCACAGCTTGGCAATCGCGTTCAGCACGCGCTTCGCGCTTACACGCCACGCGAAACAAACGCAGTGAAGACGGCCGCCGATACGTTCCGCCCAAATCCTGATTTCAAAACCTATGAGGCGATCACCAATCTTTCGACGGGTGAAGCGCTGGTCTCGACTTTACAGGCCAAGGGTGTGCCTTCGATGGTGCAGCGGACCTTGATCCGCCCTCCATCATCGCAGATTGGGCCTCTGTCAGCGGAAGCGCGTGCGAGAATTATCGCTGCAAGCCCGGTTGCCGGTCAATACGATCAGGCTGTGGACCGGGATTCTGCCTTTGAAATGCTGGCGCGCAAAGCGCAGGCCTCGGCAGATGCAAAGCAAACCGCCAAAGAAGAGGAATCTGGCCAGGGCGGCGGAATTCTTGGTGAAATTATGGGGACTGCATTCGGAACGGGACGCCGTTCGGGTCGCCAGACAGTAGCCGAAACGGCGATGAAGTCTGTCGTGCGTTCGGTGAGCACATCATTGGGCCGCGCGCTGGTGCGTGGAATCTTAGGAAGTTTCAAACGCTGATAGATAGCGTAATGAGAATAGAAAAAGCCCCGGATTTCCGGGGCTTTTTTAATAATTATCGCAAAATGCAGATTACATAACCAGAATAGGCGATTTTGGCGGAACGCGATTATAAAGGTCGATAATGTCCTGGTTCAACAGGCGCACGCAGCCAGACGAAACTGCCTTGCCGATTGACCACCATTCAGGATTGCCATGCAGGCGGTAGATGGTGTCTTTGCCATCTTTGAAGATATAAAGCGCGCGGGCGCCGAGCGGGTTCTTGAGACCCGGAGCCATACCGCCATTGCGCGAGCTGTATGGTTCGAGTTCTGGCTGGCGAGCAACCATCTCATCCGGTGGTGTCCAGCGTGGCCATTCGCGCTTATACTGAATGACTGCGCGGCCTGACCAAGCAAAGCCATCGCGTCCAATGCCGACGCCGTAGCGCATTGCCTGACCATTGCCGAGTACCAGATAAAGGAAACGGTTGGTTGTATCGACAACGATGGTGCCCGGCATTTCGCCTGTCGGATCCTGAACGACCTGACGCAGATAGCGCTTGTCCATTTTCTGGATCGGAATAGCAGGGAGCTGATAGCCGTTGTCTTCAACAGCTGCATACATGGATGCCCAGCTTCCATAGGAAGAATCGACACTGGCTTGTGGTGTCCGATTAATCGGATTGCCATTGGCATCAACATCGACGATTGGAACATTCTGCCCCAACTGAGCACAACCGGCGAGGCCGGCCGCCGCTGTTGCTGTCATGGCCGTTAGAAAAGAACGGCGGGTAAGGGTCGTTTGCATATGAAAACCAGATTGGTGACGGGAGGGGTGTTAGATACAACGGTTAGGGTTAATGAAGTGCGACTATTCCTTGTAATAGTCGCGAATTCCGCGGTGATAACGAGTTCGACTACATTTAGTTGCGGGCAAAACGCCCGATAAATGTGGCCTCTCGCCGTTTATAATAAGGCCTAAACATGGCTAAAGCGCCGTAAGGTATGCCGTGTTGCCGTTGCGACACAATTTTAGCCGCAACAGACGGTTGTTCAGCCTGCGGGTTATTCAAGTTTTAGTGATATTCAATCCAGTAGCTGTAGACTCGGCAAAATAAGCGCAGGCGGATACTGCTTATATTCGTCCGGTTGGTTGGATCGGTTAATCCATACGGCGCGCATGCCGAATCGTGCAGCTCCTGCAACATCCCAGCGATTGGATGATTGGAATGAGATTGCTGATGGGTAAAGCCGCCATTGCATCGTCATAAGTTCATAGACCGAAGGCGATGTTTTGTAGCGCTTTACGCTATCAGCGGAGATGACATCATCAAGCAGCACATCCAGCGCGGAGGATTTGACAGCAGCCTCGAGCATTTTGGGTGAACCGTTGGAGAGAATAGCTAATCGGGCGCCCCGGCTTTTGAGGCTTTTCAACGCGGCTGGCACTTCCGGGTAGCAATCAAGCTTCCAATAGGCTTCCAGCAAATCACTACGCAGCGCTTTATCGACTGACGGATAACGCGCAAAGGCGAAATCCAGCGCGTCTTCTGTAAGTTTCCAGAAATCCCGATATTCGCCCATCAGGCTCAGTGTCCATGAATATTCGAGCTGTTTTGTCCGCCAAAGCAGAGAAAACGCAGCGCCGTCTTGCCCCGCTTTATCCTCATATCTGCGCACAGCGGAATGCACATCAAACAATGTGCCATACGCGTCGAAAACATAAGAACTGTAGGACAACATTTTTCTCCGTTCGTGCATCAATCTCAAAAAAAGTAAAGTGAACCCTATCCTCATGCATTTTCAATAAAAATTCATTGATTTGGTGGGTGAATTTAGAAAATGCGCCATTGCCGCATGCGACGTTGCGGCCTATGTAGGTTGCGCACGCAAGTTTTAGGGCATGTGTTCGCACTGCCCATGGTCAGCTGCTCAAGGTAAGCTGAAAGACACAAGAGGAGAGTTCCGATGGCCTTTGAACTGCCCGCCCTTCCGTACGATTATGACGCACTTGCTCCGTTCATGTCGCGCGAAACGCTCGAATTCCACCACGACAAACACCATCAGGCTTATGTTACCAATGGTAACAAGCTGCTCGAAGGTTCCGGCCTTGAAGGCAAAAGCCTTGAAGAGGTCGTGAAGGAAAGCTTCGGTAAGAATCAGGCGCTCTTCAACAATGCCGGTCAGCACTACAACCATCTCCATTTCTGGAACTGGATGAAAAAAGACGGCGGCGGCAAGAAGCTGCCAGGTAAGCTTGAAAAGGCTGTTGAGTCCGATCTCGGCGGATACGACAAGTTCCGCGAAGATTTCATTGCGGCTGGCGCTGGTCAGTTTGGTTCGGGCTGGGCATGGCTGTCTGTTAAGAACGGCAAGCTCGAAATCTCGAAGACCGCAAACGGCGAAAGCCCGCTGGTACATGGCGCAACGCCAATCCTCGGCGTCGACGTATGGGAGCATTCCTACTACATCGATTACCGCAATGCGCGCCCTAAGTACCTTGAAGCTTTCGTTGATAGCCTCGTGAACTGGGATTACGTGCTCGAGCTTTACGAAAAGGCATAATTGCCGTTTCTTCGTGATCTGAGAGAACCCCGCGTAAGCGGGGTTTTTCTTTGCGGTTAATACAGAGCTTGTCCCGCAACGTGGTAAACACTTATGCATTCGATCCGGCCAGTTCAATTTCAATAAAACATGAATATAAATATCAAGATAAGAATTATTCGATTTTAAGAATGGAACTCAGAAGAAATAAACAATAGTATTTAATTCATGTTTTTCACAATTTCGTGTAATATTTGTAATACTCCCTTTAAATGCGGAATATTACTTTTGATCATTGGGATTGTCTGTCGATTTGGTTGCTAAAGCGCGAATTGTATCGGATATTTCACCCAATATGAGTGTTGCTTGATTTTAGATGTGGAGGATGACATGCGTTCCTTTTTTCTCACTGTGAGTTCGGTTGCTTTGTTGGTTGCCGGTGTGGCGCATGCCGACGTGATTGCTGATCGTCAGGCCATCATGAAGGACATGGGGCGCTCAGTCGGGCAACTTGCACCAATGGTGAAGGGTGAGAAGCCTTTCGATGCGGCAGCAGCTCTTGCCGCGCTCGAAAAGATTGATGCCGACGCGAAGAAGTTTGATGTCGACACGTTGTTCCCTGCAGAATCCGATCAGGGCGATACAGAAGCTTCGGCAAAGATCTGGGCCAATAAGGAAGACTTCGTCAAGCACGTCGAAAAATTCCGCGCTGATGCCGCAGCAGCTGTCGCTGCAAAGCCTGCGAATCTCGATGCGCTGAAGCCGATTTTCCAGCAGGTCGCTGCCAATTGCGGCTCGTGCCATCAGGTCTATCGTGAAAAGAAGAACTGATTAGCAACATTATGGTCCGAAAACTCGCATATGTTGCTGGTGCCGTCGTTATCCTGGGTGCTGCTGCTTTCTGGGTGCTGACAACGCCTCAGACAGTTGATCAGTCTGTGATTGCATCTCTACAACCGGGTGACGCAACGAATGGCGAGCAGATTTTCTGGGCAGGTGGCTGTGCTTCATGCCATGCCGCCCCGGGCGCGACGGGCGATGCGCGTAAAGTTCTTGCTGGCGGACATGAACTGGCATCAGATTTTGGCACATTCATTGCGCCAAATATCTCGCCATCAGAACAGGGTATTGGTAACTGGACCTTACACGACTTTGCCAATGCAATGCTGGAAGGGACGGGGCGGGCTGGAGAGCATCTTTATCCGTCATTTCCATACACATCTTACGCTAAGATGAAGCCGCAAGATGTCGCCGATTTGTTTGTCTACATGAAAACGTTGCCAGAATCGGACAATGTCGCGGCGTCGCATAAACTTGCCTTTCCATTCAATATTCGACGTGGTCTCGGGCTTTGGAAACAGCTTTATCTTTCTGATAAGCCCGTCGTCGAACTGGCCAATGCATCTGATCAGGTCAAGCGCGGTCAATATCTCACCGAAGCGCTGGGGCATTGCGCGGAGTGTCATACACCCCGTAATGCCATTGGTGGGCTGGACACAAAGCAATGGATGGCAGGGGCGCTTTCACCGGAAACCGGCAGCGATGGTCGCAAAGGCATTGTGCCCAATATCACCTCGGGTGAGGGCGGTATTGGTGACTGGAGCGCGAACGACATTGCATATGCGCTTCAAAGCGGTTTTACGCCAGATTTTGATTCACTCGGCGGTTCAATGACTGATGTTATTACCAACATGGCACAGATAAGCGAGGCGGATCGGGAGGCAATTGCAGCCTATCTTAAGGCGATCCCGGCGCATTCAAACGGCTATCCGTCCAATCGCTGATTAGCGTTTGGTGCAGCGAACGACAGTCGGCAGTCCGGCATTGGTGTATTTGCTTTGCATCGTATAGAGCCAGCCTTTGCATTCAGACATGGTCTGGAAACAGCGGAAGCGATCAACAGGTACCAATCCATCACTGCTGACGAACGGAGAATCGTCCACACCACTGAATTGGCCAACAATAACACCACTGCCGCGCGGGGGCGTGTTGCAGCGTTGCCCGGCAAATTCGCTGACGTTTTTGCGAACCTGTGCCTGAGCAAGTGTTACGGGCGCCAACAAAGGAAAAGCGATAAGAGCGGTTAAAACTGCACGATGCATGATCTGATCTCCGCGTCTGTTGATTTAAATAATATAAGCCCAATGAAAATTCCCGGCAATTGAATTGCCGGGAGCGTTCGTAAGCCGACCTTGCTATGCTTTTCCGACTGCTTTGAGCGCAAAAGCATAGGTGTATGCCACTTCTTCGAGCCGGGAAAACCGGCCCGATGCACCAGCATGGCCCGCATCCATATTGATGCGGAAAAGCACCGGATGATCATCGGTTTTTAGTTCACGCAGCTTGGCAACCCACTTGGCAGGCTCCCAATATGTAACGCGAGGATCTGTCAGACCTGCAACCGCCAGAATGCGCGGATAGGCTTGAGCCGTTACATTGTCGTAAGGCGAGTAAGCCGCGATCGTGCGATAATCAGCTTCCGAGGCTATAGGATTGCCCCATTCCGGCCATTCTGGTGGCGTGAGAGGCAAAGTATCATCGAGCATCGTGTTGAGAACATCGACAAATGGTACTTCAGCGATGATGCCGCCAAAGGCTTCCGGTGCAAGATTGGCAATCGCGCCCATCAGCATCCCGCCTGCCGAACCGCCATGTGCAACGATACGATCGTGGCTGGTGAAGCCCTCGGTAACGAGGTGTTTTGCAGCAGCGATAAAATCCGTAAACGTGTTCGTCTTTTTTTCCCGCTTGCCGTTTTCGTACCATGCGAAGCCTTTATCCTTGCCGCCGCGAATATGCGCGATGGCATACACGAAGCCTCGGTCAACCAGAGATAGTCGTGATGTGCTGAAGCTTGCAGGCATGCTCATGCCATAGGAACCGTAACCATAAAGCAGGCACGGTGCCGATCCATCGAGCTTCGTGTCTTTGTGATAGATCAGCGATACGGGCACCAGTTCACCATCTTTGGCAGGTGCCAGAACACGACGCGTGACATAATCTGAAATGGTATGGCCTGAAGGAACTTCCTGCGTTTTGAGCAGCACACGCTCGCGCGTGTTCATATTGTAGTCGAAAAGCTGCTCAGGCGTGGTCATCGAAGAATAAGAGAAGCGGATTACATCCGTGTCATATTCTGCGCTGCCGTGCAGACCGAGCGAATAGGCTTCTTCATCGAATGCAATGGCGTGCTGTTCGCCGGACTTGCGGTCGCGGATCACGATACGCGGCAGGCCGTTATCGCGCTCCATCCAGACGAGATGATTTTTATAAGCACCATGTGACAGGATCAGGCGTCCAGGAACATGGGCGACGAGCTCTTCCCAGTTTTCCGGCTGCGGTGCGGATGCAGGTGCGCGCATGATCTTGAAGTCTTTGGCACCGTCGATGTTCGTCAGAATAAAGAATTCATCACCACCGGGTGCAATATCGTATTCGACGCCTGTTTTACGAGCCATGATCAGCAGCGGTTTTGCAGATGGATCGTTGGCCGGCAACAACCAGGATTCAGATGTCTCATGGTCGTGAATGTCGATGAAGATGAAATCATCGAGTGAAGAACCGCTGATTCCAACAAAGAAACCAGGGTCTTTCTCTTCAAAGATCAGCTTGTCCTGCGACTGATCGGTACCGATCAGATGATAGAAGACTTTGGACGGGCGGTGGTTTTCATCAAGCAAAGTATAGAAAAAGCCTTTGCTGTTTGCATCCCAGCTGCCGCCGCCATTGGTATCCGTAAGGACATCTTCGAGATCCGACATTTTTTCGAGATCGCGAACTCTGAGTTTGTAAAATTCAGATCCCTTGTCGTCATAGCCCCAGATCAAACGATTGTGATCGGGGGAGTGATCAGCGGATGCGAGACGGAAATAGGCTTTGTCCTCCGCCTCCTTGTCGCCATCGAGCAGAATGGTCTCAGGACCGCCATCGCGTGGGGTGCGAATGAAATAAGGCTGCTCGCCGCCGGTCCGGAAGGATGCGCCGTAGGCATAAGGACCATCTTTTGAAGGAATGGATGAATCGTCCTCCTTGATGCGACCACGCATCTCGGAAAAAAGCTGCTTCTGAAGTGCGTCTGTGTCTTGCATCAAAGCGGTCTGATATGCGTTTTCCGCCTCCAGATGCTCGCGGATTTCGGGCGCCAGAACAGATGGGTCTTTGAACACTTCCTGCCAGTTGTCCGCTCGGAGCCAGGCATAGTCATCAATGCGTGTGATGCCGTGGCGTGTGTCGCTCGCAGGTTGCTTTGGTGCTTTTGGTGGCTGAGGAAAATGAGTATCCTGTGGCATGTAAAATCCAGTAAAAAGCGAATGAAATCAGTCCGAACCGTTGTGCCGGTCCGGACCGTGAAACACAAGAATTAATCCTGATCAAACACCAGTGCGTTGCCATTCATGCAGTAACGCAGACCTGTGGGCGGCGGGCCATCGGGAAACACATGTCCGAGATGTGCGTCGCAATCTGAACAGCGGATCTCTGTGCGATTCATGCCATAGGAATGATCTTCAACTGCGAAAACTGCATCTGGTTCGATAGGTTGGTAAAAGCTAGGCCAACCTGTTCCAGACTCGTATTTCGTTTCCGACTTATAAAGCGGCTTATCGCAGCACACGCAGCGATACGTTCCATGAAGTGAGCTATCAAAATTCGGGCTGGAGAAGGCGCGCTCGGTCCCGTGCTGGCGGGTGATCTGGTATTGAATGGGTGTGAGTTGTTCACGCCATTCTGCATCGGTTTTAATAACTTTCAGATGCCGGGTCTGATCAGTTGAATTAGACATTGTTTCCTCCTGTATTTGGAGCATTGCATTTTAGAAGTTCAAATTGTTCATTACTGGCTTAGCGAAAGATCTCTTGATTGCCCTTGGACATGGAAAGCCTAAGAGTTTCCCTTTGATAAAACGACGTCAAAAATTCGTCTTCTGGCGTATATAGTCTGATTTTGATGTACGTCGCTCAATAAACTGGTAAATCTTTTGTGTGCATGATCAGCTTTCAAAGCTATGTCTCATATATAGTTGTGGGAAGAATCGGATACGAGTTTATTTGTATAAAATATATTTGAGATTTGCCTTTTTGCTGCCTCAGTCATTATTCATGAATTTGCTCAACAAAAGATGGTTGTTTTAGCTGGCGTTAAAAGACTTGTCTCAAAAAAACGGTTGCTTAAGTTTGTCGTGTAAACTAAGGGAATTCTACAGACAATCTATCGTTTACCCCACATTTTGCGAATAGATTGCGGTGCGTCTGAGAGAGCTGTGTAAGATGTGGCAGTCATTTTGACATTTCAGTTGCTCGTTTGAGTGCATTGTATTTGTTAAAACAAGAAGAAAATAGTTCTTTTAATGTAAAGTGTTTTGACAGCTCTATTGCAAATCCCACTATTCATTGTTATCTGCGATGCGGGCTAATGTTGGGCAGT
This sequence comes from Brucella pseudogrignonensis, assembly GCF_032190615.1. Classification (NCBI taxonomy): domain Bacteria; kingdom Pseudomonadati; phylum Pseudomonadota; class Alphaproteobacteria; order Hyphomicrobiales; family Brucellaceae; genus Brucella; species Brucella pseudogrignonensis. The sequence continues at coordinate 1,945,335 of NZ_JAVLAT010000001.1, forward strand.
GATTAAGAATTTGCGCAGATCGCATACAGTTTTTCGAACGCTGCGACCTGCCTGATATAAAGATCGACGATAAAGGAAAAGAAATGGAAAACCCTGAAATTTACGACGAGAGCGCAGAATTGCTGCTCAGCCTGACTGCTGAAGTTGTTGCCGCTTATGTTGGAAATAATTCTATTCGCGCAAGTGAACTGCCTCTGCTGATTTCCGAAGTACATTCTGCTTTTAAGAGCAATGTTGTTCGTGAAGAGGCACCTGTTGTCGTTGAAAAGCCAAAGCCGGCTGTAAACCCGAAGAAGTCGGTTCATGACGATTACATTATCTGCCTTGAAGACGGTAAGAAATTCAAGTCGCTCAAGCGCCACCTGATGACTCATTATAGCATGTCTCCTGAACAGTACCGCGAAAAGTGGGACCTCGATCCTAACTATCCAATGGTTGCTCCGAACTATGCTGCTGCACGTTCGCGCCTTGCAAAGAAGATGGGGCTTGGTCGTAAGCCTAAGGACGCATAATTGATCCGATAGTTTTATCGGACGCTTGTCTTGTTATGAAGACAAGTCGATCATAGCCCGGCACGGTGTGTCGGGCTATTTTATTTTAGAGCGCATCCCGAAAAGGGTGAAACGGTTTTTGGAGCAAGATACGCGTAAAGAACAAAGCGATAGAGCATTTCTAATGATCCAGCGAAATCTGGAAATGCTCCAGTTCAGCTATGTCGTTTGAATTACCGAAAATAAGCAACATGCTTTGGTTTGTTTCTTGATCGCGTAGTCATCGTTCTGCCCTGTAGCCTGTCGAGAGCCTGCTTTAAAGCAATATGCCTATTAAGGTCATAGCTCCAATGGCCTTTGATGCCTTTTAGGCGTTCCCGTTCAATAAGGCGGATAAGTTTGGTTTCAGCTTGATTTTTCTTATCTTTTGAAGCGTTGAGCAGCGTATCCATATCGATACCCGCTATGATCTGGAGCGCTGCACGCTGCATCGCTCCTAATTTTTCTTCATTGCGCGTAGCAATAAATTCATTGCAAGTTTTTCGAAGGGCGATTTCCATTTTGCATCTTTCGTCCGTTGCGTGTTTCTGACGACACAATGACGGAAGCTCCACAGGTGTGGATAAAATTCCTAGATTTTAATAAAATCAGTGGATATCCGATCCAAACGATGATTCAATAAACTTATCCCCGCTTGCATAATCCTCATTATAAGAAGATATTCCTATAACAGTGAGGAAAGATGAATGTCTCTGAAAACTCCGGATATCATCCATACCCGCGCAGAAGCTGTTGAGGCTTTAAAGGTCATTGCAGCGCGACACGGACGAACACTGAAACTGGATAATTCTGGTCCGGTTCTGGGGCGCAGGCGTCACGAAAAGAACGTCGAAATCTGCGAAGCACTGATAGATATGTTGTCCGCTTACTTTGGTGTTAGCGGTACTGAGTTGCGTTCACCTATGCGGTGCAGACGGGAAGTTGCACAGGTTCGACAATTGGGGATGTACTTAGCTCACACCTCTTTCGGTATGGTGATGGGTGAGGTGGCAGTTGGCTTTTCTCGGGAGCGCACGACGGTCATGTATGCATGCCATCTCGTTGAGGATCGGCGAGATGACCCGGATTACGATGCGGTGGTTTCCGCATTGGAAAAACTCGTAAACGTTGGATTCTCGGATTGGAGGATGGCAGCTTGAGTGAAATGTATTCGACGTCCGAAGCAAGAATCATCCGTTTTTTGAAACAAGGTGGATGCGAAGTCCAGGATTCTGTACGCGAAACCCATGTTTTGCTTGTAGCTGATCACGGTACAATTGCGGCAACGCGTAACGAGCTGGATGCGATGCGAAAGCGTGGCGTTTTGATTTGCAACAATGGTCGGCTTGAACTTGCGTCTCAAGCACGAAAAAATTCGGAGAAAAAGTCAGCTACCGCGCGTAAAACTGAAACTATAGAGCTTGAATATGGTGAGAGGGTTGAAATTAACCCGTCTGAATCGCCGTTGGCGAAGCTTTTCAGGCTTCGCAATGGTGCAGGTATAAGCTTTATTTCTGAGGATGAGTTTCGGGCAGGTGAACGGTTGCGATCAGATTTCACCCGGGGTTCTATGATGCCTTCGATTTCAGCGCGATGGGATGTAGGCGTTGGTAATTCCGCCCGTTCGGGACCGGGAGGTATGGCTGAATTTACAGATATCGCGCTGGCAAGCCGGATGCGTGTTGAGCGCGCTTTAGAAGCCGTTGGACCTGAACTAAGCGGCGTGCTTATCGATGTTTGTTGCTTCTTAAAGGGGTTGGAACTCGTGGAGCGCGAGCGCCAATGGCCAGTTCGTTCCGGCAAAATGTTGCTCAAAATGGGGCTTTCGATGTTGCATCGGCATTATAATCCGCATTTAGGCAAGGAACCCCGCTCCACGGGTATTGTTCACTGGGGTGCAGAGGATTATCGCCCGGCAGCACGTCCACGGCAAAATTGATTGCTGCGATGCGTTTTCACCGCATTGACCCCGTCAACAGTTTGAATAACAAAGTCATTCTGACGGGGGAAATATGTTCAGGACTCGCGATAAGCTTGAAGAGATTTTATCAAAGTTGGAGACACGCATCAGCAGCGAGCGCGTTTTCAGCCGCATTTATGCTAGCGCAGCCACTACAGAAGCTAGCGCGTCTGACGAGCGTCGTAATCTTGGGCGACTTGTTGGTCCGCTGGATGGTCGGATCATTTCGATCAAAGACTTGTTCGATAACAAAGGCGAGCCGACACTCGCTGGCTCTATTGTACGCAGAACTGCTGCGGTCGCGAGCGAAGACGCCGTAATCGTCGAGCGTTTAAGGGCAGCGGGTGCAGTCATTATTGGCAAAACGCATATGACTGAATTTGCGTTTACCGCCGTGGGCTTAAACCCGCATTATGGCGTGCCTGCAAATGCAATTGATCCGCACTATGTGCCGGGTGGTTCATCCTCAGGGGCAGCTGTCTCGGTCGCAGAAGGCACAAGTGAGATCGCTATCGGGTCCGACACGGGCGGATCAGTGCGGATTCCCGCCGCCCTGAACGGGCTGGTTGGCTTCAAACCCACTGCAAATCGAATTCCGCTGCGTGGTGTTTTTCCATTGGCACCTTCGCTTGATTCGATTGGCCCAATCGCCCAAACGGTCGCGGATTGTATTCTTGCAGATTCGGTAATGGCGGGAGATGAGTCAGTTTTACCAGTACCAAGGGCTTTGGACACATTAACGGTTGGCTTGCCGGAGGGTATGCTGCTTGCCGATATGGACTCGGACGTTTGTGATGCTTTCAAGCGCAGCCTTAAGATGCTTCAGGAGGCGGGGGCTCGGATCGTTTCATTTGAGTTGAATGATCTCATTCTTGAATTACGGAAGGCTGCTTCCATTGGCTCGATTGCGGCCCTTGAAGCGAGCCATATCCATGCGGATACATGGTTGAAAGATCCTGACGCCAACGTCGACGAACGTGTGAAACATACACTCGCAAAACGTCTGAAAGTGTCCGAAAAAGACTATCACAGCCTTATGCAGACACGGCAAAGATTGATTGCTGAAATGAATCGGCGGCTTGCAGGTATAGATTTCTTGGTGACGCCGACAACGCCAATCGTTGCACCGACCATTGCGTCAGTTATTGACGATCCTGTCGCGTATGAGCGCGTTGAAGACCTACTCTTGCGTAACACGCAGATCGCTAACCAGTTCGATCTTTGCAGTATAACGCTGCCAATGCCGGTAACTGGAATGCCAGTTGGGCTTATGCTAACGGCGCGCAACAGCGCGGATAAGGAATTGCTCGCCGCCGCACTTTCTGTCGAAAAACTATTAAGCTGATGCTTTGAGTGCCTCTGCATCGCGACGGATACGCGCCACCATCGAGCGCAAACCATTGGAGCGCTGCGGTGTCAGATGTTCATCCAAACCCAGCTTCTTGAGAACCTCTTCCGGGTCAGATGCCACGATTTCGGATGCTTTGCGCCCCGAATAAAAGGCGAGCACGATGGCTACCAGACCACGCACGATATGCGCGTCGGAATCACCAAGGAAATCAATAATCGGGTCAGAACCTTCATGCGGAATGGTTTTGAGCCAGACCTGACTAACACAACCCTGAACTTTGTGCGCAGCATCGCGAGCATCGTCGGGATAGGCGGGGAGTTCTTTCCCGAGATCAATCACATAGCGATAGCGATCTTCCCAATCGTCGAGAAATTCGAAGTCGGAAATGATGCTGTCGATTGTCGTGGTCATGCTATCTGCTCAAGTTGGGTCACTGTTCGCTTGTCTATATAAGGACAAAGCGCGCGAACGTCACCCCAAACCATCAATTGTGCGAGGGAATTGCGCCCGTTGTTGAGCGATCAAGTGCCCGAAGCACTTCAGCGCGGGGAGTAGGGACCGGGATTTTCGAAATCGCATGCTGCGCTGGCTGAACCGCAGGTTCTGGCAAGGTTGATGTTGCGGTTGCGGGCTTTGTGCCAAAACGGTCACTTAGATATTCAAGCACACCGCCAGTGCGTTCCATTGCGCCGCTTGCGGCATTGGACAGAAAAGATGCGCCGTTTTCGCACAGTGAAGGGTTGTTTACGCAGAGCTTGCCGAGTTCCAGCGCGGTTTTTCCATTTGAAAGCAGCTGGTCGATTTGGTCCGGTTCAGTCTTGGATGCTGCACTAACTGGTTTCTGAGCTGGTGTGTTTTCGTCATTCGCAGGGAAAAAGTGCGGCATTATCATAAATGCCAGCGACAGCCAGATTGCGGATTTGATGAGAAAACGGATCATTGCTCTCGAATGTGTTGGCCGGGATTGGCAAAAACATTCTTCACTAAAATTGAAAAGATTCCGTAACCGAGAGAATCAAAGGTTTCGAGTGTCACTTCACGGCTAAGCGGTTCGGCATAGCATCTGTTTCATCCACCTTCTGTTTACCATAGTGGGAAAACTCTGGCTCGAGACTGTCAGATTTCGCATCAATCCGCTCATCGCGGCTTTGTTTTATCGTTTCTTTAAAGCCTCGGCTGCATTCTGCTATCAACAGGCCAATCCCTGATGGATGTGCCGAACGAGTATTGAGTGAGTAAGGCAAGTTGAGCGCCATTCTTTTGAACGCAGCGGAGAAAGCAGGCACGAAAGTTCAGGCGCTTGCGCGTTTTTATGAACGTTTTTGCCAGCGCTGGACAGATCGTTCAGATGCTTCTGCGATTCGCATCGTTGGTTCGTTCATGCTTTTGCCGGTGCTGCTGTTTATAACAGTTTGTGCATCGGGTATTGCAAATGACTTTGCGACATTCGCCGTACTCGCAGCAAGTTTCGCCGGCGTTGCGATGATATTCTGCGCTTTGAGCCTGATGGGCGTCAATGCTGCTGTTCTTGGAACGCTGAATTTTGCCGCATACGGCGCTGGTCTTGGCACAATCGCAGCACTTACCAATGGCAGTAGCATCGTGCTCTGGGTGATGGCGGCAGCCTTTCCATTCGAAGCATGGCTGGTTAGCCGTAAACCACTTGCGGCACTCGCAGCTGTTGGTGCGACGGCTCTCATTTTCGGTGCTGCTGGTCTTTCTGTCGCGAGCATGTCGTCCGCTGCACTCATCATTTCTCTCGTCTACATAACAAGCCTTATTGCTCGGAGTTCAACGGTTCGAACAGTGGTGGTTTCGGTACCAGAAGTTTCGCCAAAGCCTGTTGTAGCGGCTGGTGACATTGTGATGACACTCGACGCTGAAGGTATTGTTTTCGAAATCGAAAGTGCGTCCGCGGCATCTCTTGGTGTTCAGCCTGCAATGTTGGAAGGCGTTGCATTGCTTGACCGCGTTCACGTCGCTGATCGCGTCCAATATGTTTCTTTGCTTGCTGAACTACGCTCTGGTCGTAACGCGCGTCCTGCCGATGTGCGCCTTCGCACAGTTGAAGACGGCAATACTGTTTTCTTGTCATTCCGCATGGAAGGTTTTGCAAAGAATGGCATGATCACGCTGGTTGGGCGTTCGCTGGAAGGTGAGCATCGGCTGCTTGAAGAAATTACAGCATTGAAAGCTGAGCTTGAAGCAGAACGTATTGGCAAGGGTCGTCTGCTGGCAACCGTCAGCCATGAGCTGCGTACCCCGCTTAATTCGATCATCGGTTTCTCGGATATGCTTACGCATGAAATGGGCTGCCAGTTGCAGGATGAAAAGCAGCGCGAATATGCGGGGCTTATCCATAAGTCTGGTCACTATTTGTTGGAGCTGGTCAACTCCGTTCTCGATAATTCCAAGCTTGAAACCGGCACTTATCGGATTGAACCGCAGAGCTTTGCTTTCCGCGAAGCCGCTGATTTGTGCGCGTCGGTTATGCTGCCACAGGCCGAAAAGAAGGGCATCGCTTTCTGCCATCGTGTGAATACGACGACCGGTGATGTGGTCGCAGATCGCCGTGCGGTTCAGCAGGTTTTACTCAATCTGGCAGCCAATGCTGTGAAGTTCACGCCGTCGGGTGGTTGCGTCACCATTGATGCATCGCGCGTTGTGATTGATGGGCGACCGCAGCTCGAAATCGTTGTTGCAGATACAGGAATTGGCATTGAGCCGGAAGATATGCAGCGCATCGGATCGCCATTCGTGCGAGCAGATAATCAATATACGCGCGCGCAAGAGGGAACAGGCCTTGGCCTTTCGGTGGTCCGGGGATTGGTAGAGCTGCATCAGGGCTCAATGAATATTAAAAGCTGTGTGGGCGAAGGAACAGTTGTGACTGTTCATCTGCCGGTTGCAGGCCCGCAGAAACTATTTGATCAGGATTCTTTGGGAGAAGAAGACCAACAGCAACTTGGCACGGTCATCGATATGCACCGTCACCAGGGAGAACGGAACAATGAGTGGCACAAAGACGAAAACCGTGAACAGAGCAAGACGCGGATCGACGCGCAAGCCCGCAAAACGGCCTAGTCTCGGACGTCGTCTGCTTCAAGTCTTTTTCAGTTCGGCTTCGGCGCTAGCGATGTTCGCTGGCAACTTTATCGTGCGCAACCCTGTGCTGACTGGAGGCGCAACGGCTTTTGCAGTCGTTATGGGCTTTGTTTCGGCGAATGCGCTTTGGTATCAGCCTGAAGCACATAATGCTGTCTTCTTCAAAACCCGTAAGGACTTTGTCTTCAAGGCGACGCCACGCGCCTATCTGCCCGGAACCGCTCCTGACCATAAGCAGGAAGCGTCAGCGAACGTTCAGCCTGTTGAAACGCTAACACAAAGTCAGAGAGAAACAGCCGAGATTTCGCCGGATCGCTTGCAGCTAACCGGCTCAATCGATGAAATGTTGCCCGCACTCGCACCCAATGCAGATGTTGAAATTGCTCGTCTGCAGCAACGATTGCTGACGCTCGGTATCTATCAAGGCGCTGTTGACGGCTTTACAGGTCCGCAGACGCGTGAAGCTATTGAGCGCTGGCAGGCATTACAGAAAAAAGTCGGAGCGCCGGCGCAAAGCGGTGCAGTTACAGCTCCGAAAGAAGATGATGTCGCGAAGCTGATAGATACAGCTGTGCCAACACCACGGCCTCAGCCTGGAATTCAAAAGGTCGAAACATCTGCAAAGCGTGCGCCTGATCTGGCATCTCTGGAAAGAAAACCCGCGCAGCCCAAGAAGCAGCCAGTTGAATTGGCGGCATTCCAACCGCAGGCAAAAATTTCTTCGCAGGATATCGTCCGCGTTCAGGCTGGCCTTAAGGCGTTTGGCAATGAAATGGTCAGCGTTGACGGTGTTCCTGGCAAATCGACACAGGATGCTATTCGCGAGTTTCAGAAACTGTTCAAACTGCCTGTAACTGGCGAAGTTGATGCTGCGTTGATTTCTAAAATGCGCGAAATTGGCCTGATCAGCTGATACGGGATAAGCTATGCGCCTGACATCGGATTTCTGGGTTTCTGCACTGCTCCGCAAAGTGCAGGGGAACGGCGGCTTTGCTTATTTGGCGCGGCGCGGCTCTAAGGAAGCGGGGGCGATTTTCATCAAGGTCAGCTCACGCTTGGGCACCTGCGACCTTTATTCACCCGCGCCGCAGACTTCCTATGAAGAAGATAGCGATGGTGAACGCATGTTTTTGCGTATTCTTCATAATGTCGATGATCTTAAAGTCAGTGAGCGGATGGAGCGGGAAACCCGTTTTGATCCTGATCTCTGGTTGATCGAGTTGGAAGATGTAGCCGATCCGACCAATCTTTTCTCAGTCGCTTTGGACGACTTATAGGCTGCTTCGAATAGAGGCAGAATCGACATCCGCAGCCGTAACCATCTCGCGCAATTTGCTGCGCAATGCTTTTGACATGTCGTCAGCTTTCCAGCGACGGACGAGCATGACAGCTTTTTCCTGATCAATTGAACGATAGATATGAATAAATTCGCGCAAGCCATCACGATCAGCGGCAACTGGTCCGAGGACTGCCGACATAATCATGAAACATTCGGATGCCGACATGCCGAGCGCGCGCAAGGCTATCGGCAGATGTGAGTCCGGCCATTTTCCGATGATACGATCGGCACGATCAAAAGACACATCCAGCGAATCAGCGAGAGCAGTGCGGAAAATCTGATCATCAATCAGAAGCGCTGTATCAATCAGGTGTTCCGGTGTCGCAAGCGCGCCGGGATTGAAAAAAGAGACTTGTGGTGCTTCTTCGCCCGCGCGTTCATCCTCATTGACATCCGAAAAGCTGACCGACTTCCCTGTTTCAATGCCAGCAAGGTTCTCTTGTAAAGCAAGCAGACGGTCGATCACGGCATCATTGAAGCTGCGCAACACACCTTTGAGCAGAGGGTCGCCCGACTGCCTGCGTGCGATGGCACGGGCATGCGCAAGTCCATTTTTGCTGATAATATCGAGAAGGTCTTGAGGCCTTAAAGCTGCCGAGCGTAGTAAAACCGGCGCAGATATTTCAACAGGCTCATTAGCCAGAGCGAGGACCAGACGACGCGGCGCATCTTCGATTTGTGCAATCGCATTGGCTGCTTGTCGTTTGCCACGCAAAGTGGCGCGATCAAGAAGCGGGAATGCGAGATCTTCAAGCTGATGGGCGTCTTGTCTGCCGGGGCGCGTCAAAGAGGCAAACGCAGCTATTGCAGCGACCAGAAGGTCGTCCGCTTTGCTGCCATCAGCTCTCGAATTTGACTGGTTCCGATTGCCTGAAATCTCTTCCAGAACGCGGAACTGATCGTTTGTCACGCAGGGTACTCCGGTAGGCAAAAACTATGAACGCGGCCTGCCGCATGTCGGCGTAATGGATAATAATTATGAAGCCTTAGCAACTCATTAACCGTGCGCGAGAAAGCATCTGTTTTGAGACAGTTAACTTGCCTCATAAGTTGAACAACGCGCTTGATTGAAGAAACTTTGCAGCTGCTGGGTCCAACTTTCATCAGGAACGAAGCTGCGTAGAACAACTGCACCTTCGCTAATATCCTGTTCGATAATGATCGACCGACCATCATTCTGAATGCCTTCTGAGCGCAGCGCAGCAATACCGATTGGATCAGCAATAATCAGATCGAGCTGTCGGTCACCGGCGACACTATCATTCAAACTGTAAAGATTGTCGCCATTTGGTGCATAAATGGAGAGCGACCAGAAGGGCAGGTTACCTTTCGTCGTGATATGCACAGGGCCATCCGTCAAATCGAACCGGCACGCAGCCTGCTCCATTAAAGGGTCCTGGTCACTTACAAGGCCGGATGTATCGGAGAGCACATGGAAGCGATAGGCGTCACCGAGCGTTTCGAGATGTGACCATGCGTTTTTGCTCGAATAAAAGGGCACCAGCAGCAAGACGGCGATATGCACAATCGCCGCACCAACCACACCAAGAAGAAGCAGGCGCAGGACTTTAGTCACGGCACGCCTCCGTGTTCGCTAGGGGCGTGATGCGCGGCATAACAAGATCAACCAGACCGGAAGAACTGGCGGCGGGCGTATCATAGAGTGTCATGACCAACACAAAATTGCCTGCGTCTTCCACGGGTAACCAGTTATCAGGGCTGGCGTCGGGGCTGATGGTAATTTTCACGCTGCCGTCGTGTTCATACAGCACCTCGCGCGAGTGCAAGGCTGGTTGCAAACCCGCGCGTGGTTTTATCGGTTCAAGATCGGTATTGGCGGGATAAAGTGTCCAGAACCGTGCAGAAGGAGTGAAACCGCTCAAGCTATAGCTGCATCCCCGTCGTAATTCGCGTCCGTTGCTATCCCGGCGCGCATAAAAGGGGAGGCCTTCGGCGGTGCCAAGTGCGAGATAGGCTTTGCGCGCTGCGCGGGCTTTCGAATAAGGGTCTGCCTCTGTGGTTCCAGCAGCTGGATAAGCATTCCATGCGCCGAGCTGCAACTCACCGAAGCCATCGAAATGATCCAACGCATAATCGGTTGCCCATATGCCGCCGCCAAGCGCAATAACGAGTACCGTAATGACTTTGAGGATTGTTTTCAGCATTCTGATCTCAGAGTACCGATACTTTATTGCGTACTGCAAGAGCTGGAACCGGCGGTGCATTGCGCAAAGCGTCGCTCAGCTCTTTAAGCGTTTTGGTAGCAACGGGCGACAGCACGCGTGGAGCTGCCGACATGGCTTCTTCTGGCTTGTCTGTTGCCGCCACTTTCGGTTCGGTTGATTTGGCAGGCGCCGGGAAGGCGGGCGTGATACCGGGAATTGGCTTTAATTCGATGTTCTGATGAGCATAATTCATCATCCGCTGCCACGCCATTGCAGGGAGCACGCCGCCGGTTAGTTCCTTCATCGGTGTGAAATTATCGTTACCAAACCAGACAGCTGCTGTGAAATTCCCGGTAAAGCCAACAAACCATGCGTCACGATAGTTCTGTGTTGTGCCGGTTTTGCCGCCAACGCGTGTCATCGGCAATGCCGCGCGACGCGCTGTGCCGCGTTCCGGCACTTGCACCAGCATCGAATTCATCTCGAAGGCTGCTTTTTCAGACAATGCCCGGTGCGGCTTTGGTGCATCGCGTGAATAGTCCCACAAGACTTTGCCTTCGGACGAAACAATCTGGGTGAAAGCATGGCGATTGCCAGCCATCCCGCCATTGGGAAACACGTTAAAGCCGGTCGCCTGATCCATCACCGTCATTTCAGAGGTGCCGAGTACCATGGTTTTATGTGAGGAAATGTTTGATTCCACACCCATAGCTTTCGCGAGCGCAACAATGGGTGCGGTTGTCAGATGATCCTTGGCAAGACGAACTGGAACTGAGTTGAGTGATCTTACAAGTGCTGTCGTCAGATCGACGCGACCGGCAAAGCTGCGACCATAATTGCGAGGTGCCCAGTTCCCCCAGCTGACGGGTGCATCGGAAACAATGGTATTGGGCGTCAGTCCCTTTTCCATAGCAGCTGCATAGACATAGGGCTTGAAAGATGACCCAGCCTGACGCAGAGCTTTGGTTGCGCGGTTGAACTGGCTTTGACCATAATCGCGGCCACCCACAAGGGCGCGTACTGAACCATCATTGGCGATCACCACTGTGGCAGCTTCAGAGACATTGTATTCTTTTCCGTTCTGACGAAGGTAGAACTCCAGCGAATCTTCGGCGGCCTTTTGCAGATTGCGATCCAGGGTCGTGCGAACTGTAAGTGTATGATAGGGGAGGTGACCCGCAACTTTCTTAACTTCATCAAAAGCGAAGTCGAGGAAATAGTCAGGGCTTTCATTTTTGGCGCGGTCAATGATGCTGGCTGGATTGCGTCGCGCAACCGCAACCTGTCCATCGCTCATGAAGCCGCTTTCAACCATGTTTGAAAGCACAACATTGGCACGGGCGCGTGCTGCTGGCAGATTGACATGCGGGGCAAATTTGGCAGGCGCTTTGAACAGACCCGCAAGCATAGCGGCCTCTGCCAGCGAGACGTCCTTAACGTTTTTGCCGAAATAAAATTCCGATGCTGCAGCAATCCCGAATGTGCCGCCGCCCATATAGGCGCGATCAAGATAGAGCTGGAGTATTTCTTTCTTGCTCAAATTGTTTTCAAGCCAGATTGCCAGAAATGCTTCCTTGATCTTTCGCTCAATGGTGCGTTCATTGGAAAGAAACAGGTTCTTCGCAAGCTGCTGGGTCAACGTTGAGCCGCCCTGAACCACGCCATTGGCGCGAAGGTTTTGGCTCAATGCTCGGCTAAGTCCCCAAAAATCGATACCATAATGATCAAAGAAGCGGCGATCTTCGGTGCCAAGAACGGCTTTAATAACATGATCCGGCAATTCATCGATTGGGACTGCCTGCCGGTGCAGGATGCCGCGCTGTCCCAGTTCATTGCCATAGCGATCGAGAAAGGTGACCGCATAATCGTCTTGCGCACGCCAGTCTTTTTTGGTTTCTTCAAAGGCTGGTAATGCCAGAGCAAGCATCAGAACCGAGCCAATAACGCCCAGCGTAAAGCCTTCATCCAGAATTTCGACAACAAAACGCCGGAAGCCACGAACGCGGAATTTCCGTGAGAGAATTGTGATGTTTTCCCACCATTCGCGTGTATGAAAGCTAAGATTGTAAAGGCCGGAATCGATCCATGCGTCAAGGCCGATAAGGCGCGAAACCCTGAAGGGCTTGCGCCCTGTATTTTCAGAATCTTCATCAGTCTTGTTACGCATGAACTCTACTTTTTAATCGTAAAAGTTGCGAGACGAGCAGAACCTGCCATCGAACCATATCAGATAATAAAGCCATAACTCATGTTAATTCGTAAACGAATTGCAGAAAGTCGAACAAGAAAAAAATCATAAATAGGAAAATAGTCCTTGACGGCGTAACGGTGCTTTGCTAGTAATTAGATACAGTCAGAAAAGTGTGACTGATGCTGATAAAGGCTTCGATACCCCCGGCTTTTATCAAATTTCAAAACCCCGGAAGCCGAGCGCTTTCGGGGTTTTGCATGAAAGAGGGTGAATTGAGCGGATATGCGCTTGAAAACGCGAAAAATAGACGAGCGCCGTCAGGCGCAAATCAGGCTGGCTTTTCGCCTGCAAATGAAACACGACATCACCAAGGCGGAAATCGTGCAGCTGATGGGCTGCTCGGAAAAACAGTATCTTCATTGGTTAAAGGGAGTTGGTCTTGATGAGAATGCCCTTATCAAGCCTTCAGTAACCGAGAATGCCCTGCAAAGATTGCAAGCTGAACTGAACAAGTTGATTGATGCCGAAGAATTGCCTGACAAGGGCAAGGCGGAAGCTTTGATGGCACTGGCTAAGGCCGTGAAAACCGTTGGCGAGCTAGCAACTGAAGCGGAAACATCCGAGGTCAACCCCGAGGCATCCTTTGTCTGCCTCGATGATGTCAAAGAAACTCTGATACGCATAGACCGGAGAATCGACGAACTTGCAGAAATTCGCGCGTGGGAAATCTTGGAGCGCGGACCTGACGCCAAATCAGATAATAGCAGTGGACAGAGAATGGCTGCTCAGGGCGCGTGATGCGCAACTGCCACCGTCTGGCGACTGGCGCACATGGCTTATTCTGGGTGGTCGCGGATCGGGGAAGACGCGGGCGGGGGCCGAATGGGTATCGGGAATGGCACTTGGGCTTGCACCTTTTTCTTCGCAACATTGCGGGCATATTGCACTGGTGGGCGAAACGTTTGCCGATGCCCGTGAGGTCATGGTGGATGGGCCTTCTGGCATATTGTCGGTCTCGCGGTTGTCGCGTCCACGTTATGAGGCGACACGGCGCAGGCTTCTTTGGGAGAATGGCGCAGTGGCGTCACTTTACACGTCGGAAGACCCAGACGGTTTGCGTGGTCCGCAGTTTGATGCCGCATGGTGTGACGAACTGGCGAAGTGGAAAAATCCGCAAGCCACATGGGATATGTTGCAGTTTGGCCTGCGATTGGGGAGATTTCCGCGTCAGGTGGTGACGACAACGCCGCGCGCGGTTCCATTGCTGAAATCATTGATGACCGACAATTCGGTTGCGATGACGCATATGCGAACATCAGAGAATGCCGAGCATCTTGCGAGTGGTTTTATTGAAACGATCAATCAGCGTTATGCGGGTACGCGGCTCGGACGACAGGAACTCGACGGCGAATTAATTGAAGAACGCGCCGGAGCCTTGTGGTCACGTGAGCGGATTGAGCAATGTTTTGAACAGTCTGCTCCTGAGTTGATCCGTATATTGGTTGCGATTGATCCACCTGCTTCATCGGGAAAATCGTCCGATGCCTGTGGGATTAGTGTTGCTGGTATCGACGAAAATGGCATTTCGCATGTGCTGGCTGATGAAAGCATGAGCATGGCTAAGCCGCATCAATGGGCGCGGCGTGCAATTGCGCTTTATCATGAATATGAGGCTGACGCGGTGCTGGCCGAAGTCAATCAAGGTGGCGAGATGGTTGCTGCTGTGCTTGCGGCAGAGGATGCAACTGTTCCGGTTCTGATGCGGCGTGCATCGCGGGGCAAATGGCTTCGCGCCGAGCCGGTGGCTGCCCTTTATGAGCAGGGGCGTGTTCGTCATGCTGGCCGCTTTACAGCACTCGAAGACGAGATGTGCGACTTCGCACCTGAAGGCCTTTCGAGTGGAAGGTCGCCAGATCGTCTTGATGCCATGGTCTGGGCGCTGACAGAACTGATGCTTGGTGCTGATCGAAAGCCGCGTATCCGGCGTTTCGGGTAATTTTACAATCATTGGAGAGCCGATATATGGCGTGGAACTGGCCGTGGCGTAAAGCCGTCGCGAACGCACCCTCATATTCTGATGCGGGGCGCGAGAAAAAGAGCGCCCAAGGTTTTGTGGCCCTGCATATGGAGCGTGGACCATCTTGGATTGCGCGCGATTATACCTCGCTTGCCCGCGAAGGTTTTATGCGCAATCCGGTGGCGCATCGCTGTGTGCGGCTGATCGCCGAAGCAGCCAGCAATGTGCCATGGCTGCTTTATGAAGGCACGACAGAACATGAAACGCATCCGCTGCTCGATCTTATTGCACAGCCGCAAGGTGGTTTGGACAGCAGCAGCTTCTTTGAACGGCTTTACGGACACTTGCTGATTTCAGGCAATGCCTATGTCGAGCGCGTTGATCTGCCAAGCGGGCGCAGCGAATTGCATCTTCTACGGCCTGAACGGGTGACACTTGAAACATCCAGTGACGGCTGGCCGCAATCGATGGTCTATCGCTCAGCCAATACAAGTCGCGTTGTGTCGCTTGCGGGTGCGGCATCCGCTGGTTTGCATCTGAAATTATTTCATCCGCTGGATGACCATTATGGTTTTCCTCCGCTTGAAGCAGCTTTGATGGCACTCGATCTGCACAACGCGGCAGGTGCCTGGAACAAGGCTTTGCTTGATAATTCTGCGCGGCCTTCCGGTGCGCTGGTCTATGCGCCGAAAGACGGCGGTAACCTGACCGAAGAGCAGTTTGATCGGCTGAAAACCGAGCTTGAGGAAGGCTACACGGGGGCTTCCGGTGCTGGACGTCCGCTGTTGCTTGAAGGTGGGCTGGACTGGAAAGCGATGGGTTACAGCCCGCAGGATATGGATTTCATAGAGGCGAAGAATGGTGCTGCTCGCGACATCGCTTTGGCCTTCGGTGTGCCGCCGATGCTGCTCGGCATTCCGGGCGATAATACCTATTCCAATTATGCCGAGGCCAACCGTGCCTTCTACCGCCTGACAGTGTTGCCGTTGATTAACCGCACCGCCAAGGCTTTTAGTTGTTGGCTGGGACCGATTTTCGGAGGCGATCTGCGGCTTGAGCATGACACGGATCGCATTGAAGGCCTGTCGCAGGAACGTGAATCTCTGTGGCGACGCGTCTCGGAAGCCTCGTTCCTGAGTGATGACGAAAAACGCGATGCGGTTGGTTATCAGCCGCGTGCAGAAAGGAGGGTGCCATGAGTAATCTGAGTGAAACGGTGATGACATCTGATGCGACGCTGGTTTGGTTTGCAAAGATTGCAGGGGCCGTCGCGGGTTCTGCCGTGTCGCTTGCTTACATGCTGCCAAATGGTAAGCGCGAGGCAGGCATTCGCTTTGCAGTCGGCATTATCTGCGGAATGGTTTTTGGCGGTGCGGCAGGTGTGAAAATTACCGAAGCATTGTCTTTGGAACAGTTGCTGGGGCGCGCCGAAGTAATGCTGATGGGCGCAACCGCCGCAAGTCTTGCCGCCTGGTCGGTGCTTGGCATTCTCAAGCGTTTTGCTGAACGCATAAAACACGCACCGCTCCCCGGTCTTCCATCTTCGCAAAGGAGCCGGAATGACAAAACTTGAAACCAAGCGCGCGCCACTGGCACTCGAAGATGTTGAAATCGATGGTAGCTTTTCAGGTTATGCGAGCATTTTTGGTCTCCCTGATCTCGGTAATGACGTTATCGAGAAAGGCGCTTTTGCGAAATCGCTGATGTCGCGAAAGTCGTCTGGAGTGCGCATGCTCTGGCAGCACGACGCGGCTGAACCGATTGGTGTCTGGACCGATATTCGCGAGGATACACGCGGGCTTTATGTCGAGGGCAGACTTGCCAAAGGTGTGGCACGCGCCCGCGAAGCGCTGGAACTGATGCGCGCTGGCGGACTGGATGGCTTGTCGATCGGCTTTCGCACCGTCAAAGCACGCAAGGATGCGCGCACAGGCTTGCGACACATAACCGAAGCCGATCTTTGGGAAATTTCGGTGGTGACTTTTCCGATGCTGCCACAGGCACGCATCGATAGTCTCAAGGCGGATTTGCCGACAGTCAGAGAGTTTGAACGCTGGCTCACGCGGGATGCGGGGCTAAGCCGTTCTGCTGCACGTCTGGTCATAGCCAAAGGCTATTCAGCACTTGCAGCCTTACAGGGCCAGGACGGGCGGGACGCTTTCCGGGCAATTGAAGCAGGACTAGCGCAGCGTATGCGCGCGGCCTGCAAGATGATGTCTCTTAATTAGTCAGGACCAAAAATGGAAAAAAATCATGCAATCCCGCTCGAAACCAAGAGCGTGGAAACGAAGGCGCTTGGTAACAACGGTGATGTGTCGGAAGCTTTTGATGAATTTATGACTGCCTTCTCCGCGTTCCGTGATGCCAACGACGAGCGTTTGAAAAAGATCGAAAAAAGCGCTGATGTCGATGTGCTGCTCCGCGACAAGGTTGATCGCATCAACCGTGCGCTCGACGAACAGAAGCAGGCGCTAGATCAGTATGTCCTGAAGAGTGCGCGTCCGCAGCTTGGCAAAGGCAACCCTGTCATTGACGTTGAACACAAGCAGGCTTTTGATGGCTATGTGCGTCGTGGTGATGAGCAGGCGATGCGGAGCATCGAGCAGAAGGCCCATTCCTATGCATCCGGTCCAGATGGTGGCTATCTCGTGCCCGCAGAACTTGAAACCGAAATCGGTCGTCGCCTGGCCACCCTGTCACCGATCCGTGGCATTTCCAGTGTGCGTCAGGTTTCCGGTGCAGTGTTGAAAAAGCCATTTTCTGTTAGCGGACCGGCAACGGGTTGGGTTGGTGAAACTGATGCGCGTCCGCAGACCGCTTCGGCCAAGCTTGCGGAGTTGCAGTTCCCGACAATGGAAATCTATGCAATGCCTGCGGCCACGTCTTCATTGCTTGACGACGCAGCTGTTAACGTTGAACAGTGGATTGCCGAAGAAGTCGAAGCAGCCTTTGCCGAACAGGAGGGGGCTGCCTTCATCACCGGCAATGGCCTGAACAAGCCGATGGGTTTCCTGAGCTACAGCACCGTTGAAGATGCAAGCTGGGAGTGGGGCAAGATCGGCTACATAGCCACTGGTGTCGACGGCGCATTGCCTGCTTCCGATCCATCCGACAAGCTGATTGAACTCATCTATGCGCTGAAAGCTGGCTATCGCCAGAACGCAAATTTCGTGATGAACCGCAAGACGCAGAGTGTGTTGCGCAAGCTCAAAGATGCCGATGGCAATTATCTTTGGCAGCCACCTGCGGCTGTTGGTGAAAAGGCATCGCTGATGGGTTTTGGTCTTGTCGAGGCCGAACACATGTCGGATATTGAAGCTGACGGAACGCCGATTGCCTTTGGTGACTTTGAACGCGGCTATCTGGTCGTGGATCGCATCGGCGTGCGCGTGTTGCGCGACCCGTATTCTGCAAAGCCATATGTGCTTTTCTACACCACCAAACGCGTGGGCGGTGGTGTGCAGGACTTTGATGCCATTAAGCTTCTGAAATTCTCAGCCTGATGTTTTCAACGATCTACCTGCCGGTTTTGGCAGCTAGATTCCATTTGCGAACGCGTTGAATCTCTTTCTGGGGTGCCATGCGTAACTATCTGATTTGAGAGTTATTTAAGGGGAAAGTACATGACAATGTTTCTTGTCACGCCGCCGGCGCTGGAGCCGGTGACGATTGCAGACGCACGCGCGTTTTTACGAGTTTCAACCGAAAGCGAAGACGAGATTCTGCGCCGTATCATCAAAACGGCGCGCGAGATGGTCGAGGCAGATACAGGGCTTGCGCTTATTGATCAGACATGGCGTCTGCGTGTGGATCGTTGGCCGCGTTCAGGTCGTCTGGCGCTGTTCAAGTACCCGGTCAAAGCGGTCGCATCCGTGGTCGCATATCGTCCCGATGGCACTGCAATCAGCATGGAGCCGGAAGAGTATATGCTTCAGCATGGGCGTCGTCCGCAGCGTGTTTACATGGCGCAATATCCTGATGCGCAGACCTTCTGTGGTCTTGAGGTCGACTTTATCGCAGGCTTTGGTGAAACTGGTGTTGAAGTGCCAGATGCACTCAAGCAAGCCATACTTACTTTGACAGCACATCTCTATGAGAACCGGGCAGCGCTCGATGACGCTAATGCAGGATTGCCCGCATTGGTCGGCCAGATGGTTGACAGCTGGAGGAATATCTCTCTGTGAATAAAATTCTATTGATTGATCCCAGTCAGTTCAAAACAGAACTGGCTTTGGAAACTATGCAGCCTGTTGCTGATGGTATGGGTGGATATAAAGAAACTTGGTCTGAGGTTGCAATTGTCTGGGGCAAATTAGAACCCATATCGAGTACGCCAAGAGGGCAAGTTCGCCCATTTCCTGAGTTAACGCACCGAATTTATGTGCGTTACCGAGGCGACATCACTTCTGATAAGCGATTTCGGAAGGGAGAGCGCATCTTCACTTTGCGCACGGTTTACGACCCTGATGAAAGCAAACGGTACCTGACTTGCTTAGCAGTCGAGGTTGGACGTTGAATATCACCATGAAATTGACCTTCGAGGGTCTCATCCGCGCGTTGCGTTTTAAGCAGCTTACGCAGCAGGAAAATATTGCAATCGGTCGCACTGGCGCCCGGAGTGAGATCAATGATTCAAGCGGGGATCAAAATGAAAAATGGCGCGGCAGCATTGCAGAAAGCACTTTATGACGCCTTGAAGAATGATGAAGAACTCATTGAAACGCTTGGTGGCGAGCATGTTTATGATCATGTGCCATTTAAAACTCCCTATCCTTACGTCACCCTCGGTGAGACTTTGACGAAGGACTGGAACACGGCCAGCGAACGCGGAGGCGAGCATTTCCTGAATATCCAGATATGGGCTCGCGAAGCCGGGCGCAAACGTGTGCTCGACATTGCCGGACGCATCGCCACCCGTCTCGACGAAGAACCGCTCGATCTCGATGGCCATCGCGTCGTCAATCTTATGCTGACCGAGGTTTTAGCCCGCAACACAGACGGGTTTGGCAGCTATCTGGGCACGATGCGCTATCGCGCCGTGACCGAACCGGCAAACTAGAGCACATCCCGAAAAGTGGGAACCGGTTTTCCGATAAGATGTGCGTAAAACAAAAAGATAGAGCCAGGAGCAAAACATGACAGCTCAACGCGGCAAGGATATCTTGCTGAAAATCGCGCATGGCACAGACCAGTTTGAAACCTGTGCAGGCCTGCGCACCAAACGCATTGCTTTCAATGCCGAAACCGTCGATGTGACTGACGCGGATGCCGCCGGTCGCTGGCGGCAATTGCTGGCAGGAAGTGGCGTTCAACGCGCTTCGGTTAGCGGATCTGGTATATTTAAGGATGCAGTGTCGGATGCTCTTATCCGTAGCGTCTTTTTCAACGGCGAAATTCGGGAATGGCAGTTCATTTTGCCGGATTTTGGAACGATCACCGGAGCGTTTCAGATCGTTGCTCTGGAATATGGCGGCAACCACGACGCGGAAGTCACATTTGAAATCGCACTTGAATCCGCGGGGCTGATTGCTTTCGGAGAAGCGCTATGATGGTCAATCGCCATCGCGGCGAGGTTGCGGCAAAACTTGATGGTCGCGACTGGACTCTCTGCCTGACGCTGGGTGCGCTGGCACAGCTTGAGTCTGCTTTTGAGGCAGATAACCTTTCCGACCTGATAGCTCGCTTTTCCAGCGGTAAGCTCTCGGCCTTTGATATGCAACGCATTATCTGTGCTGGCCTGCACGGTGGCGGACACGATGTGCCGCTTGAAGACGTGGCTGAAATGCGGACCGATGGTGGCGCAAGCGGCTATGCGCGCATCGTTTCAGCCCTTTTGACAGCAACCTTTGGAACCGCAGAAAGCGATTCTTCTTCAAACCCTTAAGTGCCGCAGTTGAATCATATCCTTCACGTCAGCCTTTTCCGTGGGAAGAGGTGATGCGCGCGGGTTTTGGTTTGCTGCGGCTTTCTTCAAAAGACTTCTGGGCCATGACCCCACGCGAACTCGGCGCCGTTCTTGGGCCTGTTTCGCAGAGCATGAGCATGAATGCTCCTTCGCGCGTGACACTCGACGCGCTGATGCACGCCTTTCCCGACAGGTGATTAAACATGACTGATGAAACTGTAACCGTTTCCGTCGAGGCGGACACGAGTGCTTTTGATCGCGCGCTGACCGATCTTGAAAAGCGGTCGTCAAGCTTTGGCGCAAGCCTGACAACAGCACTGAAAAGTGCAATTGTTTCCGGCAAAGGGCTTGACGATGTGCTGCGCGGACTTGCGAGCAGTCTGGCAGGTTCAGCGCTTTCTGCAGGACTTCAACCACTGCAAAATCTTGGTTCCTCGCTAATGTCGAGCGTAATGGGCGGCATCCGGGGCATCATGCCTTTTGCCAAGGGCGGAGTGGTTTCAAGCCCGACTTATTTTGGCATGGGTAATGGTTCGCTGGGCCTGACAGGTGAAGCTGGTGCAGAGGCAATTTTGCCGCTGGCGCGGGGTGCCGATGGCAGGCTGGGTGTAGCGACGGGCGGCAGCGGGGCAAAGCCTGTTCAGGTCGTTTTCAACATGACATCGCCTGACGCATCCTCCTTCCGAAAGTCAGAAGCTCAGCTTTCCACCATGCTCGCCGGTGCTGTGCGCCGTGGCGCACGGAGGATGTGAGATGGAAGCCTTTCACGATGTCCGTTTTCCGCTTGGCGTATCATTCGGTTCCACCACCGGAACCGAATGGCGCAATGAAATTGTAACGCTCACATCAGGCATGGAAAAACGTAATGCACGCTGGGCGCATTCACGCAGGCATTTCGATGCGGGCACGGGCTTGCGCTCGCTGGATGATCTGAAAACTGTGCTTGCCTTCTTTGAGGCACGACGGGGATCATTGCATGCCTTCCGCTTTCGCGATCCGTTTGATTTTTCCTCAGCAAACGGAACTGCCGCACCCTCACATAATGATCAGCGCATCGGAAGCGGTGACGGTGTTACAGCGGGCTACCAGCTTGCCAAACAATATGACACTTACAGTCGTCCGGTCACACGTCCTGTCATCGGGTCGGTGGTGGTCGGCGTTAATGGCGCAAAACTCAACGAGGGGGAAGCTTATACGCTCGATCATGCCACGGGAGCTGTCTCTTTTACCTCGGATTATGTGCCAGTGGAGGGCGCTCAGGTGACGGCTGGCTTTCTGTTCGATGTGCCGGTCCGCTTCGACACAGATCGGCTGACAGCAAGCATTGCCTCCTTTCAGGCGGGTGAAATTCCCTCCATTCCTATCATCGAGGTCAAGGCATGATCCCTGTTCCCGCGCAACTTGAATCACATCTCAAGGGTGAAGTGACAAGCCATTGCTTTGCATGGCTTATCAGACGTTCCGATCAGGTGGTGATGGGCTTTACGGACCATGACCGGAGGTTTGATCTCGATGGGGTTTCCTGCGAACCGCTGACGGGTCTTAACAGTAGCGAAGCCACAACAACACTTGGTCTTTCCATCGCGGGCGGCGATGTCGAAGGTGTGTTGTCTTCGGCACGCATCAGTGAAGCGGATATTGAGCAGGGGCGCTATGATGGTGCTGTGGTTGAAAGCTATCTCGTAAACTGGAATAGGCCGGACCAGCATATGCTTTTACGTCGCTGGACGGTTGGGGCGATCACGCGCTCAGGCGGCCGTTTTGTCATGCAACTAAAGGGTGCAGCGGCAGCCTTTGATGCTGTTTGCGGAAGGCGTGTTCTGCGACAGTGCGATGCCGTGTTGGGTGATCAGCGCTGCGGCGTTAATATCAGCGATCCGCACTTCTTTGTGAATGGTTCTGTGACCAGTGCAGAGGGTGCTGCGCTGAGCGTCGCGGGTCTTGAAGGTTTTGCCAGCGGCTGGTTTACGCAGGGGCGACTGACATGGACAAGTGGTGCCAATCGGGGTGCATCGGTGCGTGTTGTCGCACAGAGCGGCAACGCTCTGAGTCTTACAGAGACACCAGTGCTGGCTGCAAAACCGGGCGACGGTTTTCGACTGGTTGCAGGTTGTGACAAGAGCTTTGCCACCTGTAAGGCGAAGTTTGCCAATGGCACGAATTTTCGCGGCTTCCCACACCTTCCCGGAAATGATGCCGCCTTCGCTTATGTCAGTAGTGGCAATGAATATGATGGGAGCGCACTGGTCCCATGAATATTGCTGACAAAGTTCTCACCGAGACTGAGCGCTGGATTGGCACGCCCTATCGACACGGTGCTTCCACACGCGGCGTAAGCTGTGATTGTCTTGGTCTGGTTCGCGGTATTTGGCGTGCGCTTTATGGTGTGGAGCCGGAAATACCCGTTGCCTATGCGCCGGATTGGGCTGAGGCAGCGATGGGTGAACCGCTGTTAGAGGCCGCATCCCGGCACATGCAGCCACGCAGCGGGGGTGATCCGCAGCCGGGCGATCTGCTTATCTTTCGTTGGCGTTCCGATGTTGCGGCCAAGCATCTTGGCATCATGACGCGTGAAAACCGCTTTATCCATGCCTATGAGGGGCATCGCGTCATGTCTTCGGCACTGGTGCCGCAATGGCGCAAGCGTATCGCCGGAATTTTTATTTTCCCTGAACCAGAAAGTTAAGCAATGGCGACTGTTGTTCTGCAAGCCGTAGGCGCTGCTGTTGGTGGTATTTTTGGCCCCGTGGGTGCTGCCATTGGCGCGGGGCTTGGTGCTATGGGTGGCTATGCCATTGATACGGCCATCATCAATTCGACCCGTCATATGGAAGGCGCACGCCTCAATAGCGGCCGCGTTGCGACAGCCGAAGAAGGGGCGGCTTTGCCATTCGTCTATGGCACGGCACGGCTTTCCGGCACATTAATCTGGGCGACATGTTTTGAGGAAAAGAAAACCACAGAGCGGCAGGGCGGAAAGGGTGGGCCGAAAGTTACCTCCTATAGCTATTTCGGCAATATGGCTTATGCGATCGCGGAAGGCGAAATTGCTGGCATTCGCCGTGTCTGGGCGGACGGGCAGGAGCTTGATCTCACCGAGATCGAAATGCGTGTTTATCATGGCACTGATACGCAGCAGCCCGATCCATTGATCGAAGCGAAACAGGGTACAGGAAATGCTCCGGCCTATCGCGGAACGGCGTATGTGGTTTTCGAGCGTATACCGCTTGATGTCTATGGCAATCGACTACCGCAATTTCAGTTTGAGGTTCTGCGGCCGATTGGAAAAGTCGCGCGCGATGTGCGTGCTATAGCACTCATTCCCGGCTCGACAGAGTTTGGCCTGTCACCATCGCCTGTTACCGATCAGATGGTATTGGGTGAGCGTCGGA
This sequence comes from Brucella pseudogrignonensis, assembly GCF_032190615.1. Classification (NCBI taxonomy): domain Bacteria; kingdom Pseudomonadati; phylum Pseudomonadota; class Alphaproteobacteria; order Hyphomicrobiales; family Brucellaceae; genus Brucella; species Brucella pseudogrignonensis. The sequence continues at coordinate 1,969,290 of NZ_JAVLAT010000001.1, forward strand.
CACTGAACCGCAATGCAAAACGTGGACGCGGCGATTGGACTGTAGCCATGGATGAGCTGCAGGCGCTTTGCCCTCAGTTGCAGCACGTGGCGATCGTCTTGCCGTGGTTCGGCGACGACTTGCGCGCAGGATTATGTCAGATCAGGCCAGGCGTGACACATCAGAGTTCGTCATCATCAAGTCAGACTTGGAAAGTTGAGAAAGTAACGCGTAGCGGTGCGCATTTGATTTCCACGAGTGGCGAGGGCGCTGCCTATGGTGGCACACCATCTGATCAGAGTGTGATTGATGCGATACGTGATGCGAAAGCGCGTGGCTTGAAGGTAACGCTATATCCTTTCATCATGATGGATATTCCTGCGGATAACCAATTGCCAAACCCTGATGGTGGAAACGGGCAATCCGTCTATCCATGGCGCGGACGTATCACCTGCCACCCTGCCATTGGCGTTGCAGGCTCTCCCGATAGGACCGCAGAGGCCGCCAATCAGGTCGAAGCTTTCGTCAATGGAACATGGGGTTACAGGCGTTTTCTGAATCACTGTGCGAGTCTCGCGGTGCAGGCAGGTGGTGTGGATGCATTTCTGCTAGGCTCTGAATTGCGTGGCCTGACCAGTATTCGCGAAAGTCGCGATGCTTTCCCCTTCGTCACCCATCTTTGCACACTGGCTGCTGAAATGCGCGCCAAACTTGGGGCTAGCTGCCGCATCAGTTACGGTGCGGACTGGAGCGAATATTTTGGTTATCAGGCGCAGGACGGCACAGGCGATCTCTATTTCAACCTTGATCAATTATGGGCACATCCGGCAATCGATGCGATTGGTATCGATAATTATATGCCGCTGGCCGATTGGCGTGATGATGATCTTGAGGGCGGCAACCCGGACGGTTTTGAAGGCGCGTACGACCTCAACGGCCTGAGCAATAGCGTCGAAGCGGGTGAAGGCTTTGACTGGTACTATGGAAGTCACGAAGATCGGGAACAGCGAAAGCGCACGCCCATTACCGATGGTCTTGCAGGCAAGCCATGGGTCTATCGCTACAAGGATATTCGTTCGTGGTGGAGCAATCCGCATTATAACCGCGTGGATGGCGCCGAGACTCTGACGCCAACGGCATGGGTGCCGCAATCCAAGCCCGTTTGGTTTACCGAACTCGGTTGTCCGGCTGTCGATAAAGGACCAAACCAGCCCAATGTTTTCCCTGATCCAAAATCCTCGGAAAATGCGACACCCTATTTCTCGAATGGTTCACGCTCCGACATCGCCATGGATCGCTTTTTGCGGGCGCATTATCAGTATTGGCCGGAGCATAATCCGGTCTCCCCCGTCTACGGTGGGCCGATGCTCGACATGGATCGCATCTATCTTTGGTCCTGGGACACGCGGCCATTTCCCGAATTTCCGCTCAAAGGTGATGTGTGGGGCGACACGCCAAATTGGCGGCTAGGCCATTGGCTCAATGGCCGCTTGAGCGGGATTGCGCTTGATGAACTTATCGCTGCCGTTCTTGCGGATTTCGGTTTGCCGGATGCCGACTGCTCGGGTGTTGATGGTCACCTAACCGGTTTTGTTATTGGGGAGCCAAGTACAGCGCGCGGTGTGCTGGAACCGTTGATGAATGTGTTTGGTATTCATGGTTTTGAGCAGGCAGGCCAATTTGTGTTCCGTAGCATTGGTCGCGCGGCGCCTTTGCTTGACGTTACGGCGATGCTTGTTGAACCGGCCGATGGCGAAGTGCTGACTGCGGTTCTTGAAGATCCGGGTGATTTACCTTCGGTGGCAGAGCTCTACTGCAACGACCCATTGCGTGATTTTCAGGTGGTTGGCGCATCGGTGCGACGCGATACGGGACAAGGCACCGAAAGCCTCAGCTTGTCCGGCTCCATGGAGCAAGGGCAAGCGAGCGCTCTCGCAGAGGCTTGGATGGCGCGCCGCTATGCTGAGCGCCGGACTGCAAGTTTCTCACTGCCTTGGTCTGAGGCGGCGCTTCATGTTGGCGACCGGGTGCGACTTGATATGCTGGGCGGCGGCCGCAACTACATCGTTTCGTCGCTGGAAGACGGCGAGGTGCGTGCGGTAAAAGCTGTGGCCCTGGCACCGAATATTGTTTTTGCAGATAGGGGAGAGACGCCGCAGCTTCCTCCAGGTGAGCCGGTTTCGGATATGAAACCGATTTTCCATCTCATTGATCTGCCATTGTGGCCGGGTGCAGACGACCCAGCTGGTCAGTTCCGCATTGCCGCGCATGCCAAGCCATGGCGAGGGGTGGTGGCCTATGCCTCTCCAACCGGCGATGGCTTTGCAGAACGCGGCCTCATCACGGAGCGGGCGGTGATGGGTGAACTGACCGCGCCATTAGAAGGCGGCCCGAGCGGACGAAAGATTGATGCGCAGACTATTGAGCTGGCACTTTATTCGGGTGAGTTGCAATCACAGCCATTTGCTCAAATCCTCAATGGGGCGAATATGGCGATGATCAAATCCCCCGATGAAAAATGGGAGGTGGTTCAGTTTTTGGAGGCTGAAGAAGTTGGACAAAATCGCTGGCGATTAAGCAATCTCCTACGTGGGCAGCTTGGCACTGAAACGGCAGCATGGCTCGAAAAACCAGCTGGTACGCCGTTTATCTTATTTGACGGCGGCGTGCAGAGCATAGGCCTGACACCATCGGAAATCGGGCTGGAACTCAATTGGCGCGTAGGCGCGGCAGGTAAGCCATTTTCTGATGAATATTTCGATACGGTCACAGCCATTGGTGGTTTGCAGGCATTGAGGCCACTGAGTCCTGTGCATCTGAAGGTTGATCAGCTCAACAATGGTGATCTGTCATTCAACTGGATCAGACGTGGGCGAGTTGATGCCGATAGTTGGATGGGGGCAGACATTCCACTTGGCGAGGATAGCGAGAGCTACAGTGTGGAAGTCTGGCAGTCAGAAGTGCGCGTGAGGACCATAGAAGTATCCACTGCATCGTGGGCATATCCCAGTGCTGCAAGACTTGCAGAAGTTGGAAGCAGCCCTTTTGAAATTCGGATTGCGATGCTGAGCACAAGGGTCGGTGCTGGCGATTTTGCCTCAATCGAAATTCTGAGCAATTCCTAATAGAAAAGGATAATTCATGACTGATGATAAAGCCTGGTATCTTTCGCGCACTGTCTGGGCTGGACTTGTTGCGTTGTTTCTGTCGCTTGCAGGTGTGTTTGGTCTTGTCAGCGAAACCGTGGATCAAGGTGCACTGACTGATGTATTGCTGCAACTTGCCACCGCAATCGCTGGCCTTGTCGCCATTTTTGGTCGGATAGGGGCAACTTCGCGCATTTCATAATTTTATAAACCGTGATAGCAGGGTTATTAAATATGCTTGATCCCGGAATGTTGACGGATGCTCCGGATGATCTTATGTGTAAAAACAATGGTTTAAATAGTGGCTGTTTCAATACGAGGCATTTGCTATTTTATGGGCTTAATTTCCTTTGTGTCCTTCAATGAACTGCATTGTTCATGCATCGTTCAGCTGACAGGCGCTATATAAGGGACATGATGAAACAGAACCCTGCTCTCAAAATTTTCGCGCTTCTGGCCGTTAGCATTGGTCTGTTGCCGGTCAGTGCCGGTGCCCTGCCAATTGCGACGCCTCAGAAATCAAACGTCTTTGTCGCTGCCGCAGCTGATTGCGCCGCAGTTGGCGAACAAGTGGCTGCCTCGCAGGGCGGTCAACTGGCTAAATCAACGCCGACAACGCAGAATGGCCGAGCCATGTGTGTGGTCGTGGTGCTTATACCAGGGCGCGATGGTGAACGTCCGCGTCGCGTTGAAGTGGCTGTACCCGCACAATAAGCGGCTTTGCTACGGCAATAAGCAAGGAAATATGGCTTGCGTATTCTGATCGTTGAAGACGATAAAGATCTCAACAGGCAGCTTTCGGATGCTATGGCGAGCGCAGGCTATGTCGTAGACAGCGCTTTCGATGGTGAAGAAGGCCATCATCTCGGCGATACCGAACCCTATGATGCGGTGATCCTCGATATAGGTCTGCCACAGATGGACGGGATCAGTGTTGTCGAGCGCTGGCGGCGCGATGGCCGTGCAATGCCAGTTCTCATGCTGACAGCCCGTGATCGCTGGAGCGATAAGGTTGCCGGTATCGACGCCGGTGCCGATGACTATGTGGCAAAGCCTTTTCATATTGAAGAAGTCATGGCGCGATTGCGCGCACTGATCCGGCGCGCGGCAGGCCATGCATCTTCTGAGCTCGTCTGCGGCGCACTTCATCTTGATACCAAGACGTCTAAGGCAAGCGTAGACGGCGTGGCGCTTAAACTCACGTCACATGAATATCGGCTGCTTTCTTATCTCATGCATCATATGGATGAGGTGATTTCTCGGACTGAGTTAGTTGAGCATTTGTACGATCAGGACTTCGATCGCGATTCCAATACGATTGAAGTTTTTGTCGGTCGCCTTCGTAAGAAAATGGGCGTTGATCTGATCGAAACTGTGCGCGGCATGGGCTATCGCATCCGGTCTGATGGGCAGGGAGATGTGAAAGGGAGCGGGAACTGAAGCTTCTTCGCGTTTTTCCCCCTTTGCGTTCGCTGGCTATCCGCGTTGTCACGCTTTCGACGCTGTGGGTCATTATCGCACTTGTCGTCGTCGCAACACTTATCAGCACACTTTATGGCGATGCAGCGCGTAACAATTTTGAGCGCTTGCTGACGGCTCATCTGTTCAGTCTTGTGGGCGCGGTCAGTATAACGCCAGATGGCACTCTTCAAGGGCGTCCGGAACTTGGAGAGTTGCGCTATTCCAGTCCACTTTCTGGCTGGTATTGGTCAGTTGATCCCATTTCGAAAAATGTAAGCGGCAAACTGCAATCTCTATCGTCAATTGGGCGCCTCGTTCCAGAAATCCCTGTATCGCAGGTGCCTTTCGACAGCTCTTTCATGCGCAGCTACACTCTGCCGGGGTTGAATGGCGAAGAATTATATATTGTCGAAACCGAAGTCGTTCTGGATAATGATAATCGTGTTGCGCGCTTTCGCGTGATGGGCAATCTGAGTGAAGTCATCAGTGAAATCTCAGACTTCCGGAAAAAGCTCGCTTTCTATCTTGCGATTTTTGGCCTTGGCAGTGTCTTCATCAATGCTGGCATTATTCTGTTCGGACTCCGTCCACTTGATAAGGTGCGTCAGGCACTTGCAGACATTCGCGAAGGGCGCTCAGCAAAATTAGATACATCGCTGCCGATTGAAATTGCGCCTCTTGCCAAAGAAATGAATGCGCTGATCGAAAACAATCGTCGCATTGTCGAGCGTTCCCGAACGCAGGTTGGCAATCTTGCGCATTCACTGAAAACACCGCTTTCGGTTCTTGCCAACGAAGCGCGAAGCATTGGCGGCCAACAGGGGCGCGTTATTCTTGAACAAAGCGAAGCGATGCAGGTGCAGATACAGCATTATCTGCAACGCGCGCGCATTGCAGCGCAGCGCGATAGCGTTGTATTTAGAACGCCAGTTACGCCAGTTCTGGAGCGCATGAAGCGGGTGACGGTTAAACTCAATCCGTCTTTCACTATCAGTTTTAAGAATACGTTGCCGGGTGCAGTCTTTGCCGGTGAGAAGGAAGACCTCGAAGAGATCGTTGGCAATCTTGTTGAAAATTCAGGCAAGTGGGGGCGTAAGCGTATAAAAATTACGCTCCGAGCAGCTGTGGATGTTAAACGTCAGTTTGAGGTTCTGATTGAGGACGATGGTCCCGGACTTGCGCCAGATAATATAGAGGCGGCATTAAAGCGGGGTAATCGCGTTGATGAAACCAAGCCCGGCACCGGGCTCGGTTTGGCAATCGTTCAGGATACTGTGCGCGAATATGGCGGAAGTTTGCATCTAGCAAAAAGCACTATGGGCGGGCTTGCAGTACGCGTTGTGTTGCCGCTGACTGAAGATTGAGAGTTGTTTTTGCCGCAAGGCTCACTACAAGGTTAGGGTGAAAGCTGCATTTTGCGATCATATGCATGCTTATCTTTATGAAGGCCGGTTTATTATGATGATGGTTTCCAAGTTCTCTGCTTCGCTTTTGATTGTTTCTATTGCGCTTACGCTTTCTGCCTGTGGAACATCCGGCGGTGGCAAGGGCGGTGGGCTGACATCACTCGGCGGTCTTTCTTCAAAGACAGAAACGCGTCCGGACCTTCTTGCATCGTTGGGTAACGGTTTGCTTGGCAGTTCCGTTGGGCAATTAACTGCGGCTGATCGTAAAAAAGCGCTTGAAGCAGAATATCGTGCACTTGAATATTCACCGGCGGGCAAAGTTGTCTCTTGGAGCGGTAGCGCTTCGACATCTGGTGACGTCACTGCCGCACAGCCTTATCAGGTCGGATCGCAGAATTGCCGCCAATATACGCACAGTTTCACAATAGCTGGGGCGCCGCAAAGTGCGCGTGGTACAGCCTGCCGTAACGCCGATGGAAGCTGGACACCTCTGACATAATTTTTTGGAAATATGTGAGTCGTTTCACTTAGATATGCGCGCCGCGCATCGCTATTATTTCCTCTATGCGCGGGCATGCTTGAAAAGCTGCATTTTACGATGATTGCTTTGCGGCGAATTGCCCTAGTCGCCCGGATTCGGCACTGTTCGAGTTGGTTTTTATGCCGACCGGGATTAAGTCTCAGCCATGGAATTCTGGTTGACTGCCGCCGTGCTGACTTTTGCAGCTACAATGATTGTTTTGTTACCGCTTACTCGGAACAAGCAGGAATTTTTGCCCCCTGAAAAAAATGATCTGGAAGTTTATCGTGATCAGCTGCGTGAGGTCGAGGCCGATGCTGCACGCGGCATGATCGACGCGCCAAGTGCGGAGCAGGCGCGGATTGAAATATCCCGTCGAATTCTCAATGCTGAGAAAAGCAATTCAGACGCGATTTCGAGTTTCAAGCAGGCGCGTTCAGGGCGTATTCTTGGCTTTGTATCGGTGCTGTCAGTCCCTTTGATTGCGTGGGGTGTTTATCCAATTTTCGGTGCTCCCGATGTGCCATCAATGCCATTGGCTGCACGCTTGGAAAACAGTCCGCAAAACAGCTCTGTTGACGAGTTGATCGCTCGCGCCGAAGCGCATCTGGCACAAAATCCAAATGATGCGCGTGGTTGGGATGTATTGGCACCAATTTATCTGCGCATTGGTCGGGGCAATGACGCAGTGAATGCTTATCGCGCGGCGATGCGGCTTGAAGGCGAGAATTTCCCGCGAGTACTCGGCCTCGGTGAAGCGCTTATCGCTGTATCTGGTGGTCCGGTAACGGCAGAAGCGGAAGGGCTTTTCAACAAAGCATCAGCATTGAACCCGGACGATATTCGGCCGCAATATTATCTCGCGCAGGGCGATTTACAGGACGGTAATTCAGAAGGGGCTGTGAAGCGCTTGCAAAGCCTTCTCGATAAAGGTCCAGCTGATGCGCCTTGGCGCTCACAGATTGAAAAAGCGATTGCTTTTATCCATAATTCGACCAATTCGCCATCAGTACCTGCAAAGGGGCCAAGCACTGAGGATGTCGATGCCGCTGCTTCTATGAATGCGGAAGATCGTCAGGCGATGGTTGAAGGCATGGTTCAGCGTCTCGATCAAAGCTTGCGTGAAAACGGCGCGGATCTTGAAGGCTGGAAGCGTTTGGTGCGCTCTTACATGATCCTTGATCGTCGTGATGCAGCTGTCGACGCGCTGAATCGTGGTGTTGCGGTGCTGGATAGCAAGCAGCAAGTTGAGCTAAAAAGTTTTGCCGCAGGGCTTGGTTTGGAAGCAGGGAGCGCAACGCAATGAGTGCGACCGCAGAAGGCAATGAACGCAATATAAAGCAAGCCGGAAATCTGGCCCGCAGCGTCAGCCGTAGAAAGCGTAAGCGACTGATGCTGATTGGCGGCGCTCTGGTCGTGCTGGCGGTTGCTGTCGGTCTTATGCTCATGGCTTTCAGTCAGGATATTCGTTTCTTCCGAACGCCTGCCGATCTGACGGAACAGGAAATTACTTCCGGCGCGCGATTCCGATTGGGTGGTCTTGTCGAAGAAGGTTCAGTTGTGCGGGAGGGTAGTGAGCTTCGTTTTACAGTCACCGATACAATCAAGACCGTCAAAGTCGTTTTTGAAGGCATTGTCCCTGATCTATTCAGAGAAGGACAGGGCGTTGTTGCAGAAGGTCGCTTTGAACCAGATGGTATTTTTCGCGCGGACAGTGTCCTTGCAAAGCACGATGAAAATTATGTCCCGAAAGACCTCGCCGATAGCCTGAAAAAGAAGGGCGTTTGGGAAGGTAAATGATGGGAACTGGAAAAAGCCTATGAATGTCGAGATTGGTCATTTCGCGCTGGTTCTGGCACTGGCATTGTCAGTGGTTCAGTCAATCGTGCCTGTGGTTGGTGCACAGCGCCGCGACATGCAGCTCATGGGCGTTGCAGTTCCAACAACACTTGCAGTTTTCGCGCTGATTGCTTTTTCTTTTGCAGTCCTGACTCTTGCTTATGTTGTTTCCGATTTTTCAGTGCTGAATGTCGTCGAGAACTCGCACTCGCAAAAGCCGATGCTTTATAAGATCACCGGCGTCTGGGGAAATCATGAAGGCTCAATGCTGCTTTGGGTGCTGATTCTGAGCTTCTTTAGTGCGCTTGTGGCTGCCTTTTCCGGCAATTTGCCAGAAACTCTACGCGCGAATGTGCTGGGTGTGCAGGGCTGGATCGGAACGGCATTTCTAGCGTTTATCATTTTTACCTCCAATCCCTTCACGCGCATTGTTCCCGCGCCGATCGAAGGTGGCGATCTCAATCCGATTTTGCAGGATATTGGTCTCGCGATCCATCCGCCGCTGCTCTATCTTGGCTATGTCGGTTTTTCGGTTTGCTTTTCGTTCGCTGTTGCAGCGCTCATCGAAGGACGTCTGGATGCGGCATGGGCGCGCTGGGTTCGCCCTTGGGCGCTGGTCGCATGGATGTTCCTCACAGGCGGTATCGCAATGGGTTCGTACTGGGCCTATTACGAGCTCGGCTGGGGCGGCTGGTGGTTCTGGGATCCGGTCGAAAACGCCTCTTTCATGCCGTGGTTGGTCGGCACGGCGCTGCTGCACTCAGCCATTGTCATGGAAAAGCGCTCAGCGCTTAAAATCTGGACAGTGCTGCTCGCGATCCTGACATTCTCGCTCTCCCTGCTTGGTACATTCCTTGTCCGTTCGGGTGTGCTGACGTCTGTTCATAGTTTTGCGACCGATCCGGGACGTGGACTATTCATTCTTGCCATTCTCGCGATTTTCATCGGTGGATCGCTGTCACTTTTTGCGCTGCGCGTACAAAGCCTGTCATCGGGTGGGTTGTTTCAACCGATTTCGCGTGAAGGTGCGTTGGTCTTCAACAACCTGTTCCTCACTACAGCTGCCGCGACCGTGCTCATTGGCACGCTCTATCCGCTATTGCTCGAAGTGCTGACTGGCGAAAAGATTTCTGTCGGCGCGCCTTTTTTCAATATGACCTTCGGGCCGTTGATGGTTCCGCTGCTGATGGCTGTGCCTTTTGGTCCGTTGCTGGCGTGGAAACGTGGCGATCTTTACGGCGTTGCACAACGACTAATGACGGCTTTTGCGCTGGCGCTTATTACCGTTGGTATTGTTCTTTGGCAGAGCAACTCCCATTCGGTGCTGGCTGCGATGGGTGTAGGTCTTGCCGTATGGCTGATTGTCGGAAGCCTCACTGACCTTTGGCTCAAGGCAGGCATAGGCAAGGTTTCTGCTTTTAAAGCGTTGTCGCGGTTTAAAGGTCTTCTGCGTTCAGTCTTCGGCACAGCTCTTGCGCATATCGGTCTTGGTATCACACTACTTGGGATCGTAAGTGTAACCACTTATGGCACTGAAAATGTTCTGGTTATGCGTCCGGGTGACACAACGAAGGCAGCTGATTATTCGCTGCGTTTTGAAGGTATGCGCCCGCTAACGGGATCAAACTTCACCGAAAATCGCGGCGATTTCACGCTTTTTGATTCCTCAAATCGTGATCTCGGAATTGTCCACTCGTCAAAGCGGTTCTTCCCGGCTCGCCAGATGCCCACGACTGAATCGGGTATCAAGACGCTTTGGTTCAGTCAGGTCTATGTGGCTCTTGGCGATGAACCGGGTGATGGCTCTATCGTCGTGCGTGTATGGTGGAAGCCGCATGTGACGCTGATATGGTACGGTGCGCTGGTGATGATGATAGGTGCAATTTTCTCGCTTGCTGATCGCCGCCTGCGTGTTGGCGCGCCGTCGAAGCAGCGTAAGGCATCATCGAAAGAAGCGGGGGCGACGATATGAAGATCGGCAGAAAGTTCGTCACGGCTTTACTGACATTTTTTCTGGCGCTTCACATGTCCGTCGCTTTTGCGGTTAATCCCGACGAAGTCCTATCTGACCCATTGCTTGAAAAACGTGCTCGCCAAATCTCGGCGGAGCTGCGCTGCATGGTCTGCCAGAACGAATCAATCGACGATTCCAATGCCGAACTCGCGCGTGATTTGCGAATTTTAGTGCGCGAACGTCTGACATCGGGCGATTCCGATAAGCAGGTCGTTGATTTTGTTGTCGACCGCTATGGCGAGTTTGTTCTTTTAAAGCCACGCTTCAACGCACAAACAGCGATTCTCTGGGGCTTTCCCGTGATCGTACTTCTGTTTGGCGGTATTGCTTTAATGATTGCTTTTCGTCGGCGAAATGCGGTTCCTGACGTGCAAAAGCCGTTGTCAGATCGCGAAAAATCTGAGCTTTCCCGTCTTCTCGACGATAAATAGCAATCTTGCTGGGTTCCAACCTTACAAAACTTTCATTTTCCGGAAATTGAGCGGTAAGGTAGCGCTGACTATCTTAACATCATAACGGATTAACAGGGTCGGTGCCGCCCAAGAGGACCAACCCCGGATTGCTTCTTGTAAGGAGAGCCATATGTCGAAGATCATTACTTCCAAATATCGCAAGGGCGTTGCAGCAATTGCGCTGTCCGCAGCGCTTGCTGGTGCGTTTGTCGCAACCGGCCCGATGGGTGTTATGGAAAATGCGCGGGCCGATGCGGTGAGTGTGAATGCACCGCAGCAGGCTGGCTTTGCGGACTTGGTTGAAAAAGTGCGCCCAGCAGTTGTCAGTGTTCGCGTCAAGAAAGACGTGCAGGAAGCCGATAGCCGTGGCCAGCAGATGCAGGCCCCTCCCGGTTTCGATCAGTTGCCAGATGGCCATCCGCTGAAGCGTTTCTTCCGCGATTTCGGCATGGAACCGCGTGGTGATGCACGCCCTGAAGGCCGTCGTCCGGGCAAAGGTCCGAAGGCGCGCCCCGGTCATGAACGTCCTTTCGCACAGGGTTCCGGCTTCTTCATTTCTGAAGACGGCTACGTTGTGACCAACAATCACGTCGTTTCAGACGGCGATGCCTACACTGTTGTTCTCGATGATGGCACAGAAATTGACGCCAAGTTGATAGGTACTGATCCGCGTACTGACCTTGCTGTGCTTAAAGTCGATGAGCCAAAGCAGAAGTTCACTTATGTGAAGCTCGGCGATGACAACAAGATCCGTATCGGTGACTGGGTTGTTGCTGTTGGTAATCCGTTTGGCCTTGGTGGCACTGTAACATCTGGTATCGTCTCGGCTCGTGGTCGCGATATTGGCGCTGGCGCTTATGATGACTTCATCCAGATCGATGCGGCCGTTAACAAGGGCAATTCTGGTGGCCCGACTTTCGACCAGACAGGTGAAGTGATCGGCATCAACACCGCAATCTTCTCGCCTTCCGGTGGTAGTGTCGGTATCGCTTTTGCAATCCCAGCATCGACGGCAAAGCAGGTTGTGGATCAGCTTATTAAGACTGGTTCTGTAGAGCGCGGCTGGATTGGTGTTCAGATTCAGCCTGTAACGAAAGACATTGCTGCGTCGCTCGGTTTGGCCGAAGAAAAGGGTGCAATTGTATCCTCGCCGCAGGCTGATGGACCTGCCGCAAAAGCTGGTGTTAAAGCTGGTGACGTGATCACTGCTGTCAACGGCGATCCTGTTAAGGATCCACGTGATCTTGCCCGCAAGGTTGCAAACGTTGCACCGGGCGAAAAGGCGGTTCTGACTGTCTGGCGCAATGGGAAGGCTGAAGAGATCGATATTAAGATCGCAGCAATGCCTAAGGATCAGGCGAAGGCCGGTGCTCAGCAGAATGATGGCGGCAGCGATCAGGGCGATACACTCGACTCCTACGGTCTCACGGTCACGCCTTCTGAAGAAGGTGACGGTGTTGTCGTAACCAATGTCGATCCTGACAGCGATGCAGCAGATAGGGATATCCGTTCCGGAGACATTATCGTTTCAGTCAACAACCAGACTGTTAAAAGTGCGAAGGATATCGACAAGGCTGTGGCAGAAGCTGAAAAGTCCGGTCGTAAGGCTGTCCTCTTGCAGGTGCAGCGCGACGATCAGAGCCGCTTCGTTGCTCTGCCAATCAATCAGGAATAAGCCTGAGGCTTTTGATTGGTTAGCATACCGATACAAAATGGCAGGCGGATACCCGCCTGCCATTGCTTCATTTTCCCTGACAACCTATTGTTTTTACAATCGCTGTCGCTTGCTTTGGGGTAGAGCCATGAAAATTCTCGTAATTGAAGATGACCGCGAAGCGGCCCGCTATCTTGAGAAGGCCTTTAGCGAGGCTGGCCATTCTGCAGACATTGCAGGTGATGGTGAAACTGGCTACGCGCTCGCGGAACATGGCAATTATGACGTTCTGGTGGTTGACCGGATGCTGCCAAAGCGCGACGGACTTTCGGTGGTTGCAGGCCTGCGTGCAAAAGGCATGGAAACCCCCGTCCTTATTCTTTCTGCCCTTGGCGAGGTGGATGACCGCGTGACGGGTCTGCGTGCTGGTGGCGATGATTATCTGACCAAGCCTTATGCTTTCTCCGAGCTTCTGGCCCGTGTTGAAGTTTTGCAGCGTCGCTCAAGTCCGCGCGAGGCCGATACGATTTACCGTGTGGGAGATCTGGAGCTCGACCGACTTGCACACACCGCACGCAGGCAAAATGTTGATATCACACTCCAGCCACGCGAGTTTCGCTTGCTGGAATATCTGATGCGTCATGCAGGACAGGTTGTTACCCGTACGATGCTGCTTGAAAACGTCTGGGATTACCATTTCGACCCGCAGACCAATGTGATTGACGTACATATTTCTCGCTTGCGATCAAAAATTGAGAAGGGCTTTGACGGTCCACTGCTGCACACCGTGCGCGGTGCTGGCTATATGCTCAAAGCCGCAAAATCCAAAACTGCTGCAAGCGCTAAGGTCGACTGATGGGCCGCTTCTCTGCGCTGATGCGGACAACTGCCGCTCGTCTGTCGACGCTCTATCTGCTGCTGTTTGCTGTGGGGGCGGTTGCTTTGGTCTTCTACATGACCAATTTGTCCGCATCGATCATCAATAGCCAGACGCAGGAAGCGCTGGGCGAGGAAGTTGCCAGTATCGGCAAAGCCTATTCGCGTGGCGGCATACCTCAGCTTGTGCGGACCATTGACTATCGTTCGCGTCAGCCGGGCGCTTATCTTTATCTGGTTGCGGATCAGTCAGGGCGTATCCTTTCCGGCAATGTTGAAGGTGTAGAACCGGGCGTCCTGGACACCGACGGCATCGTTGAACGGGCGTTTAAATATCGTCGCTATGGCGAGCAGGGCACCGAAACGGAACACCGCGCGATTGCCGTGGTGATCGCGTTGCCAAATGGCATGCGCTTGCTGGTGGGCCGTGACCTTGGTGAGCCGGAACGCTTCCGTGATCTTGTCAGAAGCTCGCTGATGCTGGCACTCGGCATTATGGGTGTTGGTGCGCTGCTGATCTGGTTCTTTGTTGGCCGTCGCGCGCTGAAGCGTATTGATGATATGTCGCGAGCGTCACAGCGCATTATGGATGGTGATCTGACGGGCCGGTTGCCAGTCAATGGTTCCGGCGATGAGTTTGACCGTTTGTCTGGTAATCTTAACGTTATGCTTGGGCGTATCCTTGAACTCAATGAAGGCCTGAAGCAGGTTTCCGACAATATCGCGCATGACCTCAAAACGCCGTTGACGCGCTTGCGCAACCGTGCGGAGGAAGCTCTTTCCGGCAAGAAGGCCGGACCAGAATATCGGGCTGCACTGGAAGATATTATTGGAGAGTCTGACCAGCTGATCCGTACTTTCAACGCGATATTGATGATTTCTCGGCTAGAGGCTGGTTATTCATCAGAAAATCTCGATGACATGTCGGTCGCTCCAATCGTCAGCGATGTGGCCGAAATGTATGAGCCGGTCGCAGAAGATGCAGGTGCTCAGCTGATACTGGGTGCGCTTGATGATGTGCCGCTGCCCATCAATCGTGAGCTCGTGGGTCAGACGGTTTCCAATCTCGTAGACAATGCCATTAAATATGCGCTGAGCAGTGAAAATTCTGCCACCGTAACGCTCTCGATGGAACGCGATCCGCAATGGCTGCGCATTGTTGTCGCCGATAATGGTCCGGGTATCCCGGAGGAGAAACGTGAACAGGCGACTGAGCGTTTTGTGCGTCTTGAAGAAAGCCGTACACAGCCGGGATCAGGACTTGGTTTAAGTCTTGCCAAGGCAGTGATGAAATTGCACGGTGGCGCTCTGCGTCTTGAAGATAATGGGCCGGGCCTGCGCGCCGTATTAGAGTTCCCTTTGCCGAAAGACGCCTAAATTTACATTGAATGCTGAGGGTATCATGGCAGCTGGCGACACAAAGGCACTCTTTTTTGACCGTAACCTTTGTGCGCTGTCGCCGCTTGACCCCGAAAAAGCACGTGGCTATCTGGTTGATCTGTCAGAGCGGGCGCAGAGTGACCAACTGAGCCAGGTTGTCGAGCTTTTGCGCAATGGCAAAGCGCAGAGCTTTCTCGGAGCAGTGCTCGATCTTTCACCCTTTATTCGCGAGTCATTGATCCGCCACCCAGGCATCCTTGCTAGGATAGCATCCAACCCGCCTGAAGCCGCGCTTAAAGACATTCTTGTTGAGATTTCCAATTCCGGCACAGAAGAAGGTGTTACCGAAGCTGCTCTGATGACCAACCTGCGGCAGCGCAAGCGCGAGGCGCACGTGCTCATTGCCCTTTGCGATCTGGCGCAGATATTCAACACGGAAGCAACAACCGGCTGGCTAACGAACCTTGCAGAAGCTTGTACCGGAGCTGCAATCCGCTATCTGCTTCGTGAAGCAGATAGCGCTGACAAGATCAAACTTGTGGACCGCAACGATCCTGAAAAGGGTAGCGGCTGGATTGTGCTAGGCATGGGCAAGTTTGGTGCCCGCGAGCTGAATTATTCATCTGACATTGATCTGATTGTTTTCATCGATTCCGAGCGTCCAGCGATCATTGATCCCTATGAATGTGTTGATACGTTCTCTCGCATGACGCGGCGCCTCGTGCGCATTTTGCAAGATCGTACAGCGGATGGCTATGTCTTCCGCGTTGATCTGCGGTTGCGCCCTGATCCGGGATCGACGCCGCTTGCAATTCCAGTGGGCGCGGCCCTTCATTATTATGAAGGGCGCGGCCAGAACTGGGAACGGGCTGCGATGATCAAGGCGCGCCCCGTGGCGGGTGATCGTGAATCTGGCCTGCAATTTTTGGCAGAACTCGCCCCCTATGTCTGGCGTAAATATCTTGATTATGCGGCGATTGCGGATGTGCATTCGATCAAGCGGCAGATACATGCGCACAAGGGCCACGGCGATATTGCCGTACGCGGACATAATGTGAAGCTCGGGCGTGGCGGTATTCGCGAGATCGAGTTTTTCGTGCAGACGCAGCAGTTGATCGCGGGTGGTCGCTTTCCTGAATTGCGCGGCAATCAGACTGTCCCTATGCTCGGAAGGCTTGCTGAATGTGGCTGGATTACCGAAAAAGCACGAGATGCACTTGGCAAGGAATATTATTTCCTGCGCGATGTAGAACACCGCATCCAGATGATTGCCGATGAGCAAACGCATATTCTGCCGGAAGATGATGAAGGCTTTGCCCGTGTCGCGCATATGATGGGTTATAGCGATCCGGCAGAGTTTTCCGATGTATTCCTGTCAGCGCTCAAGATCGTTGAAAAGCACTATGCTGCACTTTTTGAGCAGGCGCCCGAACTCGGGTCATCGAGCGGCAATCTTGTTTTCACCGGCGATGTTGATGATCCGGGCACGTTGGAAACGCTCGCCTCCATGGGGTATGATAGGCCCAGTGATATTTGCCGTGTTATCCGCACCTGGCATTTTGGCCGCTATCGTGCCACGCAATCCGCCGAAGCACGTGAGCGTCTCACCGAGCTGACGCCTGCCCTGTTGCAAGCTTTTGCTGCAACCAAACGCGCAGACGAGTCGCTCCTGCGTTTTGATGGATTCTTGCAAGGCCTGCCTTCCGGCATTCAGCTTTTCAGCCTGCTTCAATCCAATCCACGTCTTCTCAATCTGATCGTGGTGATTATGAGTGCGGCCCCGCGACTAGCCGAGATCATCACCCGCAATCCGCATGTTTTTGACGGCCTGCTTGATCCCGCAATTTTCTCGGAAATGCCAACACGCAATTATCTCGAAGAGCGGCTACGCGCATTTTTGGGATCGGCAAGCGATTACGAGGAAGTTCTCGACCGCCTGCGCATTTTCGCTGCCGAACATCGTTTTCTGATCGGTATTCGCTTGCTAACCAGTGCCATCGATGGCGTGCGGGCAGGGAGGGCTTTTTCTGATCTCGCCGAGCTGATGATCAGTAAGGCTTTTGAAGCCGTTGAAAGCGAATTGCAGCGCCGTCACGGAAAGGTCAAGGGCGCGAAGGTTGCTTTGCTTGCCATGGGCAAACTTGGTAGCAGTGAGCTGACTGCCGGATCAGACGTTGACCTCATCCTGCTGTATGATCATGATCAGGATGCGGATTATTCTGATGGTGAAAAGCCGCTCGCTCCTTCACAATATTATATTCGTCTTACGCAGCGCCTGATTGCAGCCTTGTCGGCACCAACTGCGGAAGGTGTGCTTTATGAAGTTGATATGCGCTTACGTCCATCCGGCAATAAAGGCCCGGTTGCGACCCATATCGAATCCTTTGGAAAATATCAGCGCAGCGAAGCCTGGACGTGGGAGCATATGGCGCTGACGCGTGCGCGTCCTATCCATGGCGATGCGGACTTCAGTGACTTCATCCGGGAGGAGATTGATGAGGTCTTAGCGGGTAGGGGCGACACCCAAAAGATTGCCAAAGACGTGCGCGAAATGCGTGATCTGATCTACGAGGAAAAGCCGCCGCGTGACGACTGGGATTTCAAGCTGAAGCCTGGTGGAATTGTCGATTTGGAGTTCATCGCGCAGTTCGCGGTGCTGATCGGAAAGGTGTCAAAACACCCACGTCCTTTGGCAACGGAGGACGTCCTGGCCGGTCTTGATTCTTCATTTGCTGATCCGAAGACAATCGATGATCTTGTACAAGCGCATCGCTTCTACACCAATCTCAGTCAGACCATTCGACTTTGTCTGGGAAGCGACGCGACGCGCGAAGAATTCATTCCGGGCATGGTTGATCTTCTCTGCCGCGCCGCTGAATTGCCGGACATTAAGCGCGTCGAACACCATATCGGCGAGCTTGCCGCCAATGTTCGGGCGAGCTTCGACAAGCTTATTGGCTAAAGCATGTCGCGGAAAAGTGGGAGCCGGTTTTCCGATAACGACATGCTCTAATCAGGCAGCGTGAATCGCTGTGCCGGGAATGGTTGCTGCCCATTGCTTGCGGTCTGGAATGCAGACTGCAACGACTGTGCCAACCCCCTCGGTTGAGCGAATACGCAGCCAGCCGCCATGCAGTTCTGCGAGCGAACGAGTAATCGCAAGGCCAAGACCCGAGCCACTATGTGTCTTGGTGAACTGGTTTTCCACCTGCTCGAATGGCTGGCCGATTTTCTTTAGCGCTGACTTTGGAATGCCAACGCCGGTATCCTGAATGGTCATAAACAGAGCCGAACCAGTCTTGCGGGCGCGCACAGTGATATGCCCGTTATGCGAAGTGAACTTCACCGCATTGGACAGAAGATTGATCAGCACCTGCTTAACCGCACGGCGGTCGGCATTGAGCTGCATGGCATCTTCAATCCGCGTTTCGACAGTTATATTCTTCTCATCAGCCTGTAGCGAGATCATCCGCACGGTTTCATTGATGAGCGGGCAGAGATCAATTTCTTCGCGATCAAGTGAAAAGTGACCGGCTTCGATCTTCGACATATCGAGAATGTCATTGATAACGTTGAGCAGGAAGTTACCGCTGGTGTGGATGTCGTTGATGTATTCCTCATAGCGATCTGAACCGAGTGGGCCGAATGTGCCAGCCTGAATCATTTCCGAGAAGCCGATGATCGCATTGAGCGGTGTGCGCAGCTCATGAGACATGTTGGCGAGGAATTCAGACTTCGAACGGTTTGCAGCCTCGGCGCGCTCTTTCTCCTGACCATATTTGCGCGCGAGTTCTGATAGCTCACGCACACGGTCACGCTCGCCTTTACGCGCAATCGACAGATCGTGAATGGTAGCCATCAGGCGTCGTTCGCTATCCACCAGACGCTCCTGATGCTGCTTGATCTGCGTAATGTCTGTCGCAATCGAAACGAGGCCACCGTCTTGCGTGCGGCGTTCGTTAACCTGCAGCCAGCGACCATCGCTCAGCTGACGCTCAAAGGTCTGACCGCCTGCGCGGTTATGCTCATTCGCCATCCGGCGCTCAAAGCTAAACGGGCGGGTATGCGCGTCCACTTCATTGCGGGGCACGCCGGGCTTCAGCGTCCAGACTGGCAGACCAGCATATTCGCTGAATTTGGAGTTCGCCATGACCAAACGATTATTGGCATCCCAGAGCACGAAAGCTTCAGAGATGTTTTCGATGGCTTCGCGGATACGCATATCGGCTTCTGCCGTCTGCTGTGCGAAGCGATGTTGTTCGCTGACGTCAAACGCAATGCCGACAAGATGGAGTTCGTTCTCTGCAGCAATCTCAGCACGAACCCGCATCCAGACCCATGAGCCGTCGGCGTGGCGCATTCGGAAAACGCGATCTACGTGGGAGATGTCACCAGCCGCTGCTTGTTCAGCAATCGAGTAAAGATCGCCGTCTTCGGGGTTGATGATTGCCGACACGTCGCCAAAAGCGAGAACTGCATCCTGCGCTTCATAGCCGAGCATTTCATACATGGAGCGCGACCAATAAATGCGTCCGCGTGCCATATCCCAGTCCCACAGACCGCCACGACCACGCGCGAGTGCCATATCGATTCGGCGCTGAATTTGGCCGGAAAGATCATCTGCTTCACGCGCCCGCGCAGCCTGACTGAAATAGGCGTAGAGAATGGCAAACATCACGCCGGTGGTGCCGGCAAACAGTGTCACGTTGAGAGAAACCGCACGCTTCCATTCGGCAAATATCGTGCTTTCAGGTTCTGCTGCAATAATCGCATAGGGAACTGTAATCGGCTTTGAAACCGTACCGAAAGCAACTTCGCCATTCATTACGATTGTGAGCACGCCTGCACGCTCTGCAAACATGAAGAGCGGTTGAATGTCGCTGAAGACATCATCGGCGCGCTTACCAACAATATCTGTTGCAGGACCGGATGCGGTGACAATGACGGAATCGTCATTGACCAGAGCGACTGTCATTCCGCTGGATGAAAGCCCGCGCGAACGAAACTCTGCAATCGTATTATCAAGATCTTTGGGCGACATTTGCGCGCCAGCCTGTGTGCCATTGGCCGCGCGCTCAATCATTTGCGCGAGATTAGCCGTCGCAGCAGACAGAGCAGCTTTGTGCTGTAATTCAATGTCCTCGCGCCATGATAGCATTGAGAAAACACGCGCCACACCGAGTATGACGAGAAAAACGATAATAAGGGCAGGAACAAGACGGCGCAGTGCGGGCTCCACGGCAATAAATTTTCCATAAGCAGGGCCTGCGAGAAGCTTGGCATGACCTGACAACCTGCCTTTCTTTCGCTTACCGCCGGAGGCGCGCTTGCTCTCCGCCGTCGCGCTATACGCGTCGGTGCTCGCCATTTTATGGCCCCTCTGGTGTATCAAAACAGTTCTAGAAATGCGCAAGACGCGCCGTCCGCCCGGAACTGTACAAAAACAAAATCTCTGCTCGAAATGTTTCGGAACCCACTATTCCCGAACGCTTCTAATGAATCAAAAGTGATTCGCGCTGTCCAGTGAATTCGTTAACGAGGCGTAAAAAAGCGCATTACGGTGCATAGATTTCCTTTTTATCTCAGAGCGTTAAGTAGAATCATCTTTATAATTGACGTCGCTAACACTCTGAAAAGACTCATGAAAGCTGTCAATGTTTTCAGGATTTATGCGGTTATGCTTCAATACTACGAAGGACGCTAAACCTAACCACTTGCGTAGCTAAGTTTAGCGAATCATCAATCAGCTATCTGATTCGAAAATTAAGCCAGCGTTCGATCTACGATGTCGCGCAGATCTGTTGAGAGCTTTTGCGTGCCGGAAATGCGAGCAAGAGCGGCGCGTGCATGTTCACGACGTGTGCCCTCCAGCGAACGCCATGACCGCAAGGCCGTCAGAAGACGGGCCGCAAGCTGCGGGTTCTCAGGATCAATTGCCAGAACAATATCGGCAAAGAAATCATAAGCAGCGCCATCTTTGCGATTAAATCCGGTTGGGTTGCTGGCTGAAAAAGCACCGATCAATGCACGCACGCGGTTTGGATTGTCGAACGAAAGCAGTTTGTCTTTTGTCAGTGTACGAACGGCTTCAAGCGCTTTCTCACCCGGACGCGTTGCCTGCACGATAAACCACTTGTCCATGACCAGACCATCATTGCCGAAACGCTTCTCAAATGAGGCAAGCGCGTCGAGCGCTTCATGGCTGTCACCGAAGCGATGCACCAGCACGCTGAGTGCCGCGGCCCGGTCAGTCATGTTGTCACTATGCGCAAATTGCTGTGCTGCGCGTGCTGGGCTGTTTTCATGACGGCTGAGATAATCGAGCAGCACATTGCGCAGAGCTCGTTTGCCTGCCGATTGAGCATCAGGGGAGAAAGCACCGTCTTGTTGCAGGCCGGTATAAAGTGCCGCAAATTCCTTCGCGTAAGCCGTTCCGATTGCCGCAATCAAATAGTCGCGGCTTGCAAAGATAGCGTCTGGATCAACATTTTCGCCCATTTCGCGCGCAATATCGCTTTCGGTGGGCAAGGTCAGGCATAGGGCGCGAAAGGCGGCATCAAGCGTTTCGTCCGAGGCGATGTTACCGGCAAGCGCAATAATCGTCTCGTCCGTTTCAGGTGCATGTCCGCCACGAATGCGTTTTGCACCTTCAAGCAGCGCCTGTGTGAAAATGACGGTGAGCGCCTGCCAGCGCGCAACCGGGTCACTGTCATTGAGCGCGAGAAAGGCCCGATCTTCTGCCGTAAGCGGGGAGACCAGATTAATTGGCGCAGAGAAACCACGCAGCAGCGACGGGACAGGGCGTTCCTTAATGCCTTTGAAGATTATAGTTTCGGTTGCGCTATGCAGATGGATAACGCCGTCATGTACCTCGCCCCCTTCCACAGACGAAGCTTCTATATCCTTGCCGTCAGAACCCAAAAGACCAAAGGCCACAGGGATATGCATTGGCTTCTTCACTGGCTGACCGGGAGTAGGGGCAAGTGATTGTGCGAAATTGATGGTGTAAGTTTCGTTTGCAGCATCAAAATCGAAACTTGTCTCAACCTTCGGCGTCCCTGACTGATCATACCAGAGCGCGAACTGTGAAAAGTCCTGTCCTGAAACATCGGCAAAGACTTTGATAAAGTCTTCGATTGTCGCCGCATCGCCGTCGTGACGCTCGAAATAAAGATCCATGCCTTTGCGGAAAAGATCTGGCCCAATGATGGTGCGGATCATCCGCACCACTTCAGAGCCTTTTTCATAAACAGTTGCCGTGTAGAAGTTGTTGATCTCGCTATATTCGCGCGGGCGCACAGGATGCGAGAGCGGACCGCTGTCTTCCGGAAACTGTTGCGCTTTGAGAATTTTTACCTCGGCAATGCGCTTCACAGGACGAGAACGCTCATCCGCCGAAAACTCATGGTCACGATAAACGGTCAGGCCTTCCTTAAGACAAAGCTGGAACCAGTCGCGGCAGGTGATGCGATTGCCGGTCCAGTTGTGGAAGTATTCATGCGCAATGACCGCTTCGATCCCTGCATAATCGACGTCCGTCGCGGTTTCGGGATCGGCCAGCACATATTTGTCGTTAAAGACATTCAGGCCCTTGTTTTCCATGGCACCCATATTGAAATCGGAAACCGCAACGATATTGAAAACATCCAGATCGTATTCGCGACCGAACTTCTCCTCATCCCAGCGCATCGAACGTTTCAGTGCATCCATGGCATAGAGGGCGCGTTCTTTTTTTCCATGCTCAACATAGATAGCGAGATCGACCACGCGGCCGGACTGTGTCGTGAAATTGTCAGTCACCACATCAAGCGAGCCTGCAACGAGCGCGAACAGATAGGACGGCTTTGGATGCGGGTCATGCCAAATTGCAAAATGCCTATCAGGATTGTCTGAAACCACGCCTTGCTCAACAGGATTGCCGTTTGCCAGCAATATTGGTGCTGCTGCTTTTTCGGCGTTGAGCCTGACCGTATAGACGGAGAGCACATCTGGGCGGTCGTAATAATAGGTAATACGCCGAAAGCCTTCAGCTTCGCATTGTGTGCAATAGACATTGCTTGAGCGATAAAGGCCTGAAAGCTGACGATTGGTGGTCGGATTAACCTCTGTAACGATTTCCAGTGTAAAGCGTTCAGCCTCTGGCAGGTCCGTGATTTCCAGTTTGTCTGGTGTCACTGAGTAGCTGTTATTGCTGAGAGCCTCGCCATCAAGGCGAATGCTGACCAGCTTCAGTTCATCACCATCAAGGATAAGCGGCGTGCCTGCAATTGTTCCTTCGCGGCGCTCGACAACGAGTTGCGCACGGACAATGGTCTTTTTGGGCTCAAGCGTGAAGTCGAGTTTCGTTTCTGGAATAGCGTAAGGGGTTGGGCGATAATCTTCGAGGCGGAATGTCTGGCCGGTTTCAGTACGCATTGCGAAACTCTTCTTTGTGATCACTCTGATGCACGAGTCGTATCCGGCTTTTTAGCAAACGACAAGAAATCCAAATTTGCTGAGCATTTTTTATGAGCAACATACTTTGCACGCTGGCACTTTATAGCGAACAAGCCTAAGGGTTAAATGTTGAAGTTCATATCCCGCCTAGTCTCCCATCCCCCGTTTAAGGAATTGCGTTGTGAAGTCCCTTCCGGACGCGGCCTCCGCAAATGCTCAGTCCAGTGAAACGACTGAGCCTGATCTGCTTCAGAACAATCCAATGCTGGGCATCAGCCTCAAAGTTGCTTCGGTTGCAGTGTTTGTCGGCATGTCGACGCTGCTTAAAGCCGCAGACGG
The DNA here is from genome assembly GCF_032190615.1 of Brucella pseudogrignonensis. Classification (NCBI taxonomy): domain Bacteria; kingdom Pseudomonadati; phylum Pseudomonadota; class Alphaproteobacteria; order Hyphomicrobiales; family Brucellaceae; genus Brucella; species Brucella pseudogrignonensis. Next base: position 1,992,792 of record NZ_JAVLAT010000001.1, read on the forward strand.
AATTCCCCTTGGGCAACTGATCTTTTTCCGCTCATTTTTCGCGGTGTTAGCAATCCTCGTTTATTTTTCGATACGTGGGCAGTTATCGGGCATTTTCCAAACGCGGCACGGTTTCAGCCATTTCTGGCGCGGAATGGTGGGTGTTGGAGCTATGACATTGAGCTTTTATGCTTTGACCAAGCTGCCTTTGCCTGAAGCAATCGCTATCAATTATGCGTCACCGTTGATTGCAGTGGTGTTGGGCGCCGTCATTTTGCATGAAGTTGTTAGAATGTATCGCTGGAGTGCTGTGGTGATCGGCCTTTTTGGTGTTCTAATCATCATATGGCCTCGTATGACCCTGTTTGCAGAAGGGCAGGTTGGTCGCAATGAGGCGCTGGGCGCTCTTGCAGCACTCGGCGGGGCAATTATGGCCGCCTTTGCAATGATGCTTGTGCGTCGCCTTGTTCAGACCGAAAAAACATCGACCGTTGTTATTTATTTTTCGATTTCGGCAACCGTCATTTCGCTGGCCAGTATTCCGCTTGGCTGGGTTATGCCAAACGGGCCGCAATTCGCAATGCTTATTGCAGCAGGTGTTGCCGGAGGCGTGGCGCAAATTCTTTTGACCGAGTGTTATCGTCATGCGCCAATGAGCACCATTGCGCCGTTTGAATATACCTCAATGCTGCTTGGCCTTGGGATTGGTTTTTTCTTTTTTGGCGATGTTCCAACACTGGAGATGTTGCTAGGCAGTGTCATTGTTATGAGCGCTGGTGGCTACATCATCTATCGTGAGCATCAGTTGGCGATTGCTCCCCACAAGACCAATACACCACAGCAAACCCAGTGATTTTTAAGCCTGACCGGGCGTTGTTTCTGATCGCGGGTCAAGCTGCATGGTTTCCGGTGTGGGCTGCCCGTCAGGGGTATAGATTTTGAACTCTGTTTTTTGATCACTAACCGCTGGTCGTTCATATCGACGGATACGCCAAAGCGCATGCAGTCCATAGACCGCGTACGCGACCGCCATAGTCACAAAAAACCCGGATGCTCCCAGGAGATCCATAAGCGGACCAGACAGTGCAGGGCCGATAACGCTGCCCGCACCGTAGATGATAAGCAGCCCGCTCGAGACCTTCACAAATTCACTGGCATCGGCATAGTCATTCGCATGAGCGACATTGAGGCTATAGATCGGATAGATGACCGAGCCAAATAGGAACATCATTGCATAAAGCGCGTAAGCAGACGTCGGGTGAACAAGGATCATAATCATCGATATGATGAAGCCGATCGCACCCGCTATCACCATCACATAACGACGGTCCACGACATCTGAAGCACGCCCCAGCGGATATTGGAAAATGACACCGCCGATCATTGCGCAGGCGAGCATGGTCGCGATGCCGAATGTCGAAAGTCCGTTCATTCCCCCATAAATCGCAGCAAGGAAGCTCCAGGTGCCAGCTACAATACCGGCAATGAGTGATCCAACAGCCGCCGCAGGTGAGCGACGATAAAGGCCTTTAAGGTCCAGCCTAACCTGCGTGAGCGGATTGGGTGACTGTGCACTTGACAGTGCCGTCGGCAATAAGGCGCTGGCGTAAATAATTGCACAGATGATGAAGAGTGCCTGCGTTGTGGCGTCGCCGAATGGCAGAATATATTGCCCGCACATCAGGCCAAGCATCGTAATGATCATATAGATCGAGAAAACGCGACCGCGCGTTTCATTCGTGACGCGCTCATTCAACCAACTCTCGATGATCATATAAGAGCCAGCCAACGAAAACCCGGCAATGCCGCGAAATATCATCCATGCATAAGGGCTAACGATGAGCGAATGCAGTAATAATGCAATTGAAAGCAATGTCAGCAGAGCCGAAAAAACGCGTACATGTCCTACGCGTTTGACCAAATGCGGAATGACAATACAGCCAATGGTAAAAGCCAGTGCGTAGCTTGTGCCCATCCAGCCGATTGTGGTTGTTGACCAGCCTTCAAGACCGCCACGAATAGGCAGTAGAATACCGGCAAGTCCACCCGCAAGCAGCATCAAAAATGTGCTTGCTAGCAGTGCTGCAATAGGCAAAAGCTGACCGGCCATAGTTAACTCCACTAAAAATCCAATGGCCAACTATCGTATGTTTACGGCATGTTGGTGACAGTGTTGCTGCCGATGCCATTGAAATCAAAGAAGATCAATCGTGAAGTTCGGTTAGTTTCATTTTAACGGCAAGAAAATCGCGCCATGCAAATCGCTTCTGAGCAGGCATGCGTAAGAGATATTCGGGATGCAGCGTTGGCATAACAGCAATTTCTGCGCCCAAAGCGGTCCGGTGGATGTTCCAGTTACCACGCAGACGCAAAATAGTTTCTGACGATCCCGTCAGCGTTTTACTCGCAGGGCCGCCAAGCGTAACAAGCACTTTCGGCGAAGCAAGTTCAATTTGTCGCTCGATGAAGGGACGGCAAAGTTCTGTTTCAAGCGGTGTCGGCGCTCTATTGCCCGGCGGCCTCCAGGCGATTGTATTGGCGATGTAAACGTTTTCGCGTTTAAAGCCGATAGCTTCAATCATGCGGTTGAGAAGCTGTCCGGGCTTGCCCATAAAAGGTAGCCCTTCCATGTCATCATCTCGCCCTGGTGCTTCACCAATAAACATGATGTCTGACGATGGATCGCCATCTGCAAAGCACAGGTTCTTAGCGGTTGATTTAAGATTGCAACCGTCAAAAGCGGCGAGTGCCTCGCGCAGTTCTTCCAATGAATTGGCTCGCGCTGCGGCGGCACGTGCAAGCTCTATCTGGGTATTGTCCGGAACATCTGACGCAGCCTGAACAGGTCGGCTGGATGGGGAGGGTGTTATTACGGCGCGTGGCTGTTGCGCGCGCTCTGATCGTGAACTCTGCGCCGCAGGTGCAGGCGCATTTTGTTCACGCGCCATCGTGGGTGCCGGTGCAGCAAAACGATCAATTGGTGTTTCTGAAAGTGGCATGTCGATACCCGCTTCCGCATAAAAGCGCAGCAAGCCTTCCATATCCAGCAATTCATGATCGTTATTCATTCGCATACCTCATGAAATGAGGTGACGAATTTTGACGCTGAATGCAAGAGCGTGTCGCAGCTTTCCGCTTTAAAGTGATTGTCTCCACGTAAAAAGCCTGTTGCGGCAGAATAGCTCAATTCCAAATTTCAGAGAGAAAATATTTGACGTTTACGTTAAGGTAAATATTATATTACTGAATTCGCAGAATTTTTGGACAATTGGACGCATATGCGACAGTCCCTAACTCTGCGAGAGGGTAGGTCCAATATGGGAACGGACTAGTCATTGTCGGTGGTTATCGACAATTGCGATAGGTTCATGAGCAAAAACAACTGGATGCATTGCCCGCGCTGAAATAGTGAGGGGAAAATGTAAATTTGACGGAGGCACGAATGTCTGAAGTGGTTGAGCTTCCCGAACGCGAGAGCATGGAATTTGATGTTGTGATTGTTGGCGCAGGCCCTGCTGGCCTTGCTGCGGCTATTCGCTTCAAACAAATCAATCCGGAGCTTTCGGTTGTTGTTCTTGAAAAGGGCGGGGAAGTCGGCGCGCATATTCTGTCGGGTGCTGTTGTTGATCCAAGTGGTATTGACCAGCTTCTGCCGGGGTGGCGCGAAGAAGAGGGACATCCCTTCAAAACGCCCGTGACGGCGGATCACTTTCTGCTGCTCGGCCCTGCCGGTTCTGTGCGTTTGCCGAACTTCGCAATGCCACCGCTGATGAACAATCATGGCAATTATATTGTCTCGCTTGGGAATGTCTGCCGCTGGCTTGGCACAAAGGCCGAAGAGCTTGGCGTAGAAATCTATCCGGGCTTTGCTGCGACAGAAGTGCTTTATAATGATGAAGGTGCTGTCATCGGTGTTGCGACTGGCGATATGGGCGTCGAGCGCGATGGCACGCATGGTCCGAACTATACGCGGGGCATGGCACTGCTTGGCAAATATGTTCTGATTGGCGAAGGCGCGCGTGGCTCACTTGCTAAGGAACTGATTGCCAAGTTCAAGCTTGATGAAGGTCGAGAGCCGGCCAAGTTTGGTATTGGTCTCAAGGAACTCTGGCAGGTTCATCCATCCAAGCATAAGCCGGGTCTGGTGCAGCATTCTTTCGGCTGGCCGCTGGATATGAAAACCGGCGGCGGTACATTTCTGTATCATCTTGAAGACAATATGGTTGCGGTCGGCTTTGTGCTGCACCTCAACTATAAGAATCCATACCTGTCACCATTTGAGGAATTCCAGCGCTTTAAGACGCATCCGGCTATCCGCGATACGTTTGAAGGTGGCAAGCGCTTGTCTTATGGCGCACGTGCAATTACCGAAGGCGGATTCCAGTCCGTGCCGAAGCTGTCCTTTCCGGGTGGGGCGCTGATCGGCTGTTCGGCTGGCTTCGTCAATGTTCCGCGTATTAAAGGCAGCCATAATGCGGTTCTGTCGGGCATTCTTGCTGCCGACAAGATTGCAGACGCATTGGCCGCTGGTCGCGCCAATGATGAGCCGATTGAGATTGAGAACAGCTGGCGCGATAGTGCCATTGGTAAAGACCTCAAGATGGTCCGCAACGTTAAACCGCTCTGGTCGAAGCTCGGGACGGTTGTTGGTGTCGCGCTTGGCGGTCTTGATATGTGGACCAACCAGCTGTTTGGCTTCTCATTTTTTGGTACGCTGAAGCATGGTAAGACCGATGCACAGAGCCTTGAGCCTGCTGCAAAGCACAAGAAGATTAGCTATCCAAAGCCAGATGGCGTTCTGACTTTTGATCGCCTGTCGTCGGTGTTCTTGTCGAATACCAATCACGACGAAAACGAGCCAGTGCATTTGCAGGTCGCCGATATGAAGCTGCAACAGACATCAGAGCATGATGTTTTTGCGGGTCCGTCGACACGCTATTGCCCTGCAGGGGTTTATGAATGGGTGGATGCAGACGGCAATTCTGCTGCTGATCCGCAAGCTAAGGATGTACGTTTTGTGATCAATGCGCAGAACTGCGTGCATTGCAAAACTTGCGATATCAAAGACCCGAACCAGAATATCAACTGGGTTCCGCCACAAGGCGGAGAGGGGCCAGTGTATGTAAACATGTAAATAAAAAAGGCGGTTTAGACCGCCTTTTTTAGTGAAGCATCACAGACTGAATTTCAGGCTCTTCTGTGTTGGGCCTCACAGGCATAGGGACCGAAAACTCAAGCCTGACAGGCAGGTGATCAGAACCCGTTTCGCCGCGTGTCGCTGCGACTGGTGCTGCAATATCAGGACTGACGAGAATTTGGTCGATTGCTAGCCCTACAAATGGCGCGAGTGTCACGGGCAGGCTTTGCGGCACCCATGTTCCGCCAATGCCGGTCATTGCTTTTGTACCGGAAGCCTTTTCTATGCGGTGAACTGCATTGCTCCATGGTGTTGCGTTGAAATCGCCAGCAATAATGGAAGGGCCGTCGAATTTCTGCAATTCCGGCACCATCTTATCGATGATTGCTGCCTGAGCATACGGCCATGGAAGCACAGCATGATAGGATGCAACATTGACTGGCGTGCCGCTGAAATCAATGGAAGTCATGGCAAGGCGACTGTCGCCAAGGCATGCCTGCGCACTGCCTTCACTGAACGGACGCCGGGATAAAATACCCACGCTCATGGTGTTGCCGCTGATGCGGCATTCAAAGTGATAAGTGTAGGTTCCCTTGAGAATATTGATCCACATCGCCCAGTTTGAACCCGCTTCCTGATAAGCGATGACGTCGGGCTTTTCCTGCGCTATCATTTGCAAGACGCGTTTGGGTTCAGGATTGTTATAGCGCAGATTGATTTGCACAAGACTATAACGTGCCCCGCCAGTTGGCACATTTGCCTGCGCTGCTGATGAGCCATCCAGCAGATTGCGTGCGGCACCAAGTGTTGTGCTGAAAGCAAGGATCGCAAACAGCAGGATCATCGCACCTTCACGTCGCATTGCTGTGAACAAAAGCGGCAGCGCCAGCACTCCCATCAGGATAGCGAGATGGGACCGGAAATGGGCAAACGAATCGAACGCCGGATGTGCAGATCCGAGAAATCCGAGCACAAGCGGCACGGATACCAGAAGGGCAATGATCAGCAGAGTAAAGGCAAAAGTTTCGCGGCGTTTTGACATGATTGGCGAGTAGCGGCTGATTGCGGCGCGATGATGATGCCGAAAGCATTGCCTTCGGCATCTTGTGACTTACTGGAACGCAGTTTCGTAGAAGCTTCTAAGCTTGCGTGAATGCAGTCGTTCATCTGGCATGGCAGCGATTTTTTCCATCGCACGAATACCAATTTGTAGATGCTGCGCGACTTGCCGCTTATAGAACTCGGTCGCCATGCCGGGTAGTTTTAGCTCGCCGTGCAACGGCTTGTCGGAAACACAGAGCAGAGTGCCGTAGGGAACGCGAAAGCGGAAGCCATTGGCCGCAATTGTCGCTGACTCCATATCAAGTGCTACTGCCCGTGCCTGAGAAAGGCGCTGAACAGGGCCGCGCTGGTCGCGCAGTTCCCAGTTGCGATTATCAATCGTCGCAACTGTGCCGGTTCGCATGATCCGCTTAAGATCATAGCCTTCAAGGCCGGTGACTTCTTCAACCGCTTCTTCTAGGGCAACTTGAATTTCTGCCAATGCGGGCAAGGGCACCCAGACCGGAAGATCATCATCGAGAACGTGGTCTTCACGCATGTAAGCGTGAGCAAGAACGTAATCGCCAAGCTCCTGACTGTTGCGCAGACCAGCACAATGTCCCAGCATCAGCCATGCATGCGGGCGAAGCACGGCAACATGATCGGTAATCGTCTTTGCATTGGACGGGCCAACGCCAATGTTAATCATGGTGATGCCAGAATGATCTTTGCGTTGCAGATGATAGGCCGGCATTTGCGGCATGCGTTGCAATGCGATGCCCGTGCTTGGAGCGGTTTCACCTGCAAGCGTGATCGCATTGCCCGGCTCGACAAAGCTGTCATACCCGCCGCCGCCATCTGCCATCAGCTTGCGTGCATAGGCGCAGAATTCATCCATATAGAACTGATAGTTCGTAAACAGCACGAAGTTTTGGAAATGCTTCGGACTTGTCGCTGTGTAATGCGCAAGCCTGTGTAGCGAATAGTCAACGCGTTGCGCCGTGAAAGGTGCAAGCGGCATCGGCTCGCCGGGAATTGGATCAAAATCGGCGTTGACGATCTTGTCGTCTGTTGCGGCCAGATCCGGCACGTCGAAGAGATCGCGCATCGGATGCGTGAAGGCATTGGCAACCGATGCTTCAACATAAGTGCCCTCCATGAAGGCGAAATGGATCGGAATTGGCGTTGCTGATTCCCGAACGGTGACTGTCACCCCATGATTGCGCATCAGCAGGCGAATTTGTTCGTTAAGATAATGTTCAAACAAATCAGGTCGCGTGATGGTTGCCGAATAATCGCCCGGCATGGTCACATGGCCAAACGCCAGACGTGTATCGACATGAGCAAAGCTCGATGTCGACAGACAAATTTCGGGGTAAAAAGCGCGATATCGCTGAGGTCGGACTTCTCCCTTCGCCAACTGTTCAAAGGCTGTGCGGAGAAACGCGGTATTGCGATCATAAAGCTTGCGAAGCGCGACAACTGCCGCGCCTGCATCGGCAAAAACTTGCGGCTCCATAAAAGGAGGCGTTTTAATCTCGGTGAGAAATGGCTGTTCGATTCGTTGTGTCATGACCCAGTATAACAAAATCAATGACACGCGCATGTCTCTGTTTAAATGAGATTACTTGTGTCGCAGGTTTCACCCATTCTTCAGATGTGTGCTTTCGCGTGACTGTTTCCGAGATGCATTACGGTGACATCTCCGATGATTGGCTGATCTCGATAAACATGTTGTTTCCGATCAACAAATAGCCCCGCGACAATCGCAAAGCCAGCGATCATCATGAATACGATGGTCGTGCGTCTTAGCAGCATTCTTCCCCCAAATACTCGATCTTCCATTATAGGGCATGACTGTAAGGTTTGTTGGCTGAACCACTCCTGAGTGCTGCATTCATGTGGCGTTCAAAAATATTGATGTCGCATGAACTTGATCGGTTCGCTCTTGTGCCGCAATTCACGGCGCTTATGTTAGCTTGCATCGGAGTTACCGACAAAGCCAAGAAAGAGGGAGTTAACGACCCATGGCCGAGCAGACAAAACCGATTGAACTTTACTATTGGCCGACACCGAATGGCTTCAAGGTGAGCATTATGCTCGAGGAACTGGGTGTTCCTTATGAAGTCAAATATGTAAATATCGGCAAAGGCGATCAGTTCCAGCCGGATTTCCTCAAAATCGCACCGAACAATCGCATGCCTGCTATTGTTGATCCGGAAGGTCCGGGCGGCGCGCCGATTTCGGTCTTTGAATCGGGTGCAATTCTTCAATATCTCGGACGCAAATTTGGCAAGTTCTATCCATCAGATGAACGCAAGCGCGTTGCAGTTGATGAATGGCTGATGTGGCAGATGGGTGGACTTGGGCCAATGTCGGGTCAGGCAGGACATTTCCACATTTATGCACCAGAAAAAGTGCAGTACGGGATTGATCGCTATACCAATGAGGTCAACCGTCTTTATGGCGTTCTCAATCGCCAGCTTGAAGGCAAAGACTATATCGCGGGCGAATATTCCATCGCTGATATGGCGAGCATTGGTTGGATCAACGCTTACAAGAATTTTGATCAGAAGCTGGAAGATTTCCCAAACCTCAAGCGCTGGCATGAGACCATGAACGCACGACCCGCCGTGCAGCGTGGTCTTGTGGTTGGCAAAGAAGAGCGCGAACGCGCAATGGCTTCGGCTAATAAGGAAGAAGAGCAGAAAGTGCTATTTGGCCAGAAAGCCAGGTAATCAAAAAAGGCGGCTGAGAAGCCGCCTTTTTAGTTTTAGACTTACTGCCTCGTGAGGCTTTCGCTTTTGCAGATTAATCCGCCCATTACACAGCCAGAGAGCGAAAGCGTGTTGCCTTTGACGCTGGCTTTGCCCGTATAGGTCTTGCCTTCGTCGAGCTTGTTGACCTCGCCTTTATAGCTGCCGTCCTTGCCTGACATAGAGCCTATCGATTTGCCCTTATATTCGCCGGTTTGAACCGTGCCGCAATATTTGCCACCACCACAGGCCGCATAACTGATGATCGTGCCGTTCGGCCGCTTCCACGTGCCGACAATGGCTTCATCAGCAAAGGCTGGTACAGCGAGGGTTGCCGTCAGAGCAACGGCAGCAGTTAGTCCCATCATAAAATTACGGATCATGCATTCCTCCCAAAATGCGGCAAGGCACGTTGCCTTGCGGAAAACTTACGCAAACGTAAACGTAATTGAATTTGGAGCAGAGCGAAAGAGGTATAATTGAAGCTGTTATATTCGTTGCTAGCCACGTCCTAAACGAAGCCAATCTGCACCATGGTTATCATCTGGTTTCTAAGCGCTGTGGATGAAAAATCTGCCATTTTGGAAAAATGCTGCAATTCATTGAGCTTGGATGTTTAACAAATTCCCAAGTTTACTCCTTGTTGGGATTTTGTTGTCGCGTTGTTAAGCATCTGGTTTAACGCGCATTTTAACTCTGTTGGGTAATCTCAGCATCATGAACGGAACGACAGATCCGACAGTTCGGGGACGGTAAAAGCCAGTCTCAGAAACAAAGAGCGGACGGTTCTCGGGATTTAACAGGGACAAAGAAAATGACACAGTTTCAGAGCGTCACACAGCAGAGCAAAACAGGTTCTCAAGATCGTATTCTACTGGAAATGGGATTGAAATATGCCGTTGGCCGGGACTGTGAGATTGATGTGGTCGAAGCACATAAATGGCTTAATATTGCTGCAATCCGTGGCAATCAGAAGGCTGAACGTATGCGTAATCAGGTTGCTGCAACCATGAGCAAGACAGAACTTGCCGCAGCCCTGCGCAGTGCACGCGAATGGATGACTGCGCACTGAGATCGTTGAAAGTTTAAACAAAAGCCGCCTTTTGAGGCGGCTTTTGTTTAACTTATGCCAAGATAGCGGCCCGGCTTATGATTGATGGCAATAATGGCATTCATAGCCACCGCGCCCGCCAGCGATAACAGCATATTCTCCCAGGGAATAAAGAACAGGGAACCGAGCATAATAATAACGTCAAGCGCTAGCTGGAACCAGCCAGCACGAATGCCATAGGCATCCTGCAAATAAAGCGCCAGAATGTTTACACCGCCGACACCAGATCGGTGGCGAAAAAGGGCAAGAACGCCCATCCCCATGAGCGTGCCCCCCATGAGTGCAGCAAACAGCGGATTGATTGAACTGAAATCAACGCACATAGGTATCACTTTGGCGAAGAGCGACATCAGAGCAACTGCGATAAATGTTCTGACGGTAAACGCCCAGCCCATCCGTTTCGCTGCAAAATAATAAAACGGCAGGTTGATCACAAAATAGAGCGCGCCAAAGCTAATGCCTGTTGCATATTGAATAAGCAACGCAATACCAGCCGTGCTGCCAGTCATCAGTGTGGCTTGGCTGTAAAGGGTTATGCCCAATGCGATGAATGAGGTACCAATGAGCATTGCAATCGCATCTTCATAAAGACGATGACGATCCGGCGTCATTAGGCTGGTAGCATCGACAAGTGGGGAGACACTATTTGACACGATCAACTCCAAAGCTGCGGAAAATTGGACGAATTGATGAAATGACCAGATCGAAGTCCGGCATTTATCTGCATATATTTTCGCTGATTTGATCGTCAGAATGCCAATGACCAGCGTCACGTCTTGGGAGACACACTCAATATAGCATCTGTCGAATGTTGCTGCACTGCTAGCAATATTGTTATTTTACGTGCCTTTTTTCGATTTTATCGCGCTTATGTCTTCGAATTATTTTGGATTATTTCGTATTCGGTTTTAGCAAGAAATTGTTTCACCTCTGCCGGACTGCGCAACTGGTACTTCGAAAGATGCGACGGCGCCTTTTCCATAAAAGTGAGTGCACGAATGCGGCCATTGTTGCGATAGTTTGCTGCGAATTTGAGAAACTCCCAGTCAAAGCGTTCTTTGCATCCTTCGGCCATGTCGGGGCGTGACTTTCCGAAATAGCGAAATGTTCGGGTGAGAATTCGCCAGAGGCGTCTCGGTGTCGAAATATCCAAAAAGATGAGCATATCAGCACGTTCCGCGCGATAAGCCATAGTTTCACTATGGTTTCCTTCAAAGATCCATTCATCTCGATTTGCAATTTCCGTGGTCAAACGCCCTATTTCTTCGCGTGGGCGCATTGTCCAATTAGGTAGCCAGTAAATTGTGTCGATGTGAACGACCGGGAGGTCAGTTATTTTTCCAAGAGAACGGGCCAGAGTGGACTTTCCTGAACCAGCGCCGCCAAATATCATTACTCTCTTAAACATGGTGACGAATTCCTGATTTTAACTCTGTTGCAATAATATTGAGACAACCAATAATAATTACTGTATGTTTACTTATGTTCAATAAGCCGTTGTAACGCGCGAAGAATGACGTTTAGAATTTTTGTATTGTAGACAATGGTAATATTAATTGAGTGATTGACAGTCAACTTGCCGAGTATCAACATTGATGTCGAATGTGAATTTCGGAAGGGTTTGAAGACGGGTGAAAAGGACCCGAGGTTTTGAATGGTCGCGTCGAGCGATAGTCAACTAACAAGTATCGTAAACAATAGTCCGTATCCGACAGGGAGCGACAAGATGTCTATTCGTACCATTGCAGCTTTGGCTGGGACCACATTCATTCTGGGCGCATCTGCCTTTGCTTTTTCAACGCAGGCCAGTGCGCTGACCATGAAAGAATGTAGCGCAAAGTATCAGTCGGCCAAGGATGCCGGGACGCTTGGCAATGTTAAGTGGAACGACTTCCGTAAGACACAATGCGGAGATGATGCTGCGGCAGCGCCTGCCGCTCCAGCAAAGAAGGCTGCTGCGCCTGCCAAAAATGCTGCAGCTCCAGCTGCTGCTGATACTGCCAAAGGACTGACAATGAAGCAGTGCAGCACGAAATATCAGGCTGCCAAAGATGCGGGCATCGATGGTGGCGCAAAATGGAATGATTTTCGTAAGGCTGAATGTGGTCCGGGTGCGGATGCTGTAGCACTAAGTACAGATGGTAATTCGGAGCCAGCCGCTCCCACTGTTGCGGCACCGAAGGGCATCAAGTTCCCCACTGCTGTGTCTGCCAAGTTCTCCAGCGAGTCACCGGGTAAGGCTCGTATGCATACTTGCCTTGAACAGTATCATGCTGCGAAAGACGCAAATGCGCTTGGTGGCCTTAAATGGGTACAGAAGGGCGGCGGTTATTACAGCCTTTGCAATGCACGCCTGAAAGGCAATTCATAAACCAGATCTGGGACGGCTTATAAGTCGGTTTGAACTTACACCGTTTTAGAGAAGAGGCCTTGCAAATCTGCAAGGCCTTTTTTGTTAAGGCGCTTTTAGGGCAATCAACGCCGCTTGAACCAGCTACTAACGCCAACAATAAGCCAGCCGAGAATCATTAGGCTGCCGCCTGTCGGTGCAGCCATTGGAAACAACCTGCTTCCGGCCATGTCGCGCATGAAGAGATCTCCGCAAAACAGTGCCAGTCCCGCGATGAGTATGGCGCCACCCATACTTGCCACGCGGCTATTGGGAACAATCAATGACAGGACCAGGAGGGCAGGGGCATGGCCAAGCAAGAGTGGTGCAATAGCACTCAAGTGGTTTTCACCACCATGCGCGGCTCCTGCATACGCAGCAATAGCCAGTGCGCCACACAGTCCAGCAAGTGTACCAAACACCGGATTACGAACCTGAGCGTTGAGTTGGTTTGACATAATGATCTCCGCAATTGGGCAGAACGCGAGCTAGAATATTTTTAAATTGGCTACAGGCTTTTTTGCGCATCGAGGATTGCGTCTGGAAGAGCTGCTTCAAACATATCCAATTGCTCACTCACGCCAACACTCACCCGAATGCAGCGGTCAAGAACTGGCGCTCCGGGCTTGCGAATGAAAACGTCCCGTTCAATCAAGCCATTCAGGATAGCGGTTGCAAAAGCGCCATCGTGACCGCAATCAACTGTCACGAAATTGGTGGCCGATGGTATTGGTTTCAGCCCGTGTTTGACTGCGATTTTTGCAATGCGTTCACGACCCGCGTGGATTTTCTCCACAACGTCGTTCAGATAAACTTGATCTTTTAGTGCCGCGATGGCGGCCGCTTGTGCAATTCGGTTAACAGCAAAATGATCGCGGATTTTGTTGAAGGCGCTAATTGCGGTTTCGTTACCGACGACGTAACCAACGCGAATGCCCGCAAGCCCGTAAGCCTTTGAGAAAGTGCGCATCCGAAGAACGTTTGGCCGATCCAGTTCAAATGGCGGAAATGCAGAAGCAGGGCCGGTCTCACAATAAGCCTCATCAAGTATAAGCATTGTGGTTTCAGGTATTTGCTCAATGAATGACTGAATATCCGAACCTTCATGCCACGTACCCATCGGATTGTCGGGGTTTGCGATATAAAGCAGTGCTGGATTTTCCTGCTTCGCTTTCTCGATCAGTGCATCGAGATCAGGCCTGTCCTGATTGTAAGGCACAGTTAGCAAAGTGCCGCCAAAACCTGAAACGTGATAGTTAAATGTCGGATAGCCGCCAAGTGAATTGATTACTTTGTCGCCTTCCTGGACATATTGACGGACAACCAGACCCAGCAGTGCATCGACGCCTGCGCCGGGCATAATGTTTTCCGGCTTCACACCATGATGCGCGGCGATCGCGTGGCGAAGAGCATAATTCTCCGGGTCGCCATATTTCCAAACTTCAGACGCCTCCTGCTTCATCGCGTCGATGACGGAAGGGGCAGGGCCAAAGCTGCTTTCGTTCGCACCGATTCGCGCGATGAAAGGTTTTCCCCGCTGCAACTCGAGAGTTTCCGGGCCGACAAAAGGAACGGTGGAGGGAAGGCGTTCAACAAGTGGTGTGAGACGAGGCGATGTCATTATGCTTCCGGTCAATGTGTCTGATGGGACCGAAGTGGCAAACTTGCTTGGCTTAAGCGGTTAATGAAACAGGTTTGCACATCTGCGCCCGATGTAAGATAACTCAGATGCATAGCAAGTTGCGCCAGCTTTCACCATATCGCTAGCTTAAGAAACATCACCGCGAAGTTATTTGACGGAGAGCTAGGCTCGGGCTGTCCTAAGATTGCAGAATTCTTGTGATCGCTGCCGATTAATTTGTAATTGTGCCCCTTAATAAAAGATCCTGTTTTTCGCGTTCATGCGTGTTGATGACGCAGGCAAGTACGCATTGAAAAAATTTAACAGCAAATTTCGCGTATATTCGCGAAGCCCATTACAATTCAATTGTCTTGTATCAACGAATCTCGAGAACTTTAACGCAGGAATCAAGATCGTGTGTAGCAAGATGAGCATAGCGCATCGTCATCTGCAAAGTTTGATGACCGAGCCACATCTGCACACGACGAATATCAATTCCGCCGCGGACCAAACGCGATGCACAGGTATGACGCAGAATATGCGGAACGACTTGATCATCTGTGCCAAGGCCAACTTCGATTTTGGCTTCGTTCCAAATCTGGCGGAAGCGAACCTGATTGAGCATTGAGAAGGGGCCTTTTAGGCGTCCATGCGCAATGGCGGTTGCTTTTTTTGCTCGTTTCGTGAGCGGAACCGTGCGGCTCCTGTTAGATTTGGTTAGCCAAAAAGTGGTACGATGTTCCTGAATGTCATTCCACGTCAAACCAATAGCTTCGCCAAGGCGACAGCCAGTATCGACCAGGAAAATTGAAAGACGGTAACTATCTTCGCAACGCGACTTAATCGCTGCAAAAAGCCGCTTTTCCTCTTCATATTCGAGGAAGCGAATGCGTCCTGCTCGCTCTTTCTGCCGAACAAATTCCGGCAGGCTGTAGATATCCCCCATTTTGTGCGCCTTCCGCAGCAGCTTGCTTAATGCAGCCATCTTACGATTGATGGTTGCATTGCTGTTACCGCGCTCACGAAGCGAACCAATGACAGAGTCGAGCATCGCTTGATCAAATCCAGAAAAACGCATGCCTTTCAAGATTTCATCAATCTCACCGAGAAAAGACTTCACATTATACTTGTGTGACCCATCATCCCAGAGAATGTTGATATACTTACCAGACAGCTCTGCCAGAGTGAATTGTTCGACAATTCTGTGCTTCTGGCTTCTGATGGATGTATATTCGAGATTATAATCGACGATTGGCGAATAAACATCACCACTATCGACCTTCGTGCCCCCAACGACGATCATAGCATGCCCCCATATTTTTTATGGGAAGCATACATAATTAAACAATTAAAAAAACACAAGATAAGCGAGCTAATTTTAAGCAGAGACATATTATGATCCTCTAAAAGATCTGTTAGCCCCCACTTTCATTCTGGTATTGACACAATCACGCCCACGCAAAATCCCCGTTTCGCGTAAGCACATCGATTACGTTCGTGAACAGTTAGAATAAAACCTGACGCCGTAGGTTCTTTATCGGCGTCAGG
Organism: Brucella pseudogrignonensis; assembly: GCF_032190615.1. Classification (NCBI taxonomy): domain Bacteria; kingdom Pseudomonadati; phylum Pseudomonadota; class Alphaproteobacteria; order Hyphomicrobiales; family Brucellaceae; genus Brucella; species Brucella pseudogrignonensis. The sequence goes on from NZ_JAVLAT010000001.1 coordinate 2,008,374, forward strand.
CGATTTTATCGCATTCGAATTAGAACGAGCGCTGGAAGCGAACCATACCCTGCCAAGCGTCCTGGCCCTTAAGAACCGACTTCTTGTCGTCCCACTTGGTGTAGGAAACTTCTGGAGTAATGGTGAAGCCTGGAACCAGCTGGTAAGCTACGTTTGCTGTCGCTGCAAAGGTCTTTGCATCTTCGTAAGCGAGCTGTACGTTGATCGCAGCCTTTTCGGAAGCCTGGAACTTCGCGCCACCCCAAACAGCCCAGTCGCCACCCCAGGTGCCGTAGAAGCTGTTGGTCAGACGAACGCCACGAAGGGTTTCGCTGCCGCCGTCAACCACAATGCTTGTACCGCTCGCATCGTAGTGAGCATAGATGTCTTTGTTCGACTTGTAGCCGCCCTGTACCCATACGGAGAACTGGTCAGTTACGTTAACGTCGAGGCGAACCTTACCAGCCCATTCTTCGTTGCGTGCGTCGTAAGCAGCAGCACCGGCGATCGAACCCCAACCCTGAGCGTATTTCAGGCCACCAACAACATTTGGTGTGTAATCATCAATGATACCATAGTCGAGGAAGGCATCATCCTTGTTACCCTGTTCAAGAGCGATGATAGCCGAGAAACCATTGCCGCCCGTGAAGGTGTAGCTGATTGCATTGGTGCGATAACCACCAGCCGCGATTACGTCGTCGTTGATGACATCACCGAGGTAACCTGTGAAAGTCAGGAATGCAGATTCATCGAGACCAACACGGAAGCCGCCGAGCTGAATGTAGGCGAAGTTGAGCGAAGTGCCGGAATCACCGCCATTTTGATAGTTAAAGCGGGTTTCCGTGTAGGTCTTCAGCGTGCCGAGTTCGGTTTCCGAAGCGGTTGATGTACGCAGTGTGAAGCGCGACAAGAAGTTGTAGGTGTCGCGATCCTTGCCCTTGTCTGTAAACTTAAAGCCACCGCCTTCAACTGCAGATACACCAGCGCCGCGATAATAGACGTCATCGCCGCCCTTGATGTCTGCACGAACGTAGCCGTGGATGCGCAGGCAGGTTTCGGTGCCTGGAATATAGAAGTAGCCAGCGCCGTATGCATCGCAAACGCGGACATATTCAACTGCTTCTGGCTCTGGAGCGACGATTGCGTCTGCTGCCTGAGCGCCGGTAGCTGCAACGAGAGCTGCAGCGGAGCCGAGGAGAAGGCTCTTGATGTTCATTTCTGACCTCCAGTCAAGAACTGACCAAAAGTCGTAAAATTAAATAATTTCAATTACTTGACGGTTTAGAAGATTTTAAAGCCGTAAAAGTCAGAAAATTTAAGTCAACCACAAAGGGATTTCAAAGGCTTAATTCAGCTTTTAAAGGGCGTTCATTTACTGATTTCTGTGGTGGGTTAATGGAGGAGAGGATGGGATTCGAACCCACGAGACCCTTGCGGGTCTACTCCCTTAGCAGGGGAGCGCCTTCGACCTCTCGGCCACCTCTCCGGTAGAGGCCAGATAACTGGTAGTTCTAATCATTTCAAGCGAATTGCGCAGCTTATGGCAAATTTCACAGCATTTTTTTGTACTTTATATAAGGGTCTCCATGAATCTCTATGAATTACCTCCGATTAATGACTGTGCCAGCGGCGTTGCGTTGCCATTTCCGCATAAGATTCGCTTACGAATTTCCTGAGATATAGAGCTTCTTGGAAATACTACATAAATGACTGCCGTAAGGCGCTCGCGAGAAAGGGATTCGTTGCTGCTACCGCCAATGTGACGGAAAAGCATGCCATTTCAATCGTTAAGACAGGTTAACAAGTGTTTACAAACTTAAATGAATTACTAATTTCTTCGATGAAGCTGGGTGATTTCGTGTCATTTCTGCAACAGGACCTACTGATACATACGCAATAAGGGGTGAGTGGCTACATTCGTAGTTGAACTCAAAAAGTTGGCGAGTATCTTCACATCCAGAAGAAGGAGCGCTTCGGGGCGACTTTTTCATCAGGGGATGGGGACAGGTTGTCCTTCAGCCAAAACAGAATGCCCAGACCCATTTTTAACTTTGACTGGAGGTCAGAAATGAACATCAAGAGCCTTCTCCTCGGCTCCGCTGCAGCTCTCGTTGCAGCTTCCGGCGCTCAGGCAGCAGACGCAATCGTCGCTCCAGAGCCAGAAGCAGTTGAATATGTCCGCGTTTGCGATGCATACGGCGCTGGCTACTTCTATATTCCAGGCACCGAAACCTGCCTGCGCATCCACGGCTACATTCGTGCAGACATCAAGGGTGGCGATAACGTTTACGCTCGTGGCGGCGTTGCTTTTGATGATGGTGGTTTCGCATATGGCGTTAAGAATCAGAAGCGTGACACTTATGACTACATGACACGCTTCTCGCTTCGTTTCTCGACTGCTTCGGAAACAGAGCTCGGCACACTTAAGACCTATGCTGAAACCCGTTTCCAGTATGCAAATGGCGAAGATTCAGGCTCAACCGGCACTCTTCGTTATGGCTACATTCAGCTCGGCGGTCTCCGCGTTGGTCTTGATGAATCCGCATTCGTGACCTTCCCTGGTTACCTCGGCGACGTCATCAACGACGACGTGATCCTCGCTGGTGGTTACCGCACCAACGCAATCAGCTACACCTTCACTGGCGGCAATGGCTTCTCGGCTATCATCGCTCTTGAACAGGGTGGCAATGGCGACTCAGACGTTGACGTAGTTATCGATGACTACACACCACATGTTGTTGGTGGCCTGAAATACGCTCAGGGCTGGGGCTCGATTGCAGCTGTTGCAGCTTACGACGCACGTAACGAAGAGTGGGCTGGTAAGGTTCGCCTCGACGTAAACGTAACTGATCAGTTCTCCGTATGGGTACAGGGCGGCTACAAGTCGAACGACGACACCTATGTTGGCGGTCTGCGTGCAGACGGCAGCTTCGTTGGTGTTCGCGTCATCGACAGCTTCTACGGCACATGGGGCGGCGATTGGGCTGTTTGGGGCGGCGCGAAGTTCAAGGCAACCGACAAGGCTACCTTCAACGTTCAGCTCGCTTACGAAGATGCAAAGACCTTTGCAGCAACTGCAAACGTCGCTTACGAACTGGTTCCAGGCTTCACCATCACTCCAGAAGTTTCCTACACCAAGTGGGACAACAAGTATTCGCCGCTTAAGGGTGACGATGCTTGGCAGGGTATGGTTCGCTTCCAGCGTTCGTTCTAATCCTTACGGATTGGTTTGAGAAAAACCCGGCAGCCTCGCTGTCGGGTTTTTTGTTGTCTACGGTTTGAAAATCCGGCGTCGCTCTTGTATTGATCAGCGGGTTAGTTTGTTAGGGCTCATTCTATAGGTCACACGACATCGGAGTTCTGATTTTATGCTGAAATGGTTTTGGCCAGCTTTGACATGGACCGCAGCGCTGACATCTCTAGCGCTCTGGTTTGGTGCGGATAGGGTCGAGGCCGATATCAGCGCGCGGGCAGCGCAAGCGCTTTCACCTTACGTATGGACTGGCTTCGATGTTGATGGTCGTGATGTCGTTCTGAAGGGCATGGCGCCTGATCCAGAATCTCAGCGCGCAGCAGTTCAGGCTGTGCAAAAGCTTCGCGGTATTGGTGATTTTTCGGATCTTACGACTGTTCTTCAATCCGCCAGCCCGTATGTTTTCAAATTCACCCAAGGCGGTGAAGGAATTGTCCTCTCAGGTTATATTCCTGATAATTCCATGCGCGATAAAATTATGAATGCAGCGGAATCTATCGGCTCGGGCATGTTAGTCGATGATCAAATGGCGCTCGCGCGCGGTGCGCAGCCCGAATTTGAACAGCGTGTTCTTTTCGCCATTGATCTCGCGAAAAAACTGACCGATGCAGAGATAGAAATATCCGAAGCTAAATTGTCAGTTAAAGGAAAAGTCAGCGATGATAGCGCTCTCAATGCCCTTAGCGCGGAATTGAATGGGCCGTTGCCTCATGGCTTGAGCTTAGCGGGCTCTAATATTACGAAGTTCTGATTGCATTGCATAATTTAACGCACTCATCCCCCGTTTGTTCGTATTGTCTGATTGACAGCGGAGGCTTCGGTGCCTTTCCTATACATAAGGAAAGTGCTTCGGTTCGGTTGGCAGGCGAGTTTTAAATGCTTTATCTTGCAGAGATGTTTTGGCCCGTACTTTTGTTGTCGGGTCTGATTGGATTGGCAGTTGGGTGGCTGACGGCTTCTAAGTGAGTTGCCGTTGGGTGAATTGCGCAGCGTTTTATTGATTGCCGTGGTTGAAGCCGCGTGCAGATGCGTAGAGTAAGAGGAAACCTTAATGCCGATGTTGATTGTTCAATTGGCGATACTCATTGCCGTTGCTTTTGTAATTGGCTGCATTTTGGGTCGCCTGCTTAAAGGTAGAAAACCTGCTGATAAAATTAGAGAAGATATCGTCGTCGCGGCTGCGCTCTCGACGCCTGCATTAGACGAAAAGCCAGAGCCATTAGCACCAGCGAAAGAAGCCGTAGCTGAAGAGACTGAGGCAAAGCAGGTCGAGGTAGCGGTCGATCCGCTTCAAGATGAGCCGAAAGCTGAGCTTCCTTCGGCTCCCGAGGAGCCAGAGGAAGCGCAAATCAAGGAAACGGTTGTCGTTGTTGTCGAAGCTGATAGGCCGGAATTGTTGGATGCTCCGTTGCGCGGTAAGCCGGATGCTCTGACTGTAATTAATGGTATCGGGAATGCAATCGAAGCCAAGCTAAATAAGCTCGGCATTTTCCATTACGCGCAAATAGCACAATGGAACATGGACCAGGCTGGCTGGATTGAGCGCAACATTGGCTTTGCAGGTCGCGTGACGCGTGAAGACTGGATAGGGCAGGCGGCCAAACTGGCTGAAGCTGAATCTGCGAGCGCCAAAAAGCGCAGTGCGAAGCCGAAGAGAACAGCAGCAAAAACAAAGGCTACGACGCGTTCAAAGAAAAAGGAGGTTTAAAACGTCTTTCGTATAAAAACTTGGACGTTTTAAACTCTGTCTTTATCGTCTGCCAGAAATCAGGTCAGTTTTGATATCAGCGCTGCCTGTCAGGCGTGCTTTATAAACTTCATAGTTTTCCATAACACGCTGAACATAATTGCGCGTTTCAGAGAAGGGGATGCGTTCGATCCAGTCGACCACTTCTTCAATCGACTTGCCACGTGGATCGCCATATCGTTCAACCCATTCACTCGCCCTGCGTGGACCGGCATTGTAGCCTGCAAAGGTTAGTACATAGGAGCCGTTGAAGCGGTCGAGTTGTTCGCCAAGGAAATGAGCTCCGAGCGTGGCATTGTAAGCTGCATCACTTGTAAGTCTCTGATCTGAATAGGTCATTCCATTGCGCGTAGCGACGCTTTTTGCGGTTGCTGGCATCAATTGAAGCAAGCCACGTGCTCCAGCTTTAGACACCGCTCCGATGTTAAATTCACTTTCTTGACGCGCAATTGCATAAGCAAGCGCTTTGCCTGAGCCACTGATGTTGGCATTGGCCGGAATTGCTCCAACAGGATGCGACAGTGCTCCGACATCCAGTCCACGGAAGGCAGCATTCTTGCCGACGCGCAATGCGAGATAATGGTTTTCATTTTTCTCTGCCATCACCGCAAGGAGTGCCAGCTCTCCAACGCTGTTCAATTCTTGTGAGAGTTGCGTGTAAAGTGCTGTCGCACGATTGCCATAGCCGATCTGCTCGAGACGCCTGATGGCATGGACCGCAGGGCGGCCTGAAAAGCGTATACGCTCAGCATCTGAAGGCTTTGGATAAGCCAGTTCTGGCGCTTTTTCGTTTAAGCGGGCTGCAGAAAGCTGTCCGTAGAACGTCGTGCCGAAATGTGCAGAACGACGGTAGTATGCAGTTGCGTCGCCACCTGCACCAGCTTCCGCCGCGCGACCAAGCCAATAATAGGCGCGGGACGCGGAAATTGGTCGCGAGGAAATTTCCGCAATCTTTGCGAAGTGTGGCGCAGCAAGTTTCGGCTGTTTGAGTGAGCGAAGGGCATACCAACCGGCATGAAACTCTGCTTCCGCAGCCATTGTCGGTGATTCTGCGGCATGCGCTGCCACAAGCCTGTAAGCGAGCTGAGGCTTGTTTATATCCAGAAGTTCACGCGAGAGAATGCGGCGCTCAACCCACCAGGCATCAGGATCCACCAAAGATGAAGCATCCTTGGGAGCCTTTAGCATCAGAGCTGTGGCATCATCAAAACGATCTGCACGACGCAGATAGCGTATCTGCAAGAACGCATAGACGGGGTTTGAGTGCCATGATTTATCAACATCAGCGATAGCCTTGGCAGTATTCTTCGATTTTTGCGAGAGGGCTGCAAAAGCGTTGTAAAGCGACTGCGCCTGAGCTGGACCCGATAGAAGTTTCGCCGACTGCAAACGATCATTATACAGCGAACGCAGAAGACGGCGCTGGTGATCTTCGCGTGTCAGAACGGTCGAGAACTCTTTAAGTACTCTTGCCTCATCTTCAGCAGACAGGCGTTCTTTCGCCCACCAAGGCGCTAGAAGCTGATGGGCTTTTGTTTTGTTGCCATTAGCCACGTAAGCGCGGGCAAGTGCAATCATGCCTTCGGTGGTCTGCGGCTGCGTATTGCCGAAGGTCGCGATAACCGTTGACGCAGGCGCATCTTCTTTGAAAAGTGCGCGCTCTGAATTGCGACGCAAAGCACTCATCCCGGGCCAGCCAGGAAGTTCGGCTGCTGCGGCTGCAATTTCAGCGCTTGGCACACCGCTTATGCCAGAAGTTGCTATCGACCACGTCAAAATCTGGCGGTCGAGCGAGCCTTTTGTCATGCCGTTACGATAGGCGATCGCGCCAACGACATCGCGAGAGTAGAGCGCGTCGAGGCCGGTTTTCAGAGTTCCACTGATCGCAGCAGGGTTCTCAACGCGATTGAATGACGAAGTAATAACCGGGTCCGGCGTGGCAGGCCTCGCTTTTGGTGTGACCAGATTAATAGGGGATTCATGTGTAGCCGCAGGGGCGAATGGGCGCGCAAGCGGAGTTGGAATCTCGGTCGGCAAAGATGATTGCGCATAGGCCGCGCCTAGCTGTCCCGCGAAAAGCGAGGTAGCAATAACCAATCTGCCCGAGCTGAGCATTCTTTGCTTTAGTGACATATCCAAATTTTTCTTACGCATGATCTAACGCGAATAAAATACGTTTGTGTGAGCAGACTATTTTTTGAATCTGGCTTTTATAAGCCTGATTGCGGACTAGGTTTGCCTGGCAAAGACTATGATCCCGATGCATGAAGTATTGGTTAATAAAGAGTTATATTACACTTTGATAGCAAATTGCCTGTCATGCTGTGCCCGAATGCGTCGGGGCTAGCCGTCTAAGCGAAGGCCGCTAAGTTTTTTCTTAAAACTGTCATTTGAAAGCAGATTTGCGCCGTCCCCCCGCTTGCCGGATTTCAAGTCCGAGATTATGGTGCATCGCCTTACAGTCATTCTGGTTTATTTCATGTCAGGATTATAACGTAAGGATCGTCTTTATTTCTCAGGAGTTCACTGATGCTGAAAGGCTCGATTACCGCACTTGTCACGCCATTCGATAGTGAAGGAGCGTTCGACGAGAAAGCCTTTCGTGACTTCGTGAACTGGCAGATTGAAGAAGGCACAAAAGGCCTCGTTCCTGTTGGTACCACTGGCGAAACCCCAACGCTTTCTCATGATGAGCATAAGCGCGTTATTGAGGTTTGCATCGAAGTTGCAGCTGGTCGTGTGCCGGTTATTGCAGGTGCAGGATCGAATAATACGGTTGAAGCGATCGAGCTTGCCCAGCATGCCGAAAAAGCGGGTGCGGATGCTGTTCTCGTCGTAACGCCTTATTATAATAAACCAAACCAGCGCGGTCTCTATGAGCACTTCTCGCGTGTTGCGCGTTCAATTTCTATCCCGCTCGTGATCTATAATATCCCGGGCCGCTCCATCATTGATATGACACCAGAGACAATGGGTGCGCTCGTGCGCGATCATAAGAACATCATCGGTGTGAAGGATGCGACAGGCAAGATCGAACGCGTCTCAGAACAGCGTTTGACCTGCGGCAAGGACTTTATCCAGCTGTCGGGTGAAGATGCGACAGCGCTTGGTTTCAACGCGCATGGTGGTGTCGGCTGTATCTCCGTGACATCAAATATTGCTCCACGTCTGTGTGCAGAGTTTCAGGATGCTTGCCAGGCTGGCGATTATGCAAAGGCACTGGAACTGCAAGACCATCTTATGCCGCTTCATAAGGCACTGTTCATCGAGCCTAATCCATCTGGTCCGAAATATGCTCTGTCGCGCCTTGGCCGTATCGAAAACGTTCTGCGATCGCCGATGGTAACAATTGAAGCAGCTACGGCTCAAAAGATCGACGAAGCTATGAAACACGCTGGTCTCGTTAATTGAGGCTGATATTTTTGCCCGGTTGATTGATTTTTACGCTCTCGCATGTGCGAGAGCGTTTTCATTTCCGGCAATGCGCATTATATGGTGCCATTATGAACAAGCCGAAAAACTCTCCTGCACGCAAGATGGTCGCTGAAAACCGTAAAGCGCGCTATAATTTCGAGATAACCGATACGCTTGAGGCCGGTCTGGTTTTGACAGGCACTGAGGTAAAATCGCTGCGTGCCAATCAGGCCAATATCGCTGAAAGCTATGCAAGCTTTGAGAATGGCGAGTTTTGGCTCATTAATTCATATATTCCGGAATATACGCAAGGAAATCGGTTTAATCACGAGCCGCGACGCTTGCGAAAGCTTCTGATCAGCCGGCGTGAAATGTCGAGGATTTTCCAGTCCGTGTCCCGCGAAGGCATGACCGTTGTTCCATTGAAGTTATACTTCAATGATCGTGGTCGGGCAAAGCTAGAAATCGGTGTGGCGCGCGGTAAGAAGAATCACGACAAACGTGAGACTGAGAAACAGCGCGACTGGAATCGAGAAAAGTCGCGTTTGTTACGCGATCGGGGCTAAGTCTTATAAAATAAAAAAGAGCGCTTTAAGCGCTCTTTTTTTAAACGTATTCGACGTCAATCAATAGTCATCATCAAGATCGTCATCTTGGCGACGTTGCTGCTGTTGAGGGCGCTCTGATGGATCGCGACCTATTTCAGCTTTGAGCGAAACCAGATCAATGAAATGATCGGCCTGACGGCGTAGCTCATCAGAAATCATCGCAGGTTGGGTGGTCAATGTGGAAACCACGGAGACCTTACGGCCCCTGCGTTGCAGAGCTTCTGCAAGCGAACGGAAATCGCCATCGCCTGAAAAGATAACAAAATGGTCTACGGTATCGGTGAGCTGCATAGCATCGACAGTGAGCTCGATGTCCATGTTGCCTTTTACCTTACGGCGCCCTGCTGAATCTGTGAATTCTTTCGCCGCTTTGGTAACGACCTTATAGCCGTTGTAATCAAGCCAGTCGATGAGTGGACGAATCGACGAATATTCCTGATCCTCAACCAAGGCTGTATAATAATATGCGCGAAGCAAATAGCCGCGTTTCTGAAAGGCCTTCAAAAGTTTGCGGTAGTCAATATCGAAACCGAGTGTTTTTGAAGCTGCATATAAATTTGCACCGTCAATAAATAGCGCAATCTTTTCACGAGAATCGAACATCGTGCAATATATCCACTCTGCGGTCGTAAGGGAGTGGGCCAGCGACCGCGTATTCAGATTTGTTTCTCAAACGGCGGGGGTATTCATTTTTACAAATGACGTTTATTGCGTTCTACGGAGATATTGTAGAAAAACAAGCAACCAATGGTTGTTATTTGCTAACAATTAATTACTTATGCGAGATATTGGCGTCTTGCAATCCTGAATATATAAAAATCTATTGTTTCAATTTGAGCCATATCGTGTATTTGTCAGACAGATTAATGAAAAACGAATTGTTTTTCTCGGCGCTGGAGCCTTAATGATCGCAGATTGCGCTTTTGCTTGAAATTTCGGCCGACAAGCGATATGTCGAAGAAAAATTCCTTTAGAGTTTAAGAAATGAAAGGGACCGCCTATGGCCCGCGTCACCGTTGAGGACTGCGTAGATAAGGTCGAGAACCGCTTTGAACTGGTTCTTCTGGCCGGTCACCGCGCACGCCAGATTTCCCAGGGAGCGCAGATCACTATCGATCGCGACAATGACAAAAACCCTGTTGTTGCTCTGCGTGAAATCGCTGACGAAACACTGTCGCCAGATGATCTGAAAGAAGATCTGATTCACTCGCTTCAGAAGCATGTTGAAGTTGATGAACCTGAAGCTGCTGCACCTGCTCTTCTGGCTGATGCTTCAAATGCTCTGGCTGAAGGCATTGCAGAAGCAGGTGAAGATGACGTTGTCACTTTCGACCGTATGTCGGAAGAAGAGCTTCTTGCTGGTATTGAAGGTCTGGTTGCGCCTGAGAAGAACGACGACTTCTAATCGTCTGTCTGACGCCAATGTTTTGTGCGCTGTAGCCTGATAAGGTTGCGGCGCATATTTTTATCGGTCTGCATAGCGATTTTGGGGCTTTTAAGTCACAGCTATGCGCTTTTGACGATGAATTCGCCTGAAAATTAAGCCTGTTTTCAGAAAGCAGGTTCTGAAACTTGTAAAATATTCTATTTTTAGCAAGTTCTGGTCAGAATGACCGCTGTTTATGCGTGTGAAGTGAGGAGTTTCTGTAAATGATGCGCCAATATGAGCTTGTGGAGCGTGTGCAGCGATACAAGCCTGATGTGAATGAGGCGCTTCTTAACAAGGCATATGTTTATGCCATGCAGAAACACGGCAGTCAGAAGCGTGCATCCGGCGACCCATATTTTTCTCATCCGCTTGAAGTCGCAGCGATCCTCACAGATATGCATCTGGATGAAGCAACTATTGCGATTGCTTTGCTGCACGACACAATTGAAGACACCACTGCCACACGGCAGGAAATCGATCAGCTTTTCGGCCCGGAAATTGGCAAGCTTGTTGATGGTCTTACCAAGCTTAAAAAGTTAGATCTGGTTTCTAAAAAGGCCGTACAAGCCGAAAATTTGCGTAAGCTCCTTCTTGCGATCTCTGAAGACGTGCGCGTGCTTCTGGTCAAGCTTGCAGATCGTTTGCATAACATGCGTACGCTTGGCGTTATGCGTGAAGATAAGCGTTTGCGCATTGCCGAAGAAACGATGGATATTTATGCGCCACTGGCTGGGCGCATGGGTATGCAGGACACGCGCGAAGAACTCGAAGAGCTAGCATTCCGCTATATCAACCCGGATGCGTGGCGCGCGGTCACTGATAGACTTGCAGAACTTCTTGAAAAAAACCGTGGGCTTCTGCAGAAAATCGAAGAAGATCTGTCTGAGATTTTCCAGAAGAACGGCATCAAAGCGAGCGTTAAAAGCCGTCAGAAGAAGCCGTGGTCGGTTTTCCGTAAGATGGAAACTAAGGGTCTGTCGTTTGAGCAGCTTTCCGATATTTTCGGTTTCCGTGTCATGGTTGAATCGACACAGGATTGCTATCGCGCACTCGGATTGATCCACACCACCTGGTCGATGGTTCCAGGCCGGTTCAAGGATTACATTTCCACACCGAAGCAGAACGATTATCGTTCGCTGCATACAACTATCATCGGTCCATCACGCCAGCGTATTGAATTGCAAATTCGCACGCGTGTTATGGATGAAATTGCAGAATTCGGTGTTGCAGCTCACTCGATCTATAAGGATCGTGGGAGCGCGAGCAATCCGCATCAGATTTCGACAGAAACCAATGCTTACGCATGGCTACGTCAAACAATCGAGCAGTTATCCGAAGGTGACAATCCGGAGGAGTTTCTGGAACATACCAAACTGGAACTCTTTCAGGATCAGGTCTTTTGCTTCACGCCGAAGGGCAGGCTTATCGCTTTGCCACGCGGTGCGACACCAATCGATTTTGCATATGCTGTTCACACCGACATTGGTGACAGTTGCGTGGGCGCCAAGGTCAATGGTCGTATTATGCCATTGATGACTGAGCTCAAAAACGGCGATGAAGTCGACATCATTCGCTCGAAGGCTCAGGTGCCACCTGCTGCATGGGAATCGCTTGTGGCCACCGGTAAGGCACGTGCGGCTATCCGCCGTGCAACGCGTTCCGCGGTACGTAAGCAGTATTCCGGCCTCGGAATGCGCATTCTGGAGCGCGCTTTCGAGCGTGCCGGAAAATCGTTCAGCAAAGATATTCTCAAACCCAGTCTTCCACGATTGGCACGCAAAGAAGTTGAAGATGTTCTGGCCGCAGTCGGCCGTGGTGAGCTGCCTTCCACAGACGTTGTGAAAGCGGTCTATCCTGATTATCAGGATACGCGTGTTACAACGCAGAATAGCCCAGCAAAGACCGGCGAAAAAGGCTGGTTTAACATTCAAAATGCAGCCGGCATGATTTTCAAGGTGCCGGAAGGCTCTGAAGCTGCGCATGACACGACTGCGGACGAAGGTGAGAAGCCGAAACGCAAGGCTGTGCCAATTCGCGGTACCAATTCCGATTTGCCGGTGCGCTTTGCCCCGGAAGGTGCCGTTCCCGGTGACCGCATTGTCGGCATCATGCAGCCCGGTGCAGGTATTACGATTTACCCAATTCAGTCGCCTGCATTAACGGCATATGACGACCAGCCTGAGCGCTGGATCGACGTGCGCTGGGATATTGATGAGGGGATGCACGAGCGCTTCCCAGCACGTATCAGTGTCTCGGCAATCAACTCGCCGGGCTCACTTGCTGAAATTGCGCAGATTGCAGCGGCAAATGATGCGAATATTCATAATCTCTCGATGGTGCGGACTGCGCCAGACTTTACGGAAATGATTATTGACGTTGAAGTGTGGGATCTTAAACATCTCAACCGCATCATTTCTCAATTGAAGGAAAGCACGAGCGTCAGCGGCGCAACACGTGTGAATGGATAGGCAAAATGAAAACTGAAGACGTTCTTGGTGTTTTCCGCGAAGCGGGAGCAATTCTCGAAGGCCATTTTATTCTGACTTCGGGCCTTCGGAGTCCTGTGTTTTTGCAGAAAGCACGCGTTTTCATGCATGCCGATAAGACTGAGACGCTTTGCAAGGCCTTAGCGGAAAAAATCAAAGCAGCTGATCTTGGACAGATCGACTATGTGGTTGGTCCGGCGATCGGCGGCCTTATTCCGTCATATGAAACCTCGCGTCATCTCGGTGTACCATCTGTTTGGGTTGAGCGTGAGAACGGCACCTTCCGTTTGCGCCGCTTCGACGTGCCAAAAGGTTCTCGTGTTGTCATCGTAGAAGACATCGTCACAACCGGCCTGTCGATTCGTGAAACTATCGATTGCATGAAAGATATTGGCATCGAAGTGGTCGCTGCCGCCTGTATCGTTGATCGTTCGGCAGGCAAGGCCGACGTCGGAACGAAGCTTATCGCGCTCGCAGAATATGAAGTGCCAGCCTATTCGCCTGACAATTTACCGCCGGAACTCCTTGCAATTCCTGCAATTAAGCCGGGTAGCCGCAATATTTAAGCGCTTTCTACCGTCGCTTTGCGTTAGCGTGGTGTAAAATGCGCCCTGCGTCGAAATTGCGCTTTGCGGTATTTGTTTGTCACCCTTAATTTAGGGGGACGAGCGCAGATATGCTCATCCCCCTATCTAGGAACGTGTTGTGGCTGTTGCCCCGCTTATTTTCGATCATAAATCCCCTTACAGGGCTCCGTGTGGCGTTTGCGTTGATTGCGATGTACGCCGCATGGCCGTCTGCTCTGCGCTTGATGATGGCGATCTGGGTGCGCTCGAAGCCATCATGACATCCAAGAAACTCGACGCCAACGAGATGCTGGTTGAAGAGGGGGATCCAAAACGCCGTGTTTTCAGCTTAACATCGGGGATGCTGCGGATTTATACATCGCTGCCAGATGGTCGTCGCCAGATTGCCGGATTTTTAGTACCTGGAGATTATCTTGGCCTGGCGGATGACGATGTTTACTCTCAGTCGGCTGAAGCGGTTACTCCATCTGTCCTTTGTGCATTTTCAACAAAGGAAATGGATGGCTTGATGGATCGCTTCCCCAAGCTGAAAGAGCGTCTCTATCAGATGACGCGAGAAGCGTTGCGCACTGCACGCGACAATCAACTGGTTCTTGGCCGTCTTGCGCCTGTGGAAAAGCTTGCCAGCTTCCTTCTCGTTCTCGCCGCACGTACCGAAAAGCGCGGCGGCAAGACGAACCTCGTGCATTTGTCGATGAACCGTACCGACATTGCCGATTACCTCGGCCTGACAATTGAAACAGTGAGCCGCAGCTTCACCAAGCTGAAAACACAGGGCCTCATTCAGTTGATCGATTCCAATACCGTCGAGATACTCTCCAGACGTTCGCTCGCTTCGGTAGCAGGCATCGATCCGGAAAATATTTGATCGCAACTTCTTAGTTTTAGTTTCGTTGATTTAAATCAATGAACGTTGCCGGAATGCCCTCTACATCTGATCGTGCAAGTTGAGGCAGCTTATTGAACTGCTGCCTGATGATAACGAGGTGAACAGGTGTCGTTGTGGCTGGCAATTACAATACCCGCTGTCATGTGTGTGGGCTTCCTTGCCGCATCATGTCTGTTTGCCCAGCAGAATGCCCGTCTTCGTCCAGTGCGCCTAAAGGTGAGAAGCTCTCGCCAGATCGTCAGGAGCGGGGAGCGCGATTATCATGCATGAAGACACGATAAGACGTTATGCGGCGCTGGCCGTTCCCCGTTACACTTCGTTTCCAACGGCTGTGGATTTCACGCCGACGACTGCTGACAACACAAAACGCTGGTTACGCCAGATCGGCCCGGAGGAAAGCGTTTCGCTTTATATCCATGTGCCGTACTGCAAAGAGATTTGCCACTATTGTGGCTGCCATTCAAAAATGGCCGTCCGTGAGGATGTCATTGAGAATTTCGTGACTGCTCTTTTGAGCGAGATCGAAACTGTAAGCGCAAGTCTGGCGGCTCGGCCGAAGGTCGTGCATTTACATTGGGGTGGGGGCACTCCTTCTATTCTGCATGCGACGCAGTTCAAACGCATCATGGCAGCGCTTGCGCTGGCGTTTGATTTCCATCCCGATATGGAACATGCGATTGAGCTTGATCCGCGTACGGTGAATCCAATTCTGGCAAAGACCTTGTCGTTGATGGGCGTTAACCGTGCAAGTCTTGGCGTGCAGGATGTTAATGCTGATGTGCAGAAAGCTATCGGCCGTGTGCAGCCAATTGAAACTGTTGCAAGAGCCGCAGCGCTGCTTCGTGCAGTGGGCATCAACAGGCTTAATTTTGATCTGATCTATGGTCTGCCGCTTCAGACTGTAACAAGTCTGCGTGAGACCTGTGAACGTGTAATAGAGATGAAGCCGGATCGCATTGCCTGCTTTGGCTACGCACATCTGCCGCAGCGTCGTGCCAATCAGCGATTGATTGATGAAAGCATTCTGCCGGATGCAGACGAACGTTTTGCGCAGGCAAGTGCTGTCGCTGAAAGCTTTATCAACCACGGCTACAAAGCTGTTGGTATCGATCACTTTGCTTTACCAGATGATACTCTGGCGATTGCGGCTGAGAATGGCACGCTGCATCGTAATTTTCAGGGCTACACGACTGATCGCTGTAATACGTTGATTGGTTTTGGTCCATCGTCCATTTCGCAATATCCGGGGGGATATACGCAGAACATTTCGGATGTCGGGCAATATAGCAAACGTGTTGGGGCGGGGGACTTTGCCACAGTGCGTGGTTATACCATGCGGGATGTTGATCGTCAGCGCGCCGGAATTATCACAGCACTGATGTGTAACTTCCGCGTTGATCTCAATACAGCGGCACCGGGCGTTGAATTTTCTGACGAATTAGCCCTGCTGCGTCCGTTGGTGGCTGATGGGTTGGTGGAAGTGCAGAACGGTGTCATCACTGCGACCGAAGACGGAAAGCCGCTGATCCGGCTGGTTGCTGCAACATTTGATGAGTTTCGCAGAGAAACGATGCACGGCTTCAGTTCCGCTGTGTAAATAAGAATACGCGCATGTTGCAGATTAATATCGCAACATGCGCCAGAACAAAGAAATAGAGTTGATAACCTTCTATTTCAGAGCTGCCGCTGCACCGGGCCGTCAAAAGGTCAGTGGCTCAGGAGCACCGTTCGTTGGGGGATGAGCGGTGCTCCACTTTTTTCTATTTCGCTTTCTGCATTTTCGGCAGGAAGATTGTTAACAGACCGAGCAGCGGCAGATACGAGCAGATCTTATAGACGAACTCGATGCTGGTGCGGTCGGCAACAATCCCAAGCAGCGCTGCTGCAATGCCAGCGACACCGAATGCCAGTCCGAAGAACAAGCCTGAGACCATGCCAACGCGCCCTGGCAACAACTCTTGTGCGAACACAATGATTGCCGGAAAAGCCGAAGCCAACACAAAGCCGATAATGATCGTCAGAACTGCTGTTACCTCCAGATTTGCGTAAGGCAAAGCCAGTGTGAAAGGCACAATGCCGAGGATCGATACCCAGATCACAGTGCGTGTGCCGATCTTATCGCCGATAGGACCACCAACAATCGTTCCGGCAGCAACGGCACCAAGGAACAGAAACAACAGCAACTGCGAGCCCTGAACGGTCACCCCAAAATGGCTGATCGTATAGAAGGTGTAATAGCTGGTAAGGCTCGCCATATAGACGTATTTGGTGAAGATCAGCATAGCGAGCACAGAGATTGCCATGATCACCGTCTTGCGCGGCAACGGCAGAGTTGTGTCGGCCTTTGGCTTGCTTCTATTGGCTATATTGTGCTGGTTGTACCAGTTTCCGACATACCAAAGCAGCGCCATGCCGATCAGTGCGGCGATTGAAAACCACGATACGCTGGACTGACCGAAGGGCAGCACGATGAAGGCGGCAAGCAATGGTCCAATTGACGAGCCGAAATTGCCGCCAACCTGAAACATTGACTGTGCGAAACCATGGCGACCGCCTGATGCAAGACGTGCCACACGTGCGGCTTCAGGATGAAATACCGACGAACCAAAGCCGATGAATGCAGCGCCAAGAAGCAGGAACGTATAGTGATGCGCCGTTGCGAGCAGGATCAGACCAACCAGTGTGCAGCCCATGCCAAAAGGCAATGAGTAAGGCATCGGACGACGATCTGTATAAATGCCAACGATAGGCTGTAGGATCGAAGCGGTCACCTGAAAGGTAAATGTGAGCAAGCCAATCTGCCAGAATGATAGGCTGTAATTGTCCTTCAACATTGGATAAATCGCTGGAAGCAGCGACTGCATCATGTCGTTGAGGAAATGGCCCATGCTTGTGGCCAGAATAATGGCGAGAACCGTATTGTTCGCCGCACTGTTTGATGGCTGCTCGGCAGCACTCGTGCTCATAGTCCTACTCCGAAGATAATTTGGAACGGGATTTTCCCGTAGAGTGGTGAGGTCAGCTCTGAAAACAAATTCGCATGTTTTCGAATATTTCTAACCTGACCATCTAATAATCATATTGTTTCGCGCCTGCTTTCGTGATTTGGTCCATTACTTTCGAGAGTGGGCCAAAGCAGATGAAGCCGAAATCGCCGCCAGGGCTTTTATTGCCGAACAGTGAGGACCTGCAAAAGTTCCACGAGCAGCGCATTGATATGCTGGAAAGCCTTGACGGTCCGGTCATTGCCTTGCCGACGAAATATCCTGATGGCTATTTCGTACCGCAGCATAGCCATAGCCGGGCGCAGCTTTTATGCGCTTCGCAGGGTGTCGTTCTTGTCACCACCGAGGCTGGCCGCTGGATGATCCCCGGCGATCATGCGATGTGGATTCCCGCGGGCGTAAAGCATTCGGTCGAGATTGTCGGCGATGTCTTTATGCGTTCGATCTATATTGCGGTTGATGTCATCTCAGGTGTGCCAGATCATCTTCATGTCGTTGGTCTGACGGATTTGATGCGCTGTCTTATCATTGACGCAACTTCGGTTGACAGTATCCCGGAACCGGGAACCAGAGACGCGCTTGTGATTGAACTCATCCTCAGAGATTTACATAGGCTACCTCAAAGATCGCTTGGGTTGCCCTTTCCGGCAGATATTCGGTTGCAGAAGCTGTGTCGCGAGTTTGTAAAAGCTCCTCTGGCGCGTGCGACGATTGATGACTGGGCGGACAAAATGGCGATGAGCAGACGGTCTTTCACCCGTCATTTTCAGCGTGAGACAGGCGTTAGCCTTTCGGTATGGCGCCAGCAGGCTTGTCTGTTTGCAGCTGTTCCCCGTTTGACGGAAGGCGAGGCGGTAACAAGCGTAGCGCTTGATCTTGGATATGACAGTGTGTCTGCTTTTACGACAATGTTTCGCCGTATGCTGGGTGTATCGCCGAAGTTCTATTTGCCACGTATGCATGCGGCGTCTGCTGAAGACCGTGATAAACTGTCTTCCGCAATGGTTGAATAATAACAATTGTCTCGGTGCATCGAGCGCAGTATGAGAAGCCATGTTGTTTCAACGCCGAAATCCTCCGACCCGCCGCGAGCGTCTTAGAACGCTGGTGTGGCCGCGTCGCTCGTTTGCTCGCTCGTTTAAGTATGGCGGCAAGCGTGTGCTGCGCATTACTGCGTCACCCCATGCGGTTGCTGCTGGGTTGGCTGTTGGTGTGTTTTCGGCTTTCACCCCGTTTTTTGGCTTTCATCTCATCATAGCGATTGTTCTGGCTTATTTTCTTGCTGGAAACATTGCTGCCGCAGCACTGGGCACCACGCTAGCCAACCCAATCACGCTTCCATTCATCTGGGGCAGCACTTACGAACTTGGCCGCTTTGTAATCAGCGGAGATATTGAAAGCGCACCGCCGTTGCATCTCGGCCATGCGTTGCAAACGATGAAGTTCGGCGAAGTCTGGACGCCTTTGCTCAAGCCTATGCTGTTCGGATCGACAATCCTTGGAGCCATTTTTGCTGTGATTGCCTATTTTGTCACACGGTTTGCGGTCACTGCATTTCGTCGGCGCAAACTAGAGCGACTTGCCGCAAAACATAATATGGCCAGCAAGCGGGAGCTGCAGAAAACATGATTATCGGCATTGGCAGCGATTTGATTGATATTCGCCGCGTTGAAAGGACCCTTGAAAAGCATGGTGATCGTTTCATTCAGCGTGTTTTTACAGAGGTTGAACAGGCGAAGTCAGAGGCTCGCAAACAACGTGCTGCATCTTACGCCAAGCGTTTTGCTGCCAAGGAAGCCTGTTCCAAAGCACTTGGTACCGGACTTTCCAACGGCGTTTTCTGGCGCGATATGGGTGTGGTCAATACACCTTCAGGCAAGCCGACTATGAAACTGACTGGTGGTGCGGCGGAGCAATTGCAACGTTTGTTGCCTCATGGCAAGCGCGCTGCCATACATCTGACAATTACCGATGATTTTCCTCTCGCGCAGGCCTTCGTGATTATCGAAGCCCTTTCAGAAAATGAATAGTGCATGTTGCGCGATAGCAGCATACGCCAAAACAATTGCGATTGTGTCAGGTAAACTCCTGCTCATAATCGTGCGAGGTAATCGTGAGCGGATTGCTTCAAGCAATTATACTCGTTATTAGATCGCACATCGGCAAGCGGAGATACAATGAGCGTGTCCAGCAAAAGTGAAACTAAAAAATCGGGTGGCATTGGCGAAACCATCAGCGTTATCGTCCAGGCGCTGCTGCTGGCGCTGGTTATCCGCAGCCTGCTTTTCCAGCCATTCAGTATTCCGTCCGGCTCAATGCGCCCGACGCTTCTCGAAGGCGACTATTTGTTTGTGTCGAAATATGCCTATGGCTATTCGCGCTATTCACTGCCTTTTGGTCTTGACCTCTTCAATGGTCGTATCTGGGGTGCAGAACCGAAGCGCGGCGACGTTGTAGTTTTCAAGCTGCCAAGCGACACCAATATTGATTATATCAAACGCGTGATTGGCCTTCCGGGTGACCGCGTGCAGATGCGCGGCGGCGTGCTTTATATCAATGATGTTGCTGTTAAGCGTGAGCGCGTTGGCACCATTGATAATCCCGATGTTACGGAAGTTAATCGTCCGGTTGAAGTTTATCGCGAAACACTGCCAAATGGCGTGACTTACGATACGCTTGATCTTGCACCAAATTCCATTGGTGACGATACCCGCGTATTCGAAGTTCCTGCCGGTCATTATTTCATGATGGGCGACAATCGCGATAACTCGCTCGATAGCCGATTTGGTGTTGGCTACGTGCCTTATGAAAATCTCGTTGGTCGCGCTAATATCATCTTCTTCTCGATTGCTGATAAGGCAAGCCCGCTCGAAATCTGGAAGTGGCCATCTGACGTTCGGTTCAGCCGTCTTTTTACTTGGGTAAGTGGTGAGCCGCACACTGCTGTCACCGGAAACTGAGATGGTTTCGACAGATTTAGCAGCGTCGATTCTTCAAGAGCGCACAGGACACCGTTTTCTCAATCTGAAACGGCTTGAACGTGCGCTCACGCACTCGAGTGTGCAGGCACCATCGCGTGCCAATTATGAGCGACTTGAATTTCTTGGTGATCGCGTACTTGGTCTGGTGGTTGCCGAAATGCTTTTTGAGGAATTCCCGGATGCGCCGGAAGGCGAATTGTCGGTGCGTCTGAATGCACTGGTCAATGCTGAAACTTGTGCGGCAATTGCCGATGAAATTAAACTAGCAGACCTTATTCATACGGGTTCAGACATTAAGTCGCTGAATGATAAGCGCTTGCTCAATGTACGCGCTGATGTCATCGAGGCTTTGATTGCAACAATTTATATGGATGGTGGCCTTGAGGCTGCGCGCAGCTTTATAAAGCGCTATTGGCAGAAACGCTCCCTTGAGACAGGTGCTGCAAGGCGTGATGCGAAGACTGAATTGCAGGAATGGGCACATCAGCAAGGCAATGCTCACCCGGCTTATGTTATCCTGAGCCGCAGCGGCCCGGACCATGACCCTTCATTCATCGTTGAAGTGACAGTCAAGGGCTTTGCTCCGGAAAAGGGTGAAGGCCGCTCGAAACGCATTGCTGAACAGAATGCTGCGGAGACGATGCTTTACAGGGAATCCGTCTGGAAGCGTGACAGTTAGGGCTAAGGCGGAATTCAGCATCCATTTAAAAGAAATTCAGTTATAATCAAATTAACAGCGGCAATGGTGGGTTTGTCGCAAGGGTAGAATGGTTCGGGAGAGACCGTTTCTGCTGTCTACACGAAATAAAGCAATTCCAGCGAAAGTGGGGACCGGTTTACGTCGGGAATTGCGCAAACAGCAAATTGAGTGCTTCCGCGTTTCTGACAAACCGGAAGGCTCGCAAAAGGACGAGCAATGAACAATCCGACGATGCCGACAGGCGACGAAACTGAAACCGGGCAGACCCGTTCGGGCTTTGTGGCGCTGATTGGTGCGCCAAATGCCGGAAAATCCACGCTGGTTAATCAGCTGGTGGGCACCAAGGTTTCCATCGTCACGCACAAGGTGCAGACAACACGGGCGCTGGTGCGCGGCATCTTCATCCATGATCAGGCCCAGATAGTACTTGTCGATACGCCCGGTATTTTTCGTCCGAAGCGCCGTCTCGATCGCGCAATGGTTACGACTGCATGGGGCGGCGCAAAAGATGCCGATATTATTCTCGTTCTTTTGGACGCGCAGGGTGGTCTGAACGAGAATGCTGAGGCTCTTCTGGAAAGCATGAAAGACGTGCGCCAGAAGAAGGTTCTTGTGCTAAATAAAGTTGATCGTGTTGATCCGCCTAAGTTGCTGGAACTCGCAAAAGCTGCGAATGAACTCGTTGCGTTTGATCAGACATTTATGATCTCCGCGTTGACGGGTTCTGGTTGCAAGCATCTTGCTAAGTATTTGGCAGAAACCGTTCCAAATGGTCCGTGGTATTACCCGGAAGATCAGATTTCCGACATGCCGATGCGCCAGCTCGCAGCAGAAATCACCCGTGAAAAGCTTTATCTGCGCCTGCATGAAGAGCTGCCATATTCCTCGACTGTCGAAACCGAACGCTGGGAAGAGCGTAAGGACGGCTCGGTTCGTATTGAGCAGGTGATTTATGTTGAGCGCGAAAGCCAGAAGAAAATCGTGCTTGGTTATAAGGGCGAAACAATCAAGGCAATCGGACAGTCAGCTCGCAAAGAGATCAGCGAAATTCTCGAACAGAATGCACATCTCTTCCTGTTCGTGAAAGTGCGTGAAAACTGGGGCAACGATCCTGAGCGCTATCGTGAAATGGGCCTCATTTTCCCGACTTAACTGGTTGAGCAAGAGCCGTGGAATGGCGTGATAGCCGCGCATAATTCGGAAAGTCATCTGACTTTCATTGACAATGATGCGCAGAATGGAAGTCTGGTTAAGATTTACCCATGGAATGGCGTGATGAAGGCATAATTCTCGGCACACGGCGACATGGCGAAACAAGCGCTATTGTCGAAGTGATGACGCGTGAACACGGCCGTCATATGGGTATGGTGCGCGGCGGGCGATCTCGCCGCATGCAGCCCTTGCTGCAACCAGGCAATCACGTTGATCTATCATGGTGGGCGCGGCTGGATGAGCATATGGGCTCATTCACAATCGAACCATTAGGCTTTGCTGCGGCGCGTCTGATTGAAACGCCGGTTGCACTCTATGGTATCCAGCTTGCCGCTTCTCATCTGCGCTTATTGCCAGAGCGGGACGCACATGGCGGCTTATACGAAACACTTCGCCTTATCATCGAGCACTTTGACGATCCACTTGCTTCAGGTGAATTGCTGCTGCGTTTTGAAGTGATGATGCTTGAAGAACTTGGCTTTGGCCTGGATCTTAAAGAATGCGCTGCGACAGGTGTTCGCGAAAACCTGATTTATGTATCGCCAAAATCGGGTCGCGCAGTCTGTGGTGACGCTGGTGCGCCATGGGCGGATAAGATGCTGCCGTTGCCAGCTTTCGTCAACAATACGGCTTTGCGCGCATCGTGTTATGACGATCTCAACGATGCTTTCAGAATGACCGGCTTTTTCTTCCTGCGTCATGTGTGGGAGCCGCGCGCACAGACACCACCCGATTCACGCAGCGGCTTTCTCAACGCAATTTTGCGTGCTTTCAGTTTGCAACAGGCAGGTTGAACACTTCGCCTTCAAAGGCTTCTTGCCCGCGTCCGATTGCCTTAATCGCGGCAACCATACGGCCATCCCTTCTGAGCATGTTATCCGCAAGCGCAATAAGTCGTATATTGGGCGTAGCTGATGGTGAAAGTTCCCGCAGCTTTTCTGCAAGTGCTGTTTCATCCAACGATAGGTCCAGCGCTGAGGCGATAATGTAAGCGCTGGCGGTCGAACGCGAAACACCAGCATAGCAATGAATCAGCAGTGGCTTTGCGCGATCCCATTCCATTGCAAAATCAAGCAGCGCTCTGACGTGGCTTTCATCGGGCATTGTCAGACCATCACGTGGTTCTGTAATGTCGTTGAATAACAGACTGAGCCGCTCTGCCTCACCGGGCAGTGCAGGCAGAGCGTGGCTGCTGAGCGTTACGATATGGCTTGGCTCATGCAGTGCAATCTGCGCTTCAAGCTTCGATAGCGGACTGACGACGATGTAAGCCAACGCCTATCCTCTTCGCGCCTGTTCCAGCACAGCAAAACGCGCAAGAAAATCATTCTGCACATCCTGGGTCGGACGCGGCGTCAGTTCCAGCCCTGCTGGATCAAAGCCGCGTGGACGACCAAAATACTTGGTGGCTTCCGCTTCGGTAAATCCTGCAAGCCTTGTTGCCTCGAAATAGGCCGCGACCCTGTCAGCGCGCTTGATCAGCTTTTTAAGCGATGCAGAGATCGAAGCAGGCAATGAAAAGCGCACATGAATAGCGCGTTCAAGCCGGTCTTCTATAAGTTTGTAATTGCCGCCCATCACCGCCTTGAACGGTGAAATCATGTCACCAATCACATACTCAGGTGCGTCATGCAGAAGGGTTAGCATCTGCCATTCAATGCTTGGATCTGGAACAAGCCGGTTGAAAATCTGCTCAACCAGCATGGAGTGCTGGGCGACGGAATAGGCGTGTTCACCCACGGTTTGCCCGTTCCAGCGTGCTACACGCGCAAGACCATGGGCTATGTCTGTAATCTCAACATCGAGTGGTGAGGGGTCAAGCAGGTCGAGCCTGCGTCCCGATAACATTCGCTGCCATGCACGCTCCTGTCCCGATGAACGATCCACTGCTGCCATCAGGCTTTGTCCGTATCAGCAGTTGGGAATGTGAAGCGGACATGCGGTGGCAGCTCTAACCTGATTTCGCTTTCAGCGGCCAGAATTTGTGTACCGGAATCAAGCGCATCTTTCACCCGGTCAATACGGACAAGTGCCAAACCAATCTTGTCGGAAGAGCTACCCAGCGTTCCGATGTCACGCCCACCGACTGTAACTGGTGTGCCCATTGTAGGCAGTGGCTCGTCGGATTTTGCGACAAGCACACGTCGCCGCGGGGTACCGCGATGCTGCATGCGCGAGACAACTTCCTGGCCAATAAAGCAGCCTTTTGGAAACGTCACGCCGCCGGTCTGGTCGAAATTCACGTCATGAGGAAATACATCATTATAGGCGAAATCGGCTTCACCTTCGGCAATGCCATATTCGGCACGAATTGCTATCCACGCACTCTCGTCACTGACTTCGCCTGCCTGTCCATAAATGCGGGTAACATGCAGTTCTTCCGGAAACCGTGAATCGCGCTTAATTGAATCGCTTTCTGAAGAATCTGAATCTTTCCCCCAGCAAACGCTCACAAGTGATTCTGGCGATTGAGTAATTTCCGCTTTGGCTCGCAGGCGATAAAGCGTCATGCGCTTCATAAAATCGGTAGCAATGCTTGCGGGCATATCGAAACGTAGCCCGTTTTCAATGCGCGACACAACGAAGTCGAACAGGATCTTGCCCTGTGGTGCCAGCAATGCGCCGGGTTTCAGTTCATCGGCGCCGAGCTTGTCGAGATTGGTGGTAATCACAGCCTGTACGAATTTTTCCGCATCTTCGCCTGTGATGTGAACCAGTGCTCTGTTGGAAAGATTGATCGTTTCCGCTACCGTCGCCATCGCTTCTTCCTTGCCTTTATAATCATCGTTACGTAAGCCGCATTGAAGACGCTCGCAAGCCCCATCAAGCCAGCAGGAGACAACAATGGCCCATACGTTCGATACGATCCTGAAAGGTGCAACCATCGTCAATCATGACGGCACCGGTCAACGCGATATTGGCATTCGTAATGGGCGCATAGAGGCGATTGGTTCTCTTTCAGCAAATTCTGCCGGCGAAGTGATTGATTGTACCGGCCTACATATTCTGCCGGGTGTGGTTGATAGTCAGGTACATTTCCGCGAACCGGGACTGGAGCACAAGGAAGATCTGGAAACTGGTTCGCTGGCTGCTGTTCTCGGTGGTGTGACATCAGTTTTTGAAATGCCGAATACCAAGCCGCTGACAACCACTGCTGAAACGCTGGAAGACAAGATCCGTCGTGGTCGCCATCGTATGCATTGCGATTTTGCCTTTTGGGTCGGTGGCACGCGTGACAATGCAAAAGACGTAGCTGAACTTGAACGTCTGCCGGGGGCGGCTGGCATCAAGATATTTATGGGGTCGTCGACTGGCGATCTGCTGGTTGAAGACGACGATGGTGTTCGCTCGATCCTCAAAAATACCCGCCGTCGTGCGGCTTTCCATTCCGAAGATGAGTTTCGTCTGAAAGAACGCGAAGGTCTGCGTGTGGCGGGCGATCCGTCGAGCCATCCTGTTTGGCGTGATGAAGTTGCGGCACTGCAATGCACCGAACGTCTGGTGCGCATCGCGCGGGAAACAGGCGCGCGCATTCATGTGCTGCATATCTCGACCGCCGAAGAAATTGACTTCCTTCAGGGGCACAAAGACGTGGCAACCTGTGAAGCCACCCCGCATCATCTCACATTGTCAGCAGATGATTATGCAACGCTTGGCAATCTTATCCAGATGAACCCACCTGTGCGCGACAAGCGCCATCGTGACGGTATCTGGAAGGGCATTGATCAAGGGATCGTCGATGTTCTTGGCTCTGACCATGCGCCGCATACGCTTGAAGAAAAGCAGAAGCCTTATCCGGCATCCCCATCCGGCATGACCGGTGTTCAGACGCTGGTGCCGATCATGCTTGATCACGTCAATGCAGGCAAGCTTTCGCTGGAGCGATTTGTCGATCTGTCGAGTCATGGCCCGAACCGCATTTTCGGTATGGCACGCAAGGGACGCATCGCTGTTGGTTATGATGCCGATCTGACCATCGTTGATATGAAGCGTCGCGAAACCATCACCCACGAGCAGGCGGGTTCAAAAGCTGGCTGGACGCCTTATCATGGCAAGACTGTCACCGGCTGGCCGGTTGGCACTTTTGTGCGTGGTATCAAGGTTATGTGGGAAGCGGAAATCGTCAGCCCGAACAAGGGTGAGCCGGTCGAGTTTCTGGAAGCACTTCCGCAACGCGGATAATGCATGGCGTGAAATGTCCTATCTTTGTCCGGCATAGGGCTTTCACCTTATATTGCAGGCGCTATCGTCTCCTTGTATAGTTTTACAAGGAGCGAGAAATGTCCGCTAATGATACTGCACTGCTGGTTGTCGATGTTCAGGAATCTTTCCGTCATCGTCCATATTACCGCGATGAAGAGGTTGCCGCTTATATCGAGCGGCAACAGGCGCTGATTGACGGTGCCAAGCGCAAGGGCATCCCTGTTGTGCAGATTTTCCACGTCGAGGATAGCGGTCCGTTTTCGGAAGCGTCGGGCTATGTCAAAACGCTGGCACCCATTGCCTATGAACCCGATGCGACCTTCCGTAAACGCCGTCACAGTGCACTGGTTGGCACCGGTCTTGACGTCTGGCTCATCTCCAAAGGCATCAGGCGGGTGATTGTTTCGGGTATTAGAACGGAACAATGCTGTGAAACCACCACGCGTCAGGCATCAGACCTTGGTTTCGATGTTTATTTTGTAGGCGAAGCAACGCTGACATTTCCAATGACAGATGTGAATGGACGCGAATGGAGTGCGGCGGAAATTCGTGCACGCACGGAGCTTGTTCTGGCAGGCCGCTTCGCCCGCATTACAACTGTAGAGCAGGCTCTTGAAGGCAACTCCGAACGGAAAGTTGCATGAACCAGTCTGCCGACGGTCTGAAAACTGTTCCCGTGTTTGTCATTATCCCGCCGCGCACGCTTTTGCTTGATGTGGCGGGACCGATAGAGGTTTTGCGTAAGGCTAATCTCGAGCAAGGCGCTGTACAGTTTGATGTGCATTATATCGGTCCATCCGAAACTGTGACGAGTTCGATAGGGCTGTCGGTGGCCAATATCACCCCTTTGCCGGAAGCCTTGCCAGATGATGCGCTTGTCGTTATTTCGGGTTCTGCTGATGTGCCGATGGGTGGTGCTATCAACAGCCGCGGCGACGACGACGCAATTTTGGAGGCGCAGATTGTCAACTGGTTGCGCCGTATAATTCGCCCCGGTGTAAAGCTGGTTTCCATCTGTTCCGGCGCACTGCTTGCAGCGCGTGCAGGGCTGCTCGAAGGTTATGCGTGCACGACGCATCATATGGCGATTGAGGAATTGCACCGGCTGGCACCAACATCGCGCGTGTTGCAAAACCGGTTGTTTGTGGAAGATCGCGACAGGCTGACAAGTGCCGGAATTACCGCAGGCATTGATCTCATGCTGCATATAGTGGCTGAGATGGCAGGGCATGCACTTGCATTGTCGGTGGCGCGTTATCTGGTGGTTTATCTGCGCCGCAGTGGCAATGATCCGCAGCTTTCACCATGGCTTGAAGGCCGCAATCACATGCATCCAGTCGTGCATCGTGCACAGGATGCGATCGCGGGAAATCCGGCAGAAAACTGGTCGGTTGAAAAACTCGCAGAGGCCAGCGGAGCAAGTCCGCGCAATCTCTCGCGCCTGTTCAATGAATATGCAGGTATGAGCGTCACAGATTATGCCAATAGACTGAAAATAAGTCTGGCTCGCGAAATGCTACAAAATTCTGCTCTGGATATGGAAAGCGTTGCGGAACGCTCGGGCTTTGCCTCGACAAGACAGTTCCGCAGGGTATGGGAGCGGGTTTATGATTTCCCGCCCAGAGCATGTCGCGGAAAAGTGGGAACCGGTTTTCAGGTAACGACATGCGTAAAAGGAATGAGATAGAGTAACTGGTTGCTCTATCGACGTGAGAGTTACTGCAATACTCGCTGCGGCAGGAATGTACCGGCGATAATTTGCTCGCGCATCTTTTCGATTAGCTCGAGTGCGGCATCTTCACCGGCTTCGCGGATCAGTTCTGTGAGCGCTGTCGTAAATGCTGCTTCTGCTAGAATCTCAGGCTCAATCCCTTCGGAAATGCCATCCGCCCAAGCCTCGTTCTGGTATTCAATCGCCACAAGCTTTTTTTCGCGGGCGATCATCTCGTCCAGATCGGCTGGCATATAATCCATTGGTTTCATCCCGGCTTACGCCCTTCTGGCTCCTTAAATGCCCTCTCACCGAAATCGGGAGCGCGAACACTTGTGCGGCCTTCCTATCATTTAAGACAGTGTTAACAGATTACTGCGGATTTAAATGAGGCATTTGCAGTCCATCCGCATAAGACTGAAGAATTGGTTAATTTCCATAGCGCGAGATAAGCTCGTTAGACAAGCTTTCGCCCTCCTTCATATAGCGATCAATCGCCGCAAGTGCGGAGGGCGTACAGCGCAGATAAGTGTTGCTGAAGGCGCGATAGCCGTGGTTGAAGCTTGAAATCAGGCGAACCCGCTCCATATCATCGGGCTTCTCAGCGGCGATGATCGCATCCATGCGTTCGCGCCACTCATTGCTGGTTTCTCCGCAAAGATTGCGCAGATAGTGCAGTGAACCAAGCACTTCTGAGAGTCTCTGCATTTTGCCTTCATAAGGCGCGTTCTGCGCAGTAAGGGCCGGGGAAGCCATACCCAGCCAAAAACTGATCACGATCAGCGAAAGCGTGTTGCTTCTCAATCTCAAGCCCTTTCTTCTGATCGCCTTTTTGCTGGCAAACACGGCCACTTCATGACGCCTGAGCGTATCAATAGCCGGATTGATCTTCTGCTTCTGCCACCGAGCGCGCCACATCCACGGTGCTGTCGGTTACGTTCGCTTCTGCCATTTCATCAATTTTCAGCCAGTGTATGGCTGCAGCATCATCACCGGCCTGTTCAACCCCTGAAATATCGAAAGCGCGATAGACCGAAAGGAAATAGCTCTTTGTGTAAGCTTTGCCCTCAAGTGCCAGGTCAACTGTAATCACATGGCTTAGCGAGGCAGCACTGAGTGCGGTTTCCTCTTTGAGTTCCCGGTGTGCCGCTTGTTCGGGTGTTTCGCCTGCTTCGATGCTGCCACCGGGGAAGGCCAGCCAGCCTTTCCATGGTTCTTTTCCGCGCTCAACCAGCAGAAAGCGGCCATCACGCCGACAGATGAGCGAAACACCATGAATTTGAAGCGGAGCGGGAATGACGGGAACTGTGACCATGTGCAAGATATGATCTGACCAGTTTGTTTTGGCAACCGCAAAGCGCACTTGACCAATCAGGCAAAAGTCTGAACATGGTCGCCATGTGTGGACGTTTTTCTCTGACTGCAAGCCGCGAGGAAGTCGAAGCATTGCTTGGCGCAATGGTCGATGAAGACTTTCCGCCGCGCTACAATATTGCGCCGACCCAGCCGATCCTGTCTATTCTTGCAGGCGAAACACCGCCGCAGGGAAGCAACAGGCCCGACCGGATTGGCATGCTGGTGCGTTGGGGTTTCGTGCCTTCTTGGGTGAAAGACCCCAATGACTGGAATCTTGTTTTCAACATTCGCTCTGAAACGGCGGCTGAGAAAAATTCTTTCCGTGCGGCGCTCAATCATCGGCGCGCACTGATTCCCGCTTCCGGCTTTTACGAATGGCGGCGCGAGG
Source organism: Brucella pseudogrignonensis (assembly GCF_032190615.1). NCBI lineage: Bacteria > Pseudomonadati > Pseudomonadota > Alphaproteobacteria > Hyphomicrobiales > Brucellaceae > Brucella > Brucella pseudogrignonensis. The sequence continues at coordinate 2,038,322 of NZ_JAVLAT010000001.1, forward strand.
GAAAGAACAAAGCGCAGGCCTATTGGATCAGGCCGCGCAATGGCGGCATCGTGGCTTTTGGCGCGCTGGTCGAGACCTGGAGCAGTGCAGACGGTTCGCAAATCGATACCGCAGGCATTCTCACCACAAGCGCCAATGCTTTTCTGCGTCCAATCCACGAGCGTATGCCTGTGGTAGTGAAGCCTGAAGATTTTGCTCGATGGCTTAACTGCAAGACTTTGCTGCCGCGCGATGTTGCCGACATTATGCGGCCAGTTCAGGATGACTTTTTTGAAGCCATTCCGGTGTCTGATAAGGTCAACAAAGTCGCCAATACGTCACCTGATGTCCAAACCCGCGTCGAAGAAGTATTGGACATTGCACGCGTACCTAAAACAGGTAAGAAGAAGACTGATCCGGATGAAAAATCCGACGGTCAATTGTCAATGTTCTGATTCTATCTCCAGGAAAACAACGTGTTATCAGCAGCTTTTTCGGGCTTTTTCCTTGGTGCGTCTCTCATCATCGCGATAGGAGCACAAAACGCATTCATTCTCCGGCAGGGATTGTTGCGGCAGCACGTATTTATTCTTTGCCTTATTTGCGCGCTGTCGGATGCAATTTTGATTGCCGCTGGTGTTGCGGGTCTCGGAACACTGATCGCTCAGTCACCAAAGCTGATTTCATTTGTGACCATTGCCGGTGCGGCTTTTCTGTTTTGGTATGCATCTGTCGCTTTTCGCCGCGCATTTCATCCCGAAGCAATGCAGGTAAAATCCAGCGGCAGTGTCAACCTCAAAGCGGCTGTTGCGACCTGTTTAGCGCTGACATTTCTCAATCCGCATGTTTATCTGGATACGGTTGTGTTGCTTGGTAGCCTTTCGGCTCGTTATCACGATCAAGCCCGTGCTGCCTACGGTGCTGGCGCAGTCATAGCTTCGTTTACGTGGTTTTTTGCACTCGGTTACGGAGCGCGCCTTTTGCAGCCAATTTTCGCAAAACCGGCTGCCTGGCGCGTGTTGGACTGTATCATCGGCGTCGTTATGACATTGATTGGCCTAAGCCTATTAGTCCGCTTTTTTAACAGCTAAGATTGAGTTGCTGTTGCTTGGCTGGCGCGTTTCGTTTGTCCGCGCATTTTTGTTCATCAATGCTGCAACCAGAACGGCTGGTCCGATCTCACGATACTGGTCAATGAGCGCGTCTTGTCGTGGTTGCAGTTCATTTTTAGGCATTGGTCCATCCTCTTCCAAATTACTCTCACTATTTTGTGATTGATTGGGACGGAATGAAGGCTGTTTGGGGCCGGTTTTGGGGAATTCCGGTTAACATACATTAGCATCTTGAGAAGTTGCAGAAATGTCACAGGGAATTTGGACTAAACCCCTTGACGGCCTCGCATCCGATAAGGATAAGTAACGGTATGAAAACGCCGACCACGATCATTTGTACTGGTTCAATTATTATTGGCTAGCAGCTTGTTGGCCCGGCCGTTTTCGTCTCCCCTAAAATAAGACAGGATGATAACGCCCCGGCCAGACGGCTGCGGTCTTTCGTGCCCGTATTTTCAGGTCTTTTGGGGAAATAACATGGCTGATACGCCGCAACTACGTCTGTACAATACTGCAACCCGCACGAAGGAGGATTTCACCCCCATCGATGCGAATAATGTGCGCATGTATGTCTGCGGACCGACAGTTTATGACTTTGCCCATATTGGCAATGCCCGTCCGGTTATCGTCTTTGACGTGCTGTTCCGCCTACTGCGTCATGTCTATGGCGCGGAGAGCGTCACCTATGCGCGCAACATCACGGACGTTGATGACAAGATCAATGCACGTGCCGCGAGTGAATATCCTGACCTGCCGCTCAATGAAGCCATTGGCCGCGTAACTGAAGGCACAAACAATCAATTTCAGGCCGACATCAAGGCGTTGGGCAATCTTGAGCCTTCTAGCCAGCCACGAGCAACGGAACACCTTGATGATATGCGCAATATTATCGAGAAACTCATTGAGCGCGGCGTTGCCTATGTGGCTGTTGAGCATGTGCTGTTTTCCCCGTCGGCAATGAATGCTTTGGGCGGCGCACGCTATGGCGCACTTTCCCATCGTCCATTCGATGAAATGCTGGCTGGCGCACGCGTCGATGTCGCTTCTTACAAACGCGACGAGATGGATTTTGTGCTTTGGAAGCCATCGCGTAATGGCGAACCGGGCTGGCCGTCACCTGCGGGAATTAAAACACTTGGTCGTCCGGGCTGGCATATCGAGTGCTCCGCCATGTCTATGGCCAAGCTGTTGGCACCGTTTGGCGGCGGTTTGAAATGCGACGATCCGTATAAAAATCAGTTCGACATTCATGGCGGCGGCATTGATCTCGTCTTTCCGCATCATGAAAACGAGCTTGCTCAGTCTTGCAGTGCTTTTGGCACCGAGCGCATGGCCAATATCTGGATGCATAACGGCTTTCTTCAGGTCGAAGGGCAGAAGATGTCGAAGTCTCTCGGCAACTTCATCACCATTCGCGATGTGTTGAATGATGGATTGCCGCAGATAGGGATTTGGGACGACAAGGATGCACGCGATCGCTGGGTTGGTCTTTCTGCCCGTCTTTCGATGCTGCAAACGCATTACCGTGAGCCAATCAACTGGACAGCGCAGCGTCTGGCGGAATCGGCCGAGGAACTGCGTCGCTGGTATGAGCTCCTTCGCGATACAGGCTTTGCAGCGCCATCTAAGCTATCTGCGGTCACTGAGGTTGAAGACGCACTGTCCGATGACGTGAACACCTGGCTTGCGATTACGGCACTGCGCAAGGCATTCAAGGCCAAGGACAGTGCAGCTTTGGGCGAAGGCATGGCACTTCTGGGCCTGTTTGATCCTTATTTTGTGACAGAGCAGGACGTGCCGGTCTTTGCAAAGGCATATGTTGATACTGCTACAGTTGAAGCACTGATTGCTGAGCGTCTTCGGGTAATTGCTGACAAAAACTGGGGAGAAGCCGACCGGATTCGCGATGAGCTTTTGGCGCAAGGCGTGCAGTTGAAGGATGGGAAGGATCCTGCCACCGGCGAACGCATCACGACATGGGATGTGGTAAGCTAACAAGCTTGCGGAGTAGGGAGGATGTCACGATGCTCGATAACAGGCCGTTTTATAGCGGGGGATGCCAGTGTGGTGCGGTGCGCTTTCATGTCGAGGGCGCACTTGGCTCTGCATCCATTTGTCATTGCCGCATGTGTCAAAAAGCCTTTGGCAATTTCTATGCGCCGCTGGTTTCCCTGGGTGAAGCAAAGCTCATCTGGATGCGTGACGAGCCGAAGCGTTTTCAGTCGTCCAATCACGTGAAGCGCGGCTTCTGTGCTGAATGCGGAACCCCGCTCACATACGAAGCACCGGACGGTGTGGCGCTTTCCATTGGCGCTTTCGATGCGCCGGAAGAGATTGAGCCTACAGTGCAATGGGGTGTCGAAGTCAAGCTTCCCTATGTCGATGACCTCGCAAAACTGCCCGGTTTTGAAACCGAGCGAGATGAGGAAAGTATCGAGTTTGTACGAACGATGGTGTCTTACCAGCACCCCGACCACGACACTGAAAACTGAAAAGCCATAAATTATAACGGCATATACCCACCGACAGGCAGGCAAAATGGCACGCGAACGCATCTATATCTACGACACGACTTTGCGGGACGGACAACAAACCCCCGGCGTTGATTTCTCGGTCGAAGACAAAAAAGCGATTGTCATTTTGCTTGAAGAGCTGGGCGTGGATTATGTCGAAGGCGGTTATCCGGGTGCAAATCCGACTGATACGGCCTTCTTCAAAAAGCGGCAGACATCGCATGCGAAATTTGCTGCTTTCGGTATGACCAAACGCGCTGGCGTCTCCGCTTCCAATGATCCGGGACTGACCGCGCTCTTGCAGGCTTCAAGCGATGCAGTCTGTTTTGTTGCAAAGAGCTGGGATTATCATGTGCGGATCGCACTTGGCTGCACCAATGAAGAAAATCTGGAATCGATTACTGCATCGGTGACCGCCGTTCGTATGGCTGGTCGTGAGGCGCTGGTTGATTGCGAACATTTCTTCGATGGCTATAAGGCCAACCCGGAATATGCATTGGCTTGCGCTAAGGCGGCTTACCAAGCTGGTGCACGCTGGGTTGTGCTTTGCGACACCAATGGTGGCACGCAGCCATCGGAAGTAGCTGAGATTATTGATGCGGTTAAAGCTGTCGTTCCGGGTGAAAGCCTTGGTATTCATGCACATAATGATACTGAACAGGCAGTGGCCGTCTCGCTTGCGGCCATTGATGCCGGTGTGCGCCATGTGCAGGGAACGCTCAATGGAATTGGCGAGCGTTGCGGTAATGCAAATCTGATCTCCCTGATCCCGACACTAGCATTGAAGCCTTACTGGTCTGATCGTTTTGAACTGGGCATTAAACCAGATGCCTTGAAAGCCATTACTCGCATTTCGCGTGCTTTTGATGATATTCTCAATCGCTCACCAGTGGAGCAGGCACCATATACTGGGACTTCCGCTTTTGCGACCAAAGCGGGCATTCATGCGTCTGCGTTACTCAAAGACCCGCAGACCTATGAACATGTTCCTCCTGAAACAGTCGGAAACCGTCGTCGCGTTATGGTGTCTGATCAGGGTGGTAAGTCGAATTTTATCGCTGAACTGGAACGTCGCGGCATTATGGTCGCAAAAAATGATGCCCGGCTCGATACTCTGATTTCACTGGTCAAAGAGCGCGAAGCCGAAGGTTATGCCTATGAAGGTGCGGATGCGAGTTTCGAGCTCCTCGCGCGCAACATGCTTTCCCCGCAGCCAGACTTTTTCAAAGTCGATTCCTTCCGCTGTCTCGTCGAGCGCCGGTTCGATGCCAATGGATCCTTAAAAACTGTCTCCGAAGCCGTAGTGAAAGTCGAAGTTGATGGCGAAATGCATATGTCGGTTGCCGAAGGTCACGGTCCGGTGAACGCTCTCGATATTGCGCTGCGTAAGGATTTGGGTCGCTATCAGGATGAGATCGAAGACCTTGAACTGGTGGACTTCAAGGTTCGTATTCTCAATGGTGGCACCGCAGCTATCACCCGAGTTTTGATTGAATCCGGTGATGGAACCGGTGCTCGTTGGCGTACAGTCGGCGTTTCCGACAATATCATCGACGCATCGTTTCAGGCACTGATGGATTCGGTCAATTATAAACTGATGAAGAACCGCTCTCTGGCGGGGCTGGTCGCGGCTGAATAGCTCGCTCCATTCACTAAGATTGATGCTTTGATCAGTTTAATTGAATAGATTTTATGGATTGATCAGCGCATAGCAGTTTGACTATCTCGGCAAAGTTTTTCGCTTCTCCGAGTGATTTCTTAATGCGGAGATGAAAATGAGCGAGCAGACCTTATCCGGAGGCCAGCTTTCAGATGGAAGTCGTGGCTTCATGATGGCTTTGGCCGCTTATGGTCTTTGGGCTGTTTTGCCATTCTACCTCAAGGCGTTGTCACATCTTCCGGCACTTGAAATCGTAGCGCATCGTGTGATCTGGTCAGTGCCCGTCGCGGCTATTCTGCTGGTTTTCATCGGACAATTCCGTACGATCCTTGAGGCATTGCGAACGCCGCGCATGCTGGCAATGGCAGCGCTGACTGCGGCACTCATCACGATCAACTGGTCAGTTTATGTATGGGCCGTTGCGCATGATCAGATCATTGGCGCAGCTCTCGGCTATTATATCAATCCCTTGTTCAATGTGGTTTTGGGTGGCCTGTTTCTCGGCGAACGCTTGACCAAAATTCAATATGTAGCGGTTGGTTTTGCTTTTGCAGCGGTTCTTGTTCTTACCTTCAATGCAGGTGGTCTTCCATGGATTTCGCTGGTTCTGCCGGTGACATTCGGACTTTATGGGTTCTTCCGCAAATCTCTACCAATGCCACCTTTGCAAGGCTTCACGCTTGAAGTTGTTATTCTTTCTATTCCAGCGATCGGATACATAATCTGGTTGTTGGTCAACGGGCAGGACCACTTCTTTTCAGGCTCCGCATCGGACATTTCCCTGCTCTTGTTGGCTGGTCCGTTTACCGCAATTCCTCTGATCCTCTATGCAGGTGGCGCGAAGTTGCTGCGTTATACGACTCTTGGCCTGATGCAGTATTTAACGCCGACATTGCTGTTCATTTTTGCGATTTTCATTTTTCACGAACCGTTCTCAAACGCGCAGCTTGTTGCTTTTGTGCTCATCTGGACCGGCCTGATTATTTACTCTTGGTCGTCTCTGTCCGCCCATCGCAAAACACGTGCCAGCGCCTGATAAACTTAACTCGAGCATTTGTGCTTCTATCTCCGGTGGATGATATCCGCCGGAGCCATAATTTAGCCGCGCTCTGGTCTTCTGGTCCGTTTGTCATTTCAGATGGAATTTGGAGCCGTTCACTGCATGCTGTTTCGCACTGCCCGCAGAGATAAGCAGATTCATGTTGTCGTATCGCCAGATCTTATGGTTCGGTCGGATGGCACGCATAGAACTGCATTGGCTGAGCAAGCAAGACTTGCGCCTCTTTCTCAACGTGTGCTCAAGCCCTTAAAACGCGTCCGTTTTTCAATTCACACACATCGGCGTGCCTGCATTGCGCTTGCATCAGCGACACTTCTTGCAGGTGGTGCAATGACACTGATAACGGCGAGCCTTGTACGTCACGGACATGCTTCCCAACCGGTCATGGTTGATCCGGCCTCGCTTGTTCACAGCCATGCGGCTATGAAAGAAGCACGACTGGTTCCGCAAAACGGCGTTGATGAGAACCAGCGAATTGCTAAGCGCATTGATATTGCCGAAGGCACGGATGATGGTGAGGCGACCCTCTTCACCTATCAGCACGTCATCCTTAATCTGAAAAATGGTCCGAGCGGGCAGGGGCTGCGCAATTCAGCCTCGACACATATCAAAGAGAGTGGTGTTGCAGCCGCTGATCCGGCAGATAAAATTTCGGCGTTGGCCAATCAAAATGGGGTGCCGCTGAATGTGAGCTTTGCCAAGCCCGCGGGCACGCCTCATCCAAAAGCGCATGAAATTGTTCTCGCTCCGCAATCACGCGAGAAACTGGGTGTTCTGATGCAGGCAGCAGATGTTGCTGCTGAAGATGCTGAGCATCTCGAACAGGCATTGGGGCGAAAATACCTCTTTCCCGGTGATAACCTTGTTCTGCTTCTTGATCAGTCTGTCGGCAAGCCTGCGCATATCACTATGGCGCGGTTCAGGCATGGCAGTGCGTCTGATTCTGTTTATGGTCGAACTGACGACGGTGTGTTTCGCGCCAATGATAATCAGCGTCTTTTCGCACGCCTCTCTCGCGATGCAATGCTTTCGGCAACACGTAGGCCAGCCAAAATCCGGACAGATGGATCTGTTCAGTCAGAATTGATTGCAGCCGGTGCACCGCGCACCGTTGCGGATGATGTGAAAAAGCTCGCCGCCGAAAACAATGTATCGCTTCAAAAAGGCAGCAACGGGGTCGATAAAATCGACCTCCTGTTCCGCGAAAGCGTCGATACTGATCCTGAACTGGTATTTGTCGAGTTTACCACGAGTGGTCGCGCCAAGCGACTTTACCGGCATGAGGTTGAAGGAAACGCGGATTATTTCAACGAGGATGGTTCCTCGATGACAAAATATTTGATGCATAAGCCTCTGCCAAATGGCCGTCTGAATGATGGATTTGGCTGGCGTGTGCATCCGGTTTTGCATGTACGAAAACACCACAATGGCGTTGATTATGATGCGCCTATTGGCTCGCCCATCGTCGCTGCGGGTGATGGCGTTGTGGAACTGATTTCGTCACAAAAGGGCTATGGCAAATATGTGCGTATTCGTCATCAGGGCGGCTATAGTACCACTTATGCGCATCTGTCCGGCGAGGCCAAAGGGCTGAAAATCGGCCAACATGTGAAACAAGGTGAGGTGATCGCCTATGTCGGTTCGACAGGCTATTCGACCGGCCCACACCTCTATTACGAGCTTAAAGTGGGCGATCAATATGTCGATCCACTCAAAGCGCAGCTAAATGCTGGTGAGAAGCTCACAGGTTCATCTATGTCGAGTTTCCGCTCGGAAATGGATCACGTCGACAAGGTTTTCAAGCAGATGAATTTGGCGCCAATGGCAAGTGACGCCAAAAATGGGTTGAATCAAACAGGCCGGTAAGCATTCGCCAGTGCGACGAACTCTTCAACGCTCAACGTCTCTGCGCGGCGCGTCCCGTCGATTCCGGTCTTCTCCAGCAGTTCAGCGCCGCTAACAGGTTTCAGGCTCTGACGCAGCATTTTGCGGCGTTGGCCAAAAGCGGCTTGCGTAATCTGCCCCAGCGCGTCTGCACGGCACGGCAAAGGCTCTTCACGTGGCGTGATATGCACAACGGACGACATGACTTTGGGCGGCGGTGTAAACGCCTGAGGCGGTACATCGAATGCAATGCGAGAATGCGTACGCCAGCCCGCAAGAACGCCAAGACGTCCATAATGGTCGGTGCCCGGTGCAGCCACAATACGCTCACCCACTTCACGCTGGAACATCAGCGTCATTGAGGAATAAAACGGTGGCCATGGCTCAGACAGAAGCCAGTTGAGCAGCAACTGCGTGCCAACATTATAGGGCAGGTTGGCGACGATCCGCGGCTTTGGACCTTCGGGAAACAAAGCTTTGAAATCCTGTTCCAATGCATCGCCGAAGATTATGCGTAACCGCCCCGGATAATGCGCTTCGATTTCTGCGAGCGCATCAAGGCAGCGTTCATCGCGTTCAATCGCGGTTACGATAGCACCCTGAGCAAGTAAGGCGCGGGTTAGTCCACCCGGCCCCGGGCCAACTTCGATGACCGGCTGATCCTGAAGGTCGCCAGCCTGACGCGCAATTTTAGATGTCAGATTGAGGTCGAACAGAAAGTTTTGTCCGAGCGACTTTTTCGGCATCAGATCGTGCCGTTCGATGACCTCTCTGAGAGGCGGAAGATTGTCGATGCTCATGATTTCCGCCTTGCTTCGTTTTCTGCAAGTTCCTGCGCTAGCCGGATTGATGCGATGAGACTATCAGGCCGGGCGATGCCCTTTCCAGCAATGTCAAAAGCTGTCCCATGATCTGGCGATGTTCTGATGAAGGGAAGCCCAAGCGTAACATTGACGGTTTCATCAAAGGCAAGCGCTTTTGCCGGGATGAGTGCCTGATCATGATACATGCAAATCGCTACATCATAGGTCACACGTGCTGGCGCATGGAACATGGTGTCGGCTGGCAGCGGACCCCATGCATTGATGCCTTCGCGTTGTAATTCCTCGACCGCTGGTCGAATAATCGCATCATCTTCTTTGCCCAGCGCTCCGCCTTCACCTGCATGAGGGTTGAGGCCGGAAATCGCAAGGCGAGGGGCGCTAATACCGAACCGGTCCGTCAACTCCTGCGCGGTGATATAAGCCACCTCCAGAATATCGTCCTTGGTCAGTAAGCGCGGCACATCAACTAGCGGAATATGGATCGTGACGGGGACGGCACGCAGTTCGGGACCGGCCAGCATCATCACAGGGATCACAGTGCGTCCAAGATACTTGCTGGCAAGTTCGGCGAGAAACTCTGTGTGACCGGGATGTTTGAAACCAGCATCATAGAGCGGCTTTTTGGCAATCGGGCAGGTGACGACAGCCGAAGTTTCACCTTTTAACGTCAGTTCTACGGCGCGTTCTATTGCTTCAATAACGCCGGCAGCGTTTTCTGACAGAGGTTTGCCGGGACTCTCTGTGTGCTTGTTTTCAAGTGCCAAAACAGGAAGCTTCGTATGAAAGATATCAAGAGCTTCTCCTGGAGTGTGGATTTCAGCCAATGGAACATTCAGACCAAGGTGCTTCGCTCGGGCAGTCAGTTGATCTGGATCGGCAATCAATAAAAACGGTGGCAGTGAGAGGCCTCCGCGCTGCAGCCATGCGTTTAGAGCAACGTCCGCCCCAACACCTGAGGGATCGCCAATGCTGATCGCAAGCGGAACAACTGATTGCCTGGTCATATTTTTTGTCTCAATTGATGAAATAAGGGGGCAAAAGCCCCCTCGAATTAAGCACTCAGCTTTGCTGAGAAATGCGCTACATTAAAGCTTAGCGATTGACGATGCTGGCTTTCGCACGAAGCTCTTCAACATACTTCTTGCTCAATGCGTCGGCCTTCTTTTCCTGACCAGCTGCAGAATCAGCGCCTTCCATCGAGAAAACAAGCTGCGCTACACGATCATCGGAAACCTTTCGTGTTCCGCAAACCGTAAGAATCTCGACGCCTTTTTCGGTGTCGCGTGGCGGCGTCGCACGATTAGGGCTGGTCGCCTTCACATCCTTCGCCCATTCACCCGGTAACTGCTGCTCGATGATGCGTCCAAGATCGCGTACCGTGACGTCGATCATACCTTTGGTCAACTGACGCGTCGTATCACAGCTTTGAATGCGCGAACGCAGTGCATTGGCTTCCTGACGACGCTTGGCCAATAGAGCTGGTGAGCGCTTTGCATTTGGCACAACAAAGATAACTTGCTGCAACTGGTATTCGGTTGCGCTTGGTTTCTTTCCACCATCTTTCAGCATGCGCTGAACAGCGTCCTGCTCACTAACCATTCCAGTTGCACGGAAACGCGCAGCTACGAGGCGCCCCCATCCCATCTGAACCATAATGTATTTCTTGAAATGGTCAGGTGTTATGCCAGCCTGATTCAATACCTGATTAAGTTGGGCAACGCTCATGTTGTTGCGCGTTGCGAAGCCCGCATAGGCTTCATCCACTTCCTTGTCAGAAATGTTGATGCCGCGCGTTTTCATCTCAATGCGCTTAAGCATTTCATCCGTCAACTCTTGGCGAGCCGTCTGATTGAGATTGCCACCTTTGCGCTGCAACTTCAGGAAATTCGCACGACGTTGAATGTCACCATTGGTAATTGCATTGCCTGATACAATGATTTTAGCTTCAGCCGAGTTTGATGCGGCGAGTGCAGGGCTCAGACTCGCAGCCGTACCAAGCGCCGTAAAACAAACAGCGGCGCCCATCATGGTAGCGAAAAGAGGTTTTGCAAACATCATCTGTCTTTCCCGATTTCCTTCAGGTCGGCAATGCATAGCTCGCCGTATGTGCCATATTGTTATGCCTCGAAAGTTACGTCCTGCTTAGAGCGCCCCAATCAAATGCCAATCACATTAAGATGACTGTATAAATGAGGCAGTACGGCGAAACAATGACCCTCACGTATTTTACGGGACTAAGCGTGAATAATAACGAAACAAAAGTGATGAAAATTATCGATATGTGAGTAAATAGGACACATCTAAGATGTAAAAAAACCGGAAGAAATCTGGTCTCTTCCGGTTTGCAGCGTTCCTATAAAGGTTGAGAACCGCTTTGAATTTCTCCAAGCGTACGGAACGATATTTTAAAGCCTACTCCGTAAGACGACCTACTCTCGCCGGGATTCCGTGTCTGGGTGTAAGACATTGCATAAGTGAAACATTCGTCATCGTAAGCCAGGCCAGTTGATGCACGAACCAATGTATCAGACACCAGATCGTATGTACCGGAACCAAAGGTACTCCAATTTTTATTGATCTTAAGTGATGCTGTTCCACCGACTTCTTGCCGGATATCTGAATAACCATAAGCTGGCTGAGCAGCGATATAAGCATATCGAGCGGAAACGGTAAGACGTGACCAGTTCTGTCTGGCTTCTAGTTCACCACGTTTGAGGCTCAGATCGTCTTTATCAAACCGCCCGCGCGCTGCCATTGTAAAGCCGGTGGTGTTTGAAGTGCCGATCATGCCGACATAGTCAGAGCGGGCATCCTGCAGGCCAGAATCTGCGCCTACATTGACGAAGTCACTTGTGCCGAACGAGTTCACGCCACCGAGTTGAATGGACTGACCACCAAGCGCGTAGAGGTTCCAATCACTGTTGTCGAAGCTACCAGAATAGCGCAGGCCAAAGTTGGCGCGAGTGCCCCCTTCGACGCGATCATATCCAGAGAACTTGTCACGTGAGAAAAGATTTGTTGCGTCAAAGACGAAGCTTTGTGCGTCCTCATTCGGCAACTGACCAGCATAAGATTCGTTATTGCGCATATAGATTTGGGCGATTGGCTCAAGAATATGCGTAGAACTGGTCGTCGAGAACAGAATTGGCCAACGAAGCTCAAGTCCGGCGGTTGCCATAGCACGAAGAGCTTCAGACTTGACCACTGCATCCGTAAAACCAGCATCGGCTGGATCAAAGTTTGTGTTCACATTAATTGCGTCAGCGCGTAGCGCAAGCAAAGGTGTGATCACTAGACCTGAATCTGTGATGATTGTGCGTTTCCACTCAACCTCACCTGTCAGACGCGTATTGGTGCCGCTAAAGCCTGGAATACGTGGGTATTCAGGGATTAATTTACCCCAAGTACCATCAGGTAGCCGACCATAGGTATAAGCGTAATTCGCGTTCTTGCGGTAAAGCGCCTGCAAGTTAGCGGTAAAATTCAACTCGCCACCATAAACGGGTTCAGGCGCAGTATAAGAATAGTCGAGACTTGGGAAAACCCAAGGCTGCTTCGAATGCATTTCCACATCGCTGTAATCTGATGTAATCGGATAAGATTCCTGCACATTGAAGCGGTAGAAGTTCAGATCGAAGTAATTGCGATTGTTAATTCCGCGCAGATAGATCTTTGAAACCTGCGTTTGACCAGAATAACCCGTCAGGCCGTAGGTGCGGCTGAAATTACGATCCGTCTGGGCCATGATATCCCAGCCAGCGTTCCAGCGTGAATTGATTTCAAAATCGCCTTTTGATGCGACCATTGCACGATTTTCTTTATCGTGATCAATCGTGTTTGAATCAAATTCACCCGGCTTCATTTGATGAATACCGGCAATTTGCAGATTATACGTGCCATTCTCGAGGCGATGACGCCATTCAGCCTGTGTCAGAAAACCTTGTTTCGTATAAGCCGTTGTCGAAAGCGTCAGGTCGTAATTTGGTGCGAGCGCCCAAAAATACGAATTCTTAATGCCAAGACCAAGATGTTTTTTCATCGCAAATTCAGGGAACAAGAATCCGCTTTTACGCTTAACTGTCGGGTCGGCCATCTCAAAAGAAGGGAAATAAGCCAGCGGCATTCCGAACAGCTCGAACTTACCACGCTCGAACCGGACAGTTTTCGTTGCGCTATTCCAAATGATTTTGCGGGCTTTGATCTGCCAGAGAACGGGCTTGTCAGGATCTTTTTCGCATGCCTGACATGCAGTGTAGACACCGTTGTTAAAGGTGGTGATTTCACCGTTACTGCGTTCTGCACTCTCTGCAACAAAGCGAGTATTGTCAGTAGTCTCAACACGCAAGCCATTCACAAAGCCATCGCGGAAACTATCTGTTACGTCTAGGTGATCGGAATAAATCTTATTGCCATCGCGCTCGACAATTTCAACATTGCCAGTCGCAGTCATACGACGGGTTTGCTGGTTATATGTCACCTGATCCGCAACAAGGCGATTCCCGTCATACTCAATGCGAACTTTACCCTGAGCGGTAACGACGTTTGCATCGCGATCATAGACGAGTTCATCCGCCTGCATAAGCATACGCGCATTTGGATCGCTCTGGTAATTTGCCCCCAAAGCATCCTGTGCCTGAACCTGGGAAGGGAAAATTGCAACTGAACTAAAAGGTATAGCAAGGGTGCACGCCAAAGCTGTCCCGCGTGCAAGACGCGTGAACGTGTGGGGCAGAACCATGCGGGCGTTACTCAAACCCACTAACCATCCTCCTTATGCAACAAAAAGGAGATACCAAAGAATGTTGCAATAACAACTGGAACCCATGCGGCAACGAACGGCGGAACGAATCCCGCATTTCCGAATGCCTTCACCAAGACCGAAACGACATAAAGCATGAAGCCAGCAACAACGCCACCCAGAATCATCGCTCCGGACTGTCCAAATCGCACAAATTTTAACGACACGGTTGCAGCAATGAGCGTCATTGCCATCAGCAGTGCTGGCAATGCCAGAAGTGACTGGTATTGCATGTCAAATGCGTTTGCTGAATAGCCAAATGAACGCGCGACTTCGACCTTCTGACGCAATTGCGTAAAGGGAATTGTGTCAGGGGAGGCTAGCTTTTCTTCCACATATTCTGGACGCAGCTGCGTCGGTATCTGGAATGTGCTGAGTTTGACGGGTTCTTTCCCGCGAGCAAATTCAGTGACGTCAGTGAGCTCCCAGAAGCCATTCGTCAGCTTGGCAGTGCGTGCATCGTAACGCACGCCGATATTTTTCTTGTCATCAAACTGAATGAAAGTCGCGTCCGATAGCGTTGCGCCGCGATCAAGAATGCTTTTCGCGCCGATGATTGTTTCGCCTTCATCGGTTTTTTGACGAAGCCAAGGATCACGCAGCGCAGATACATCGGTGACTTTGCCATTTTTCCATACCGATGCGATCTCTTCAGCTTTTGAAAAGCCATAGGCCGCAAAAGGGTTAAGGATAAAAATGGTGGCAAGACCGAAAAGAAAAGCCCCGAAGCAAGCGGGCAGCAAAAATTGCCATGCAGAAACGCCGACCGAACGTGCAACAACCAACTCATATTTCCGATTAAGCGAAATCAATGTCGCCATTGCAGAAAATAGAGCCACAAATGGGATCATTTGCTGCATGATGAATGGAACACGCATGGCAGAAATGCCGAGCGCAGCCCAGACCGAATAGCCCGGTAAGTTGGCAAGCTTGCTAGCGTTTTCTGTAAAATCGAGCAGCATTGCTAGCGCGAAAATTCCGAGCAGAAAGTAGAAGGTTATCTGAACGTAACGGGTAAAGAAATAACGTCCGAGGGTCCAACCAATCATGCTTGACCTCCGGTGTTTTTGCGGTTTCGTCCAAAAATGCGGTCAAAGAAATTTTCTATGCGACGACGCAACTGGTCGAATCCATCGAGGATTTGATCATTCCATTTATCCGGCAGACCAATACGACGTCCGGTCAACAGAGAAAAGCCAGTTATCAGAATGACACCCAAAGGCACCAAATACATGGCTACGATGTAGGTTTCGTCCTTATCAGCTCTGTCTGCCGAAAAATATCCCGCCCAATAAATCAGTAGCGCCGTGCTAATAGCTGAAAATGATGCCGATACGCGTGCTTCTCGGTGCGAGCGGGAGTCGCCAGCGAAGGCAAGGGCGATCATCGCGAACACGATTGGATAGAGCCATTCTGTCAAACGTCGGTTCAACTCAGCCTTATATCGAAGAGGGCGGGTTTGCAGAACGGGGTCGTTAGGATCGGGATTCAACAGATAGCTCAGAGGGCGGTCTTTTGCATAAATCACAAAGTCATCGCCAGCAGAGGTAAACTGACTAAGATCAAAAGCATATGAATTGAATTTAATTATCGAAACCGTGCCATCGGAAACGCTGCGGCGTTGAACTTCACCATTCTGCATCAAAAGCATATCACCAGTAGGTGTACTCGCTATGTTGCCGTCAGCAGCATAATAGATGAGGTCGAGCGAAGGGTCGCGGGAGTCGGCGATGAATAACCCGCCTATACTGCCATCGCCGCGACGCTCGGCTATCTGGATGTAAAGATTATCGGATAGTTTGCGGAAGTTTCCTTCCTGAACGACGACATTCAGCAAGTCAGCACTCGCATTCGCAATCATCGCGCGCATGTTCATTCGCGCATATGGATCAATGTAATTGGCAACAAGAAAGGAAACCACTGAAATGATGGCGGCAAGCATAAGAATGGGGCGCATAACAGCACTGCGCGGTGCGCCAGATGCGTTAATGACGACCAGCTCTGAGTCCTGATTCATTGTGGAAAGCGTCTGTGTGATCGCAATGATCAACGCAAACGGCATGACGAGTGGAATCGCCGACGGAATCAAAAGAGACGTAAACTGAATGATGGTTTGAATTGACTGACCGCTCGTCGTTAAGAAGTCGACGCGTTGCAGCACTTGTACTGTCCACGTAATGCCGACTGCGGCCCCCAGCACCGCGAAGAACATGATCGCCACGCGGCGCAGGATGTACAACTCAATCAATTTCATAGGCGGAGTTTACATCCCGGTTCCGTTGAAGGAGCCTGTCCCGATAGAAACAATGCTCGTAATTAAGATCTAGCGTAATAGCACTTGGCTAAAATTAGCCGAAGAAATTTGGTTAACAGATTACTAAAGATTTCTGACAGATGCCAGCGCTAGGCGGATTTGCGGACGTAATAATTAAAACTGATCGCTTTAGCCATGAGACAGATAGTTCCAGAGTTGAAATCTGCACGTTTTCACCGGAGTTAACGTAAAACTGATTTTGATAACGCAATACCCTTGCTGTTTCGCCATATTCGTCTCACATGAGTAAGGAAAAGTCGCGACACAATCGTGTCATCTCGTAATCTGACTTATTTGGAGTTGTTATGTCGAAACGCCCTTCATTTTCCTTCAATGAATTTTCAGTACCGCAAAAAGGCGTAAGCATAGTTTTGGTTGCCAAAGGTGGAAGCTTTGCGGAAGAGGCAGCTCAAGCTGTTGGTGGTTCTGAGAAGATCACGCGTATTATTGAAGTATCGGATTTCTCAGGCGCTCTTGGCAAAACTGCCGAGGCAATCGAAACCTCTGAAGGTAATATTGATAAAATAGTGCTGGTTGGTGTCGGTGAGCCGGGTGACCTTGGCAATGACGACTGGATCAAAATCGGTGGCGCAGCATTTTCGCGAATCGGTAAATCTGAGCGCGCGACGGTGACGCTGGCTCTGCCTGAAACGACAATTGCTGGTGATGAAGCAGCCGACGTCGCGCTCGGCATGATCCTGCGTTCTTATGAATTTAATCGCTACAAGACCCGCAAGAGCGAAGAAAATGGTGAACCAAAGCATGCTGCCAAGGTTCATATTCATGTGGCCGATACTCACAGCGCGAAGAAGGCGCTCGAAGTTGCTGAGGCGGTCGCCGATGGCGTTTTGAAAGCCCGCGATCTTGTTAACGAACCAGCCAATGTCCTTGGCCCTGTAGAATTTGCTGAAGAAGCGGAAAAGCTTCAAAAATTGGGCGTTAAGGTCGAAGTTCTTGGCGAAAAGGAAATGAAGAAGCTCGGTATGGGTTCGCTTCTGGGCGTTGCGCAGGGATCACCGCGTCCGCCACGCCTCGTTATCATGGAATGGCAGGGCGCGAAGGCTAAAGAAAGGCCTGTTGCTTTCGTTGGTAAAGGTGTGACTTTCGACGCTGGCGGCATCTCGATCAAGCCAGCTGGTGGCATGGAAGAAATGAAGGGTGACATGGGCGGCGCTGCGGCTGTTACCGGTCTGATGCGTGCACTTGCAGGCCGTAAGGCAAAGGTCAACGCCATTGGTGTGATCGGCCTTGTCGAAAACATGCCAGATGGCAATGCGCAGCGTCCGGGCGATATTGTTACTTCAATGTCGGGCCAGACGATTGAAGTCATCAACACCGATGCCGAAGGCCGACTTGTACTGGCTGATGCGCTTTATTACACCAATGACCGCTTCAAGCCGCAGTTCATTATCAATCTGGCGACGCTGACGGGTGCTATTCTCGTGGCTCTTGGCACGCATCATGCAGGCCTTTTCTCCAATGATGATGAATTGGCAGACCAGCTTTACGATGCCGGTCAGGCAACAGGTGAAAAGCTGTGGCGCATGCCGATGGGCAAGGAATATGACAAGATGATCGATTCCAAATTTGCCGACATGAAGAACAGCGCTGGTCGCCATGCAGGCTCGATTACAGCCGCGCAGTTCCTCAAGCGGTTTGTCGGCGATACGCCTTGGGCGCATCTCGATGTTGCCGGTACGGCAATGGGCTCGCCAACCAATGAATATAGCCAGACATGGGCGTCCGGTTATGGCGTTCGTCTTCTTGACCGTCTGGTTCGCGATAATTTCGAAAGCTGAATCTGATTCAGAAACAAAGCGTTGTGGCGAAGATGTGAATCACTTTCTTCGCCACGATGAATGATCTACAGAGAGCGCATGGCTGAAATCCTCTTTTACCACCTGACTGAATCGACGCTTGATGAAGCTCTGCCGGGGCTTGTCGAGCGTTCTCTGACGCGCGGCTGGCGTGTGACTATTCAGGCAGTTACGGACGAGAGGCGCGATTCGCTGGACAGTTTGCTTTGGACGTTCTCCGATACGTCATTTGTCGCACACGGGACGGATCAGGAGCCGCATGCTGAACAGCAGCCGGTTTTGCTGACCACGACGCAGGAAAACTCAAACAGTGCCACCGTCCGTTTTCTCGTTGAGGGCGCTTCACTTGATCAAGTTGCTGCTTACGAGCGTTTGGTTGTGATGTTTGACGGGCATAATCAGGAGCAGCTCGAACATGCGCGGGCGCAGTGGAAGTCGTTTAAGACGGAGAACCACGATTTGACTTACTGGCAACAGACACCAGATCGTCGTTGGGAGCGTAAAGCCTGATGCGCGCTCTATTCGTTGCAATGATTATCGCAGGGTTCAGCATCGCTTTGGGTTATCCCTGGTATATGCGCCATTTTACCGGTGATGAGATTGGTCGCTGGCCGATCCTTGAAAGCCGTCAGGCTGGATTTATTACGCAAGAAATCAAACTCGAAGCAAGCGATGCGCCTGTTCGCATCTTCCTCGATGCAACACCATTGCCGAGCTACGTGCCAGCCGAACGTCGTTCAGCGATAACGCTGGCTGTCAGCCGCGATGGTTTTCCCGTTCTTTCGCAGGGGATGGATTTTGCTTCGAACAGCAGTTCGATCAATATGGACCGGCCACAGGATGGCAGCATTTTGCGCCAGAGCGCTGGTGATATCGATCCCGTATTGTCTGGCACTTATTCCTTCCGAGCTGTTCAAGGCAATACGGACGGTCTGCAACTGTCAAAAGTTGATCTTGTGCTGCGGCGTGGCGCCGAAGAGGCAGACGAGACCTATACAACGATAGGTCTCATTCTCGGTGTGCTTGGTGTTTATGCATTGATGCGAACACGCATTCGGCGTCAACGGATTTGAGGTAAGACGAATAGTCTTCGGGCTTTAGCTGAAGTATAGCGTTATTTAAAATATTGACAGGTACTCTGTAAATCAAATGCATGATATTTAAAATTCTTTCAAATAAATACATTTATATATTATGGTGAAAATATGCCAATTTCATTGAGTGTACCTTTGAATTCATGGATGTCAGCGGTTGATTCAAACAGATCTCTTGCCAAAATGACGATTATGGGAACCCATGACTCTTGCGCCTTCCATGAGATATTGGGAATTGGTAGGTGTCAAACGATCAGCTTGTCGGATCAACTAAATAAAGGCGTTCGCTATCTTGATATCAGATGCTGTGTTTCAAAGGGTTCTTTTGAAATGCACCACGGTAGCATCAATGAAAAATTGAATTTCGATGATGTTATGAATGAACTTCGGAGCTTCCTGAATAAGAATCCAAGCGAAACATTTTTCATGAGGATAAAACAAGAATATTCCAGCGTATCAAATGCAGAGTTCATGAGCATTTTTAATGGGAGATACGGGAATTATCACAGGTTTATGCTATTTATCGATACGCGCAATGGCACGGGTAGTCTTTCAGAGGCACGAGGTAAAATAGTTGTAATTTCGAATGTGGCTACAATGCCCGGTATTCAGTGGAATGATATAATAAAGCAAGACAATGACAGTGAGGATAGTCCCAAGAGAAAATGGGCTGACGTTGTTAGTTTACTTGGTGCGGCTAGTTCGGATCACAAAACGTCGGATAGCCAATATTATCTCAATGGATTCAATGCGCATGATGCGACAGATACTTCATTTTCGATAAAGAGCATGGCTTTTTATATAAAAGACCAGTTTTTAAACTTTCTGAGATCTGATGTCGTTGCCCCAAATTATTATGGAATACTGGCCACGGACTATATCGATTTATATTCAGACGATAATATGAGATACATATTATATAACAATAATTAGTTTATTTGTTTCAATGGCCGAAATTATTATTCAGCCATTGCTTCTTCATATTCGGAAGACATTTCCAGCCATTTGTCTTCCGCTTCCGCGAGCGCCGATTTTGCATCGCTCATTTCTTTATTAATCCTGATCGCTTTTTGCGGTTCCTTTTCATAAAGAGCGGGGTCTTCCAACTGCGTCATTGATGCCTGAATCTGTTTCTGCAGTTTCTGCATCAAGCTCTCGGTTTCCTTGATCTTTTTCAGCAAAGGCGCGAATGTTTCGCGCTTCTGAGCGGCGAGTTTGCGCTGCTCTGCCTTGTTGACCTTCGGACCTTCCTCACGCTCTGAAACCTGATCGCCCTTCGCATCAGCGAGAACAATCTGCCGATATTCATCAAGATCGCCGTCGAAGGCTTTGACGCCGCCTTCACGCACCAGCCACAATCGCTCCATCGTGGCTTCGATCAAGTGACGATCATGCGCAATTAGGATCACCGCGCCGTTGAAGGCATTGAGCGCGTGAACCAGTTCTTCCCGGCTATCAATATCAAGGTGGTTGGTCGGTTCGTCGAGGATTAGCAGGTTAGGGCCGTGGAAAGTGGCAAGGCCCATCAAAAGCCGAGCTTTCTCGCCACCCGAAAGGTCTCGGGCAGGCGTCAGCATCTTCTCGGTCGACAGTCCCATCTGAGCAACGCGTGCGCGAACCTTCGCTTCCAACTCACCCGGCATCAGCTTGCGTACGTGCTCAATGGCGTTGTCTTCCGGAATCAGATCGTCCATCTGATGTTGCGCAAAGAATGCGACTTTGAGGCTTGGCGAAAGCGTTAGCGAGCCTTTTTCAGGCTGCAAACGCCCGGCAATCAGTTTGGCGAGCGTGGATTTGCCGTTACCGTTGGAGCCGAGCAACGCAATGCGATCATCATTGTCGATGCGAAGCGTCACGTTGCGCAGTACTGGCTTACCCGGAACATAGCCGACATCTGCGTTATCGAGCGCGATGACGGGCGATGCAGTCTTTTTGTCTGCGTCAGGAAAGCGGAACGGCTGCACATTGCTTTCAACATAAAGCTCAATGGGCTTTAGTTTTTCCAGCGCCTTCATACGTGACTGTGCCTGACGGGCCTTGGTAGCCTTAGCACGGAACCGCTCAACGAAAGATTCCATATGCTTGCGATGCGCTTCCTGCTTGGCGTGAGCCTTTTGCTGAAGCTCAAGCATCTCATGGCGCTGCCGCTCGAACTGATCGTAATTACCACGCCAGAAGCTAATTTTCTTCTGATCGAGATGCATGATTGACGACGTGGCCGAGTTCAGCAGGTCACGATCATGGCTGATGATGATAACAGTGTGCGGATAGCGCTTCACATAGTCGACCAGCCACAAAACGCCTTCAAGATCGAGATAGTTGGTCGGTTCGTCGAGCAGCAACAGGTCGGGCTCGGAGAAAAGAACAGCGGCGAGTGCCACACGCATACGCCAGCCGCCGGAGAAGGCGGATGCCGGACGGCGCTGTGCTTCGGCATCAAAGCCCAGACCTGAAAGAATCGCGCCTGCGCGTGCTTCTGCCGAATGGGCATTAATATCGGCAAGGCGCGTATGAATTTCGGCAATGCGATGCGGATCGGTCGCAGTCTCAGCCTCTTCGAGAAGTGCTGCGCGCTCTTTGTCCGCCTTCATGACGATTTCAATCAGCGCATCTTCGGTGCCGGGAGCTTCCTGCGCTACCTGTCCGATGCGCGTATTCTTCGGCAGGGATATGCTGCCGCTCTCCGATGCAAGATCACCGGTAATCACGCGGAAAAGTGTGGACTTTCCGGTGCCGTTACGGCCAACAAAACCCGTCTTCGATCCCGCTGGCAGTGTGACACTGGCGTGGTCGATCAGAAGGCGCCCGGCGATGCGTACAGAGATATCGTCAAGAATAAGCATGATGAGAAGGCTTTTGCACGGCTTCCAATATTTGCGCAAGTATCAACTGATCGAATATCAGGCGAAGCGGCGTCCCGCTTCGTTACGCTGAAACTGAATAAGATCGAGCGAGGGAGCATCCGCACTCAAACGGGTGAGTGCCGCATGAATTTGTCCGCGATGGTGCGTCTGATGATTGAACAAATGACCCAGTGCTGGCGCAAGCCGTTGGCTGATGGTTCGCACATTGGTCGTTGTCATATAGGTGAAGCGGCCTGCAAGCCGTTCGGCATTCATGCTTTCAATATATTTGCAGATACGCTCATCTTCAGCTTTTCGCAGGTCGCGTAGTTTGATGAAGTCATCGGTTATAATGGCATCAAGCTTGTTTGGATGATCGCCTTCGCCGGTGAAACGTTTCATCCAGATACGGTCTGTTACGAGGAGATGATTAAAGGTTCGATGGATCGAGCCGAAGAAAAGGCCGAGGTCGAGCCTGTAATCCACATCGCTCAAATCGGCAGCTGCGGAATACAGCAACTCATTGGCCCAGCGATTGTAATAGGCGAACATTTGAAAGTGCTGTTCCATGAGTCCCCGCATTGGAATCGAATTATCCATCTATGCAGTCAATTTTCTGTCGTCTCAAGCTGATAAGCGACATACCCAAGGGCGCTGCCCCTTGGCAATCGGGCCTATCAACGCTATAGAGCCTCACTTTCCGAATTTTCCATCATACAAGGTGTCATAATGGCAATCGAACGTACTTTCTCCATGATCAAGCCTGACGCAACTCGCCGCAACCTGACCGGCGCGATCACCACCAAGCTTGAAGAAGCTGGTCTGCGTGTTGTTGCTTCCAAGCGCGTTTGGATGAGCACCCGTGAAGCTGAAGGCTTCTACGCTGTCCACAAAGAACGTCCTTTCTTTGGTGAACTGGTTGAATCCATGTCGTCCGGCCCAACAGTCGTTCAGGTTCTCGAAGGCGAAAACGCCATTCTCAAGAATCGTGAAATCATGGGCGCAACCAACCCTGCAAACGCAGACGCTGGTACCATCCGCAAGGAATTTGCTCTGTCGATTGGCGAAAACTCGGTTCACGGTTCGGACGCTCCTGAAACCGCTGCTGAAGAAATTGCTTACTGGTTCTCCGGCACCGAAATCGTCGGCTAATTGCTGATAGATGAATTGAAAAAGCCCGGTCGCGAGACCGGGCTTTTTTGTATTGATATTTCTTAGTGTTAAAGGCTTTGAGCAAGCCTTGCTAATTCGTCGCCGCCTTCATCAATCAGGACGAGTTTTCCAGCATCCATTTTATACGAACGTGTCTTTTCGAGTATATCTAGGAACTTGCGCTCCTGATTCATGAGGGCAGGCGGGCATTGCATATAAGTGGAGCCGATTTCGGCAAAGGAGATTTTGCTGCCTGAGATTGTCGCCTTACTCATAAAGCGGTTGCATCCGCCTGAACCGCTCACAGTGCCATCCGAGTCGACAAGGAGTGTGGTTTGCGCAGTATCTACGACTCCACCACCTTGTATGTCTTCAGCGAGCCAGTCTTTGCCTTCAATCCCAATGGCGGTTGATTCATCCGAGCTTTTGCGAACCATTACAACTTTAATCTCAATGGAATCGTCGGGCTTCTTCGGGTCAATCGAATAGCGCTCATCATTCACAAACCATAATGTATCACCGGCGACGATGCGCGCCTGCAAAGCGTAATTATGGCTTGGTTCAATCTCGTCAGTGTCGAAGCTAATTGCGAAAGGGATGGGTACGCCCTGCAATGTATTAACCGTTGTTTCAGCAATAATCTTTGACGGTGCATCAGCAAGGGAAACATCTGTGAGCTGCACGATCAGGTGTGCTTCCGGAGGAAGTGCAATGCGCTCACGATACATCACTTTGCCACTGATTGTCTTTTCAGCAGCAACACTTGCCGTTGGCATGGAGGTTGTCACAAACATGGCCGCTGCACCGAATGCACCCAGTCCAGCAGTAAGTGCTGCCACGATTGAAAGAGTTTTCGTCAGTCCTTTTAGCATTGCCAATTCGAAACTTTCGTTCCCCCAAACTTTTTGTTTCATACTTTTAGCTGCTCAGACAATCTTTTGATTGTCACATTCGCTCACTCAAAAGCATCAACAGTCACTGCGCAAACAATAAGCGCGGCATCATGTGAAAATTGTGGCAGCGTAGTCACACACCTTACAAATTAGCCTATATTTTAGGGGGTTAAATAGTTAATTCGGCATTAAATTAGAACCGAGAAACTCTTTGTATGCGAAAAAGAATTTTATCTGCGGCATCGTGTTGAAACAAATGCTGCATTCAGCGCTTCTGCCAGCGCTCACGGCTGTGGTCGTCTGCCACCTTTGATTCGACCCAATTACCCTTGTTGCCGTCGAGTAAATGTTCCCGTTTCCAGAACGGCGCATCAGTCTTCATGAAGTCCATAAGGAAGGAGGCTGCTTCAAAAGCGGCCTGTCGATGAGACGATGCGGTTACAGCAAGGACGATATTTTCTCCCGGTTTTATCAACCCATAGCGATGAATGATCGAAACGCCGGACAAGGGCCACCGTTTGATCGCTTCGTCAGCAATGCTTTGAATTGCAGTTTCAGCCATGCCTGGATAATGTTCAAGTTCAAGCGCAGAAAGCGTGCCACCTTCATCGCGACAAAGACCAGTAAAGCTGACAATCGCGCCGATGTCCTTGCGACCTTCGCCAAGTTTCCTTATTTCCTCGGTAAGATCGAAGTCAGTGCTCTGTACGCGAATGCAGAGATAGCAGTCATTGCTTTTGGTCATGTCATCCGCCTGTCATAGGCGGAAAAAGCCCAACCTCATTGCCATCTCGAATGATTTCATCATGTTCGGCATGTTCTTGGTTGATCGCAGCACGAATGACGTTTTCATGCTCGAATGCTGCTTCATATTCTTCGCCAAGCGTTTTCAGATGAGCAATAAGGTCGCTAACGCTGATCGTCTGGTGTGGAAGCTCAATAACTTCCTCGCCCTTGCCGATTTTTTCACGCACCCAAGCAAAATAGACGAGCTTTATGTGCATGATCTTAGTCCATGACGTGCTTGAGGCCAGCGCGGAAGTAATCCCAGCCGGTGTAAAGCGTTAGAATCGCCGAAATCCAGAGCAGAATAATGCCGATTTCTGTAGTGAAGGGCAGGATTTTCTCGCCGGCAGGACCAGCGAGCAGGAACGCCAAAGCAACCATCTGCGCAGTGGTTTTCCACTTTGCTAATTTTGACACTGGAACACTGACTTTGAGTTCAGCAAGATATTCGCGCAAGCCAGACACAAGAATTTCGCGGCAAAGAATGATAATCGCGGCCCACAGCGTCCATCCAGCGATGGTGCCATCAGCTGCCAGCAACAGAAGGCAGGCCGATACCAGAAGCTTATCGGCAATCGGATCAAGCATACGGCCAATCGTTGACGTCTGTTGCCAGATACGTGCGAGATAGCCATCGAAAAAGTCTGTAATGCTGGCAATTGCAAAAATTGCCAGTGCGGCCCAACGCGAATTATCACTCGATTGAAGTCGTCCCTCTACGAAGAAACATAAAACGACAAGCGGCACGGCAATAATCCGAGCGTAAGTCAGTATGTTTGGTAGGGAGAGAGTGTGATTTTTCCGCATTGTACCGCCGTATCCGTTGCTGGTGCACAACATCAGGGATGACTAAGAAAATCAACACCTGCTCATGTGTTCTTTATGGACGTAATGACGCCTGTGGAGAATTACTCGCCCAAACCCGGACAAAATTACGTCATCGATCATGAAAATGATCGTGAATGGTCTTTGCCATAGCCTCTGAAATACCTTCAATCTGCATGAGGTCTTCAACGGCAGCTCGGGATACCGCTTTTGCAGTCCCAAAATGATGAAGCAACGCGCGCTTGCGCGACGGACCGATTCCCGAAATCTCATCAAGCGGATTGGCCACAAAATCCTTCTTTCGCTTTGCACGATGCGTACCGATTGCAAATCGGTGTGCTTCGTCACGCATGCGCTGGATGAAGTAGAGCACGGGGTCACGCGGCGGCAATGTGAATGGCGGCTTACCTTCAATGAAGAAACGCTCGCGCCCAGCTTCACGGTCCACGCCTTTTGCAATGCCGATGGCCGTAACAAGGTGGCCGATGCCGAGTTCGCTTAAAATCTGCCTGACAGTACCGACTTGTCCTTGACCACCATCAATCAGAATGAGGTCAGGCCATGCTGGGAAAGCATCGTTGCTTTCGACATCGCTTACAGGCTCTGGTTCGCCATGCTCCTTGACCAGTCTCGAAAAACGCCGCTCAATCACTTCTCGCATCATGCCAAAGTCATCGCCGGGCGTAATGTCTGTCGATTTGATATTGAACTTGCGATACTGATTTTTGACAAAGCCTTCCGGCCCAGCCACGATCATTCCGCCCACGGCATTGGTGCCCATGATATGCGAGTTATCATAAACTTCGATGCGACGTGGAACTGTTGGCAATTCGAAAGCTTCGGCGAGCCCCTTGAGCAAGCGTGTTTGCGAGGATGTTTCCGCCAAACGACGGCCAAGCGCTTCGCGCGCGTTCGTCAAAGCATGATCAGTGAGCTCTTTCTTCTCGCCGCGCTGCGGAACGTTGACATGCACACGGTAGCCCGCCCGCGATGAAAGCGCTTCTCCGAGCAACTCCTGATCTTCGATGCTTTCCGATAGAAGAATGAGTTTTGGACAAGGTTTGTCATCGTAAAACTGGGACAGGAACGCACCAAGCACTTCGGCAGCGCTAAGCGAACTGTCGGCCTTTGGAAAATAAGCGCGATTGCCCCAGTTCTGGCCCGTACGAAAGAAGAAGACCTGAATGCATGTCATGCCACCATCCTGATAAATGGCAAAGACGTCCGCTTCCTCAACGGTTTGGGGATTGATACCCTGATGTGACTGAACATGCGAGAGTGCGGCAAGACGATCCCGATAAACAGCCGCATGTTCGAAATCGAGATCGGCCGATGCTGCTTGCATTGCTGCGGCGAGGTGGTCTTTCACCTTCTGGCTCTTACCAGAAAGAAAGGCCTTCGCTTCATCGACCAACTCAGCATAGTCCTCGTCGCTGACCTCATGCGTACATGGACCAGAGCAACGTTTGATTTGATAAAGCAAGCAGGGGCGGGTGCGGGTTTCAAAAACCGAATCTGTACAAGTGCGCAACAAAAAGGCGCGCTGAAGCGCGTTAATGGTTCGTGTGACAGCTCCGCCAGATGCAAATGGTCCGAAAAACTCACCTTTGCGTGTGCGTGCGCCACGATGCTTAAAAATGCCCGGTGCACGGTGGCCGCCAGTCAGCAAGATGTAAGGAAACGATTTGTCATCACGGAGCAAAACATTAAAGCGCGGCCGCAAACGCTTGATGAGATTCGCTTCAAGAAGCAGCGCTTCTGTTTCAGTTCGCGTGACGACAAACTCCATTGTCACGGTTTCGCCGATCATGCGGGTAATGCGGTTGGAATGCCCGACACCGCGGGCATAATTTGAAACGCGTTTTTTCAGGCTGCGGGCTTTGCCGACATAAAGCACGTCGCCCGCGCTGTTGAACATGCGATAAACGCCTGGATTATTCGGCAGGTGCTTAACGAAAGCGCTGATAATGTCTGCGCCACTCAGACCTGTCGTATCCGGTAAACCGTCCGATGAATCCCATTGAATAGAATCAGCAACTGAAGCGACAGCGGGCGTCTCATCTAAAGAATCATCATCGTCGATATCCGCATCATCCATGACAATATCTGCCACATCCTGCTCACTATCAGAAAGCAGGTGCGAAGAAGCATCATCATTGAATTTGCGTGGTGTGGTCATTCTTTAATTCCTGCTATGTCCGGCGTCTCCCATGCCAGATGCTGGCCGCCATCAAGTGCGATCATCTGGCCTGTTACGGAGCGGTTTTCCCAGAAATAGCGAATAGTGCGTCCAAATTCCGACAGGTCGGGTGCACGTTGCAGCGGTAAACGGCTGACCTGTAATTCAAAGTCTTCCACATTTTGGCGTTCACTCGGCAAAGTGGGGCCGGGGGCAATAGCATTGACACGGATACGCGGTGCAAGCGCCTGTGCGAGTGTTTTTGTAGCATTCCAAAGCGCAGCCTTTGAAAGCGTGTAAGAGAAAAACTGCGGATTGAGCTTCCAAACGCGCTGGTCGATCACGTTGATCACAAGCCCATCCAGATTCTCCGGTAGCGCTTTTGCCATTTCCTCGGCAAGCATAACCGGCGTTTTAAGATGAATAGCAAAGTGGCGATCCCACAATGAAATATCAAGACTGCCAACACGGTCGTCTTCAAAGAGTGACGCGTTATTAACAAGCAGACGAATCGGTCCAAGCTGTGTTGATGCCTGTTGCACCAATCCGCGCACGTCATCTTCGTTCGCGAGATCAGCAGTCACAACACAGGCTTTTCCGCCATTCGCCAGAATCTCCCCTGCAAGTTGTTCGCCGTCTTTAACCGAGCGATTACAGTGAATCGCCACTGGAAAGCCATGCGCTGCTAAATCATGAACGATCGCTTTGCCGATGCGTCGCGCACCGCCGGTCACAAGAACAGGGCAATTTGCAAGCGAAATGGTTTGCGGAGTTTCCAACAGGGTAAACACTTCCTTATCGTGATTCATTGTCGTTATTCATGCCATTTTGCCGGAAAAAAGTAGCGGAAAATAGTGGGGCTCACACAGACTGCTGACAAAAGACTAATAAATTCAGTGGTTTCAGTTGGCGACTATCCCGTAAATTTCTAATTATCTTAAGCCTCCCGATTTATATAGGGGTGGTATGAGGGCGTTGCCAGAATGCAACATCGCAATTTTGCCATGTTCTCGACAGGTTCTCTCCACACGACGGAGCAGATCGTGCCGCAATTATCGTCGATATGTCGTTCCTGTCAGCGCGGCATGGGTCAACTGCTCCCCAAGTTGCTGCCCGCCCGATAAGGGACCGCGCTAAAGGTAATTTAATGAAGGAGAATGCAATGCGCACTCTTAAGTCTCTCGTAATCGCCTCGGCTGCGCTGCTGCCGTTCTCTGCAACTGCTTTCGCAGCTGACGCAATCATGGAACAGCCTCCTGTTCCTGCTCCAGTTGAAGTTGCTCCTCAGGCAAGCTGGGCTGGTGGTTACACCGGTCTGTACCTCGGCTACGGCTGGAACAAGTCGAAGAACGAAGTTCCTGGCGGCAACATCACTGTTAAGCCTGACGACTGGAAGGGTGGCGCTTACGCAGGCTGGAACTTCCAGCAGGACCAGTTCGTATACGGTGTTGAAGGCGATGCAGGTTACTCGGCAGCTAAAAAATCCCGTGATGGTCTTCAGGTTAAGCAGGGCTTTGAAGGCTCGCTCCGTGGCCGTCTTGGTTATGACATGAACCCAGTTCTGCCATACATCACCGCAGGTGTTGCTGGTTCGCAGGTTAAGCTTTCGGGCAATAACGATGACGAAAGCAAGTTCCGCGTTGGTTGGACTGCAGGCGTTGGTATGGAAGCTAAGCTGACCGAAAACATTCTTGGTCGCGTAGAATACCGCTACACCCAGTTTGGCAACAAGAACTACGATCTTGGTGGTACGACTGTTCGTGACAAGCTGGACACGCAGGACATCCGCGTCGGTATCGGCTACAAGTTCTAATTACTATGTAATTGAACAAAAAACCGGGCAGGAAACTGCCCGGTTTTTTGTTGTCTGAGTTTTTAGCCTTGCGGTAAAAGCTTGACCAATTCTGGATGTAGTTCGTCGAATCGCTTCATCCACCGCTTGAGCTTTGGGCGACCGCGCTCCCACTTATCTCCAAAGCGTAGAGTGAGATAGCTAAGCGTTGCAGCTACGGCCAGATGGCCGCCGTGAAGCTTGCCAGCAAGACGTGGCGGAGCTTCATTCAGAAGGTCCAGCGTCCGTTCTGCCTTGCGCCATTGCAGGCCAAGCCATGGCTGGTGCACTTTTTCTTCAGGGCGCGCGCGACGCTCATAAACATGGGCCAGCAAAACATCAGCCAGACCATCAGCGATTGCTTCATAGCGCTCCGCGTCAGTGCGCTTTTCAGCATTGCGCGGAAAAATCTTATTTCCGGAAACACGATTGAGATACTGCATGATCGCACGGCTGTCGAAAACCGATTTACCATCATCGGTAATTAAGGTTGGTATTTTGCCGAGCGGATTGGCATTGACCAGATTCTCTGGCTCAGCCGAGGTGGTCACGACCACGCTTTCAAATGGAATGTCAGCATAAGTCGCTGCCATGCGTACCTTGGCGCTGTAGGGTGAGGCCGGCGAATAAAGGATCTGGGTCATCATTATTCCTGAGGTTTAAGATTATCTTGTTGCTGGCAGCATAACCGAACGGCTGCGGCACGCATTCGCATTTATCTGCTCACACGCGCGGAATTTGAGATCCTTTGTCATGCAGATTCGAACTTCCTGAAGATAGTTGCGCTTGCAGGAAACAGATATGCCGTCCGGCTTCATTCCGGGATTGGCTGTAACAAATGCTTTTTCTACCAGCATCGGATCGACTCGTCTGCTGGAAGTCAGATTACGCAGGCTTGGCGGAATATTTACGCGCTCATAGCCCTGACGAACTGTTGCGAAATAATCGTTTTGGGACAGGCCAGAGCAGCTTCCATGTTTGCGCCATTGGTGCGCGACCAAACCGGTTGACGGCATAATGTCGGAAACGCTTGAGATGATTGGACGAGGGACAAAGCTGCCTCGGCTGCGTGCATTGTCAAACTGGCAATTAGCGGGATAACCCCATTCATTTTGTGGCCAAAGACCATGAACAACGAAGCCATAGGGCCGGGATGAGCTACATTGCTGTTTGTTCGCGCGCGGTCCTTCTAAAGCACAATAGCTTGGTGACCATGACAGCGACAACACATAGAAATCGAAATTGCCGGGGCGGATATCGCCCCGATCTTGCGCCATTGTTGGGAGTACTGCGAAAGAAGCTGTAAGAATGGCGGCTGAAGTCACCGCCAGTTTACGCAACATCGGGGCTATCAACGCAGAACGCGGCAGCTTGCGTCAAACACATACCAGCGGTCGAAACCATCGACACAGAATTCGACATTGCTGCCGACGCCAGCAAAGCCCTGACCTTCTTCAACCATGTACCAGACCGGACGGTACTGACCATCGCTGAGTACAGCTGTTGCCTTACAATAAGTACGTTCAATCTGAGCTGAATTGTTCTTCGGTTCATAGCGGGTGAGGCGAACATCGCTCATCGCTGAGATTCCAACCTGCGGCAGGTGTGGAACATGACGAACCTGATATCCAAAATCAGAAACCACGCGACGCAAAACGCTCTGCTGATTGCAAAGGCCGGCATCGCCAGCTGCCACTGGTGCAGTTCTCAGATAATCGGCAGCGCTTGCTGGCATAGAAGCGAACGTCAGAGGAAGAACCGATGCAGCCAGAAGTGCTGCTCGAGAAAACTGTCCGATGCGATCCAACTTGCGTTGCATGTCTCTATCCTGTCTCACAATTCGAGCATGAAGCTCGTTTCATTAAATTGGCTTAGGTGCAGTTTCATTCAGCAAGGGGCGACGGTCAAGTGCGATCCGCTTCACCACGTATCCATTGCATGCTGAAATTGCCTCCCTTTTCTTCGCTAAGCAATTTGGTAAGGCAGGGAAGCAGGATTTGCATCTCACTTTCGAGTGTGTAGGGCGGATTGACGACGATCATTCCAGTTCCATCAAGCCTTGGTTCTAATGAAGGCGCGCGAATCGAAAGCTCAATCCGCATGATCTTGGCAATCTCCGTTTCGCGAAGGCTTCTTGCAAAACGCTCAATTTCCTTGCGATCCTTGACCGGATACCAGAAAGCATAGGTTCCGCCGGGAAAGCGCTTATAGGCCTTGACCAAACCATCGACGAGACGATCAAATTCTCCCGCAATCTCAAATGGCGGATCAACCAGAACCAGCCCGCGCTTTTCCTTGGGTGGCATATGTGCGCCAAGCGACAGCCATCCATCAAGCTCGATGACACGTGCTTGATAATCGCCATCAAAAAGCTTGGAGAGCTTTTTGGCGTCCTGCGGATGGAGCTCTATAGCTGAAAGACGATCCTGCTTACGCAAGAGATGGCGCGTGAGGAGGGGCGAGCCGGGATAATGCCGCAGTCCACCTTTTGGATTAACCGCGCGCACAGCGTCGAGATAGGGCTGAAGCAGTTCGATTGCCTGTGGCGGGATTTCGCCTTTGTCTAACGCGTCGAATACGCGGCGGATACCGCCGCTCCATTCGTCTGTCTTTTCAGCTTCAATACCACGCAGATCATAAAGTCCGATCCCCGCATGGGTATCGATCACGCGAAAAGCCTGATCCTTGCGCTTGAGATATTCGACGATGCGGGAAAGGATGACATGTTTGACGACGTCAGCGAAGTTTCCGGCGTGATAGGCGTGGCGATAATTCATGTCTGCGCTTGTTTCATGCCTTGTCGCTTTCGGCAATATCCCCGCTTCATCAAATATGACATATAAGTTTCATCATCTGCTCTTGCTTGAGTCGTGTCTTCTATGTCCGGTACTGTTCTGCTGATTGTCCTTTGTGGCGCATTTTTTCATGCGAGCTGGAACGCTATCGTTAAGGGAGGCAGTGATAAATTCTTTGCCGCCGCATGCGTGGTCGGATTTGCAGGACTTATAGCACTGTTTTTTCTACCGTTTCTGCCGCTGCCACATCCATCAAGCTGGAAATTTATCGGGCTGTCCACGATCACGCAGATATTCTACATGTCGCTGGTTGCGGCCGCTTATAAATCGGGTGACATGAGCGAAGCTTACCCGATCATGCGCGGGACACCGCCTTTGCTGGTGGCAATTGTTAGTTTTCCGCTTATCGGCGAGGCAATGGGTTGGGGGAGCTGGCTTGGTATCGTTCTGATTTGCGCTGGCGTGCTTGCCATGGCGCTGGAGGCGCGTCGGCGCAATGGCGGTACGTCGAGCAAAACGGCGTTGCTGGCGCTTGCCAATGCTGGTTTCATTGCGGCTTACACTATTATCGATGGTGTTGGAGTCCGGGCATCGGGCCATACATTATCCTACACGCTTTGGCTGTTTTTGATAAACGCCTTTCCGCTCGGATTCTGGGCGCTGTATCGTGAGCCGGATCGCTTCATCCAATATATTCGCAACCATTGGCGACCATCGCTGATCGGCGGCATAGGCACGTTGCTGTCTTATGGTTTAGCTCTTTGGGCGATGACCATGGCGCCCATTGCTGTTGTCGCAGCGCTCAGAGAGACGGCAATTCTGTTTGGTATTCTAATTTCCGCGTTCATTCTCAAAGAGAAGGTTGGCTTGCCGCGTGTTCTCGCTGCTGGTTTGATCGTCCTCGGCGCAATTACCTTGCGGCTTTCATAAAAATCTATTTCGTCGCAGGCGGCGCAAATCATCAGAAATTCGTTTCTGCCAAACAGCGATTGCGCTAAAAAAGTATTATGAGCCAGACGTCCGCCAAATCAAATATCACCATTGGTCATTCCGCCTGTCCGCATGATTGTCCATCCACCTGTGCGCTCGATATTGAGCTGCTGGATGAACGCACAATCGGTCGTGTGCGCGGTGCGAAAGACAACAGCTACACCGCTGGCGTTATCTGCGCCAAAGTTGCGCGTTATGCTGAACGCGTTCATCACCCGGATCGTTTGAAACATCCGCTTATTCGCGCCGGACGTAAGGGTGATGGTGAATGGAAGCAGGCATCATGGGAAGCGGCGCTTGATCTGATCGCCGAGCGCTTCATCAAGGCTGAAGAGCAATATGGCAGCGAAAGCGTGTGGCCCTATTATTACGCTGGAACGATGGGACTGGTGCAGCGCGATTCCATCAACCGTTTGCGTTATGCCAAGCGCTATTCCAACCAGTTCGATAGCTTCTGCACCAATATGGCATGGACCGGCTATTTTGCCGGAACTGGCAGTCTGACTGGTCCAGATCCCCGCGAAATGGCAAAGGCTGACGTTGTCGTTATATGGGGAACCAATGCTGCGGCCACACAGGTCAATGTAATGACCCATGCCGTGCGAGCGCGCAAAGATCGTGGTGCGAAGATTGTCGTTATCGACATTTATGCCAATGCGACGGTGCGACAGGCAGATATGGGCATTGTGCTGAAACCCGGCACAGATGGCGCTTTTGCTTGCGCTGTCATGCATGTGCTGTTTCGCGATGGACTTGCCGATTGGGATTATCTCAACCGTTATACGGACGATCCAAAAGGACTGGAAGCGCATCTTGCCTCCCGCACACCAGAATGGGCTGCTGAGATTACCGGCTTGAGTGTCGAGGAAATCGAAGCTTTTGCGCATCTGGTTGGCAAAACCAAGCGCACCTATTTCCGGCTTGGTTATGGCTTTACCCGCCAGCGCAATGGTGCTGTGAACATGCACGCTGCCGCATCAATTGCGTGTGTTACCGGCGCGTTCCAATATGAGGGTGGTGGTGCGTTTCACTCCAATGCTGGCATCTTCAAGATGGACAAGCGCGAGATCGAAGGCAGCGCAATGCAGGATAAAAGCCTGCGTTTTCTCGATCAATCGAAGATCGGGCGTATTCTGACAGGCGATAGCGAAGCGCTTTATGGTGGTCCGCCCGTCATGGCGATGCTTATCCAGAACACCAATCCGATGAACGTAACGCCGGAACAGCGCCTTGTGCGCAAAGGCTTTGCACGAGAAGACTTGTTCGTCGCCGTGCACGAGCAGTTCATGACGGATACGGCTAAAATGGCTGATGTTGTGCTACCCGCGACTACTTTCCTCGAACATGATGATATTTATCGTGGCGGTGGCCAACAGCATGTGGTGCTTGGCCCAAAGCTGATCGAACCGCTTGCCGAAGCGCGTCCTAATATCTTTGTCATCAACGAATTGGCTGATCGACTGGGCGTCGCGCATCTACCCGGCTTTCATGTCGACGAGCGTACGCTCATTGACAATATGAATGCCAACAGCGATCTGCCGCATTTCGATGAACTTAAAGAAAAGCGGTTTGTCGATTTACAGCCGCCCTTTGAAGAAGCGCATTACATCAATGGTTTCAAATGGCCTGATGGCAAGTTCCGTTTCAAACCGGATTGGACGGGCAGTCCATCACCCAATAAGCCGCCGGAAGTGATGGGGCTGCAAGGTCCACATCACAAAATGCCCGAGTTTCCGGACCACTGGAATGTGATCGAGGCTGTGGACGCAGAGCACCCATTCCGCCTTGCGACTTCTCCGGCGCATAATTTCCTGAACTCGACCTTTGCCGAAACCGCAACGTCACTTGCCAAGGAAATCAGGCCAGAGCTTCTCATTCACCCGGATGATGCGGCTCAACTTGATATTGCGGACGGTGAACGGATCGAAATTGGCAATCATCGCGGGGAAGTAGTTCTTCACGCCGTGCTGCGGGCTGGTCAGAAGCGCGGTGTCGTTGTGTCCGAGGGAATTTTCCCGAATTCGACATTTGAGCGCGGTGAGGGGATCAATACGCTGATCGGTGCTGAACCTGCCGCCCCTTATGGTGGTTTGGCGGTTCACGACACGAAAATATGGGTGAGAAAAGTCGCTTAAAGCGCATCCCGAAAAGTGAGAATCGGTTTTCCGGATGCGCGTTAAATATCTAAAACAAAGCCCGCGCCGAATTTATGTTCGACGCGGGCTTTGAATTTACAGAGCTGAATTAGCCTGCGTAGTTCAGCTTGAGCTTCGAAAGACCTACAGCCGCGTTAAGACCCTTCTGGCCCTGTAACGAGATCGGCTGAAGCGAAATTGTCTTCCACGAACCGCCAGTCAGAACGTTGGTACCGGCACCAATGCCGATAGCTGCGTTAGCTGATGCGCCGACATAACGGCCCTTCAACGCGCCTTCTGGACGAACGGTTGGAGCCCAAACAGCCCATGCAAGCTGGCCGCCATTTACAAAGCCAACATCAACGCCGAGCTTTGTGATGTTGCCGGTGTAGCGTTCCACTGGCCCTTGACCGCGAACTGGCTTGAACACGCAATCAACATCTTGCTGACTACCGATGATGACACCGATCGCAGGTGAAAGCTCGCAGGACAGTGTGCCGACTTCGGAGCGCGGCTGTGTGCGCGCCGATGAAGGCGAAGCAACATAATCAGCTGCAATGGCAGGAGCAGTCATTGCGATAGCTGAACCAACAGCCATGGCCGACAGGAAGGAAGTCGAAAAACGGAGAGACATGATGTTGTCCTCTAAAAATAAACACATATTGGAAGAGACGCTTATGCGAATCTCAAGGGCTGCCGAAGCAGCTTCCCTTACGAACCTCAATTAGGGCATTTTCGCGAGAATTAAAGTTTTGTTAACAAAAAAATTAGGGTGTGATGAAATTACCGCTTATTTATGCTGATAAGCTAAGCGCTGATAACCATTGCATCTTGTGACAAGCCAGTTTCTGCGTCGCCACTGGCAAATTTGCTGAGCGCAAGTGCGTAAAGCTTATGCTCTGCCTTCAAGACGCGCGCCGCAAGCGCGCTCTCAGTGTCGCCTTCGATAATTGGTACAGCGGCCTGCGCCAGAATAGGGCCTTCGTCCATGCCTTCCGTCACCAGATGCACGGTGCAGCCCGCGAGTTTCATGCCAGCATCAAGCGCACGCTGATGTGTGTGAAGCCCGGCAAAAAGCGGCAGCAGAGAAGGGTGGATATTGAGGATACGGCCCTCATAAGGCGCAATAAACTTAGCTGACAACAGTCGCATATAACCTGCTAGGCAGATAATATCGGGGTTGAGCAGCGCAAGCGCCTCAAGGATTGCATCTTCATGTGCATCCTTGGAGGCATAATCTTTGCGGCTGAAAACCTGTGTTGCGATGCCCGCGGCCTGCGCTTTCGCAAGGCCACCTGCATCGGGCTTATCAGAGAAAACCGAGACGATCTCAGCTGGAAAATCGGGCGCCTGAGCAGCGCGGATCAGCGCCTCCATATTGGAGCCGCCGCCCGAGATGAAAATGACGACCCGTTTGCGGCTCATAGTTTCAGTGTGCCCTGATAAACAACGCCTTCGCCTTCGCGCTTGACCATACGACCCAGCGCGACGACGTTTTCGCCTTCAGCTGCGAGTGCTGCAACGACTTCATCAACCTTGTCTGGCGAGACAACGGCGATCATGCCAATTCCGCAATTGAAAGTGCGCAGCATTTCAAGCGGCTCAACACCGCCGGTCTTGGCAAGCCAGGAGAACACGGCAGGAACGTTGATTGCATTGAGATTGATTTCAGCAGCCAAGCCTTCCGGCAGCACGCGTGGAATATTGTCTGGAAAACCGCCGCCAGTGATATGTGCAAGCGCCTTGATGCCATCTGATGCTTTGATTGCAGCAAGCAGCGGCTTCACATAAATGCGGGTCGGCGTCAGAAGCGCTTCGCCGAGTGTCTCGCCTTCTGCGAACGGCGCATCGGATTTCCAGCCAAGACCAGAAATTTCAACAATGCGACGTACAAGCGAGAAACCGTTAGAGTGAACGCCTGAAGACGAAAGACCAAGAATAACGTCGCCTTCTGCAACATCACCCTGTGGCAGCAAACGATTGCGCTCAGCGGCACCAACAGCAAAACCCGCAAGATCATAATCGCCATCACGATACATGCCCGGCATCTCAGCGGTTTCGCCACCAATCAGCGCGCAACCAGCTTGCAAACAACCTTCCGCAATTCCGGAAACGATGGCTACACCCTGATCAGGTGACAGCTTGCCGGTTGCAAAATAGTCGAGGAAGAAAAGTGGCTCTGCTCCCTGAACGACAAGATCATTCACGCACATGGCGACGAGGTCGATACCGACAGTGTCGTGCTTGTCTGCATCAATAGCAATTTTGAGCTTGGTGCCGACGCCGTCATTCGCAGCAACCAGAACAGGATCGCTAAAGCCTGCGGCTTTCAAATCAAACAGGCCACCAAAACCGCCAATTTCGCCATCAGCGCCGGGACGGCGTGTGGAGCGAACAAGCGGCTTGATCTTGTCGACCATCAGGTTGCCCGCATCAATATCGACACCGGCCTCCGCATAGGTCAGTCCATTTTTTGGGGTGGAGTTATTTTCAACGGTCATGACCTGCTCCTGAAACTGGGAGTGGATATTTAAGGGCGCAATGACATGAGATGGCTTATCCTGCAAGGCCACAGAGCCGGAAAAGCGCAAAACAGCGTAGGAATCTGCGGAAAATTACTGCCGTGAGGATTTATAGTCACCACACCCGTTTGCACTGGAACTTGTCTCTTGCATGTGCATTGCATTGTTTGTGCGTTGGACCGACTATCTTTCTCAGCCATCGTTCAAAAATAGTAATATAGCTATATGATCAAATAGTGCTACCGGCCTGTCTTTGCAGAGAATGGATTAACATGGTCAAGAAACCCGCGGCCCTAAGCGCGAAAACGAGCGATACAGCGAGCAAATCGATACAGCAGTCCAAAGCTGTAGCGCGTGATGGCGATATTCACGTCAATGTCGAAGTTGGTGGTTTCACCGGCTCTAGCGTGCGTCGTCAAGCCATGTTCTGGACTGGAACGCTGATCATTTTCCTGTTGTTTCTGGTCGTTTTCAGCCCGGTTTTGCTCCCTTTCGTGGCTGGTATGGCGCTGGCCTATTTTCTTGATCCTGTCGCAGACAGGCTTGAAAAACTAGGGCTTTCGCGATTAGCCGCAACCATCCTCATTTTGTTGCTGTTCCTGATGATACTCGTCGTTGGTTTGATGATCATCATTCCGATCCTTGCGACGCAGCTTGTGGATTTCATCGCCAAACTGCCGGATTACATCTCTCAGCTTCAGGCACTTATGGCGAATGAAAACTCGCAATGGCTCAAACGCTACATCGGGATTGACAGTTCCACCATCCAGGAAAACCTCAGCGCACTGCTTCAGCAAGGGGCTGGTTTTCTATCCACATTGCTTCAGTCCCTGTGGAATTCGGGGAAATCTCTGATTGATATTGCGGGTCTTTTCATCGTTACGCCGGTGGTCGCGTTCTACATGCTTCTCGACTGGGATCGCATGGTTGATCGCATCGATTCATGGGTGCCGCGCAAGCAGCTTTACACCGTTCGCGGCATCGCGCGTGACATGGACGCAGCGGTTGCCGGCTTCGTTCGAGGGCAGGGTACGTTGTGCCTCATTCTTGGCACTTATTATGCCATTGGCCTGACCTTGACGGGACTTAATTTCGGCCTGCTGATCGGCTTTTTTGCCGGTCTAATCAGCTTTATTCCCTATATTGGTTCCTTCGTCGGACTGGCGCTCGCAATCGGTGTTGCACTGGTGCAGTTCTGGCCGGATTGGATCATGATCGTCGCTGTCGCAGGCGTGTTTTTCCTGGGGCAATTCGTGGAAGGAAATATCCTTCAGCCGAAGCTCGTTGGCTCTTCCGTAGGGCTGCATCCAGTCTGGCTGATGTTTGCTCTGTTCGCCTTCGGTTCTCTGTTTGGTTTCACCGGAATGCTGGTTGCTGTGCCTGCCGCGGCGGCAGTTGGGGTGCTTGTGCGTTTTGCGTTGAATCGCTATCTCCATTCTCCGATGTATGATCCGGTTTATAAGCGCTCTGAACCCGATGAGGGGCTGCTGATTGAAGCTGGCGACAATGCAGGCAAAGAGAAATGAAATTAGAACGTAACCGGGTGAGATTTTCAGGAGAAAGCGATGAGTGACGCACCGCGTCAGATTCCGCTCGCTCTTGAGCATCAGCCCGGTTATCACCGTGAAGACATTATGGTCACGGGGTCAAATCGCGCGGCGGTAGACCTTATTGATCGCTGGCCTAATTGGGTGTCGCCGGTGGTGATTTTGGCTGGTCCGACGGGCGCAGGAAAAACACATCTCGCGGAAGTCTGGCGTGCTGCTACAGGCGCGCTGTTAGCTGATCCAAAATCCATCAGTGAGACAGTGGTACATGGTGCCGCTGAATATCCTGTGCTGATTGATAATGTCGGTGGTGCACGTTTTGATGAAACCGGCCTGTTTCATCTCATTAATAGCGTTCGTCAGAACGCGGCTCTTGGTCCGGGACCATCGCTGCTAATGACATCGCGTCTTTTGCCAGCCAATTGGAAAGTCAAACTTCCAGATCTTGCATCGCGCCTTAAAGCTGCAACGGTTGTTGAGATTGCAGAGCCGGACGATATGTTGCTTGGCGGCGTCATTCACAAGCTTTTCGCTGATCGTCAGATCAGTGTAGAGCCGCATGTGGTGAGTTATCTGGTTAGCCGCATTGAGCGTTCGCTTTTGTCTGCGATCCAGATTGTTGATCGACTTGATCGTGCGGCGATGGAGCAAAAGACCCGTATCACCCGCACGCTTGCTGCACAGGTTTTATCAGAATCTGGTCACGATAAGGCATGAAAGTAGCTGTCACCGGAGCCAGTGGATTCATCGGTGGCGCTGTTGTTCAGCAGTTGATGGGCGAGGGGCATGAGGTTGTCACGCTTTCGCGCCATGATTTGTCTGAACCCAATTTCACGGATGTTGATACCGTTATTCATTGTGCTGCTCTGGCGCATCGAACTGGTGCCGAACGCCCGCAGGCGGATGAATTTGATGCCGTCAACCACCGCCTGACCATTGCGCTCGCAGAGAGAGCGAAGCAATGCGGTGTTCGTCGTTTTATCTTCGTATCGACAATCTACACAATCGCAGGCAATCCATCGCCGCTGATGCCGGATATGCCATTATTACCGCGCGACGATTATGGCCGTGCCAAAGCAAGAGCAGAAGCTACGCTCCTAACTATGACGGACATAGAGGTCGTCATCGCGCGACCTGTGCTTGTGTACGGGCCAGATGCGCGTGCTAACCTTCTAGCGTTGATGAAGCTCTGCGACACAGCTTTGCCGCTGCCATTTGGAGCGGCCAATAATCGGCGCAGCTTTGTGTCGCTTGAGAATGTTGCTCGCGCACTCGCATTTCTTACCACCGCGCAATCAGAGCAGGTCTCAGGTAAAATCTTTCATTTGGCCGAGCCAGAACCGCGTTCAACGCGCGAACTGGTTTCAAAAGTCCGCGAAGCGCTGGGCCGTCCCCCAAGACTGATTTCTGTACCAGCCTTCATGATGAAAACATTGCTGACGCTGGTCGGCAGAAAAACGCTTTATGAACAATTGTTCGGCGACATGGTCGCCGATACGTCGTCATTGACTGCAATTGGGTTCAAATACTTGCCGGGTGACGCGCAAATCGCTGCCATGGCGAAGGCCGCCAGAAAAAATTAGTTCTTCTGACCAACGGCCATTGGTGGCTGAATGCGAGCCTTCTGGGTCAGAACCTGTACGGGTGCTGCTGGTTCTGACTTCTTCGTCACCGAACCTGTCGTCATCATTTGCGCAGTATCTGGTTTGTTGCGGCCACCGCGCAACTCGTCTTCATGCACCCAGCCAATCATATTGGTTGATGGGACGACAACACGATGCCACTTGCCTGTCTTGCCATAGGAGCGCATTTCGCGCCCGCTTTCGACAGTACCGATAGCGGGTGATTTATCCCACGCATTTTTATGAATGGTGAGTTTTGTGCGGGCGTAGATCACAGATGGCGAATGCGCTGGCGTATTTGTGCCGCGCGGCGGCATTGGCAATGCACGAGCAGACGCCGGAGGTGGCGGTGGAGGCGCTACTTTTTGCGTCGGCATTGGTGGCTTTGGAGCTTGGATCGCGGCTTGCTGAACAGGCTTAGACTGAGAAGGCGCAACAGCAACTGCGGGGCGCGGGACAGGTCCAACAGCACCAGCATAATCTTTAGCGGGATTTTTTTTATCGACAGGTTGTCTGGCTTCGGTTTTGGCCGGAGCAGATGGAGTGGCTTTTGGGGCAGGCCGCTGAAAAAGAGCAGTGAAAGCAGCTTGCGGGCTCTTATGCTGTGCCGTGGCCCACAGGCTGAAAGCACCCAGCCCAAGAATGGCGCCAAGTGCCAGAACTGGCGCGGATGAACCTGAATTACCCTTGCCTCTGGTCGAACGCCCGGTAGAGCGTTTTGCAGGGCGGGAACTCCGTTTCCGTGTTGCCATATGTCTTGTCCCCTGTCCGAAT
Source organism: Brucella pseudogrignonensis (assembly GCF_032190615.1). NCBI lineage: Bacteria > Pseudomonadati > Pseudomonadota > Alphaproteobacteria > Hyphomicrobiales > Brucellaceae > Brucella > Brucella pseudogrignonensis. The sequence continues at coordinate 2,080,271 of NZ_JAVLAT010000001.1, forward strand.
CGCTACAGGAAGACACTAATATGTCTTCCTTGGCATTTGGTTACCGGGGGCTAATATCAAACAGAACGCGTTAGGCCACCATCCACGCGCAGGTTCTGGCCAGTGATATAAGCAGCACCTTCTGACGCAAGAAACGCGACAGTTGCGGCGATTTCTTCGCTTTTGCCATAGCGCTGTAAAGGCACGCTGTCGCGGCGTTCTTCAGTTGCGGGCAGGCTGTCGATCCAGCCTGGAAGCACGTTGTTCATCCGGATGTTGTCCGCAGCATAGGTATCTGCAAATACCTTGGTGAACGAAGCAAGGCCAGCACGGAACACGGCTGATGTCGGGAACATCGAGCTTGGCTCAAATGCCCATGCCGACGAGATGTTGATGATTGTACCGGATTTCTGCTTTTGCATGTATGGCACTATGAGACGGCTCGGGCGAACGACATTCAGGAAATAGGTGTCGAGACCTTTGTGCCAGTCTTCATCGGTAATATCGAGAATCGGTGCGCGGGGTCCGTGACCTGCGCTGTTAACGAGCGTATCAATACGCCCCCATTTTTCGACTGTCAGATCGACGAGCTTTTTGACATCATCAACCGACTGATTAGAGCCTGTTACGCCAATGCCACCCAGCTCTTTGGCCAAGGCTTCACCTTTACCTGATGACGAAAGGATAGCAACGGCAAAGCCGTCTGCCGCCAGACGCCGGGCTGAGGCTGCACCCATGCCGCTGCCGCCTGCTGTGATGATTGCTACTTTTTTCTCTGACATTTCCTGATCCTAAGGTGATGAAATTGTTTCAGTATGGAGCAAGTAGCGGAGGCTATTAAAATCCCAAATGAATTTTCTTGAATTTAAGATTTCATGGCGCTGTTCGGCCAATAAAAAAACGCCGCAATCGCGGCGTTTTTGAATGAAAGTGCTAAAGCAGTCTATTCCTGTACGGATGGCTTTTCCGTCGAGAAACTTACGCTCGAAGCAGAAGCGACGCGTTTCTCACTGGCTTCTTTTTGCTGCAACGCATTGCGGACTGCCGCCCACTCATTTTCGTGACGGCGATAAAGTGCATCTGAAGTCTGGATGTCCATTCGATCCTCCATTGGCTTGGCAGGCAAATAACATGGAGTGCGAAGAATCGTTGCATCACAAACCGTAAGCATTTGAAATCTTAATCGGTTTATATGTTTACAACCGATTTAGACTCACAACTTTTCGCAAAATTGCCGCGTCTTTCTCATTCTAAAGGATTAGTTTTCCTGAATGGAAACGCCGCCTTCACCGATTTTCATTTCAATACCGGAAGGCTTGGTTTCCTCCTGATAGGTGTAAACAGCAAAACCCGCCACCACGACGATAAGAGCACCAATAATAAGATAAAGACCGTTGCGATTCACTCTGGAACTCCTGAAATTCTAACGATGCCCTTAAAACGCTTAAGCGAATTGTTGGTTCCTCACGCATGCTGAAATGTTAACAAAGGCCCGTAACAAGCTGTGTGTGAATAAAGATCTGTGTTTTTCCTTTTAGCACTTGCTTTATGTGCGCTGATTATCTAGGGAAGAGCCGCTTACAAAGCATCGGAGTGTAGCGCAGTCTGGTAGCGCATCTGGTTTGGGACCAGAGGGTCGGGAGTTCGAATCTCTCCACTCCGACCATTTTTCAAGAGAATTTATCAAGTAACAATGTCGCATCTCAATGCTGTGACGTGCGCCTTTATCGCGTTGACATGGTATGACGTGTGAACTATTCCGTTGTTAAAATTACTGCCCGTCATCGGGCTTAAGAATATAGATCAAGGTTCTTCAAATGGTTGCGCGTATTTACCGTCCAGCTAAAACAGCGATGCAGTCTGGTAAAGCCAAAACGGATAACTGGCTTCTGGAATATGAACCAGAAAGCGCTCGCAAGGTTGAGCCGCTTATGGGCTACACGTCTTCGGGTGACATGAAGAGCCAGATTCGCCTGTCCTTCGATAGCCGCGAAGATGCGATTGAATATGCTACCCGCAATGGTATCGCTTATCGTGTGATTGAACCGCATGAAGTGAAGCGTCGCAAAGTATCCTATTCGGATAATTTTAGTTTCTATCGTTCACAGCCTTGGACGCATTAACAGCTTTTACCGGCCTTATGCTTTGTGCTATGGCCGGTTTCTGATGGTGAGGTCCCGTAGCTCAGCTGGATAGAGCACCGGCCTTCTAAGCCGTAGGTCACTGGTTCGAATCCAGTCGGGATCGCCATCAAAACAATGACTTAGCGTCATTAATAATCTAAATTTTCAATTCATAATTTTTGACCTCAAAGAGTTCTGTCGAACTGTTTCAAAAAGCGACTGCGCTTTCGCGGACGGCTTTTATCAAAATTACATAATTCAGAATTGAAAAACGCCGCATGATCTGCGGCGTTTTGTTTTTTCAAGTGTTTATTTTCCTCGTGGTCCATTTCCACGATCGCTGGAGTTTGATCTCCATCTTTGACCACGGTCACGATGAGGGCGATCCCAGTTTCCGCGTGGACGGTCCCAATGGCGACCTCGGTTCCAGTTTCGGTTGCGATCCCAGCGGCCCCGATCCCAATGTCGACGGTTGTAGTCGCGGCGATCCCAACGATCGTTTCGATCATTGACAGCTGCGCCAATAGCTAAGCCTGCGATAAGAGGAATACCAATAAGCGCTGCGTCGCGGCTAAAATTATCAGAGGACGCTTTGCTACCACCCTCCCGCATCGCGAGGTAGCGCGAAGAGGCCCAGCCAGACAAGCCGCCATAGCTGACTTGGCACCATCCGTAACCCGAGGTGCAGCCCTGCACGTTAACAGGGGCGCGGCTTGGAATGCTGCCTAGCGAGGCATAGCCCGTTCCGGGACCAGTTCGCACATTCAGACTTGTTGTGACGATTGCGTTTGCTGCTTGAGCAGCGCCTGCGGAGAATACACCCAAGGCTATAAGTGCTGCTTTGAACGTAAGTTTCATCCGGGTTCTCCTGAACAACTTCATTGGTTAATAAACGATGAACAGGGCACGTAAGTTCCGTTGTTTGTAAAATCTATTTGGATTTGCGATGACGAAGAATGACAGCAATAGCGAGCCCAGCGAGGCCGATAGCAATAAAGCCTTGCAATACAAAAACCCAGTTCATCATAGCAGTTTCCTTTGGTGCAAAACGCACCTGAAGTCAGAATGTAATTCGCTGAATGGATATTTAACGCATTTCACGCTCAAGCGAAATGGACAAGTGAAGGTGCCAGACTTCAGGTGTTGGTTTATTCTTCTGGTCCGAAATATTTCACTTTCAAAGCATTCAAAGTTTCATTTTCTTGAAGGCTGATGATCGCCACGGAGGCAGGTTTTACGAGATCGCTCTGGCGTGGAAAAGCGAAGCCATACTTATCAGGGCTGAACGTGTTTCCAACCACCTCAATGGGTTCACTCGGATTTTTATGCGCGTAATATGCTAGCACTGGACTATCACCAACAATCGCTGAAATTTCATCATTTGTGAGCGCGGAAACAGCTTCTGGCAGGTGATCAAAAGTGACTGTAGAAATGGATCGGGATGTAAGCATCTGTTGTGCAATGCTCCCGGTACGCACGCCAACAGTTTTATTTTGAAGGTCTGCGAGGTTAGCGATTTTGTTGGATATATGCGTAACCGTCATTACGCTCGTGACCGATGATGTGACATAGGCGACCACGGCAATGCCGAAGACGAGCCAGAATGCTTGCCATATTCGACCGGCCCAACCGAAGAGATTTTTACGCGAGCTTTTCCCCGACGTCGCAAGTGAAACGACATGATAAAAGCTTTCGGCGAGACCCTCTACCCAACGGCGCGGGAAATGCTCGTCAAATCGCCTGTCAAAAAGAGTAAGAGCGATTGTGGCGATCAAAATAACAATGCCAATCCAAGCATAAGTTGCCAGATGCCCGGCATCCTCAAGCCCGCCGATAAGATCGCCCCACTCGTTCCCCGCCTCGGTATGAATTAGAATACGTAGCCCGGCATCGAACCAGGGATGCGTGAAGTCAACGACTTCCGCACGGCTTTCTGTGATTGTGAGATTGGTTACGGCCGCGTCGACTTGATTTTCAGAAACCGCCTTAACCAGTTCTGTGTAATTTGGATATTCGACAAACTGTGAAACCAATCCAAGACGTGTGCCAATGTCGCGCCAAAGATCAACCGCCATACCGTTATAGGTATCACCTTCTTTGATGACGAAAGGTTCGCTGACATAGACGCCCACTTTGACCTGTCGAAGTGGGGCATCCTGTGCACTTGCTGGGTTCAGTGAAGCGGTCAGGACGAAAAAAGCAAGGATAGCTTTCAGAAAAGAGCTGAAATGATTTCTGATAAAGTGACGAAATTGCACTGTCCCAAGCCGTTTTCTATTGCCGATAGCCTCAAGTATAAATGTTTAAGGGGGCAAGGGAAGCCAATAAAGCACTATCATTGCACGCAAATTATTATTTAATATCAAGTAATATCTAATAGAAACCCATCGCGATCAGTATCGACTGCGATGGGTTCGTTTTATCGTGTCGCAGATGTGGCTCAGATCGCTGCAAAGCCTTTTTCCAGATCGGCAATCAGATCTGGCACATCTTCAAGTCCGATCTGCAAGCGAATAACCGGACCAGGATAATCGTCCTTAGCGACGGTGCGGTCTTTCAGCCCGACCTCATTTGCGAGGCTCTCATATCCGCCCCACGAATAGCCAAGGCCGAAAATTTCAAGCGCATTCAAAAATGCATGAGCTTGCGCCCGTGAACCGGTCTTCAACACGAAAGCGAAGACACCTGATGAGCCTTTGAAATCACGTTTCCAGAGTTCGTGGCCCGGATGGCTCTCAAGGGCAGGGTGCAAAACGCGGTCAACTGCTGGATGGCTTTCGAGCCAATGAGCAACTTCGAGCGCGCTTTTACGATGATGTTCAAGACGTACACCCATCGTGCGCAAACCACGCAGGATTTGATATGCATCATCAGGAGCTGCACAAAGCCCGAGTGTTCCGTGGGTCTCAAGCAGTTGTGGCCAGCATTTTTCATTTGCTGAAATCGTACCGAACAAAATATCTGCATGACCCGAAGGATACTTCGTGGAGGCATGAATGCTGATGTCGACGCCAAAATCCAATGGCTTGAAGTAAAGCGGTGTCGCCCATGTGTTGTCTATCATTACAATGGCGCCAGCTGTGTGCGCCGCTTCGACAATGGCTGGAATATCCTGAATTTCGAAAGTGTTGGAAGCAGGCGATTCTGTGAACACGACTTTGGTGTTGGGGCGCATAAGTGCTGCTATGTTCGCACCGATTTCAGGATCATAATATTCGACTTCAATTCCCATGCGCTTGAGAATTGTATCGGCAAAATGACGCGTTGGATTATAGATTGAATCAACAAACAACGCGTGATCGCCAGGCGACAAAAAGCCAAGGAGTGGAACTGTGACAGCTGCTAGGCCTGATGGCACGCACACAGTTCCTGCTGAACCTTCCAGTGCATCAATAGCTTTGCATAATGCTTCACTGGTCGGCGTTCCGCGCGTACCATAGGTATATTTCTGATTTCCAGTTGCCATGGTCTGGGCGTCGGGAAAAAGAACTGTGGATGCGCGCACAACGGGTGGATTGATGAAGCCGTGATAATCGCGTGGATCATAACCATCCCGCGTCAATCGCGTGTTTATGCCCAGCTTTTCTTTCTTGTCCTGTTTGTTAGTCACGAAATTGCCTCCAGGCCATGTTGCATGCTGATCCATCAAATCTCTTTCAGAGATTTCTGCAAGTTTGCTGATCAAATTTGCAAAAACAGGTTTCGTGTCCGTTCTGATGGATGGTCCTAATGAATTGGATAAGGCCCGTATGTTGCGGATGCAATATGCAGCTTTGTTACAGTGATAATGTAAACCAGAGGAAGTGTAATTCCGGTATGCCTGATTTGAATGAGCGTAAGGCCACAAACACGATTTTCTATCCGGTCCGCGCGGCATTAGAACTCATAAAAGCACTCCTAAAACCGGCATATCCCGGTGCGCCGTCGAGCTGGACAATGGAAATGACAGCGCTCGTGGTGTTGATGCCGTTTGTGCTTCTAGTGCTTCATATTTGGGATGCGCAGATCGTTCGCTCGGCAATGAACAGCGATTTCTTCGTCATGGAAATTCTTCGGGTGATCACCGATTTGATTCGCACCATTGTATGGCTCGGCGTGGCAATGGCTGTCTGGTTGGTAACCGCTTTTCTGCTTTCCCCGTCAATGCGCCTGGTCGTGCACGAGAAGCTTGTTCGCTTTCATAGCTGGGCTACACTGGTCTTGGCCTCTATCGTTGTTGGCAGCTTTCCAACAGAAATCGGCAAATTTGTCATCGGGCGTGCACGTCCGCTGCTGCTGGATGATCTCGGTTCTGCGTATTTCGCGCCTTTTCGCGGTGAACATTCCTATGAAAGCTTTCCGTCAGGACATTCTATGATGGCGGGTATCATGCTCGCATCGCTATGGATTTTCCTCCCGCGCTGGCGTTTTTTAACTGTCCCCGTTTGCTTACTTTTTGTCATCAGCAGGCTCGCAGCAGGGGCTCATTATCCAACAGATGTCGTTGCAGGACTGGCAATTGGCTTTATCGCGACATGGTGGGTTGCTCGCTTTATGGCGACGCGAAATATTATTTTTTCGCTTGAGGGTGACAAGTTGATGCCACGCGTTTGAAATAGCTAAAATTGTAGTTTTTAGCCCGATTGTTAAAACACTAAACTATCGATAATATATTGATATAATTATAGAATTTATAAGAATTAGTTTTGTGGCTAATGCTGTTCATCTTATTGAACAGCATTAGCCGAAAATTGGGAAATCATGTAAAAACGCGCATGTTAGAATAGGTTATTTTTGCCGTTCCGACTTTTTCCTCAACGTTAATCCCTTGACCAAAGCCAAAATTTCGCCTTCGATAGGGTTGTGAAGGCGCCAGATATCGCTGACCTATAAAATATAGAAAGCCGATAACGGCTTCGGGTGAGCGACAGTCTGCGTAATGCGTGGGTTGGGGAGGAGCTAAGCTCTTATTTTTCAACTTATTGCTAAAAATAAAGCAACAGAGACGCTCAGAATATTTCTGGTGATCTCAGGGAACATAAAAGGTTGCAGGCCAGATGAAAAAGACTGTTTTGACAGGGGTATTGGGTGCGGCGGCGTTGTTTTGCGCGGCTTCGGGAGCGTCGGCTGACACGCTTTCTGATGTAAAGAACAAGGGCTTTTTGCAGTGCGGCGTCAACACCGGTTTGTTGGGGTTTGCCGCTCCAAATGACAAAGGCGAATGGTCTGGCTTTGATGTTGACTATTGCCGTGCTGTGGCCTCGGCTATTTTCGGTGATCCGACAAAAGTGAAATTTACGCCTTTGAACGCCAAAGAGCGTTTTACAGCGTTGCAGTCGGGTGAAGTTGATGTCCTGATCCGCAATACGACGTGGACCATTAGCCGCGACACAGCGCTTGGCCTCGACTTCGCTGGTGTCAACTATTTTGATGGCCAAGGCTTCATGATTAATTCGAAGAAGCTGTCAGGTATCAATTCCGCACTCCAATTGTCGGGTGCATCTATCTGTGTTCAAGCCGGTACGACGACTGAGCTTAACATGGCCGACTATTTCCGCTCCAACAAAATGGAGTACAATCCCGTTGTCTTTGAGAAGATCGAAGAAGCCAATGCGGCTTACGACTCCGGTCGTTGTGACGCTTACACGACGGACCAGTCCAGCCTTTACGGGGTTCGTTTGGCGCTTGCCAATCCAGATGATCACGTCATCTTGCCAGAAATCATCTCCAAGGAGCCCTTCGGTCTGACCGTTCGTCAGGGAGACCCTAAATGGGCAGATGTCGTCCGCTGGACCCATAATGCACTGCTTAACGCCGAAGAATACGGGATCACGCAAGCCAATATCGAAGAAATGAAGAAGTCCGACAACCCGGATATCAAGCGTCTTCTTGGTGTGGAAGCGGATACGAAGATCGGCACCGATCTTGGCCTTGACAATGATTGGGTGGTGAAGATCGTCAATGGCGTTGGCAACTACGGCGAGATATTCGAACGGAATATTGGCGCCAGTAGCCCGCTCAAGATTGCACGTGGTATCAACGCCCAGTGGAACAAGGGTGGTCTACAATACGGCATTCCTGTGCGTTAACGGGTCTTGCTGCTCAGACTGATTTTCGGCGGGTGCAGCAGCACTCGCCGGATTTGTCGGCTCTTGGATTGGTCACTGATCTTCTGCATTACCAGAAACCTTTGTATGCGGAAGTCATACCAATCGCTCGTATCGGATAGTTTAATGAACGCTCTGTCTCGGACGGTCAGAGCCTCAATCTTCGGTAATCTCTGCGACGGCTCTAAAATGGTTTTCCGATTGGGGCGGGATCGTTAGCTATTTTAAAGCAAGAACAGTGGCCGAGAGAAAACAGGGAACATATGGCTTCCTATTCTTCAACTGACAAACGCCGAAACGACAATGGCACATCACTCCTTTATGACCCGCGAGTGCGCGGCGTTTTTTATCAGGTCGTGGTGTTTGTCGTCGTTATCGGTTCGATCTATTGGATCGTAGGAAATACGATCACAAATCTTCAGCGCGCGAATATTGCTTCCGGTTTTGGCTTTTTAAATGGGCGTGCAGGCTTTGATATCAGCCAGACGCTCATTCCCTATAATAGCGATTCCACCTATGGCCGCGCTCTTCTGGTTGGCTTGCTCAACACGCTTTATGTTGCGAGTTTGGGTGTAATTCTGGCGTCAATTATCGGTTTTCTGGTTGGCATTGGAAGACTTTCGCGCAACTGGCTGATTCGTAAAATCTGCACGGTTTACGTTGAAGTATTTCGCAATATTCCGCCGCTGCTCGTTATCTTCTTTTGGTATTTTGGCGTTCTTTCGGTTTTACCACAGGCGCGAGATAGTCTCTCCTTGCCACTTGGGACCTATCTCAACAATCGTGGGTTCTTCATGCCGTCGCCTATTTGGGGCGAGGGCGCATGGTTGCTACCTGTTGCTTTGGTCCTCGGGATTGTTGCCTCGTTTTTTGTAGCGCGCTGGGCTAAGCGTCGGCAAATTATGACAGGCCAGCCGTTCCATACGGTACGTGTGGCTGCTGCCCTGATCATAGGCTTACCCATACTGGCTTTGATCGTAACAGGATTTCCGGTCTCGTTTGATCTGCCAAAGCTGGGAACGTTCAATCTGACGGGGGGGACGCAGGTTAAGCCGGAATTTCTGGCGCTATTGTTGGCTTTGTCGTTTTATACTGCCTCATTTATTGCGGAAACCGTTCGGGCAGGTGTTCTGGGTGTAAATAAAGGCCAGACAGAAGCGGCCTATGCTGTTGGTTTGCGGCCCGGTCAAACGATGCGCCTGATCGTGGTGCCACAGGCTCTGCGCATTATCATTCCACCGCTTTCGAGCCAATATCTCAATCTGATCAAGAATTCATCGCTGGCCATTGCAATTGGTTATCCTGATCTGGTTGCAGTTGGTGGTACGATCCTTAACCAGACGGGCCAAGCCGTTGAAGTCGTTGCTATTTGGATGGTGATCTATCTCAGCATCAGCCTGATCGTTTCCGGCCTGATGAACTGGTTTAATGCGAAAATGGCATTGGTGGAGAGATGAGCATGGAAAACACAAATCTCCATTATGTCCGAACACAAATGGTCGAGGGGGAAAAACCGCCAAGTTCAGTGCAGGGCTTTTCGCATTGGCTGCGCGTCAATCTTTTTGCCACACCTACAGATGCAGCACTGACGATTTTTGGTCTGGCGATTGTTGCGTGGTTTTTGCCACCAATGATCCAGTGGCTGTTTATCAATGCTGCATGGACGGGTACTGATCGTACAGCTTGCCTAACCGTCGTGCAGGGTGGGGTTCAGCCTGAGGGCTGGTCAGGTGCTTGTTGGGCGTTTGTAAATGCGAAGTATCAGCAGTTCATTTATGGGCGCTATCCGTTTGAAGAGCGCTGGCGCGTTGATCTGACTGCGGCATTGTTCGTGATTTTGCTTGTTCCTCTGCTGATTCCGAAAATTCCGCACAAGATCATCAACGCCATTCTGTTCTTCTTTGCGTTTCCGGTTATCGCATACTTCTTGTTGGTTGGCGGTTCTTTCGGCCTGCGTTATGTTGAAACATCCCTTTGGGGAGGGCTGCTGGTAACACTGGTCTTGTCATTTGTCGGTATTGCGGTTTCCCTGCCTTTGGGGGTTGTTTTGGCCTTGGGGCGGCGATCCAAGCTGCCTGTGATCAAGACGATGTCGATCATCTTCATCGAAACGGTACGTGGTGTTCCGCTGGTTACGGTCCTGTTCATGGCCAGCGTTATGCTGCCGCTTTTCCTTCCACCGGGCGTCACTTTCGATAAGTTGCTGCGCGCATTAATCGGTGTGGCATTATTTGCGTCAGCTTATATGGCAGAAGTTGTTCGCGGCGGGTTGCAAGCTATTCCACGCGGGCAATATGAGGGTGCCGATGCACTAGGTCTGGGCTACTGGCAGAAGACCAACCTCATTATCCTGCCACAAGCGTTAAAGCTGGTTATACCCGGCATCGTGAACACATTTATTGGTCTGTTTAAAGACACCAGCCTTGTTTATATCATCGGTATGTTTGACCTTCTGGGCATTGTCCGACAGAACTTTTCTGATGCAAACTGGACGTCTCCACAGACACCTGCAACTGGATTGGTCTTTGCGGGCTTCGTTTTCTGGATTTTCTGTTTCGCCATGTCGCGATACTCTATATTCATGGAACGACGGCTCGACACGGGTCACAAACGATAAGAATAAAGGGAATAATTTAAATGAGTGCACAAAGCGCCCTCCCGCAATCTGAGCCTGGTGTCGACATCGACCGTTCAAAACTGGAAGTCTCGAAGACCGAAGTGGCTATCGAGATCAAGAACATGCACAAGTGGTATGGCGAGTTCCACGTGCTGCGTGATATTAATCTGAAAGTCATGCGTGGCGAACGCATCGTCGTTGCTGGCCCTTCAGGCTCCGGCAAATCAACGATGATCCGTTGCGTCAACCGTCTGGAAGAACACCAGAAAGGGCAAATCATCGTTGATGGCATTGAGCTCACCAATGATTTGAAGAAGATTGATGAAGTGCGTCGCGAAGTCGGGATGGTGTTTCAGCACTTCAACCTCTTCCCGCATCTGACCATTCTGGAGAATTGCACGCTGGCCCCTATCTGGGTGCGTAAAATGCCAAAGAAGCAGGCCGAAGAAGTGGCCATGCATTATCTGAAGCGCGTGAAAATTCCGGAACAGGCCAATAAATATCCGGGCCAGCTTTCCGGTGGCCAGCAGCAGCGTGTGGCAATTGCCCGTGCGCTGTGCATGAACCCGAAAGTGATGTTGTTTGACGAGCCGACTTCAGCACTTGACCCGGAAATGGTCAAGGAAGTGCTTGATACCATGGTCAGCCTTGCTGATGAAGGCATGACCATGATCTGCGTGACGCATGAAATGGGCTTTGCGCGTCAGGTTGCAAACCGCGTCATTTTCATGGATCAGGGCCAGATTGTTGAACAGAATTCACCGGCTGAGTTCTTCGACAACCCACAACACGAGCGAACCAAGTTATTCCTCAGTCAGATTCTGCACTAAGCAATGTGATCGCTTTATTAAGAACACCCGCCGCTAATAACGGCGGGTGTTTCCTATTTTTTGTCCGACTTTTCGCAAGGCTGAACGCGGTTGCCGAACATTTCAAAGTTGCAAGAGGTTTACGGTTCTTAAGGAGGAGGCTAGCGTGACACAATGTCATTGGTCTGAAAATTTACCATCGGAGGCTCGACGCGAATTTTATGACTTTTACAGCAAAGAATGGTGGACCGCAGCGCGATCATTTGAAGATGTCGTACATATGTTGGACCACTGCGACCTGACGCTTTTTTGTTATGATGCAGAGGGAAGCATAATCGGCTTTGCACGCGTATTAAGCGACTTCACCTTCAAGGCGATGATCTTTGATGTGATCGTCGCAGAAAAAACGCGCGGTCATGGACTTGGAAAAACAATTATTCAACGCATATTATCGCATGAAAAGTTGCGACGTGTGAAAAGTTTTGAGCTTTATTGCCCCGAAAGACTGGTGCCTTTTTATGAGAAACTAGGTTTTGTAAAAGGAACGTCTTCGTTGCTTTTTAATCAACCACGCACAGCCTGAATGGCATCATAACCATAAAGCCAGTCCAGATCTTTCAGAAAGCTATCTGGGCTGCGCATGGTGAAAAGCATATTTCGACCGAGCGCTAAAACACCCGTTGCATGATATGCAAAGCGGTTCATCTGTCCGCGTTTGGCGACTGCTGCAATCCGCTCTTTTCGTACAGAATCAAACCGCTTCAACGCTGATTGTTGATCCTCGTTATCCAATGCTTCTGCGAGAGCAGCAGCATCCTCGATGGCCATTGCAGCACCTTGGGCTGCAAAGGGCGTGACGGCATGAGAGGCATCCCCAAGAAAAATCGTTCTATCACGGCCAACAAATTGTGCATCGCCCATTTCAAACAGCGGCCAAAAAGTCCATTCATCTTCAACGTTCAAAACATCACGAACGGGCTTACTCCAGTTTTCATAGATGGATTGCAGCCGTGAACGCTCACCAGCCTTCGACCAAACCTCACCCGGATTTTCACCCGTCGTAATGGCAACAAAGTTGAAGAACTCTCCGCCCTTTACCGGATAAGCAATGAAATGCGCTTTCTGTCCAAGCCAGGCAGAAACGGACTTTTTTTCCGGTACGGCGCCGCTGAAACTTGAGGGTAGGGCATCCGCTGCAAGTGTTGTACGCCATGCGATATGACCGCTGAAACGTGCTTTATCATATCCGGCCGTGGCGCGCTGCGCAGACCAAACACCATCGCAAGCAACCAGATAGGCCGCTGCAATATCTTCACCTGCTCCACCACGTCTGAGCGTTGCGGTGAGGCCGTTTTGATCTGCTTTATGGCCAATAATCTCAGCATCGAGATTAATCTCGATATTTGGATTCTCAAGGCAGGCATCTAACAGCGCTGTTTGCAAATCAGCACGATGGCAAACGATATAAGGATGACGCCAACGTTTGAATGCCTTGTCGCCGAGTTGCATGGTGAGCAGTGGGCGAGCCTTACGCCCATCTATGAGATAGAGTGCTTCTGGCGTAACGGCTCGTGAGGAAAGGCGGTTTGCAACGCCGAGGCGTTCAAGGTGGCGCATCGCATTCGGTGCCAGCTGCAAACCTGCGCCAACTTCCGACAGGGATTTTGCTTTTTCAACCAGCTGAACAGTCCATCCGCGCGCTGCACATTCAAGCGCGGCACTCAGACCGGCAACACCGGCCCCTGAAATCAATATGCGTCCCTTGACCAAGCTGCTCATAATATCAGCGGCACGAATGCCGTCATTTATGTTTAGGCAGCTTTATCCGCAGGCGCATCATAGACGCAGCCGGCAGGTAGAGTTTCATCAGCGTGAAGCTGTGGGTTGTAGCGATAGAGCGTCGAGCAATAAGGGCAGACAGATTCGCTTTCATGTCCCATGTCGAGGAAAACATGCGGATGATCGAAAGGCGGATTGGCGCCGACGCACATGAATTCCTTTACGCCGATTTCGATGGAGTTATGTCCAGCGTCGTTCTGGAAGTGCGGGATGATGTGATCGGACATGATATGCTCCGGAGCTTGTGGGTCGCGGCATCAAATTTTAGAAAGCTATTTTTCAAGCATTTACCGCGTACGACTTGTTTCTGGAAGCGTTTTCATCAATTCTGGAGACAATTCAAGCGGTTTGCTATCAAACTGTCATATGACAGACATAGGCTTATGGTCGCACCGGGATTTTCCGGTGAAAGCCGGGACAGGAAAAATGAACGAAAACAGCATTATGGCACCACATACGACTGATCTGACCATTCAGCCAGCCAATGATCTTTCAACGGACAAGAATCTTGGAAAAGATCAGAATGCTCACGAAGCTTTGATTGATGATAGGATTTCTGAACTGATGCAAAGCCCGGAACGCTTTGTCAATCGTGAGTTTTCGTGGCTGCAGTTCAACCGTCGTGTTCTGGAAGAAGCTGGCAATACACGCCAGCCGTTGCTTGAGCGTCTGCGCTTCCTGTCAATTTCTGCAGCCAATCTCGATGAATTCTTCATGGTGCGTATTGCGGGTCTGGCGGCACAGGTGCGTGCAGGTGTTGCCATGCGCAGCGCCGATGGTCGCACTCCACAGGAACAGCTAGATTTTGTTCTCGAAGAAGTCAGCCGCCTTCAGGAAGGTCAGCAGGACCGTCTGCGTATACTTCGCGAAGAGCTTGAAAAAGAAAATATCGAGATCGTTCGACCGGCAGCTTTGTCTAAAGATGAAAAAGACTGGCTGGAAAACCACTTCCTTGAAACCATTTTCCCTGTTCTGACGCCGCTTTCGATCGATCCTGCGCATCCGTTCCCATTTATTCCCAATCTTGGGTTCTCTATGGCGCTGCAATTGGCACGTCGTCTCGATAGTCATCCGATGACGGCACTGTTGCGCATTCCTGTTGCTCTGAAGCGTTTCATCCAGCTGCCGAATGAACAAACGAATGCATTCCGCTTCATCACAATTGAAGATGCGGTGAGCTTGTTTATCGGTCGTCTGTTCCCGGGTTATGAAGTGCGCGGCGCAGGCACATTCCGCATCATTCGCGACAGCGATATTGAAGTGGAAGAAGAAGCCGAAGATCTCGTCCGTCTGTTTGAGACCGCATTGAAGCGCCGCCGTCGCGGTCAGGTGATCCGTATCGAGTTTGATGCAGAAATCCCGGAAGCCTTGCGCGTGTTCGTCGCAACGGAACTCGGCGTTTCCGAAAATCGTATCAGTGTTCTGGAAGGCCTTCTGGCGCTGAACATGATTTCGGAAGTTGTTTCGATTCCGCGGGATGATCTGAAATTCGTGTCTTACAATCCACGTTTCCCGGAGCGTATCCGCGAGCATGGGGGCGATTGCTTTGCAGCGATTCGCGAAAAGGACATCGTTGTTCACCATCCTTATGAATCATTTGACGTTGTGGTGCAGTTCCTGCGCCAGGCGGCCGCTGATCCTGATGTGTTGGCGATCAAGCAGACGCTTTATCGGACTTCTAATGACAGCCCGATTGTTCGTGCGCTGGTCGATGCTGCCGAAGCTGGCAAGTCAGTCACTGCGCTGGTCGAGCTGAAGGCGCGTTTTGATGAAGAGGCCAATATTCGGTGGGCGCGTGATCTGGAGCGTGCAGGTGTTCAGGTTGTCTTCGGCTTTATCGAACTGAAGACGCATGCGAAGATGTCGCTGGTTGTGCGCCGCGAAGATCAGAAGCTGCGCACTTATGTCCATTTGGGCACGGGAAATTACCACCCGATCACGGCGCGCATTTATACTGACTTGTCGTTCTTTACGTCAGACGCCGACATTGCGCGCGATGTGGCACATATCTTCAATTTCATCACAGGCTATGCGCAGCCAGCCGAGGAAATGAAGATCGCTATTTCTCCGCTGACGCTGCGTGCGCGAATCCTCAAGCACATTGAAGATGAGATCAGCAATGCGAAAGCTGGTAAGCCTGCTGCCATCTGGATGAAGATGAACTCGCTGGTTGATCCACAGATTATTGATGCGCTGTATAAAGCCAGTCAGGCGGGCGTTGATGTGGAACTGATTGTGCGTGGTATTTGTTGTCTACGTCCGGGTGTGCCGGGTCTCTCGGATAACATTCGTGCGAAGTCAATTGTCGGGCGTTTTCTCGAGCATAGCCGCGTCTTCTGCTTCGGAAATGGGTATGATCTGCCGTCTGACAAGGCAATTGTCTATATCGGTTCAGCCGACATGATGCCTCGCAATCTTGACCGGCGTGTCGAGACTTTGGTGCCAGTAACGAATGCAACTGTACACCAGCAGATTCTTTCGCAAATTATGTTTGCCAACATAATTGATAACCAACAGAGCTATCAGCTACTTGCGGATGGCACCTCTCGCCGGATAGAAAAAGCGGACGGAGAAGAAGCCTTCAACGCGCAGGAATATTTCATGACAAATCCAAGCTTGTCTGGTCGCGGAAAGTCACCGAAATCATCTGCCCCACGCCTGACTGCACATCGCAGACGTGCACAGGCGGAAAGAAAAACGACTTCATGAGTCCAGCAATAGCACAAGGCCGATTGAAGGGCCTCAAGCCCGTCGCGGTTATCGATATCGGATCAAACTCGATCCGTGTCGTTGTTTATGAAGGCATTGTCCGCTCGCCGACAGTGCTTTTCAATGAAAAGCTTCTCTGCGGTCTTGGCAAAGGATTGGCCAAGACTGGAAAGCTCAATGAGAAATCCGTTGATATTGCTCTTCGCGCATTGAAGCGTTTTCGCGTGCTGGCTGAACAAGCCGGCGCGATTTCCATCCATGCGCTGGCAACAGCGGCTGCACGCGAAGCCAAGAATGGCCCTGATTTTATTTCTCAGGCCGAGGCTATTCTTGGACGGCACATTGAAGTTCTGTCCGGCAAGGAAGAAGCCTATTATTCGGCACTTGGCATCATTTCGGGTTTCTATAAGCCGCAAGGCGTGGCTGGCGATCTCGGTGGCGGCAGTCTCGAACTGGTCGATGTGAATGACCACGATGTGGGTGAGGGACTCACGTTACCTCTGGGCGGTCTGCGTTTGCAGGACATGTCAAACGAGCAGCTTCCAGAAGCAGCGAAAATCACCCGTACTGAGCTTGCTCGTGCGACGCTTCTTGAAAAGCATCAGGGGCAGGTGTTTTATGCTGTCGGCGGCACATGGCGAAATCTCGCCAAGCTGCACATGACGGCAAAACACTATCCGCTGCATGTCATGCATGGCTATGAGATGGATCCGGTGGAAGCGAAAAGCTTCCTCACGCGTGTCGCCAAAGGAAACATTGATACAATGCGCGGCATTGAAGCGGTTTCCAAAAACCGTCGTCAGCTGCTTGCCTATGGCGCGACAGTTCTTCTCGAAACCATTCGCCGAATGAAGCCATCAAAGATTGTCTTCTCAGCGCTTGGTGTTCGTGAAGGCTATCTTTATTCACTGCTGCCCAAGAACGAACAGCGACTTGATCCGCTTCTGGCTTCGGCAGAAGAGCTTGCAATCCTGCGTTCGCGTTCGCCGCGTCATGCGCGAGAATTGGCAACATGGACCACGTTATCGTTGCCGGTGCTTGGGTTTGATGAAACTGAAGACGAGGGACGTTATAGGCAGGCTGCGTGTCTGGTGGCTGACATCAGCTGGCGGGCCCATCCCGACTATCGCGGTTCTCAGGCGCTGAATATCATCGCGCATGGCTCTTTTGGCGGCATTGATCATCCCGGTCGCTCTTTCATGGCTTTGGCGAATTATTATCGCCATGAAGGACTGGTTGAAGACGAGATTGCGCCTGAAATTTTGAAGCTCGCCACGCCGCGTTTGCGCGAACGCGCAAGACTATTGGGTGCGTTGTTGCGGGTAGTCTATCTGCTCTCCGCTTCAATGCCGGGGGTAATTCCGCGCCTTTATTGGCGTGAGGAAGAGAATGGAATCGCGCTGGTCGTGCCGGGTGATATTGCTGATTTGATTTCGGATCGCCCGGAAGGTCGCTTGCAGCAGCTCTCAAAGCTGGCAGGTAAGAACCTTTTCTTTGCCGTTGGTGACAGTGCGATTGAAGCAAACGAGCATCATTAAACCTGAATGATCGACAAACAAAAAGGCCGGCGGGAATATTCTCCGCCGGCCTTTTTGTTTAACTTAATTCAACTGCCCGAATACGTCGGTTTTCAAACTTGATACCAATTTTGCCTTCAATGAGATCAAGCGCTTTCTGGCCGAAGACTTCGCGACGCCAGCCTTGCAACGCAGGCACATTGGCCTTTTCACCTTCAGCTGCAATCTTGTCGATATCATCGGAACTTGCAACGATCTTGGCCGCAACACCATGTTCTTCGGTCACAAGCTTGAGCAATACTTTAAGAATATCTCCAGCGGCGGCACTGCCTTCAGGAGAATGCGATTGCTTCGGCAGTTTTGGCAGATCCTCTTTTGGAATGGCCAGTGCGGCCTGAACCGCAGTCACAAGACCGGCGGCCTGAGCCGAACGCTCCCAACCTTTCGGGATTGAACGCAAACGACCGAGCGCTTCCGCGTCTTTGGGCTGCTGCTGCGCGATTTCTGCAATCGTATCGTCCTTGATGACACGGCCACGCGGAACATTACGTTCGCGTGCTTCACGTTCGCGCCATGCCGCAACGGATTGCACAATTGCCAGTTCAATCGGCTTGCGCATACGCGTTTTTACGCGTTTCCATGCATCGTCGGGATGCAGATCATAGGTTTCGCGTGCGCTTAGCACGGCCATTTCCTCATTAACCCACTCGCTGCGCCCTTCTTTCTGAAGCTCATCTTTCAGATAGAGATAGATGTCGCGCAGATAGGTAACGTCAGCCAACGCGTAATCGAGCTGCTTGTCGGACAGTGGACGGCGGCGCCAATCGGTAAAGCGTGAGGATTTGTCGAGATGTTTGCCGGTGACTTTTTGAACCAGCGCATCATAGGAAATGGCATCGCCAAAGCCGCAAACCATAGCGGCAACCTGACTGTCAAAAATCGGGGCAGGGATCAGGTCACCCAAGTGAAACACGATTTCTATGTCCTGACGCGCGGCATGGAATACCTTGACCACGTTCTCATCGGCCATCAGGCGGAAGAAAGGCGCAAGATCGAGACCGGGTGCCAAAGCATCGACCAAAGCAGTCTGGTCAGGCGAGGCCATTTGAATGAGACAAAGCTCCGGCCAGAAAGTCGTTTCCCGAATGAATTCGGTGTCGACTGTCACAAAGTCGGATTTGGCTAAGGCGGATACGGCCTCTTCAAGGGCCTCTGTGGTCGTGATGAGCTGCATATTCTTCTTTTAGAGCGCATCCCGAAAACTGTGAAGCAATTTTCGATTAAGTTGCGCGTTTAAACAAAATATTGAACCGCGGGCTGCTTAATGCGCCGCAAGAGCGATATTGCGATGAGATAACACGTAAATAGTGATTTTTGTCGACATATTCTGTCAAGCTGGTTTAACACACGTAGTGTCGGCTTGACAAAGCGTGATCAAAATGCGCTTTTCCGCCCGAATTGCAGCGCTTTGCTTGCACAAGATTTATAAAGTTCCAAAAGGCAGAAATCATGCACCGTTATCGCAGCCATACCTGCGCAGCCCTTCGCAAATCGGATGTTGGTTCGAAAGTCCGTCTGTCTGGCTGGGTCCATCGCGTCCGTGACCATGGTGGCATCCTCTTCATCGACATTCGCGATCATTATGGCCTCACTCAGGTTGTTGCTGATCCTGATTCGCCAGCGTTCAAGATTGCTGAAACCGTTCGCGGTGAATGGGTCATTCGCGTCGATGGTGAAGTGAAGGCTCGCGCCGATGAAGCGGTGAATGCTAACCTGCCGACCGGCGATGTTGAAATCTTCGCAACCGAGATCGAAGTTCTGGCCGCAGCTAAGGAATTGCCGCTGCCAGTATTCGGCGAGCCGGATTACCCGGAAGACATTCGCCTCAAGTACCGCTTCCTCGACCTGCGTCGCGAAACGCTGCACAAGAACATTATGAGCCGTACAAAGATCATTGCAGCGATGCGTCGCCGCATGACCGAAATCGGCTTTAATGAGTTCTCGACGCCAATCCTGACGGCTTCGTCGCCGGAAGGTGCGCGCGACTTCCTCGTGCCAAGCCGTATTCATGAAGGCAAGTTCTACGCGCTGCCGCAGGCTCCGCAGCAGTATAAGCAGCTGCTGATGGTTGCTGGTTTCGACCGCTACTTCCAGATTGCGCCTTGCTTCCGCGATGAAGATCCGCGTGCAGACCGTCTGCCGGGCGAATTCTATCAGCTTGATCTTGAAATGAGCTTCGTTACTCAGGAAGAAATCTGGGAAACGATGGAACCTGTCATGCGTGGCATCTTTGAAGAGTTTGCTGAAGGCAAGCCGGTCACGCAGCAATTCCGCCGCATCGCTTATGATGACGCGATCCGCACCTATGGTTCGGATAAGCCAGACCTGCGTAACCCGATTGAAATGCAGGCAGTGACTGAGCATTTTGCAGGCTCCGGCTTCAAGGTCTTTGCAAATATGATCGCAAACGACCCGAAGGTCGAAGTATGGGCAATCCCGGCCAAGACCGGTGGTTCGCGTGCATTCTGTGATCGCATGAATTCATGGGCTCAGGGCGAAGGTCAGCCAGGTCTCGGCTACATCTTCTGGCGCAAAGAAGGCGATAAGCTCGAAGGCGCTGGCCCGATTGCCAAGAACATTGGTGAAGAACGCACAGAAGCGCTTCGTGAGCAGCTGGGTCTTGGTGATGGTGATGCCTGCTTCTTCGTGGCTGGTCAGCCATCGAAGTTCTACAAATTCGCAGGTGATGCCCGCACGCGTGCTGGTGAAGAGCTGAACCTCGTTGATCGTGAGCGCTTTGAACTTGCTTGGATCATCGACTTCCCGTTCTACGAATGGGATGAAGACAACAAGAAGCTCGACTTCGCACACAACCCGTTCTCGATGCCGCAGGGTGGCATGGAAGCACTGCAAACGCAGGATCCGTTGTCGCTCAAGGCTTACCAGTATGATCTGGTCTGTAACGGCTTTGAAATCGCTTCAGGTTCGATCCGTAACCAGCTGCCAGATGTGATGGTGAAGGCGTTCGAACTGGTTGGCCTGAGCCAGCAGGACGTGGAAGAGCGCTTCGGCGGTCTCTACCGTGCGTTCCAGTACGGCGCACCTCCACATGGCGGTATGGCTGCCGGTGTTGATCGTGTGATCATGCTGCTCGTTGGTGCAAAGAACCTGCGCGAAATCTCGCTGTTCCCGATGAACCAGCAGGCGCTCGATCTTCTGATGAACGCGCCTTCGGATGTTTCGCCAGCACAGCTGCGCGATCTTCATATTCGTCTGGCACCCACGCAGAAGAGCTGATCGGTTCTGCTATGAAATTAAAAAAGCCCGGTCGTGAGATCGGGCTTTTTCTTTGGTCTGATTAGCAGGTAAAATAAAACCCGGTGCGCAGAGCGCACCGGGTTTGCTTGATTGATATCAGTTCAATCAGTTGTTGGCTTCGACTGCGATTTTCAGCAGTGGAATGATCTTTGTTGGATCAAGCGATGCTGTCGCAACGATCGATGCAAAGCTAACTGACTGGTCAGGCGTAGCCGAAATCGTCAGCGACTTTGGATCGTCGAAATACTTTTCAGCCGCAGTCTTCAACTGCTGAGCAAATTCAGGGTTCTTGAGCTGTGTGGCCATCAGCGGAACCATCATTTTCAGCTGTTCGCCAAGCTGCTTGCCGTCTGCACCCTGCTGCTTACCGTAATAATCGAGCAGCTTCTGCGTGAGGGTTTCATTGTCAAAGCGGATCGTCAGGTTCTTAAGGCTCAGCTGTTCAGCAAGGCCGAGAATTGCCAGACCAGCAGCGTCCTTGTCGGCATCGGCCTTGGTCATATTCTGCTGGGTTTTCTGCACAGCTTCGAGGAATGCAATGTCATAACCGGCAAGCGCGCCGGTAATGTCGATTTTGCCAAGTTCCTTTGCACTGATCTCGAACTGGTCGAGTGATGCATCACCAGACTTCGGCAGCCATGTGCCCTTTGATGTCACGGCACCGTTAAAGGTGTTCATGTCGAGCGGAGCGAGTGGGTTCTTGCCATCCTTCTCGAAGGTAGCGTCAATGTCAGCAATGGTCAGCGCGTAGTCGATTTTCTCAGAGCGGTCAGCTGCGTTCAGCGACACTTCCAGGTCTTTAACCGTTGCACCATCTTTGCCAGGCGTTCCGAACTCCATCTGACCGATCTTCATCTTGTCATAGAAAACGATCTGGTTGAGCGCGCCTTCAGCCTTCTCCGATGGAATCTGGACGTTTTCCATCGAAATGTCCTTAATCGACACTTTGTCATTCTTGTTTGCTTCACCAGCAGGAACTTCGATGTCAGGAATAGTTATTTTTTCAATGCTGTAACCGCCGTCAGATGCATCCTCAACGTTTTCGAGGGTGATGTCGCCGATAGCTGTTTCCTTGTCGGAAACCGTTGCAAGCTTGATCTTCGTGCCTTCAAGCACAATGTCGGAGCCATCAGCTTTGACATTGGCAAAGCTTAGTTCTGCGCCCTGCTTGGCATACATTGCCTTGAGGCGTTCAGCGACGGCATTGGCATCTGCGGCCATAGCTACGCTGCCGAATACCAACGAGAGCGCCGTGCTTGCTGCAAAAACGCTCACGACCTGCTTACTAAGAACGAAAACCTGCATTTATTGGCTCCTGATCATTTGGTAAAAAATTTAAATGTCTACATAAGCTTTTACGAAAGGAAAAAAAGCCCGTTTCGCTTTTCATATGTTCGTTGTGGAGAAAACCACGTTATTTTCTCTATACAGCAGCAATGACGGCATATTTGCGACGAATGTACTGGATTGGTTCTCATCCCCACTTGCTGACGAATCGTGCAATTGGTACTGAGAACTATGGGTAAAAGTCTGATTCCGCCGGACGACGGCGACGAACACATCGAACGGGTCGACCTTAAATCGGCCCTCGAGGAACGCTACCTCGCTTATGCGCTGTCCACGATCATGCATCGTGCGCTGCCGGATGTGCGCGACGGTTTGAAGCCGGTTCACCGCCGTATCGTTCATGCGATGCGTCTGCTGCGTCTTAATCCTGATCAGGCCTATGCAAAATGCGCGCGTATCGTCGGCGACGTGATGGGTAAATTCCATCCGCATGGCGACGCCTCGATTTACGATGCGCTGGTGCGTCTCGCACAGGATTTTGCCGTGCGTTATCCACTCGTGGACGGGCAGGGCAACTTCGGCAATATCGACGGTGATAATGCCGCCGCAATGCGTTACACCGAAGCGCGAATGACTGAAGTGTCTACGCTGCTGCTTGAAGGCATTACGGAAAACGCTATCGACTTTCGCCCGACTTACAATGAGGAAGACGAAGAACCCATCGTCCTTCCGGGTGCATTCCCGAACCTGCTTGCCAATGGCTCGGCCGGTATCGCGGTCGGCATGGCCACCAATATTCCGCCGCATAACGTGGCGGAGCTTTGCTCATCCGCGCTTTATCTGATCAACCATCCCGATGCGAGTGTCGAAGAACTCATTACTTCGCCTGCGCAATGGGAAGAGCTGAAAAAGGAAGCGGAGAGCGATCCGACTGCACTTTTGAAATGCAAGGTGCGCGGTCCTGATTTCCCGACTGGCGGTATTCTGGTCGAAGATCATGCCAATATCGTTGAAGCCTATCGCACAGGGCGCGGTTCGTTCCGCGCACGCGCACGCTGGGAAAAGGAAGAGGGTAATCGCGGAACTTGGGTGATTGTTGTCACCGAAATTCCGTATCAGGTGCAGAAATCGCGCCTGATTGAAAAGATCGCCGAGTTGCTTCTGGCAAAGAAGCTGCCGTTGCTTGATGATATTCGCGACGAGTCCGCTGAAGATATTCGCATCGTACTGGAACCGAAGAACCGCACGGTCGATCCTGAACTGTTGATGGAGTCGCTGTTCAAGCTGACCGAGCTTGAAAACCGCGTTTCGCTCAACATGAACGTGCTTTCGCATGGCAAAGTGCCAAATGTTCTGTCGCTTGGCGGCGTGCTCAAGGAATGGCTGGAGCACCGCAAGGAAGTGCTGGTTCGCCGGTCTGAATATCGTCTGGCAGAGATTGATAAACGCTTGGAAATCCTTGGCGGTTTTCTCAAAGCCTATCTCAATCTTGATGAAGTCATCCGCATCATTCGTGAAGAGGATGAGCCGAAGCAGGAGCTGATGCGGTTCTTTGATCTGACGGATAATCAGGCCGAAGCCATTCTCAACATGCGTTTACGTTCGTTGCGTAAGCTTGAAGAGTTTGAAATCCGCAAAGAATTTGACGGCCTGACTGCCGAGAAATCTGATCTGGAAGGCTTGCTCGCTTCCGGCACGCGCCAGTGGAAGAGGATCAGCACAGAAATCAAAGCCGTCCGCGAAAAATTTGGCCCAGCGACCAAACTAGGCAAACGTCGTAGCACTTTTGCGGAAGCACCAACCCACGATCTTGAAGAGATTCACCAAGCGATGATCGAGCGTGAGCCGGTCACGATTGTTGTGTCTGAAAAGGGCTGGTTGCGTGCGATGAAGGGCCATATGGCTGATTTCTCGACTCTGGCTTTCAAGGAAGGCGACAAGCTTAAACTCGCTTTCCACGCTGAGACGACGGATAAAATTCTGTTCTTCACGACGGGAGGCAAATTCTTCACCATCGGCGCGAATACGCTTCCCGGCGGTCGTGGTCATGGTGAACCGATCCGTATTCTGGTCGATATGGAAAACGATCAGGATATTCTCACTGCCTTTGTTCACGATCCGCAGGCAAAGCTTCTGCTTGTGTCTCATGAAGGCAATGGCTTCATCGTGTCTGAGAATGAAGCCGTCGCCAATACCCGCAAGGGTAAGCAGGTGATGAACGTTAAGGCACCGGACGAAGCCAAGCTTTGCCAGCGCATTTCGGGTGATCACATCGCGGTGGTCGGCGAAAACCGCAAGATGGTCGTCTTCCCGCTTGCAGAAATTCCGGAAATGACACGCGGTAAGGGCGTGCGGTTGCAGAAATATAAGGATGGCGGCATTTCCGACATTCGTACTTTTGCAATTGCTGACGGCTTGTCGTGGCAGGATTCAGCCGACCGCACGTTCAATCGCAACAAGGAAGAACTTGTTGAGTGGATTGCGTCTCGCGCCTCTGCCGGTCGCACCGTGCCAAAGGGTTTCCCACGTTCGGGAAAATTCTAAAACAAAGGCGGCTTTGATGCCGCCTTTTTGTTATCCCTCAAATTTCTGCCAGCCACGTGGACCGAGATGTTCTTGTGGCTTGAAGCGGGTTTTATATTGCATCTTGCGCGACCCCTCGACCCAATAGCCCAGATAGACATGTGGCAAGCCAGCCGCACGTGCGCGCTGGATATGGTCGAGGATCATGTAAGTTCCAATGGACCGCTCATGCATATGCGGTGAGAAGAAGGAATAGACCATCGACAGACCGTCAGCCATCACGTCGGTAAGGGCTACCGCAATCAGTTCGCCGTCACCCTTGGCGCTGATGAAACTATCGGGCCCACGTCGGCGATATTCGATAATCTGCGTGTTGACATGGGTGTCTTCGACCATCATCGCATAATCGAGCACTGTCATATCGGACATGCCGCCCGAATGATGCCGTGCATCCAGATAATCGCGAAACAGCGCATATTGTTCGGTGCTTGGTTGTGCCTTGTGCGGACGACCAATCAGATCGCGATTGCGATGCCACACCCGGCGCATGCTCTTGTTCATCTCGAACTCATCGGTCAGGATTCGCACCGAAACACAAGCGCGGCACATTTCGCATGCGGGTCTATAGGCAATATTCTGAGAACGACGAAAACCACCCTGGGTCAGCAGATCATTGATCTCGCTGGCCTTGTCTCCAACGAGGTGCGTAAAAACCTTACGTTCCATTTGCCCGTCAAGGTAAGGGCAAGGCGATGGAGCCGTTAGGAAAAACTGCGGAGACTGTTGCGGTTGATGGGTCATTCAATATCCACGAAACGGCAATACCGAACCATCTCTTTGAGATTTTTTATCTGCATGTCTTAGTTCCCAAATCGGTTTCTACTTTTTGGGAAACATGTTCTAAAGATTGAGCCGGCTGCACAAAACGTCAATAGACATTTTGTGCAGCCGGCCCTGAATTTTTTTGATGCTTGATTATCGATCCGAACGGATGACGGCAGTTCCGAGCAAAAGGTCATGCACGGCACGCTTGCGGTCGATGACCAACGTTGCAAGCAAGATCAGCGGTGTCAGTACCACATTGAGGCCCCAGAACAGAACTGTGTGAACCACAGCCAGCATCGGGTCGACGGTGCCACCTTCAAGACGAACGATTTTGATGTTCATCATCTGCATGCCTTTGGTGGCCTGCTGCGGTCCGCCCAGCGTACGCGAAACGTAGAGTAGTGCGACGACGGGAAACATGATCGCATAAAGCGCCCAGCCAAGCGACAGTGTGATAATGCCAAGAATAAAAATTACAATGGCAGCCGGAATGCACAATAGAAACACGATGAGATAGTCGATGAGGAACGCCATGATACGACGCGTGCGCACGCCTTCAAAAAATGCGCGGCTTTCGTAACCCGGCCCCATAACTTCGCCGTGTAGAATATGATCGGACATTGTCCCTTCCAGTCGTTAATACGAAAAGCGTTCCGGAAATAAACCGTCCGCTGCTCCGCACGTTGCAGAGCAGCTATCAAGATGGTGTATTAAAGAAACGATTTCAAGGAAAGAACAGACCCAAGCCTAGCACTGGCTTTTCAGCCTCTCAGCCACATCCAGCGCGAAATAAGTCAGAATACCGTCGCAGCCCGCGCGTTTGAAGGCGAGCAGGCTCTCCATCATGACCTTTTCTTCGTCGATCCAGCCATTCATTCCGGCGGCTTTGATCATCGAATATTCGCCTGAGACCTGATAGGCATAAGTCGGCAGGCGGAACGTGTTCTTCAGACGATGGATGATGTCGAGATAAGGCATGCCGGGCTTCACCATCAGCATGTCAGCGCCTTCCGCCACGTCCTGTTCGGCTTCACGCACGGCTTCGTCAGGGTTCGCAGGATCGATATAGTATGTCTTCTTGTCGCCCTTGAGCAGACCAGCTGTACCGATTGCATCGCGATACGGGCCATAGAAGGCAGATGCGAATTTGGTCGCATAAGACATGATTGGCACATTGTTGAAGCCATGCGCATCCAGTGCCTGGCGAATAGCGCCGATACGACCATCCATCATATCGGAAGGTGCAATCACATCTGCCCCCGCCTCGGCCTGTGACAGTGCGCCACGAACAACCATGGCAACCGATTCATCATTGATGATTTCGCCATTACGCAAAATGCCGTCATGACCGTGTGTCGTGAATGGGTCAAGCGCTGCATCCGTTATGATGCCGATTTCAGGCACTTCTTTTTTGATCGCGCGAACGGCGCGATTAATCAGATTGTCGGGGCTTGCAACATAAGCACCGTCCTCTGTCTTTACCTCTGCCTTTTCGCGCGGGAAGGGCGCAATCGCGGGAATACCAAGCTTTGCGGCTTTCTCTGCCATACGCACAGCCATATCGACCGAATAGCGTTCTACGCCGGGCATTGCATCTACAGCTTCGGTGACGCCCGTTCCGTAGGTCAAAAAGAATGGCAGAATCAGATCGTCTACGGTCAGATGTGTTTCTTGAACCAGTCTGCGTGACCAGTCGGCCTTGCGCATACGCCGCAGACGACGGCCTCCGGTCACATCATCGACGTGGCCCGAAATGTTCGCAGGAGAAATGTTGTTCAGAAGATCAGTCATATAAATGTTCCCGAGAGAAGAAAGCTTGGGAATCTACCGGTTCGGAAGCTTAGTGTGTGTTGCAGACGGTTTATCATGGGAAAAGTGGCTAAACCAAGCACAATAGGCTGTGCAGGATTGACGCGGGGCTTCTCAGTTTCTACCCATTTCATATAACGGGAGAAAGCGACATGCAGATTGACTTCGGTGGCGGCAGCGAAATCAGCTTTGAGCGTAAGGGTAAGGCTGGCCTTGTCAGGCTTACACGCACATCTGCGCTCAACGCTCTTACCCATAAAATGATTCTTGCGCTCGACCGTGCTTTACAAGCATGGGAATCCGACAACGATGTCGCTGTCGTTATTGTCGAAGGTGAAGGCCGTGCGTTTTGTGCGGGTGGCGATGTTGTGGCCGCTTATAAGGCTGGCCAGGAAGGAACGCCTGCATTTGATTTCTTCCGTGATGAATATTGTCTCAATGCGCGCATCGGACGGTTCCCGAAACCATATGTTTCCTTGTTGAACGGCATAGTCATGGGCGGCGGCGCAGGTATCTCCATTCATGGGTCGCACCGGATCGTCACGGAAAATACGCTGTTTGCCATGCCAGAAACAGGCATTGGCTTTTTCCCCGATGTGGGCGGCAGCGCGTTCCTGCCGCATCTGCATGATAATTTCGGCTATTATCTCGCACTTACTGGTAATCGGATTCGCTGGGGTGATTGCCTGCAAAGCGGTATTGCTACTCATGCTGTAGCAGCCAGCGATCTGGATGATCTACGTGACGATCTGATTGCAAAGGCCGATATTGATGCGGCTCTGGCACGTGCACAATATCCTGATTTCGAAACCTCTCCCGAGGCCCGGAATGTGATTGCGGAGAGTTTTGGACATGCAACGCTTGCCGAATGTTTCGAAGCGCTGGAAAAGGCAGCTTCAAATGGCAGCAAGCCAGCAACGGATATTTTGACTGTTCTTGCTACGCGGTCGCCAACCAGTGTAGCGGTAACATTCCGTCAGATAGCTGATGGTCGTGCGCTTGATCTCGATGATTGTATGCGCATGGAATATCGCATTGCGTCACGCATGTTGGCGGGGCACGATTTTTATGAAGGCGTTCGGGCAGTTCTGATCGATAAGGACGGGGCGCCGGTCTGGCAGCCTGCGTCGATTGATGAAGTGAAGCCGGAAACGGTCAACGCGTATTTTGCCAATCTTGGCGAGAGGGAACTGAGCTTTTGATGCGTCAGGATGAGTTGCAACAGCATATCCAGCCCAGTGGAACCGAGTGGTCTTTCGTATGGTTTATGCGTTTGATCGCTTTGGCTGTTCTGGCAAGCGGTGTTTATTACTGGATTAAGCTGATTGGGGTGCAACCGGGCTTGTTGTGGCGCTTTGATTTGATGCCGTGGCAGTGGCAAACGGCCTGTGTCGCGCTGGCACTCTTAATGCCCGTTGCCGCGACCGGCCTGTGGATGCGTGCACCATGGGGACCGGTTTTATGGGTTGTGGCAGCGATTGGCGAAATAGCGATTTATTCCGTCTTCGCTCGGCACTTCGAATATCGACCACTGATTGTCGCTTTTAATGCGACATGCATCCTCATTTATGTGGTCTTCCGCATCATGCTGTTTCTGGAAAAGCGACGGCTGTCACGCGTCGGTCTTGCCGTCTGAATTGATGTGCTGGTAACAAAACATTAAGCCTGAAATTGCATTTCGATTGGTAAGCTACTGTTAAGGCTGACTTTTAAGTCCAATTTTATGCATCTCGTCTAAATTCCTATCCAGACACGGTGAAAACACCGGCTGAACAGGAAAGAGAGTAACCTCACGTAAGGTTGCTCCGACAGAGAGGCAAAAGACATGATCAATGCACAGCACAGAATGGATGCATCTGCTCCGCTTTTGAATCCCGAAGCAGCGCTCCGCACCCTTTATCTTGAAGCACTACAGCTCGTTGAGCGCCTGCATCGCCGTCTGCTCGACGTCATCAAGGATGAGTTCGACCGCGCTGGTCGCAGCGACATTAACGCGACGCAAGCGTTGCTTCTGTTTAATATTGGTAATTCTGAGCTAACCGCAGGTGAGTTACGTTCGCGGGGCTACTATCTTGGCTCAAACGTTTCTTACAATCTGAAAAAGCTCGTTGATATGGGCTTTATCAACCATGAACGTTCAAGCACAGATCGTCGTTCGGTGCGTGTCAGCTTGAGCGACAAAGGCAACGAGATTGCGGATCAGGTACAGTCTCTTTACCAGCGTCATATTGCTTCTATTGAGCAAGTTGGCGGTATTCAGGTGGAAGAGTTTACAGCAATGAACCGGTCGTTGCAGCGTCTTGATCGCTTCTGGAATGATAGCATAGCGTATCGACTGTAGTATTTTGTTGCAGAACGGTCACAATTGCGCCGGTTAATACGTTAAACTTTATGATTGTGAGCTATTTAAGCAGTCGCTGCCTTGAATTCTTGGCGGCGCGACATGAATAAGCCATAAAAACCGACTTATCGGGTTTAATACAGTGCATAATCGTGAGCATTTCTGAGTGCTTTGCATTCCGACGCAACGGGTTAGCCTTTGGGACCAAAACAATGACCAAAACCGACAAGAATATGCTGGCTATGAATGTGGGCCGTCGCAGCTTTTTGCGTGGTGCTGCAACTGCTGGTTTGGCCGCTGCCGCATCTGCAATTGCTCCTGCGGCATTTGCTCAGCAGCAACAGGCTTTGAATGATATTCTTTCGGCTCCGCGCCGCGGCAACTGGGATGACCAGTTTGATGCGCGTGCAACAGGTGGCCAGAAGGTTGCAACCAATCAGCCGGTTATCAGCCAGCAGACGGTTGGCAATCTTCAGTCGGCAATTGCCCAATATGGCGATATTGCCGCTCGTGGTGGCTGGCCGCAGGTTCCGGGCAGTGCCAAGTTGCAGCTTGGCGTCAATGATCCCTCGGTTCATGCTCTGCGTCAGCGTTTGATAGTCTCTGGCGATCTGCCGCGCGAAGCTGGTGTTTCGAGCGCATACGATACTTATGTCGATGCAGCTGTTAAGCGTTTCCAGTCGCGTCACGGCTTGCCTGCCGACGGTGTTATGGGCCAGTTCACTTATGCTGCAATGAATGTTGATGCGAATACGCGTCTTGGCCAGTTGCAGACAAATCTTCAGCGCCTTTCCAGCATGACACCAGCAAGCCAGACAGAGCAGCGCTTTGTTATGGTCAATATTCCGGCTGCTCGCATTGAGGCTGTTGAAAATGGCAGCGTTTCACAGCGCCATACAGCGGTTGTTGGCAAGATTGATCGTCAGACGCCAATTCTTGATTCCAAGATTCACGAAGTTATTCTCAATCCTTACTGGACGGCTCCAAAGTCGATCATCCAGAAGGATATTATTCCGCTGATGCGGAAAAACCCGCAATATCTGGCAAACAACAAGATCCGCCTTTACAATGCGCAGGGTCAGGAAGTTCCGCCGGAAAGCGTTGACTGGAACACGGATGATGCGGTGAAGCTGATGTTCCGTCAGGACCCGGGTAAGATCAATGCTATGTCCTCTACGAAGATCAACTTCCACAACACGCATGCCGTTTACATGCATGACACACCCCAGAAGAGCTATTTCAACAAGTTGATGCGCTTTGATTCGTCCGGCTGTGTTCGCGTGCAGAACGTTCGCGATCTGGATGTATGGCTGTTGAAGAACACGGCTGGCTGGGACCGTCAGAATATTGAAGGTACGATTGCTTCGGGCGTGAATACGCCAATTCAGGTTGCCGATCCTGTGCCGCTGCACTTCGTTTATATCACTGCGTGGTCAACTGGTGACGGTGTGGTGCAGTTCCGCGACGATATTTACAAGATGGACGGTGCGACGGCACTGGCGCTTGGCACTGACATCTGATCTGAAATTATCTACGAAAAAGCCGCCCCAAAGCGTTTCGGGCGGCTTTTTTGTTTCTCTTTATGGCTTTGGCATCATCATGCCGCATTTTGGAACATGCTTTTCGCTTTGCGGCCATTGGCCTTGCCATTCGAAGTGTGATACTGCGCCTCATCTCTTAGTGCTACGGCCGGCTAACCCGGAGGGTGTGAAACATGACACAAGCCAATACCGCTTTTTTCAACGCAACTCTTGAAGAGATTGATGCCGATATTTTCGGTGCGATCCGCAACGAACTTGGTCGTCAGCGCCATGAAATTGAGCTGATCGCCTCAGAAAACATTGTTTCGCGTGCGGTGCTTGAAGCACAGGGTTCGATCCTCACCAACAAATACGCTGAAGGTTATCCGGGCAAGCGCTATTATGGCGGCTGCCAGTATGTTGACGTTGTAGAAGAGCTGGCAATCGAACGCGCCAAGAAGCTGTTCGGTGCAGAATTTGCAAACGTGCAGCCAAACTCCGGAAGCCAGATGAATCAGGCTGTGTTCCTTGCGCTTTTACAGCCGGGCGACACTTTCATGGGTCTTGACCTCAATTCCGGTGGTCACTTGACGCACGGTTCGCCTGTGAACATGTCGGGCAAGTGGTTCAACGTTGTTTCCTATGGCGTCCGTGAAGACGATCATCTTCTCGATATGGAAGAAATCGCGCGCCTTGCACGCGAACATAAGCCAAAGCTCATTCTCGCTGGTGGTACCGCTTATTCGCGTATCTGGGACTGGAAGCGTTTCCGTGAAATTGCTGACGAAGTTGGCGCATATCTGATGGTTGATATGGCTCACATCGCTGGTCTGGTTGCCGGTGGTGTACACCCATCGCCAGTTCCACATGCGCATGTTTGCACCACGACGACTCACAAGTCGCTGCGTGGTCCACGCGGCGGTATGATCCTCACCAACGATCCTGATCTGGCGAAGAAGTTCAATTCGGCTGTCTTCCCGGGCTTGCAGGGCGGCCCACTGATGCACGTGATTGCTGGTAAGGCTGTTGCTTTCGCAGAAGCTCTGAAGCCAGAATTCAAGATTTATGCTCAGAACGTTGTTGATAATGCGCGTGCGCTTTCGGACGAACTGAAGTCGCAGGGCTTGGATATTGTTTCGGGCGGTACTGACAACCACCTGATGCTGGTTGATCTGCGTCCGAAGAATGCGACTGGTAAGCGGGCTGAAGCAGCCCTTGGCCGTGCGAACGTCACCTGTAACAAGAACGGCATTCCATTCGATCCAGAAAAGCCATTCGTAACCTCCGGTGTTCGTCTCGGCACACCTGCTGGCACAACACGCGGTTTCGGCAAGGCTGAATTTAAGGAAATCGGCTCACTGATCGCAGAAGTGCTCGATGGTTTGAAAGTTGCCAACTCCGATGAAGGCAATGCATCCGTTGAAGCAGCGGTTAAGGCCAAGGTCATTGCACTGACCGATCGCTTCCCAATGTATGGATATCAGGGCTAAAACCCTTCAAATTTTGATGAAGCCCCGCTCAACCTTGTTGAGCGGGGCTTTTTCATATCTGTCTCAATTAGGCAGCATTCGCCTGATGGGGTATCATTCGATGGAATCATCTATCCAGTTGAAAGTGTGTCATGCGTTGTCCCTATTGCCAGTCTGAAGATACGCAGGTGAAGGATTCCCGTCCGGCGGAAGACGGAGCGGTTATTCGCAGACGTCGTGTCTGTTCGGTTTGTGGCGGACGCTTCACAACTTTTGAGCGCGTGCAATTGCGCGATCTTATGGTCGTGAAGAAGAGCGGTCGTCGCGTGCCTTTTGATCGCGAAAAGCTATCGCGTTCCATCGATGTGGCTTTGCGCAAGCGTGATATTGATGAAGAGCGCATCGAACGAGCAATTTCCGGCATTGTACGCCAGCTTGAAAGCTCCGGCGAAGCGGAGGTTACCTCAGACGAAATTGGTCGTTTGGCGATGGATGCGCTCAAGGGCGTCGATGACATTGCCTATATTCGCTTTGCTTCTGTTTATCGCAATTTCAGTAAAGCCGTCGATTTCCATAACGTCATTGATGAGTTGACGACGACCGAAACTGAACGCGATCCGGACGCATAAAATGAGCAGAGTGGAATTCCCGCATGCAAATGCGACCGCGGATGATTTGCGCTTCATGCAAGCAGCCATTCGTCTTGCTCGTCGTAACAAAGGGCTTACAGGCACAAATCCCTCCGTCGGCACCGTCATCGTCAAGGACGGTATAATTGTCGGACGTGGTGTCACGGCCATTGGCGGACGGCCTCATTCTGAGCCGCAGGCACTGGCCGATGCGGGCGAGGCGGCGCGGGGTGCCACGGCCTATGTGACGCTCGAACCCTGCGCACATCATGGTCGTACACCACCATGCGCAGAAGCTCTTGTGCAGGCGGGAATCGCGCGCGTGTTCGTTGCTGCGACCGATCCTGACGAAAGAGTAAGCGGCAAAGGCTTTGCGATCTTGCGTGAAGCGGGCATTGAAGTTGTGCCGGGCATTCTGTCTGAGAAGGCCGCCGATGACCTCGCGGGCTATCTGAATCGATCTTCTAAAAAACGTCCAGAAGTGATTCTGAAACTTGCACTTTCTGCTGATGGCTTTATCGGTAAAAAGGGTGAGGGGCAGGTCGCAATCACGGGTCCAAATGCACGCGCACAATCGCATATTTTGCGTTCGCAGACGGACGTAATTCTGGTTGGCGTCGAAACGGCCATCGCTGATGACCCTATTTTAAATTGTCGTTTGCCAGGGTTGGAGCAACGCTCGCCCGTTCGACTTGTGTTGGACAGCGGATTAAAATTGCCGCTCGATTCAAAGCTTATTCGAAGCTCAGACGCTGTTCCTTTGTGGCTTGCTTGCTGTGAACATGTGGCACCTGAGCGACGTTATGAGATGCAAGCGGCAGGGTGTCGCATCATCGCGGCGGAAAGTGATGAAGGTCGCATCGCTTTACCAGAGTTGATGGATGACCTTGCTGCACAGGGTATTTCTTCGGTTCTGGTCGAAGGCGGAGCAAACGTTGCGAGCAGCTTTCTGAAAGAAAATCTGGTTGATCGCGTCGTGCTTTTCCGCTCACCTGTTGAAATCGGTTCCGCTGCTGGGGTTGCCGTCACGGATCTGCAATCCCATATCGCTAATGAATTCGCAATTGTGCGCGAGGCGCGATATGGCGACGATGCTTATGCGGAATATGTAAGGAAGACTTGATGTTTACAGGTATTGTTACCGACATTGGCAAGGTTGATCGTATCAAGCCGCTCAATGAAGGTGTGCTGCTGCGGATCGAAACAGCTTACGATCCTGAAACCATTGAACTCGGCGCTTCGATTGCCTGTTCCGGTGTTTGCCTGACCGTTGTGGCTCTGCCTGAAAAAGGCACCAATGCCCGCTGGTTTGAAGTGGAAGCATGGGAAGAGGCATTGCGTCTGACGACCATTTCAAAATGGGAAAATGGCACCCGCATCAATCTGGAACGTTCGCTCAAGCTGGGTGATGAAATGGGCGGCCATCTCGTTTCTGGTCACATAGATGGACAGGCGGAAATCGTTGAGCGCAAGGAAGAGGGCGACGCTGTTCGCTTCACTCTTCGCGCACCCGAAGAACTGGCCCCTTTTATCGCCCAGAAGGGCTCTGTCGCACTGGATGGCACATCGCTGACGGTGAATGGCGTCAATGGCAATGAATTTGATGTTCTGCTCATTCGTCATTCGCTTGAAGTGACCACTTGGGGCGACCGTAAGGCGGGTGATAAGATCAATATTGAGATCGATCAGCTGGCCCGTTACGCAGCAAGGCTTGCGCAATATAAGAAATAAGCTTAGAGCCTAAGAACCCTAAGCTGTTTTTTTGAATTGAGCGTTGACCGCAAGATTTGCGGTCCGCGATTTCTGTCATGGAGTCTCTCATGTCGAAGCACGAGGCGCACGCGCCGCATTTGCTGATTGTTGAAGCGCGTTTCTACGAAGAACTGTCTGATGCGCTGCTTGACGGCGCAAAGGCCGCTCTCGATGCTGCTGGCGCGACTTATGATGTTGTGACGGTTCCCGGTGCACTGGAAGTGCCAGCGACAATTTCTTTCGCGCTTGATGGCGCTGAAAATGGTGGCACGAATTACGATGGTTTCGTCGCTCTTGGCACAGTCATTCGCGGTGAAACCTATCATTTTGACATTGTTGCCAATGAATCCTGCCGCGCTTTGACCGATCTTGCAGTTGAAGAAAGCCTTGCCATAGGCAATGGTATTCTGACCGTCGAAAATGATGAGCAGGCTTGGGTGCGTGCACGTCGCGAAGACAAGGACAAGGGCGGCTTTGCAGCTCGCGCGGCCCTGACTATGATTGACCTACGTAAGAAATTCGGAGCCTGATACGATGACTGCTTCTTCTGAAGGCCGCACCAGCCCGAATGCACCAAGAGCTGCCAATAAGCGTGGCGTCGCGCGTCTCGCAGCCGTTCAGGCGCTTTATCAGATGGATGTTGCCGGTACAGGCGTCATGGAAGTCGTTGCTGAATATGAAGCCCATCGCCTTGGCAAGGAAGTGGACGGCATGCAGTATCTCGATGCCGACCCGCAATGGTTCCGTGGCATTGTGGCAGGTGTTGTGGAAACACAGCTTGCGCTTGATCCGATGATCCATCAGGCATTGACTGAAGATTGGCCGCTTTCCCGTCTTGATTCAACGCTGCGTGCGATTTTGCGTGCCGGTGCATGGGAATTGAAAACCCGCAAGGATGTGCCAACTGCGGTTATCGTCTCGGAATATGTCGACATCGCCAAGGCTTTCTACACTGAAGAAGAACCGAAGCTCGTCAATGCCGTGCTCGACCGTATCGCTTTCGAACTTCGTGGCGAAAGCCGTGGAACAAAGCCGCGCGGCAAGTAACAGACATTCCTATTTAGATCAAAAAGGCTGTGAGAAATCGCAGCCTTTTTGCTTTGGTTATTCAATAAACTACGACTTGACGTTTCAACGCGTCTTCCGCATGTTGAGCCTGCGGCATTGAGAATGCGCGAATGCAGAAACATCTGCAAACTCTTCGATTGTAAGCAGATGCTTCAAACGTGAAATCAAGCCGATGAAACCCGGTGAATGGACGGTTTCAGGCACTTCCATGCCGCTATCTTTGGCCCGGGGAGGGGTTTTCGGGCCTTTCATGCGCCGATGTGTGCAGATAATTGCTCCGTGATTGCGAGCGATCTATCTCAAGCTGGTGCGCGCTCAATGGGAGTTGGCCTAAATGGGAATCGGAGTTCTTCTTCTCGTCATAGCCTGCGGTGTATTTTCCGTTCTGTTTGCCATATGGGCAACGCGTTCGGTTCTCGCCGCAGATCAGGGCACAGCGCGTATGCAGGAAATTGCTGCTGCAATTCGTGAAGGTGCCGCAGCCTATCTCGCACGACAATATACGACGATTGCGCTGGTTGGCGTCGTTGTTTTTCTTGCAGTGTGGTATCTGCTCTCAATTTCCGCTGCTATAGGCTTTCTCATCGGTGCGATCCTCTCCGGTTTGACAGGCTTTATCGGGATGCATGTTTCTGTTCGTGCGAATGTACGAACCGCGCAAGCTGCATCTCTGAGCCTCGCCGGTGGCCTGGAAATAGCTTTTAAGTCGGGCGCTATCACTGGAATGCTCGTGGCTGGTTTGGCACTGTTGGGCGTGTCGGTTTATTATTTAATCCTGACTGTCTGGCTGGGTTATGCGCCGTCTGATCGTACAGTCATCGATGCGCTTGTGGCGCTCGGTTTTGGTGCGTCGCTGATTTCTATTTTCGCGCGCTTAGGCGGCGGTATCTTTACAAAGGGCGCTGATGTCGGTGGCGATCTTGTTGGCAAGGTCGAGGCAGGCATTCCGGAAGATGATCCACGCAATCCGGCAACCATTGCTGATAATGTTGGCGATAATGTCGGTGACTGTGCGGGCATGGCTGCGGATTTGTTTGAAACTTATGCGGTTACGGTTGTCGCAACAATGGTTCTGGCCGCAATCTTCTTCGCCGGTTCCGGTGTGCTTTCAAGCGTGATGCTTTATCCGCTGGCGATCTGTGGCGTTTCTATCCTTACATCGATTGCCGGG
This sequence comes from Brucella pseudogrignonensis, assembly GCF_032190615.1. Classification (NCBI taxonomy): domain Bacteria; kingdom Pseudomonadati; phylum Pseudomonadota; class Alphaproteobacteria; order Hyphomicrobiales; family Brucellaceae; genus Brucella; species Brucella pseudogrignonensis. Next base: position 2,117,662 of record NZ_JAVLAT010000001.1, read on the forward strand.
ACGTTTTTTGTCAAGCTTGGCGTTAATGGCTCGATCATGGGTGCGCTTTATAAAGGGCTGATCGCTACCGGACTGCTGTCTATTGCAGGTCTGGCCGTCGCCAATACACTGACTGTTGGCTGGGGAGAGGTCGGCACTGTTGCGGGTCAAACAATCACGGGAACCAACCTGTTTATCTGTGGCATCATCGGTTTGATCGTTACCGGCCTGATCGTCGTGATTACTGAATATTATACCGGCACCAACAAACGCCCAGTCAATTCCATTGCGCAGGCGTCTGTGACGGGCCATGGCACCAATGTCATTCAGGGCTTGGCGGTGTCGCTGGAATCAACTGCTTTGCCTGCCATCGTGATCGTTGGCGGTATCATAGGCACGTATCAGCTTGCGGGACTGTTCGGAACAGCAATTGCCGTGACAGCTATGCTCGGTATTGCTGGTATGATTGTAGCGCTCGATGCTTTTGGTCCGGTGACGGATAATGCGGGCGGCATTGCCGAAATGGCAGGCCTTGATCCGGAAGTGCGCAAATCAACCGATGCGCTGGATGCCGTTGGCAATACGACAAAAGCTGTTACGAAGGGCTATGCGATTGGTTCTGCGGGTCTCGGTGCACTGGTGCTGTTTGCCGCCTATTCCAATGATTTGTCCTATTTCGCCGCCAATGGACAAACCTATCCCTATTTCGCAGATATGGGGCCAGTATCGTTTGAGCTGTCCAATCCATATGTTGTGGCTGGTCTGATCTTCGGTGGCCTTATTCCCTATCTCTTTGGCGGTATGGCCATGACAGCTGTTGGACGTGCTGGCGGTGCCGTTGTGCAGGAAGTACGCCGTCAGTTTCGCGAAAAGCCGGGCATTATGACTGGAAAAGATCGTCCGGATTATGCGCGTGCAGTTGATCTGCTCACCAAAGCGGCTATCCGGGAAATGATTATTCCATCGCTGCTTCCGGTTCTGGCTCCGATTGTAGTCTATTTTGGTGTTCTGCTCATCTCAGGCTCCAAAGCTGCGGCCTTTGCAGCGCTCGGCGCGTCACTTCTGGGCGTTATCATCAACGGATTGTTTGTGGCCATATCCATGACATCGGGTGGTGGAGCATGGGATAATGCCAAGAAAAGCTTTGAAGATGGCTTTACCGATGCCGATGGCGTGAAACATCTGAAAGGTTCGGAAGCACATAAGGCTTCCGTAACAGGCGATACTGTGGGTGATCCTTATAAGGATACCGCTGGGCCCGCCGTTAATCCGGCAATCAAGATCACCAACATCGTGGCACTCTTGCTGCTTGCAGTGCTTGCGCATTCCGCGTGATGTAAAACCAATAAAAAACCCGCCGTAAGGCGGGTTTTTTTGATCGTTTTTGCAGAATTAGTTGTTTCCGCCAGCTGTCATGCCGCCTGGAAGCGACGTTGGGGCTTTGGCAACCCCCTGGATGATCTGGCCAATAAAGGTCTGGTCCTTACCGCCGGTCGGCGTCGTACGGGATACAAAATCAAAGACCTTGCCATCCTGAAGACCATAATTGGCGATATGGTGAACCTTGCCGTCCTTATCGAAGTAAACCGCAAGGATATTGCGATCGACAATTTTCGGCTTCATGAACTGAGCTGCACGGTAGCGCTTCTGCGAAATGTAATAGAACACTTCGTTATCGAAGGTCGCCGTTGTCGATGGCGTTCCGAGAGCCAGAAGCACTTGCTCACGGCTGGAACCAACCGGAACCGAATCGAGCGCATCCTGATCAAGCACGTAACCCTCTGTGATCGTTTCCGACGGGTTTAGCGTGGACGCGGTGTTGCATCCGGCAAGAGCCGCCGAAAAGAGAATTGCTGTGCCTGCGAGAAGGGCACGCTGTTTGCGTGCGCTTGGGAAAATTCGCTGCAACAAAGACCTCTCCATACATTCTATATCAGCGCGGCACTTTCGCCGTCAGGAGAACTTCGGTAAACCACCTTGCTTCTGGATGCAACAAGTACGGTCGTATACGAATGATTCTTCGACTTTTTCGCCGCAAAAACAAAGCAAATGAGACAGTTGTGCTTCGCGTTTACGAGACGATCGTGGCGGCGGCGCGGCAAAAGCGATTTTATTCACAATTTCACGTGCCTGATACACCATTGGGGCGCTATGAAATGCTTTCTGTTCATATTTTCCTTGTCCTTCATCGTATGAAGGGCGAAAATTCGGCGCTGATGCCGCTTGCACAGGACATCGCGGACGAGTTTTTCAAAGATGTCGACCATTCTTTGCGAGAATTGGGAATCGGTGATCAGGGCGTTCCGAAGCGGATGAAGAAGCTGGCACGGATGTTTTACGGCCGCGTCAGTTCTTACGGAACGGCACTGGATAATAATGACGAAGAGGCATTGGCGGCGGCTCTGACAAGAAATATTCAGCCTGATCTCGAATTATGGCCGCATTCTCACCATTTGAGTGCGTATGTGTTCGCGTGCCGGGATTTGCTTGCAAAAACCGATGACAGCGTTTTGGCAGTAGGTGATATTTCCTTTATGAATGTCGACGAGATGGCGCTATCGCCAACTGATACGAATAAAAAGGCTGAGAATAATGAATGATAAACCGGCACTGACTTATCCCGTTCCGGTTCTGCATCTCCCCCACAAGGGTTTGACGGTGAAGGTAGGGACGAATGAAAAGGAAAGAGTGGCATTGGCTGATGAGCACGGCCTTGTTTCGGTCAAGTCTTTCGATGCCGAATTCTTGCTGACGCCCTGGAAAAAGCGTGGCATTCGCATTCGTGGAACGATCAAAGCAGACGTAGTGCAGTCATGTGTGGCAACGCTTGAACCGCTGGATGCAACGATTGTCGAGCAGGTCGATACGATTTTTGTGCCTGAGGATTCCCGCCTCGCTAAAATCCAGCTCGATGAGAGTGGTGAATTGCTGCTTGATGCGGAAGGCGCAGACATTCCAGAGACATTTATTGGCGATAAAATTGATTTGGGCGCTGTCGCGGAAGAGTTTTTTGAGCTGGCCCTCGATCCTTACCCACGCAAGCCGGGACTGCCAGATGAGTCGGAACCAGTGATTTTTGGTGATCTGAACGATGACGATAAGCCTGATTCGCCTTTCGCCAAGCTATCTGACTGGTCCAAGAAGCCGTGAATTAACGGGTGCTTGATAGAATCTGGTTGTGCATGACCGGAAAAACACTATTTTCGCGGAAAAGCTCTCTGTTTTTAAAAATGCAGATTTGGGGCAAGGGATCGCACAGGATTAATCAAGAGTGATAAAAATTTCGATTGACGCCATGGGCGGTGATTTTGGCCCTGAAGTGGTCATCCCAGGTGCGGCGAAGGCGCTTGAGCGTCATCCTGATATCCGGTTTATTTTCTTTGGTTTGGCCGGACAGGTCGAGCCTGTATTGGCACGTTATCCGAAACTTCAGGCAGCATCCGAGTTCCGCGCCAGTGAAGTGGCGGTCAAAATGGATGATAAGCCGAGCCAGGCGCTTCGCGCTGGTCGTGGCAAGTCTTCTATGTGGCAGGCTATTGAAGCCGTAAAAACTGGCGATGCAGATGTATGTGTCTCTGCGGGCAATACCGGCGCGCTGATGGCTATGTCAAAATTTTGCCTGCGTATGCTCTCCGATGTTGAGCGACCTGCGATTGCTGCGATTTGGCCAACCTTGAAGGGCGAATGCATCGTGCTGGATGTCGGCGCGACCATTGGTGCGGATGCGCGCCAATTGGTGGACTATGCAGTGATGGGCGCGGGTATGGCGCGCGCACTCTTTGAAATTCGTAAGCCGACTGTTGGGCTTCTGAATGTCGGCACCGAAGAAGTTAAAGGCCTCGACGAAGTAAAACAAGCAGCGCAGATTCTGCGCGATATGCCGCTTGATGGCTTGCAGTATAAAGGTTTTGTCGAAGGAAACGACATTGGCAATGGTGCCGTTGACGTGGTGGTCACCGAAGGTTTTACGGGCAATATTGCGCTCAAGACCGCTGAAGGCACTGCTCGGCAAATGGGTACGTTGCTGCGTCAGGCCATGAGCCGCACACTTCTTTCAAAAATCGGCTATATCTTCGCTAAGGGCGCATTTGATCGCATTCGCGAAAAAATGGACCCGAACAAGGTCAATGGTGGCGTATTGCTCGGCATGAGCGGCGTTGTTATCAAAAGCCACGGGAGCGCAACTGCCGAAGGCTTTTGTTCAGCGATCGAAGTTGGCTATGACATGGTTCGCAACAAGCTGCTCGAAAAAATCGAAGTCGATCTGGCGCATTTCCACCACAGTCATCCGCAAACTGCGTCGAATGATGGTAGCGAAAGCACAAAATAATAATATGCCTCACTAGGGGGCACGAATTTTGACCGGCAGAAAAGCCTGCTACGGTCACGCAGGACAGGAAAAATAACGATGATAAGATCTGTCGTAAGAGGTATTGGTTCGGCATTGCCTGAGCGGATCATGAAGAACTCCGACTTCGCGGGCGTGATTGAAACCTCCGACGAATGGATTGTTCAGCGCACAGGCATCCGCCAGCGTCACATTGCGGGTGAGGGCGAAACAACTGTATCGCTCGGTGCAGCAGCAGCGCGCGCGGCACTTGAAAATGCGGGTATCGAGGCGTCGGATATTGATCTCGTACTCGTGGCAACATCGACGCCGAACCATACATTTCCAGCCAGTGCTGTTGAAATTCAGCGCGAGCTGGGAATTACTACTGGCTTTGCGTTTGATTTGCAGGCCGTTTGCAGTGGCTTCATTTATGCCATAACCACGGCGGATCTTTATATCCGCGGCGGTCTGGCGAAGCGTGTTCTGGTTATTGGCGCAGAAACATTCTCGCGTATTCTCGATTGGAATGATCGCACGACCTGTGTGCTGTTCGGTGACGGTGCAGGCGCACTTGTGCTTGAGTCGGCAGAAGGCAAAGGTCTGACGTCAGATCGCGGTGTTCTGACAGCGAATCTCCGCTCGGATGGCAACCACAAAGAAAAGCTTTTTGTTGATGGCGGACCATCGACCACGCAAACAGTCGGTCATCTTCGCATGGAAGGCCGCGAAGTTTTCAAACATGCCGTGGGCATGATCACGGATGTGATCGAGGCTTCTTTTGCAGAAACCGGGCTGACAGCTGAGGATATTGATTGGTTTGTGCCACATCAGGCCAACAAGCGCATAATCGACGCTTCCGCTAAAAAACTCAATATCGCCGAGGAAAAGGTGGTTATCACCGTGGATCGCCACGGAAATACCTCGGCAGCCTCTGTTCCACTGGCGCTTGCAACGGCAGTTGCAGACGGGCGCATTAAGAAGGGCGACCTTGTTCTTTTGGAAGCTATGGGTGGCGGATTTACATGGGGCGCAGTTCTATTGCGCTGGTAATTAGAAAATTGATAGGCCGTGAGGAAACTCGCGGCTTGACCGAACCACTTTTATTTGTGTAACCTCCTGTCACTTAAGGATATTATCTGTTCAAACACTAACCAGGCAGGTTCGGTTATGGGAGGTAAGACGGTCACACGTGCTGATCTGGCAGAGGCTGTTTATCGTAAGGTAGGCCTATCCAGAACAGAATCGGCGGCTCTGGTCGAGATGATCCTCGATGAGGTCTGTGACGCTATCGTAAACGGGGAAACCGTGAAACTGTCGTCATTTGCGACATTTCAGGTCCGTGACAAGAATGAACGTATCGGCCGTAATCCGAAGACGGGTGAAGAAGTTCCAATTCTTCCGCGCCGCGTGATGACATTCAAGGCTTCCAACGTTCTGAAGCAGCGCATTTTGCAAGAACATCAGAAGCGCAGCGCAAAAAGCACTAAGTAAAAATTCAGATCAGTTTGCATTAGAGCAGTTTCATGAGTTCAGCCGCCCGTTTCGATGGGCGGCTTTTTTGTTTCATCATTGAAGCGAGGTGAGACTTTCTACTATCAACAATCTAATTGCGTATTTCCTGTTATTCTGAAGAGGTGCTTCTTAGTTCCTGATATTATATATTCCTTATTAAGGCTGAGTCGGGCCGCTAATATGAGATGCCGAGAAATTGGGGCTTTTCGTCGGTTTTTTTTATGATAAACGCCGTTGGATTATTGTGATATTATGGCTCGTACTGATTGAAGTACTGATTGCCATTTGAACTATCTGGACTGGCAGGGGAGGCCTTAAGGCTAACCAAACCACTGGAAAGGCAAGCAGATGGATAAAAGCCCTGACGCATTCAGGACGATTAGCGAAGTTGCAGAGGATCTTGATCTTCCGCAGCATGTTCTGCGTTTTTGGGAAACGCGTTTTACCCAGATTAAGCCTATGAAGCGTGGCGGCGGGCGCCGCTATTATCGCCCGCTCGATGTTGAACTGCTTAAAGGTATTCGGCATCTGCTTTATGATCAGGGTTATACGATCAAAGGCGTGCAGCGCCTTCTGCGCGAAAATAATGCGCAATTCATCATTGCTCTCGGTAACGGTGATGTACAAGCTATCGATGCGATTACGCGCCAGAAACAGGCAGCCGCTGAAAAGCAGGCGATGGAAAACGCCGCTGATAATGAAATGGCATTACCGAACGGCATTAAAGCGCCGCAACCAGCGCGCAAGCTGTTTGGCCTCTTGAAAGGCGAAGAAGACGGCCCGATTGGTGCTGATGGTAAGCGGGCCTCTAAAGACAATAGAAGTCTTTTGCAGGAAGCGCTATTTGACCTTCTTGAATGCAAGCGACTTCTGGATCAGGTTCGTTGATATCGAATAAAAAAGGGAGGCATTTGCCTCCCTTTTTTATGTTTTATGTCGATGACAATTTTAGTCCGATTATACCTGCAAGGATAAGCATCACACTTGTGATACGGAAAAAGCTCGCCGCTTCACCGAGAATGAAAATTCCCACCAGAAACGCACCAACGGCACCAATCCCGGTCCAGACGGCGTAAGCAGTGCCCAACGGAAGGGTTCGCATTGCAATAGAAAGCAGTGCGAAACTACCGATCATGGTCACAATGGTAATGACGCTGGGGGTGAGGATCGAAAATCCCTCAGATTTTTTCATGAAATAGGCCCATATGACCTCAAGGCCTCCAGCTATTGCCAGATAAATCCATGCCATTTTATTTTGCTCCTTGGATATGGGCCGTCCCATGATTGAAATAACGAAAGGTCGTCCTTTCGAGATAAAATTTCATTTTAATGGGAGGGGTGTTGCTCAGCATTGTGAAAACATAAGCTCGAATTACTGCCATCAACAGTTCACGCTGGCCGGCATTTTCGCGAGTTGTTTGCGAAACAAAGTCGTGGAGCATTTCGGCTGAAGATTGCAGACGCTCCGGCACAACTACAGTGCGACTTGAAGCAATAAACAAAGAACCTGCTGCAACCATGACAGTCAGCAGCTTATAGAGTGCAGAATTTTTTAAAACGATCTGTTGGCCAACCAGTGTGCCAAGCTCGACAATAGGTTTGATCGCGAATTGTTCTATAGGTCCAGTCACGGAACAGCCCTTAAATGGGGCCGTCCCCTATGCGAACACAGACGCGGGTCGTCCCGCGTACTCTTCAGATAGCTATGTTTTCTGCGGCAGACAAGTGTGGTGTCATCCGTGCTCTACGAAAACTTGATTGAGCTGCACTGGATCGACCCGCCATTTACGCTATTCTAACGGGCACCTAACAATTTGGAGACTGACCAATGGCACTTTCACGACGAAATTTTATTGTCGCTGCTTCCGCCGTAAGCGGTGGAATGGCTTTGGCCCCCTTCGAAAGTGATGAAGCGAAAGCAGAAACTACGTCGTCCAAAATTGAGAACCCAGGTTTTCATCGCTTCCAGTTTGGTGATTTTGAAATAACGACGCTGTCGGACGGGCGACGGGCAGGCGAGGCACCTGAGAGGACTTATGCCATAAATCAAGATCCAAAGGATGTTGCAGCCCTTCTCGAAGAAAATCTTCTGCCGACAGATCGCTTTGTAAACAGCTTCACTCCAGTTCTAATCAATACAGGCAAAGAACTTGTTTTGTTCGATACCGGAATGGGTGCAGGTGCTCGTGAAGCAGGGCAGGGCAAGCTTATCAGCGCACTCGAGGCTTCGGGCTATAAGGCGGACGATGTATCGCTCGTTGTACTCAGCCATTTCCACCCTGATCATATTGGTGGGCTTATGGAAGACGGTAAGCCTGCTTTTGCCAATGCGCGTTATGCTGCTGGGCAGAAAGAATACGAGTTCTGGACAGATCCAGCACGGCTTGAAACTCCCGCCAAAGGTGTTGCGCAACTTGTCGATAAGAACGTCAAGCCTCTTGCTGAAAAGATAACCTTTATCGACGATGGCAAGGATGTTTTGTCGGGCATTCGGGCAGTTGGAGCTTACGGTCACACGCCAGGGCATCTGGCTTTCCGCGTTGAATCGGGTGGAAAGTCATTAATGCTTATTTCGGATACAGCAAATCACTCGGTTATCACCCTGCAGCGCCCAGACTGGCATGTTTCCTTTGATATTGACAAGGAAATGGCGGCTGAAACCCGTAAGCGAATGTTCGATATGATTGCGACGGATAAACTTCCGTTTATTGGCTATCACATGCCGTTTCCATCGCTTGCATATTTGCAACGCGATGGTGAAGGCTATCGCTATGTGCCTGAAACTTATCAAATACGAACGACGTAACTCAAAGCTGGATTGCGTCTCAAAGTTCACAATTTTCTATTCCAGAGAAATGAAAACCTGGTGAGAAAACAAATAACTAGGGCATTTTATCGCCTTGGACTTTAGCTTATTTGCATGGATATGACGAGATATACTCCCGTTGCCCAAACTATTTTTGTAAAGTGAAGCTACCAATTAGTTAACAGGTTTTAACTCAATTGGGCCTTTATTGAAGCGCATTCTCTATCGTGCGGGGACAAGTGCTGAGCACTTTTCGTATCAGTATCTTACTCAGGAGGAATTGTCGTGAAAACAATACTCGCTTCGCTTGCAATATTGGGCTTCACCTCTTTATCTGCTTTAGCCGCAGAACCTGCCATGATGGGCGGGATGTCGTCAGAGAAAATGCTCGTGAATCCCAAAGGAATAACACTTTACACCTTTGATAAGGATATGTCGGGTAAGTCGGCGTGCGATGCAAAGTGTCTGAAGATGTGGCCTGCATTTTATGCGGAAAAATCCGCGAAGCCTGAAGGCGATTTTTCAATAGTTAAAGCCAGTGACGGCAAAAATATGTGGGCCTACAAGGGTAAGCCACTTTATTTTTATCATGACGATAAAAAGCCGGGCGATATGTCCGGTGATGGCAAAGGCGGTGTTTGGCATATTGTAAAATAGTTATGCTCGAACTTAAGTCCTTGTGTGATGAAGCGACCTTCGGGTCGCTTCTGTTTTAAGTGCGTGGCATGAATAGAATGATGCAAGTCCCTGCCAACGCAACAGTCGCACCAATAATGTCCCAGCGGTCAGGGCGCATTCCTTCAGCTGCCCATATCCATAAAATAGAAGCAACGATGTAAATGCCTCCATAGGCCGCATAAGCGCGGCCAGCTGCATCGCTTTCGATCAGTGTGAGTAAATAAGCAAACAGGGCAAGGCAGATAACACCGGGAATAAGCCATAAGGGGGATTTGTCGAGCTTAAGCCATGCCCAAAAGGAAAAACACCCTGCGATTTCAAATAAGGCTGCGGCGGTATAAATCAGGAGTTGCACTGTAGGTCTCTGTAGGGCTGATGATTTTTTAACTGGTATTTATATTCTAGCCCTGCACAGCCCCATATAATTCCGAACAATAAATAAAAGTGCCGCCAGTGATCGATGTCGATCACGTTGCTGATAAGCACGTGACCGAGATAGGTCGCATAGGCACAAAGTAAATAAGGTTGCCACGGGCGATTTCTAAATAGAAGTTTGAAACCAATTGCCAATGATAAGACGGTGAGCGTGATGAAACTCACAAAGCCTATCCAGCCGTATTCGAGAACAGCTTTCAGCCATGTATTATGAGTATCCTCGCCAAATAAAGGTGCGAATTCGAGCGGCCCAATTCCCAAAGGATGTTCGGTAGCGAGCCACATGCCAAGCCAGTGCCGCGCGAACCGCCCAAGACGCTCGCTATCATAACTCTGTTCAAGCTGAGCACGTTCAAAGAAGAATGTTCTGACGTCTGGAATTTGCAGCAGCAGCAAGATTGCAAAGATGATCATTACAACAGCGAGGGTGCCGATAACTACCAGCCGCAATCGAAGCTTGTTGCTTTCGCTTTGAAGAAACAGAACCGCAAAAATGCAAAGAAAGGAGAGGGGAGCCATTGCCCATGCGGCACGCGAAAACGATACAAGAATACCAAGCGTCAGAAAGCAGCAGAGTGGGATATATGCCAACAGATCACGTGGATTGCCGCGCATGATACGATATAGGCACCATGAAAATGGCAGTATCAAAAAAGGTGCGTAAACATTGGGATCCTGAAAAGCACCCTTTGCGCGGCCATAACGCGTGAAGATGTCGGCCCCCGGAAAGAGGTTGAGATAGCCTGCAATGCCAAGTGCTGACGAAATGAATGCAACCAGAAGATAGGCATTGAAGATTGTGTTTAGCCGTCGATAGTCTGCTTCAATGATTGCGGCATAGAACACCGCTGTGAAAGCCAGAAACAGCGAAACAGCAATATAGAGTGGTGCATTTTTCGTATCGGCCATTTGCATGACCGATAACATGCCACCAAAATTAAAAGCTGTCAGAAGAGCCAATAGAACCATGCTGGTGCGCGTCAGTCGCATTCCGAAAAGCAGGGCTACCGAAATAAGCCCGACCATATAGATTTCATAAGGCGCTGGCTCGCTCATTACGAAGCCGAGCAGAAAAACACCTAAGCCAATGCCGAAATTACTGATTATCCTGTTGAGCGCACGTTTGCCTGCAACGCTATGTGCAGGCAACAGACGACGCGTTTCTGAAACGCCGCCGGAGCTATGTGCGAGCGAACTCAATAAGCGTTTTCCGTATTCAGGAGCCGAACTGGCGTGAGGAAGAGTATTTTAAGATCAAACCAAAGCGACCAGTTTTCAATATAATAGAGATCATATTCGGTGCGCATGCGGATTTTGTCGTCATTATCGATTTCACCGCGCCAGCCATTGATCTGTGCCCATCCGGTGACGCCCGGTTTGACGCGATGGCGTGCAAAATAGCCATCAACAACCTCATTATAGAGGACATTGTGCGAGTGCGCTGCAATTGCATGTGGGCGAGGACCGACAAGTGACAGTGAACCCGTCAACGAATTGAAAAACTGCGGTAGCTCATCAATAGAAGCTTTGCGAATGAAACGGCCGACTTTCGTCACGCGCGGATCATTTTTCGTCACTGCGTTGCGTGCTGTCGGATCATTCTGGTCGGTATACATCGAGCGGAACTTCCAGACATTGATGACTTCGTTGTTAAAGCCATGGCGCTTTTGCTTGAACAGAACGGGGCCTTTGCTATCGAGTTTAATGGCAATCGCAGTTGCCAACATGATCGGCGAGAGCAAGACGATACCGAGCAGACTGAAGACAATATCGAAAATGCGTTTAGCGACTGAATCCCAGTCATTGATTGGTTTATCAAAAATGTCGAGCATAGGCACTGTGCCGATGTAGGAGTAGGCACGTGGGCGGAAACGAAGGTGACTGTTGACCGCAGACAAACGAATATCGACTGGCAATACCCAGAGCTTGTTGAGGATCGTCAGAATGCGTTCTTCCGCACTGATCGGCAGTGAGACGATAAGCATGTCGATGCGTGCAATGCGTGCAAACTCGATCAGCTCTTTGATATTTCCGAGCTTAGGATAACCCGCAACGATCGGAGGCGATCGCTTGTCATCGCGGTCATCGAAGATACCGCAAATGCGAATGTCGTTATCAGATTGTTGTTCCAGCGAGCGGATCAAGGCTTCAGCATTTGGTCCGCCGCCCACAATGACCGCGCGGCGCTCTAAAATGCCATTGCGTGCCCAGCGGCGTATTCTCCAGGACACAAACAATCTTGATATGATTAGGATAATCAGGCCGCTTAAAGCCCAGATCAAAAACCAGGCGCGCGAAAAGTCAGATGAAACCTTGAGCAAGAAGCCTGTGACAGCAACGGCACCGAGCACCGTTGCCCAACTGATGATGACTCGTTTGAGATGACGGCTTGGGCTGCGCAGGATGTTAATTTGATAGCCATTGTTGATTTCCATCAACAGCACAAACAGGCCGCCGCCAACGAGCATGATGAGGAAATAATAAACAAGATGCGGCGTCTGAAAGCTGACATAATATGACAGGCTTATTGCGCCTGTCAGAAAGACAATACCAAACTCAATGAGGCGAATGACACCGCTCAGCATGCTTGGCGACAGGTTGTCACGCGCATACTGCGCAGCCATCTGGCGCGCCATAGGGTTTAACTCGACGTGTTCTTTTTGTTTGGAACGATTCGTGCCGCTGACATTGTTTCCTTCTGTTTCGACTGGAGAAGGCGTATCGTTATCCCGCACGGTTTTACCCCTAATAATCAAAGTGCCAGACTATCTTAATGGCAAATCCTAAGGAAATTCTGATTAAAAGATGCTGATGGCAAAGAGATTGTCAGGAACGTGCCTCACGGTAAATCAATTCTATAGATTGTGCCATTGCATGTAGGCTAAATCGCTCGTGCAAGCGCGCTGCGTCAGGCATGGAAGCTCGAAAAATATTTTCATCGTTGAGAACTGATAGAAGCTTATCTTTGAGATGGGTTACGTCAGGTCGCATGAGTGCAGTGCTAGCTTTGCCGAAGATTTCTGGTATTCCACCAACATTGCTGGCGATGACCGGCTTGCCTGCGGCGAGAGCCTCAAGAACGATATAGGGAAACGCCTCTGCACGCGACGGTATAACCATGATGCGGCCGAGTGGAAACGCTTCGCGCGCGGCCATTCCCGGCAGAAAGCGGATCTGCTTGTTGAGATTAAGGTCGTTGGCGAGTGCGACAAAATCCTGCTTTTCGGCCCCGTCACCGATCATAGTGAGTGTCAGGCGCTTTCCATGATTGTCCCGGAGTTCGGCAAGCGCCCGGATTAGCAGGTCTGGACCTTTCAAATCGCGCATGGTGCCGACAAAAAGCAGATCGGTCGCGTTATCAGCTAGTGGCGTATGAACAAACTCGGCATCCGCCAAGCCATTATAGATGACCGCATGAAGATCATATGGCCTGCCGACCTTGTCTTCATAGGTTCGCTTCTCGAAGTTGGAAACGAACAGGATGGCATCGCTGAGCGGTGCCAGCATTTTTTCGGCCAGAAAAACGACACTGCCTTTGCGCGTTTTTCGGTCAAAATGCAGGCTGCCGCCATGCGGTGAATAGATACGGGCTACGCGAGACTTAAAAACCCGTAAGACTGAACCGAACAGACGCGCATAAACGCCGCCTTTGGCGCCATGTCCGTGTAATATGTCCGGCTGCAATTTCTTAATAATGCGATAGGCTTTGTATGCTGCTCTGACGTCGCCAAAGCCGATATGCCTTTGCATTGTAATGCGATGAATCCCAAGCGATAGCTGAGGCCGTAATTCTTCGAGAAGTGCATCCTCACGCGGTCCGCCGGTTGTGGCGTCACAAAGGATCCCGACTTCATGCCCATTGGCAGTCTGAACGCGGATGAGATCGCGGACATGACGGAAAAGACCGCCCGTCGGCTCCCGAAAACAATGGACAATCCGTAAGGGAGCCATGTTCTTTTCATCTGACATTGATCGCCATCAGAACAGACGTTCGCGCACATAAACCGTGTCGCCCGGCAAAATCGGATCAGAAATCAGAACGCGGCCTGTGATAACTTTGTCGTTAATTGTTCGCGTAACATCGACATTTTCCTGATTGGCGCGTGGGCTGAAACCACCAGCCGCAGCAATTGCTTTCTGCACGGTCATGCCGGGAACATAGGAATACTGGCCTGCACCACCGACTTCGCCCATGATGAAGATCGGGCGATAGCGATCCACTTCAACACTTACGTCAGGATCGCGCAAATAGCCGCCGCGAAGCTTGGACGCGATTGCACCTTCAAGCTGTTTAACGGTTTTGCCGCTGGCCGGAACACTGCCGATGAGTGGAAATGCAATATAGCCGGATTGATCGACGGAGTAACTGTTGGTGAGGCTTGCCTGTTCAAACACTGTAATGCGTACACGATCGCCCGCATTGAGTAAATAGGGCTCGTTAAGCGCGGCATGAAAAGCGTCAGGAGCAGGGCGATAGCTGGAGCATGCGGAAAGCGTCATTGCCGCAAGGCCGAGCGCAACAAAAGCCAAACGGCTTATGCGCTTTTTATGAGTTTTCTGCATAGTCATCTTCGCCTCGGTCTCTTCCGAAAAGCCTTGCCAAATTCAGCTATTCAGATGCGAACACCCAAATGTTGATAGATGATGTTATCGATTGATTAAGGTTAATGGCTGGTAAAGAACGCGAGTTCTTATGAAAAATCTTTCCCGGTACATGAAGTTACGAATGGTATGCAATTTAACCCTCTGGTTACCTTGTTCGTTTACCATTCTAAATGAAATTGGGATTGAAGCCGTTAGAAGGCGAGGGTGGTTGATCAGAAACCGCACATGCTGAGTATCGGACGGAGTGTCGGATGTCTGAAGTCGATAGTCAGTCGAGTGACGCTGATATTGATATTGGTGCACTTTTTACGAGCTTGCGCCGTAACTGGCTTTTGATTTTGGGTGGCGCTGCCATTATGGCGGTGCTGGCCTGGCTTCTTTGTTTGCTGATTACTCCTGATTATCGTGCAGAAACCCGCATTCTGATTGAATCGCGTGAATCCGTTTTTACACGTCCTAACGGTGAAACCACAGCTGAACGCCCGATGATGGATCCGGAGGGCGTGAAAAGTCAGGTCGAGGTTATGACTTCTGGCGATCTGCTCAAGCAGGTCTCCGATAAGCTTAAGCTGACAGACAATCCGGCATTTACCTCAATAAATATAAAGCCCTGGACGCGTGTCTTGATTCTCCTTGGCATGCGCAACAATCCTGAAAACCTGACACCGCAAGAACTCGTACTTCAAAAGCTGCGTCAGAATTTGCAAGTTTTTAACGTTACCGGTTCCCGCGTGATTGTTGTGCAATATACATCGCCCGACGCGCGGGAAGCGGCAGACATAGCAAATGCAGTTGCTGACGCTTACATCGCGTTACAAGAAGCTGCAAAACTCCAGTCGAATGACGATGCGACTGGCTGGCTTGCGCCAGAAATTGAAGATTTACGCGGTAAGGTTCGAGAAGCTGAAAAGAAGGTTGCTGATTACCGCGCCTCACAAGGGCTTTTGACCGGGCAGGCAAATAGCACTATTGCAACTCAGCAGCTTTCAGAGGTTGCGTCGGAGCTTTCACGTGTTCGGGCAAGCCGCGCAGCGTCAGAAGCGCGAGCGCAAAGCGTTCGGCAAGCACTGTCGGCAGGTATTTCTGTTGATACTTTGCCCGATGTTGTCGCTTCGGGAATGATGCAGCGACTTGCGGAGCGTCGCATTGAACTTAATTCGCAGATTGCTGACTTGTCGGTAACGCTGCTTGAAGGCCACCCACGCATCAAAGCTCTGCGTTCACAGCTTGCTGACCTTGACCGGCAGATTGGTGCCGAGGGCAGCAAGTTACTGACAAGCCTCAACAATGAGGTGAATGCTGCGAAACTGCGTGAGGAAGAACTCAATCGCGAACTTAATCGCGTGAAGGCGCAAGCAGCGCAGGCTGGTACGCAAGAGGTTGAACTGCGTGCGCTCGAGCGTGAAGCGACAGCACAGCGGCAGCTTCTTGAAACCTATTTGACCCGTTATCGCGAAGCTGCCTCGCGCACATTTCGCAATTATGTGCCAGCAGATGCACGGATATTCTCGCGTGCTGATGCACCCAGTGAGCCTTATTATCCAAAGGTACTGCCAATCGTCAGCGCAACCTTTGTTGCGGGATTGCTCATCTTTTCGATCTTCGTGTTGTTGCGTGAACTGTTCAGTGGTCGTGCTTTCATAACAGCCGATGGAAGGCGATATGCCGCCGCAGAAGAGATCGAAATGCCAGTGATCGAGGCTACGACGGATATGGCCTTTGAACAGCCTTCAGAAGAGGAGGTTGCGTCTGAAGGTCGGTCTGCAAGTCGCTGGACGTCGCCGTTCATGTCGGGCGCTCCGATCAGTTCGGAAGAAAATGAGGCACAAGTTCCAGATAGTCCCAATAGCGTAAAAAGCGTTGCTGATCGTCTTATAAATGGAAAGTTGAAGCGCGTGATTGCGGTTTCACCAGAGGGAGAGGAAGCCTCTGCATCGACGGTGCGATTGGTCCGTGAACTGGCAGATAGGGGTAACCGCGCAATCCTTATCGATATGACTGCCCACGGCACTCTTGGTCAGGCTATGCTTGAAAGTAGCAACGATACGGGTATCACCGAGCTTCTCTCGGGCGAGCGTCGTTTCAACGATGTTATCCATACAGACCATTTTTCGCAGGCGCATATCATGCCGCTTGGTAAGGTAGAGCCTGAGAGCGCGATGCGTTCGGCTGAACGCTTGCCTTATATTCTGGATGCGCTGGAAACCGTCTATGACTTTGTTGTGGTCGAGTGCGGTCCTTCTACGTCACGTCAGATACGGCGCATTGCGGACGGTCCGGCTGCAATCGTTATGAATATCGTTGACCCCGACGATAATGGCGTGGTTGCAGCAGCGCTCGATATGGATCAGGGCGGCTATGAAGACGTTATTATTCTAATGGAAAAGCCCGAATATGCGCTCTTCTGATTTCGATTCCTAATTAGAGGCTTAGCGCCTCACGGTGAATCAAATTCGCAACTGCTTAAATTAAATAATCAGCGTCCCGCCACTTTGCTTCGTAAACGTTTTACCAACTGCCACAGGCGCGGGTTTCCCTTGATCTTTGCAGCCAGCTTTTTCCGAGCGGATTGCAATACTGTAAAGGCCCGCCCTTTTAATGTGAGTGGAATAATGGTGTCGTACACGCAAGCCTCGATATCGCACCATTCACGCTTATAAGGTTCATCACCAATACCAAAACTGTAATGTGATAAGCCTGTATCACAAATACCCTTAATATCTTCGAAGAATAGAAATTCGCCGGGGCTGGCTGTTACCAGTTCATCGTCAGCAATCGCGTTGAACTCAACTGTTGGGCCGTTTTCTGAAAATACTTTGCCGATAATCGAGCGAGTTTTGCCATCGACCTCAAGGGCTTTAAGCTCGAACTCTCTTTTGTCACGGCCAATGGCATTTCCAAAAAGCTCTTTGAAAAAAGCCTGAATGGCAGAATCTGCAAAAGGGTTATTGATACCCATTTGCCGGAAACGATGTGCCTTAAGCGTAAAGAAGATATCGAGTATCTTGTCAGACTCACCACGGCTGCCGGGCGTATAGATGCGCCACCCACCATTTTCGTTGTAACGACGTTCGTGTTGCCGATGCTTTTTCAGTTTGCGCTTGGCATTGCCATGCTTGAGAACCGCGTCGAAACCCGCATCGAGTGATGCCGTCAGCACCGGATTATGGTTCTTCTCACTTTTTAGACGCAGCAGTGGATTAGAAAATCCCGAGAGTGAAGGCAATTGTCTCGTGAGACTGATAACATCTGTTTCAGGCTTTGCATCGCCAATTGCGACAACCAGAGCATAGACACTGGCATCGTCTATCGTGTGTGCCAGAGAACGATTGAGCCATGGGAAGTTGCAATTTGCGTGGGTGCCACCGGGATAACGCAGAATATGCGTGCCACTGACAATAACGGGTTCAAGCGGCGCCATTAAAACCGGAACATCGCCCATGCACAACACTGCAACAAAACTATCCGTATTAACGTGATCGAGCCATGTGTTGATCCAGTCGAAAGATTGCGCATTACCGTATAATGCATCGCATGACGACCATAGCGCACAAAGCTCTGCATAATCCGCTATGATATGCGGCGTAAGACAGGCTTTTGCAGTGTCGGTCACGTCAATATGCCTCGGTCAACGCATCAATGACGCTTCTGGCGTGGCGACTGCGCCATCCACCAGATGATTGCCATCGCAGGCAAAACCCAGAGCAGTCCGGTTAAGAAGAAATAAAGCAGATGCACCCATGCCGGTGACTCCGCCAGCTGTGCAACAGCGATTATCGTCGCAAAAACTGCATAGATGATCACAAGGGCTACAAGTAAAAATGTACCTATGAGTTTTTTGAGCCGAACGGGCATGTCTTTCTCCCTCTTTCCATTTCTCACTAACGCGTGAGGACAAGCAAAGGAAGCGAAAACGCGTCGGCTTGTCGCGTGAACTTGTCTTGTAACTGCCCCACCTATGCGGCATGTATCCCCTTATATGATATTGAAGGATAAAATGGCATGGCGGCAGTTTCGGTTCGACAAGAAGGGCAGGGTGCAACGCGATCGGCAGAAGATAGTAATCGTCGGCTGATCCGCTATTGGCTCTACGCAGTTTTTGTCGTGCTGATTGCGATTGTCATGGTTGGTGGTGCAACCCGCATGACGGGCTCAGGCCTGTCGATCACCGAATGGAAGCCAATCCATGGCGTTATTCCGCCGCTCAACCATGCCGAATGGCTGGAGGAGTTCGATAAATATCGGCAGATTCCACAATATCAGCAGATTAACAAAGGCATGTCACTGGAAGCCTTCCAGTCGATTTTCTGGTGGGAATGGGCGCATCGTATGCTGGCCCGTTTCGTGGGCTTTCTGGTCGCTATTCCGCTTGCTTTCTTCTGGCTGACTGGCCGTCTTAACACGACACTGAAATATCGTATGCTCGGACTTCTCGCATTGGGCGGTTTTCAGGGCGCTATCGGCTGGTGGATGGTGGCTTCGGGCTTAAGCGAGCGCACGAGCGTTAGCCAGTATCGCCTTGCAATCCATTTGACGACTGCCTGCCTAATTATTACCGCTGTATTTTATATTGCGCGCGGTTTGGTGAAATATACCGAACGACCCGCAGAGCGCGCGATCCAGCGTTTCGCAGGATGCCTGGTATTTGCCGTGCTTGTACAGATTTATCTTGGCGGGCTGGTCGCGGGTCTTCATGCGGGCCTGACCTATAATACATGGCCATTGATGGATGGTGCGATCATCCCGTCCGATTTGTTCATTCAGTCGCCGTGGTGGATCAATCTGTTTGAAAACCCGAAAACGGTGCAATTCGTGCATCGCATGTTTGCTTATACAGTCGTTGTTTTGGCCATCCTGCATTTGGTGCAGGTCTGGAAACATGCGGCAGGAACCACTCATGCGCGTCGCACAATTGTCCTGCTGGGGCTTATACTCGTGCAAGCTGCCATTGGCGTTGTTACGCTTCTCATGAGCGTGCCGCTTGATCTGGGGCTAACACATCAGTTTGTGGCACTGATGGTTCTGGCCTTTGCTGTCGCCCACTGGCGTGCAACCAAGGGCGCTTATCAGGAATAAAAAAAGCCCGGCTTCAAGCCGGGCTTTTCATTTAAAATCCCATCATTTGCCAAGCATCAGGTTCATGTTTTGAACCGCGGCACCAGATGCGCCTTTGCCAAGATTGTCGAGCAGAGCCACGAGGTTGACTTGATTGTCGCCTTCGGTGCCAAACACAAATAGCTTCATGCCGTCCTTGCCTGCAAGCTCTTCCACATCAACGCGCGAAAGCTTGCTGCTTTCTTCAAGCGGAACCACTTTCACAATATCCTGATCGGCATAATGGGCGGTCAGAGCTGCATGGATATCCTTGAGCGATGGATTGCCTTCAAGTTCAGTCAGAAACAGCGGAACCTGAACAATCATACCCTGCGGGAAACGACCCACGCTTGGGGCAAAGATCGGACGGCGATCCAGACGGCCATGCAATTGCAGCTCCGGCACATGCTTGTGATGCAGCGGCAGACCATAGAGAAAGTTGTTGGATGCCAGATGCTCTGGATGGTTTTTATCTTCCATCTGCGCGATCATTTGTTTGCCGCCACCCGTATAGCCCGAAACGGCATTAACGCTGACCGGGTAATCTGCAGCCAGTAGACCAGCATCGCGCAATGGGCGCACCAATGCGATAGCACCTGTCGGATAGCAGCCGGGATTGGCAACGAGACGTGCTTCCGCAATCCGCTCGCGCTGGCCTTTGGCAAGCTCTGCAAAACCATAGGCCCAGTCCGAATGAATGCGATGCGCGGTTGATGTATCGATAATCCGTGTTGCGTTATGGCCTTCAAGCAGCGCGACGGATTCTTTAGATGCATCATCTGGCAGACAGAGAATTGCGATGTCGGCGGCGCGCAGATAGTCGGCGCGCAAATCCTTGTTGCGGCGCTCGGCTTCCGGGATTGAAATCACTTCAAGATCGTCGCGTTCGGCAAGGCGGCTGCGGATTTGCAGACCAGTTGTGCCGTGTTCGCCGTCGATGAAGATTTTCGGTTTCATGCGCTTTGCCTTTAATTTCAGAAAGTTACATCAATATTCGGAATCGATTTTTCAGCTGCTTGAATCAGTTTCTGAGCTTTATCTATCGTCGTCGTGCTTTTTGTTCAGCCAGCAATCCAAGATAATACATTGCGATTGTGGCACCTGCGATTGCCGTTATATCAGCATGATCATAAGCCGGTGCAACCTCAACAACGTCCGCACCCACAAAATCAAGCGAAGTGAGCTTACGAAGCACGGAAAGCATTTTCGCAGACGAAGGGCCACCGGCAACAGGCGTTCCTGTTCCTGGCGCAAAGGCTGGGTCGAGGCAATCAATGTCGAAAGTTAGATAGGTCTTCTTGCCAGCGGTACGCTTGAGAATTTCGTCAGCAATTGCCTGCGCCGACATATCCTCGACTTCGTGACCATAAATGATCTTGATGCCGCAATCTTCCGGCGCGTGTGTGCGAATACCGACCTGGATCGAATGTTCGGGGTCGATAATCCCGTCACGAACGGCACGCGCGACGAAAGAGCCGTGATCGATGCGTTTGCCATCGTCGAACCACGTATCCTGATGTGCATCGAATTGAACGAGCGCCAGCGGGCCATATTTTGCAGCATGAGCTTTGAGCAGGGGCCACGTCACGAAATGATCGCCGCCAAGCGTTAGCAAAAATGCATCTGATTTGAGGACTTTTGCGGCTTCCCGCTCGATAGTCGCTGGCGTCTTATAATGATTGCCATAATCAAGCAGGCAATCACCGTAGTCGATGACAGCAAGGTCTTCAAACAGATCGCGCTCGAATGGATATTGCGGATCATTGTCGAAAATTGCTGATGCACGCCGAATGGCCTGCGGACCAAACCGTGCGCCCGGACGATTAGAGACCGCCGCATCGAACGGAATGCCCCAAACAACAGCTTCGGCGCCTTTTAGCGACTTGCTGTAAACACGCCGCATGAATGACAATACACCCGCATGGGTGGGGTCAGTGGCAGCACTCGTCAGGCTACGAGCGGTGAAAGCATGGTCAATCGTTTTTGAGGGCATGGCCGTCTCCCGGATGGCGTTACAACTCTCATAGCGCTTCATGAAGCAAAATGGGAGATTGCTTTATGCAGTTTTCGCATCAAAACCGTAAGCACGTTCTACACGCGCAATGCGAACGCAATAAGTTTCATACCATTGCTGACGACCGAGCTTTTGCGCCAAAAGATGATCGACGTCGCGCTTCCATGCGCGAATACTGTCTTCATCGACCCAGAATGAATTGGTGATGCCAAAGCCTTCTGCATCGCGTGCACTTTCAACACCAATATAGCCGGGCTGCTTAGCAGCAAGTTTTGCCATGCGGTCTGCCATTTCACCATAGCCGTCGTCATCGCCCAAGCGCTGCGACGAAAACGAAACAACGAAGTAGGGTGGTTGTGGTGTTTGGGCGAAGTGTTGTGATGACATTGACTAATTCCAGCTTTTTTTAAGACAGCTCATAACAAAAAAAGCGGACCCGAAGGTCCGCTTTTCTGTAATTCCAAAGCGATAAATATTAACGCTTCGAGAACTGGAACGAACGGCGAGCCTTGGCCTTACCGTACTTCTTACGTTCAACAACGCGGCTGTCACGGGTAAGGAAGCCGCCCTTCTTAAGAACCGTGCGAAGGCCTGGTTCGTAGTAGGTGAGTGCCTTGGAGATGCCGTGACGAACAGCACCGGCCTGACCGGAAAGACCACCACCAACAACGGTAGCAACAACATCGAACTGACCAGCGCGGTTTGACGCGATAATTGGCTGCTGCAGGATCATCTGCAGAACCGGACGTGCGAAATACGCAGCAAATTCTTTGCCATTTACAGTGATCTTGCCGGAACCTGGCTTGACCCAAACGCGAGCAATCGCGTCTTTACGCTTGCCGGTCGCATAAGCGCGGCCCTGAGCGTCGATCTTCTGGACGTGAACTGGAGCTGCGGCGGAGGCCGACGCTACGCTGCCGAGTTCTTCGAGCGAGTTGAGCTGCTCAGCCATGATTATGCATTCCCTTTGTTCTTGCGGTTCAGCGCTGCAACGTCCAGAACTTCTGGCTGCTGAGCTTCATGCTGATGTTCTGCACCTGCATAAACGCGCAGGTTTTTCATCTGGCGACGGCCAAGAGGACCGCGTGGGATCATGCGCTCGATAGCCTTTTCAAGAACGCGTTCTGGGAAACGGCCTTCGAGAATCTGGCGAGCAGTACGTTCCTTGATGCCACCTGGGTGACCAGTGTGCCAGTAGTAAACCTTGTCGGTGTACTTCTTACCGGTAAGAACAACCTTGTCAGCATTGATGATGATGACATTGTCGCCATCGTCAACGTGTGGAGTGAAAGTTGCTTTGTGCTTACCGCGCAGGCGATTGGCGACGAGTGATGCGAGACGACCGACGACGAGACCTTCTGCGTCGATCAGAATCCACTTCTTCACCACTTCGGCTGGCTTCTGAGAAAAAGTTGCCATTGAAGTCTTCCTTGACTAATCCCTGACCTTGCGATCCGGGCTTTTCTTGTTGCTTGTTTGGTTCTGCCTGTCTTGATGACAGCCGACCGTGAGAACACACGAAAGCGAGCTTTCATATGGTCTGGGCGGGTCGATACACAAACTAAGACAAGCCGTCAAGCGTTGTTTTTATATCAATCTTTTAAAAATGCAATAAAAACAATGGCTTATAATATTGGTATTATAATACCGTAGTTTTTAACGAGGTGGAATGGAATAAGTTGCGGTCGCATGCGCAATAAGTTCACCGGTTTCGCTGCTCATCATGCTTATCTCCAGCACCGCGAGGCGCTTTCCAAGCTTCAGAATCCTTGCAACAGCTTCCACTGTGCCGGGATTGGCCTTGCGCAAAAAATTGATATTAAGATTGGTGGTCACTGCCAGCGCCACAGGCCCGATATGGCCGAGAATTGCTGCATAGGCAGCGACATCAGCAAGCGCAAACAGTGAGGGACCGGAAACTGTACCGCCTGGCCGCAGATGCTGATTATCTGCATGTAGGTGCATTGTGGCTGATCCGTTATCAAGAGAGACAATCTCGAAACTTTCATCAAGCTGCGGAAACTCGCGCTTCATGAAAGCTCGCAAATCTTCAAGGCTCATGACGGGGCCTAGGCTCGTGTTGTGTGCGGCACTGATATTCATTTTCTCTCCCTTATAATAATGAATAGGGTGAGTGGGTACGACCTTGCAAGTCAGTCGTGCGGTATGTTTACATCCAATGTGTCAAAGCCGCCTTTGGAGGACAGATATGCAGGCATCTTCCGATAATGAGATTCGCGATATTCTTCGCACCGTCAAAGTGATTGCATTGCTTGGTGCATCGCCAAAGCCGGAGCGCCCCAGCAATAGCGTGATGAAGTTTCTGCTTGATCATGGCTATTATGTTATCCCGGTTAATCCGGGGCAGGTGGGAAAGATCATCCACGGACAGCGCGTGGTAGGGCAGCTTGCTGACATTGATGAGCTGATTGATATGGTCGATGTATTCCGCGCTTCTGATGCGCTCCCGGGTATTGTTGACGAGATTCTTGCTTTGAAAAAACGACCTTCAGTTTTATGGACGCAGCTTGATGTGATTCATGTTGAAGCTGCTAAAAGAGCCGAAAGTGAAGGTATAAAAGTTGTCATGGATCGCTGTCCGGCTATCGAATATCCGCGCCTCATAGGGTGAGTTAAAATTGTAGAATTAATTTCTGCGATTTGAGGCTATCACGCAAAATCCTCCTTTGCTTTCTTGCAGCCAAAGCCTAACGTCCGCTCATATCATATGGCATAGGCTGTCAGGAGGAACTCATGTCTAAACGCTCACCCGGTATCGAAACCTTGGCAATTCACGCTGGCGCAAAGCCGGATCCGACAACGGGCGCGCGTGCCACGCCAATCTATCAAACGACTTCGTTTGTGTTTGACGATGCCGACCATGCTGCGTCTTTGTTTGGCCTTCAGGCCTTTGGCAATATTTATACGCGTATCACAAACCCAACCACTGCCGTTTTGGAAGAGCGCATTGCAGCACTTGAAGGCGGCACGGCAGCGGTCGCAACGGCTTCGGGCCATGCAGCACAATTGCTGGTGTTTCATACACTGTTGCAACCAGGTGATAACTTCATCGCGGCACGTCAGCTTTACGGCGGTTCGATCAACCAGTTTGGTCAGTCGTTTAAATCATTCGGCTGGCAGGTTCGCTGGGCGGACGCAACCAACCCAACTGATTTTGCTAAGCAGATCGATAGCAAGACGCGCGCAATCTTCATTGAAAGTTTTGCTAATCCAGGTGGTATTGTCATTGATATAGAAGCCATTGCCGAAATCGCACATAAGCACGGCCTGCCATTGATCGTCGATAACACGCTGGCGTCGCCTTATCTCGTGCGCCCGATTGAGCATGGCGCCGATATCGTTGTGCACTCGCTGACAAAATTCATCGGCGGTCATGGCAATTCGATGGGCGGCATTCTCGTTGATGCTGGCACATTCGATTGGGCCAAGTCAGGCAACTATCCGCTTCTGACAGAAGCACGGCCTGATTATGCAGGTCTCGAACTGCACAAAACATTCGGTAATATCTCTTTTGCTATTGCTGCACGCGTGCTTGGCCTTCGTGATTTTGGCCCTTCGATTTCACCTTTCAATGCGTTTCAGATTCTAACGGGCGTTGAAACATTGCCGCTGCGTATGCAACGTCATGTGGATAATGCTTTGAAGGTCGCTACATGGCTGCATGGCCATGAAAAAGTGTCGTGGGTTAATTACGCAGGCCTGCCGCATGATAAATATCATGCACTTCAGCAGAAATATTCGCCGAAGGGTGCCGGTTCTGTTTTCACCTTCGGTCTCAAGAGCGGTTATGAAGCTGGCGTTAAATTCGTCGATAGTCTCGAACTTTTCTCGCTGCTGGCCAATATTGGTGACACCCGTTCGCTCGTGATTCACCCAGCCTCGACCACGCATCGTCAGTTGACCGACGAGCAGAAGGTTGCAGCGGGCGCTGGCCCAGATGTTGTGCGTCTGTCTATCGGTATCGAAGATGCAGATGATATTATCGCTGACATCGAACAGGCACTTGCAAAGGTCTGATAGGATGAGCCAATTTCTCAGCTTTGAGATCAATGGTGTGAAACCTGAAGAAAGCGCTCCGTTACCGGAGCGCGTTCTTTCAGGCGATCCACGATTCCTCACATGGAATTTTGAAGAAAGCGCCGACGGCAGGCTATTCGCAGGCATATGGGAAAGCACGCCGGGAAAATGGCGCATCGAATATGACGAATGGGAATATTGCTATATTTTGTCTGGACGAACGATTGTGACGGAGGAGGGCGGTGAAAGCCGCGAGGTTGCAGCTGGCGATCGCTTTGTTATTCGTCCTGGCTTCAAGGGAACATGGGAAGTTATTGAAACGACCCGCAAGGACTATGTGATCCGGCTCTAAGGTCTATGTAGATATGCCCACCATTTGGCAGGCCGTTAAGAGCAGGGATTCAGCGCATTCAATATTCTTTGTCAATATATAGAATTAGCTTCAATTTTCGATCATTGAAGGATAAATTGTCATGACTAGAATTTTCTAAAATGGGACAATGCATGTCTTGTACTGATTTTGGGAACTTAGACGTGTGGCAACCGGTGCTGGAAATGCGCAAGGGGTCAACCAAACACCGGCTTTTGACTGAAAAGATCGTTGAAGATATCGATACGGGTGTCCTGAAGCCTGAAACACGAATGCCGACGCATCGTGATCTTGCACACAAACTTGGTCTATCCGTTCAGACCGTGAGTATCAGTTACAAAGAGGCGGAGCGACGCGGTTATCTGCGCGGCGAGGTTGGACGCGGTACTTATGTCTGCAACCGCGTCACCGAGCGTGCTGATCGTTTCATGCTCGACCGGGACCCAAGTGGAGCTGCTGATCTTTCCATCATTCGTGCAGTTTATATGGGTGCGCATGAGCGCGTCTCGCGAAAACTGTTTGAAGAGATGAGCCAGTCGGACAATGCAAGCTTCATGCGGCCTTGTCGTCCGATAGCGGGGCTGGATCATCATCGCAATGTGGCAAGCGATTGGCTGCGCGGCCTGTCAGTGGATGTAGACCCGAACCGCATCATCATCACAAATGGCGCTGCGCATGGGCTTTTTCTTGCAGTTGCGGCGGTTGTACAGCCGGGCGAGGTTGTTCTAACAGAAAGCCTGACGGATCATGGCATTATCGGTATGGCAAATGTGCTCGGCTTTACCTTACGTGGATTGCCAACGGATCGCGAAGGCATTTTGCCGGACGCTTTTGAAGCGGCATGCAAGGCTGGAGATGTAAAAGCGCTGGTACTTATTCCAACGCTTGGAAATCCGACCAGCCATCTGATGAGTGCGGAAAGACGCATCTCTGTTGCCAATATTGCCCGACGATATGGTGTTTTTGTTATTGAGGATGAAGTCTATAAGCCTATCCTCGAAGAGCAACTGCCATCAATGCCGGAACTTTTGCCTGAATTGGGTTTCTTTGTCACCAGCTTTACCAAAACGGTCATGACCGGCTTGCGGACCGGCTATCTTGTTGTCCCAGCCCATTATTCCATTCGCGTTACATCAATCTTGCGCGTCACGAGCTGGAGCGGTGTTAATCTGGTCGCAGAAATGGCCAGCCGCTGGGTTGAGGACGGGACCGCTTCGCAATTGCTTGATATTCAACGCAGCGAATTGCGCCTGAGACAGGCATTGGTGAGCGATATTCTTGGGAGCCATGTCGCAGGTAGCAATCCGCTATCTCTATGCGCGTGGTTGCAAATTCCACGAAACTGGTCGGAGGATGGGCTGGTGAGGGCGCTGGCCAATAAAGGTGTTGCGGTTACACCATCAGAACCGTTTATTGCCGGTGGGGATCGTAAAAATGGCGGCATCCGCATTTGTCTGGGCGGAAGGCTTTCACGTTCTTCCTTGCAAATTGCTTTGGAGACAATTCGCGAGACTTTTGCGCAATTACCTCCCGTTTATGATGTGAGTTCCATCGCCTGAATTCAGAGCACTGACTGTAAAAACTCTTTCGTGCGCTCTTCTTTTGGTGATTGGAAAATCTGATCGGGCGTGCCTTGTTCGCAAATGCGTCCTTTATCAAAAAAGCAAACGCGGTCGGAGACTTCGCGTGCAAAGCGCATTTCATGGGTAACCAGAAGCATCGTCAGATCGTGTTCCTGAGCGAGACTGCGAATGACTGCTAGAACTTCGCCGACAAGTTGTGGATCAAGTGCCGAGGTTGGTTCATCAAAAAGCAGAACTCGCGGACGCATTGCCAGCGAACGGGCAATCGCGACACGCTGTTGCTGACCACCGGACAGCTGTGACGGGAAATGGTCTTTCTTATCAGTGAGGCCAACGAGTGACAAAAGATCAAGCGCGCGGGCTTCTGCCTCAGCCCGTTTCATGCCAAGAACATGAACCGGAGCTTCAATAATATTACGCAGAACCGACATATGCGGGAACAGGTTGAAGCTCTGGAATACCATTCCTACATGGGATCTGATCTTACGCAAATGCGCTTCGCTCGCTTGAAACGGTCCTTTGCCGTTCGGTTGATGATAAGACATTCCAGCAAGTTCAAGGCTTCCCTCCTGAAAGGGTTCCAGCGTCATCAGGATACGAAGAACAGTTGATTTTCCTGAACCGGAAGGGCCGATTAGTGTGACTTTCTCGCCTGTTTTGACCGAGAAATTGAAGCGATCCAGCACTGTCAGCGCGCCAAAGCGCTTTGTTACGTCCTGAAAGCGGATAATTTCCTGGGTCATTTGAGAGCAATCCCGTTTTTTGGAAGTGTGCGTTCGAGCAGGCGTATGAGTGCCGAGCAGATGAGTGTCAGGACAAGGAAAATCAAACCGACCATCGAAAGTGGCACGAGATATTCGAATGTCCGGTCGCCGATCAGATTTGCGAGGTTGAGCATGTCAACGATACTCACCACAGACAAAACCGGCGTTTCCTTCAACATGGAGACAAGATAGTTTCCCATGGCTGGAATAATGCGCGGCACGGCCTGTGGGACGACAATGTCTTTATATGTTCGCCAAGCCGTAAGGTTCAGCGCGCGAGCAGCTTCCCATTGACCACGGGGAATGGCTTCAATGCCACCACGATAAACCTCTGATGTGTAAGCGGAATATTGCAGGCCAAGTGCCAGTGCCCCGGTAAGGAATGCCGGCAGCACAATTCCGTAAACTGGCAGGACGTAATAGAGGAAGAACAGTTGTACCAGCAAAGGTGTATCGCGCAGAAACTCGACGACCACAACTGTTGGCCACGAGATGATCTTATAAGGACTGCGGCGCAAAAGTGCGAAAACAAGACCGAGAACCAGAGCGATAGCAAAACCTGTGGCTGCGGCTTTGAGCGTAACCGTTAGCCCGATTGCCAGAATTGGCAGAATAGAGATTGCAAAAGATAGCGTGGACGACGTGTCCCATGCGTAACCGTAAATCATGCGAAGCCTCCCGCCATTGTTTTGCGACGAAGACGTCGTTCGAGCCAACGAATGGTCGTTGCTAGCACCAGTGCCATTGCGAAATAGCCAAGCAGTGTGAGCGAGTAGATTGTGACATTATCGAGTGTCAGATTGCGCAAACGCTGGGCCTGGAAGGTCAAGTCGCTAATTGCGATCAGTGAAGCGAGTGCCGTATCTTTCAGATTGTGTACGGCGAGGTTGCCAAAGGCTGGCATCATTTCAACGGTAGCTTGCGGTAGGACGATGCGAAATAACGTATGTGTCTTGCCGAAATTGAGTGCGCGGGCCGCTTCGTGCTGCGCTTCTGGCACGGCTTGCAGCGCGCCGCGTACGACTTCTGCACCATAGGCGCCAATATTGAGGCCAAGCCCCATAATGCCAGTTGTGACCGGATCAAAGGAAATCCCAATCAAAGGCAAGGCATAATAAAGCCAAAACAATTGGACGAGCAGCGATGTACCGCGAAATATCTCGATATAAACAATTGCAATTTTTGAGAGGATCGGTCCGCCCGCATATCGGGCAATGCCTGCGGTAAATGCCAGTATTGTACCAATGGCCATCGAACTGAGAGCAAGAATAACCGTGACTTGAGCCCCTTTGAAAAGGGCGGGAAGATATTCCGTCCAGTGCATATGGTCCTCTCCCGTCTGATATGAAAAAAGTCTGTCAGGCCATTCCAGACCCGACAGAAGGCAGAAAGTACTATTTGGCGCCGCAAAGAGCGGCAGTATCAACAGTACGAGCGGCCTCTACGCTTTCCTCGCTAAGACCGTAGCTGGTCAGAATTTTTTTGTATTCATCAGTTTTCTTGAACTCTATCAGCGCGTTGTTGAAAGCGTCATAGAAATCCTTGTCCTCCGGGCGGAAGCTGAACGCACCGAAACTCCGTGCAGCTTTGCCCTCTACAACCGGATCGGTAAATGGATGTGCTTGTTCGAGTGCAGGTGAATTTTCAACAAGGTTGGCGACCGTCAACTCAGTTGCCGCATAAGCATCGGCGCGA
This sequence comes from Brucella pseudogrignonensis, assembly GCF_032190615.1. Classification (NCBI taxonomy): domain Bacteria; kingdom Pseudomonadati; phylum Pseudomonadota; class Alphaproteobacteria; order Hyphomicrobiales; family Brucellaceae; genus Brucella; species Brucella pseudogrignonensis. The sequence continues at coordinate 2,147,565 of NZ_JAVLAT010000001.1, forward strand.
CCTGCCTGTACCGTCGACGGGGCGTCGGCATTGCCCTGAATCATGACGATTTGTGACTCATCAATCCCCATGCCATGCAGGAAGTCGATTTGATCTGCGCCTGATACGATCGCGACTTTCAGCGATGGATCTTTTTTGATGTCTTCATAGGAATGGATTTTCTTTGGGTTGCCTTTCGGTACAAGAAGACCTTCACCATAGCTGGAATTGGCGACTGTAAACTGAACCTGTTTGCAGCGGTCCGGCAGAATGTTCTGCTCGGCGGCGACAAATTCAAAGCGCTTCGCCTTAAGGCCGGGGATCAGCGAGCCAAACGGTGTCACTGTCCAATCGACCTCTTCGATTCCAAGTTTTTTGAAAATGGCTGCGGCAACATCCGGTCCGATACCTTTCGCAGCGCCGCTGGCGTCCATGTACCCGTAAGGCACTTCGTTGGCGGTGGCCCCACGCACAAAGCCAGCGCTTTTCAGATCGTCAACTGTGACGGCCTGTGATGGGCTGGCAAAGGCTACGAATGCTACGGCCGAGATCAAGGCAGATATTGTGTGAAGTTTCATGCGCATCGTGTTCACTCCTCTTTATGAATGCCGGTTGTTTGTTAGTCCGGCTTGTCAACTCAATGATATTGATCGGATTATCCCGAGGTTGGTTCCTCGCTGTGTGTTGCGATGACGGAGAGGCAGTCACCCATTTTGATGAGGCCCGGAAAATGGCGAGCTGCAAGGATGCCGTCGAGTGCCGCGCGATATTCCTGCGCGGCACCTCCGGTACGCGCAACCTGATGAACGCGGGCGATGAGGTCACCTTTGCGAAGTGGAGTGCCTAAATCAACCAGAGGCTCCAACAAGCCATCAGTATCTGCAAAGCCAAAACATTCTTGCGATGGCATATCCAGCCAGGTCGTAGATGATGTTTCGATTTCGCCTTCCAGAATCCCAGCATGAACCAGAATATTGCGAATACCGCGTTTGGCAATTGCAGCCGTTTGAGCAGAAATCGTCCCGCCGCCAGAAAGTTCGGTTGTGACAAAGACCTTACCAGCTTCTTCAGCCGTGGTGTCGTACATGCCAACGGTATCGATCTCGATCATCCGCATGGAAAAGGGCGCTGAGAAAGCTTTAACAGCTGCAAAACAACGGGCTTCCTGTGCCGTATCGGGCAGGGCGTGCGCCGCTGCATAAGGCAGAAAATCCAGCGTGCGACCGCCTGAATGGAAATCTAGCACGATGTCGGCTGTTGGCAGCAGATAACGCGTAAAATAGTCCGCGATTTTTTCGGTAACCGAGCCATCCGGTCGACCCGGAAAACTCCGATTGAGATTGCCTTTGTCGATTGGTGATGTCCGCGTTCCCGCCAGGAAGGCGGGGTAGTTCATAGCGGGTACGATAATGACGCGTCCATTGATCTTTTCGGGCTTAAGATTGGCCGCGAGATCATAAAGAGCGACTGGCCCCTCATATTCATCACCGTGATTGCCACCAGTAAGCAGAGCCGTTGGGCCGTCGCCATTGCGGATGACGCAAATGGGTAACATCAACGATCCCCATGCGGAATCGTCCCGCGACCATGGCAGTCGCAAGTGACCATGCTGCACACCATCGCGATTGAGATCGACGGTTGGTGTGATGGGAGACGGGCGGGCAGGTGGTGAGGTGTGCATCATCATGCCATCCTTAATCCTTCACGACCAGCTTGCGCGGCACGTTTGAAAGGCATTCGACGCCGGTTTCGGTGATGACAATGCTCTCTGTAATTTCGAGGCCCATCGTCTCAAGCCACAGACCGGTCATAAAGTGGAATGTCATACCGGGTTGCAATTCAGTCCGATCACCGGGTCGCAGGCTCATTGTGCGCTCGCCCCAATCTGGCGGATAAGACAGACCGATGGAGTAGCCCGTTCTGTTGTCTTTGATGATCCCGTATTTTTTGAGAATATCGAAGAAGCCATTGGCAATATCTTCGCAGGTATTGCCGGGACGCGCTGCGGCAAGTCCTGCTTCCATGCCTTCCAATGTTGCTTTTTCGGCATCGAGAAAAGCCTGCGTCGGCTTGCCGAGGAATACGGTGCGGGAGAGGGGGCAGTGATATCGTTTGTAGCATCCGGCTATCTCAAAAAACGTGCCTTCACCCGACTTCATCGGTAAATCGTTCCAGGTGAGATGTGGTGCTGAAGCATCGGCTCCCGAGGGCAGCAGCGGCACGATTGCCGGATAATCACCACCAAAGCCATCGACGCCGCGTGTACCGGCATCATAGATTTCTGCAACGAGATCGCATTTGCGCATATCGGGTTCAATCTTATCGACAATACGCTGGTGCATGGCTTCGACAATGCGGCCAGCCTTTCGCATATAGTCGATTTCAGTCGGGCTTTTAACAGCGCGCTGCCAGTTTACGAGACCTTGCGCATCTTTGAATTTTGCGTTTGGCAAATGTTTCTGCAATGCGTGGTGGGCCGCCGCAGTGTACCAGTAATTATCGAATTCGACGGCAATCGTTTTGTTGCCCCATCCTTTGTCCTCAAGAATAGAAGCCAACAGATCCATGGGATGACGTTCAAGCGATTGCACGTAATGATCGGGATAGCCGATAATGTTCTCGTGATTTATCCATGCCGTGCGTTTCGCGCCATTTCCGTCCTGACCACGCCCGTACCATATTGGCTCGCCATCCATCGCGAGTACGACGCATTGGTGAACATAAAACGACCAGCCATCATAACCCGTAAGCCAGTGCATATTGGAAGGATCAGTCACGATCACAACATCAAAACCCGCCTTCTGCATGGCATGTCGGGTCTTTGCAATCCGCTGATCATATTCAGCACGAGTGAAATTAAGTTCCGCACTCATCGGCTGGCTCCTGCGTTTTTGCTTGAATCAATTTTTGCGCCGGCATCGCGAAGGTTGGCACGCTGGGTGGCAAGGTGGGCAATGGCCGTATCCTGAACGCCGGTGCCCGTCAGATCGCAAATTGTAATGGCGTTGGGATCGCGAAGGGGTATGTCGTCCTCAACGATGATCTGTCCGAGTTCCTGAAAGGCTGCATCTGCTTTGATAACGCCTGCTGCGATAGCGTGGTGAAGTTCGCCCAGCCTGCGGGTCTGGTTCAAACTGTCGGCCACATAGACAATCTGATGTTTGAAAATCGCGGGTTCCAGCTCGTTTTTGTGTTCGGCGTCGGACCCCATTGCGGTGATATGTTGCCCTGCCTCCAGCCAATCGGCTTTGATGAGCGGTGTTTCAGAAGGTGTCGTCGTGACAATAATATCGGCTCCGCGACAGGCTTCCTGGGCATCGTTGAGTGCCATAACCGGAATGCCAAGTTGTTGCGTTAAATCGCGCGCTAAGTTTTGTGCCTTTTGATTATCTCGCGCCCAGATACGGGCTTCGGTAATCGGGCGCACAAGTATGAGTGCCTGTAACTGCATGTTGGCTTGCATACCGGCCCCGAATATCGTTGCAATCCGTGCGTCAGTCCGCGCCAGATGTTTTGCGGCAACCGCGCCTGCGGCAGCCGTGCGCACGTCTGTCAGGTAACCATTGTCCAACAGCAGTGCTTCAACGAGCCCGGTCTTTGCTGAAAACTGGATCATCAAGCCATTGGTGGAAGGAAGGCCGATGGAAGGATTGTTGAAAAACCCCGGACTTATCTTGATTGCAAAACTATCAAGGCCGGGAATATATGCTGTTTTAACATCGACTTCGCCGCGTGCCGCCGGAATGTCGAGCCGCAAAATAGGCGGCATGCTGACATTGCCGCTTGCGAGCGCGCGAAACGCCTCTTCAACACAGGCAATGCTTTCAAGGTCCAGCGATATAATCTCGCGAAGATCGGCTTCGGTCAGGATTCTCATCTCAGTCATTAGCCTGCCCTCTGATATTGGTTATCGATAATTGCGCGATGTTGCTCTGGGTCGATGTTGCCGCCAGAGATAATGATTGCTGTGGGTCCGGCGGGGCGGGTCTTTTTGCTAAGAATTGCACCAACGCCAACTGCGGCTGCGCCCTCAATTGTTTGATTTTCGAGCAGGGCCGCATGTTTTATGCCGTCAGCGATCTCATTTTCGTCCAGCAGAATGACCTCATCCAGCAGCGCTTTGCAGATTGCAAAGGTCCAGCGGTTGTTAATTCCGATGCCGCCGCCAAGGGAATCTGCCAGCGTATCCAGCTCTTCGACATCGACAGGTCTGCCGGTTTTGAGGCTCGCAACCATAGCAGCGCCACGCTGCATAGAAATTCCGATAATGCGGGCTTTGGGGCGTTTCGCCTTGACCGCAATTGCTATGCCAGCCGCAAGCCCACCGCCGGAAAGCGGAATGAGGACGGTTTCAACGTCGGGAAGATCATCAATGATCTCAAGCCCTGTTGTACCCTGACCGGCGATCACACGTGGGTCATCAAACGGCGGAATGGCTTTCATACCGTCCTGAGCGACAAGACGGTCAACTTCTTTCATGGCATCATCTTGAGACTTGCCAACAATGCGTATGTCTGCACCGAGATCACGGATTGCCTCGACCTTGTTGCGCGGCACAAGTGATGAAAGACAAATGGTAGCAGTCGCTCCCTGCATTGATGCAGCGTGAGCCAAAGCGCGTCCGTGATTGCCGGTAGAAGCCGTTACAACTCCGTTCTGTCGCTCTTCCTTCGATAGACTGCGAACGGCATTGGTTGCGCCTCGAAGTTTGAAACTGCCAGTTGGCTGAAGATTTTCCAGCTTGAGGAAAACAGGAGCACCTGCATGTTGGCTTAGGCTCTCAGACCGCACAAGCGGTGTACGCTTGATGTGACCTTGCAGTCGGTCACGCGCCCGTTCGATCTCATCAATCCCAATAATGTCAGACACGGTGTCTGCCTCTCACTGCTTTGTCACAGATGGAGTAACGCTTTATCCCGTATTGGGCGACGTCATAGACGAGCTGACACCGGCGCAATAAAGCACCGTCTACGGCCATAAGCCGTATTCTCGTTCCCCATATGCTTGATTTTTATCGTTATGACTATGTGTGAAAGACCAAATAGATCATGTCAATAATTATATTGGATCATTACAATTATCGTCTGTCGTGACTTTTTATGCGCTGGTCTTGAATGGACAGCACGGCCATGCCAATGAGAATGCTGTAACTGCTCAATCATTTCGGAACGGTATCATGAAATCCGCGCTCAAGCTCGACGCTGTTGATCTTCGCATTCTTGAAGCGGTGAAGGAAAATGCGCGGATCACCAAGATTGCTCTGGCAGAAAAAGTTGGCCTTTCTGCAACCCCTTGCTGGTTGAGGCTGCGCAAGCTTGAAGAAGCTGGCATTGTCACGGGCTACCATGCGCGTATTGCCTATCGCAAAATAGCTCCGATTGCTCATGTGATGGTGCAGATCACGCTCGGCAATCATCGCCAGAGCGATTTTGACCGCTTTGAGCGCGCAATTGCAACCATACCTGAAATCGTTTCGTGCTGGTCTGTCGGCGGTGGTATTGATTATTTTATGATGATTATGACGCGCGATATTGATGCCTATCAGAGGCTGATTGACCGGCTGCTTGACCACAATATCGGTATTGAACGCTATTTCACTTACATCGTGACCAAGCTGGTCAAGGACGAGAGGTCTGGCGCCTCTCTGTCGATGCTTGTAGATGACTTCGAATAGTCCAAACCAACTAATTGTCTGACAAAGTTTAGTCCAATCAAGCTGTTTCGGCTTGCGCATTTGGTCTGAATACGGGGCAGGTTCGTGAGATGGTTCTTCCAGAATTGGGAGAAGCGCAATGAATGACGTTCTGGATCATCCGATACAACATGACGGGCTTAACAGGCTTCGGGATAAACACCTCTTTCGAGAACTTAGCTATATCAATGGGCGATGGGTCGCGGGAGATAAGGTCGAGACTTTTGCCGTTTCTGACCCGGCAACGGGACGACGGCTTGCACGTGTCGCAAGCCTGAGCGAAGCGCAGACAACGCTCGCTGTTGATGCAGCTGAAAATGCGTTTACACAATGGCGCAACAAGCTGCCGCAGGAACGGTCCGCGATTTTGCGTCGCTGGTATGAGCTTGTTCTGGCTAACCGGGAAGATCTGGCGTTGCTGATGACGCTTGAGCAGGGCAAGCCTCTCAATGAGTCTCGTGGAGAAATCGACTATGGCTCAGCCTTTATTGAGTGGTATGCAGAAGAGGCAAAGCGCCTGAACGGCGAAACGATTTCAAGCCATTTACCCAAAGCAGAAATGCTGGTGCGTCGCGAGGCATTGGGCGTTGTGGGCATTGTAACGCCGTGGAACTTTCCAAACGCGATGATTACGCGTAAAGCTGCGGCAGCAATTGCTGCGGGTTGCCCGGTTGTTATTCATCCGTCGTCCGAAACACCGCTATCCGCTTTGGCTTTGGCTGAGTTGGCGGAGCGTGCGGGAATGCCAGCCGGTGTTTTCAATGTGGTCACGGGCAAGGCTGCACCAATCGTTGATGTGCTTTGTCGAGATGAACGTGTACGGGCATTAAGTTTCACCGGCTCTACCGAAGTCGGCAAGTTGATTGCCGCAAAATGCGCTGCGACTGTCAAGCGTCTGGTGATGGAGCTTGGTGGGCACGCACCTTTAATTATCTTTAATGATGCCGATATTGCCCGAGCTGTTGACGTGGCCATGGCTGCGAAGTTTGCAACATCAGGGCAGGATTGTCTTGCTGCCAACCGTATTTTCGTTCAGCGCGATATTCTTCCAGCTTTCACAAAAGCTTTCGCTAAACGTGTCCGCAATCTGAAAACGGGCAATGGCCTTGATGCAGATGTTGAGATCGGCCCGATGATGCATAGCCGCGCGGTCGATAAAATTGAGCAGCATGTGCGTGACGCTGAAAAGCGGGGCGCTCGTGTTGATGTTGGTGGCAAACGCATTGGCAATACGCTTTTCTTTGAACCGACACTGCTCACCAATGTGTCCGACGATGCAGCGATCATGCATGAGGAAACATTCGGTCCCGTCGCTGCGATTTCCGTTTTTGACGATGAAAATGAAGTCATCGCTCGTGCCAACACTACGCAATATGGATTGGTCGCCTACGTCGTGACATCGAACGGCGCGCGCCAACTGCGTATGGGACGCGCACTCGAATATGGAATGATTGCCATCAATCGCGCAAAAATTACCGGAGCGCCAATTCCGTTCGGTGGCTGGAAACAATCAGGCCTCGGCAGGGAGGGCGCGCATCACGGCATCGAAGCTTTCACTGAACTCAAATATCTCTGCATTGATACCGCCGCGTGAAAACGCTGCGACAGGAAAGGGCAAACTCATGTTGAACCAAAGCAACGAACTCACTGCCTGGGATCGTGATCATTTCTTCCATCCATCGACGCATATGGGAATGCATGCGCGCGGTGAAACGCCGACGCGTGTGCTCGACGGCGGCGAGGGCGTTTATATTACTGATGTGAATGGTCGAAAAAGTCTCGATGCGTTTGCGGGTCTCTATTGTGTCAATGTCGGTTATGGCCGAACGGAGATTGCGGATGCAATTGCCGAGCAGGCACGCAAGCTTGCTTATTATCATGCCTATGTTGGTCATGGCACGGAAGTGTCGATCACATTAGCGAAGATGATTATCGACCGCGCGCCCCAACATATGAACCGCGTTTATTTCGGTCTTTCAGGCTCTGATGCCAATGAAACCAACATCAAATTGATCTGGTATTATAATAATATTCTCGGTCGTCCCGAAAAGAAGAAGATTATTTCGCGTTGGCGTGGTTATCACGGCTCTGGTGTGATGACAGGTAGCTTGACCGGGCTTGCAACTTTTCACAATGCATTTGATCTGCCGCGCGCGCCAATCCTGCATACGGAATCTCCCTATTATTTCCGCCGTGAAGATCGATCCATGAGCGAGGAGCAGTTCTCGCAGCATTGTGCTGATAGACTGGAAGAGATGATCCTTGCCGAAGGGCCAGATACAATAGCGGCGTTTATTGGTGAGCCTGTTCTTGGAACGGGTGGGATTGTTCCGCCACCTGCTGGCTACTGGCAAAAGATACAGGCCGTTCTTGATCGCTACGATATTCTGCTTGTTGCCGATGAGGTGGTGACTGGCTTCGGTCGTCTTGGCAGTATGTTCGGCTCTGATCACTACGGTATGAAGCCTGATCTGATCACCATCGCCAAGGGGTTGACATCGGCCTATGCACCGCTTTCGGGTTCGATTTTGTCTGACCGCATGTGGCAGGTGTTGGTGCAGGGATCAGACAAGATGGGGCCGATTGGTCATGGCTGGACTTATTCAGCACATCCAATCTGTGCAGCTGCCGGCGTTGCCAATCTTAAGCTGATTGATGAACTCAATCTTGTCGAAAACGCAGTTTCCACCGGTGCGTATTTCCGCAATGCTTTGCAGGATGCTTTGAGCAGTCATAAGCATGTCGGCGATGTGCGCGGGGAAGGATTGATGGCAGCCGTTGAGTTTGTTGAGGATCGTGATGATCGTAAATTCTTCGACCCATCGCTGAAGATCGGCCCACAGGTTTCTGCGGCTCTTCTCGCGAACGGCGTTATTGGCCGTGCAATGCCGGAGGGTGACATTCTTGGCTTTGCGCCACCGTTCTGCCTTACGCAAGAAGAGGCTGACAAAATCGTTGATGCAACCGTAAAGGCAATCGATACTGTATTTTCTTAATCCTGTTTCAGAAATTATGCCTTCACCGTCTTATAGGGCGGTGAAGGTCCTAAAGTATTTTGAAGTTTTTGTTCCTAAAGTGTCGATTTTTTTAAATCTTTCTATGAAAGAGCGAGAAGCGCTTCGGCAGCATCGCCGTCGATGATGAGACCGTTGACTATGCCACTTTTAAGAAGTGCTTTAGCGGCCACAGCTTTTTCTTGACCGGCAATAAGTAAAACAACCTGCACCTTCTGCAGTTCAGAAAATCCCAATGCGATTGTACGTTTGTTCATTTCGTGATCGACTTGGTGTCCATCTTTATCAAAGAAAATACCATTTGTGTCACCGATGGCACCTGCTGCATGCAGGCTTTCGAGTTCTGATTTGCTCAACATATTCTGGCGACGCAGTAAGGAATCTTCTGTTAATTCACCCGCGCTGATAAAGCATACTGATACCGTGCGAGCAATTTCCATTGCGCGCGCGACTGAGCGTTGTGAAATTAGAACTTTTCTGTCTTCGGCGGAATCAGCGATAAAAGGAACGGGAAGGAAAAAGCCTTGTCCACCCGTGCGACGTGCCAGCATGTTGACAACTTCAAACGGATTGTAAGCGGAGTTGGCTATCAACGAACCCATGACAGAGATGAATCGCGCTTGTGGCGACGATACACCCGCAAGTTGAAGTGTCATCTGTTCGATTGTTCGTCCCCAGCCTGTTCCAATAGTGGCTTCTGGATTATCTGCGAGAAAATTCTTTAGGTAGGTAGCCGCGGCGACGCCCACTGCGCGAAATGAAACCTGTTTGCGGATTTCTGATGTCGTGTCTTCTGCACCAAAGCCAAACGGCGGCGTTGAAATGCAAAAATCCAATGAATAACGACGTGTGATCTCGTTTTCTACAGGTAGTGTACCGGCATTCTGGTGGTCGATGGATATGCTCACCAGACCGCTTTCACGCGCTTCACCTAAGATCTTATTTACGCGAGCACGGGTCAACCCAAGTTTGGAAGCAGTCGCCTCCTGGTTGAATCCACCAACGTAATATAGCCACGCCACGCGTACCATAAGGCTGTCTTCAGATTCACTCATACGCCCCTCAACCTATATTGTGCGGTTAAATTACAAATGTATTTTTGTTTGACATTTGTAATTTAACGACGCTTAATGCCATTCGTTCCGATCGACAAGAGCGCGAAAGAGTACTCAGGTCAATTGGAATACCGAGCTGAAGCCATAGCGGTATTGCAACATCTTTCTCCGGAGGAGCGGGGAATAGATGACTGCGTGACGACAGTTCAGGAGGAGTTGCAGGACGATACAAGGCGCGGCGTTTCGCTGGTCACGTGTCAGGTTTAACAATGTGAAGCTGGACGGTGGATATAACCACGTCGCTTTTGGGAGGAATAAATGGGGTCGGGATTGTTTAAGAAGTCTGTCGCTGTTGCAGCTTTGGCCTTACTGATGGGTACAGCAAGCGCGTCGGCGACGAACGTTGCCTGGGTGCATTCCAATGCTGCTGCACAGTCTGAACAGCGCGCCAAAGCTGGCTTTGATGCATGGCTGAAAGAAACCGGCAAAGATTGGAAAGTCAGTGTTCTTGATAGCGGTGGCTCTGGCGAACGCACGGCGTCCAATATTCAGGATGCGGCATCGCGTGGTGTCGATGCGATTATCGTTAGCATGTCGGATCTGCGCGCGTCGCGCGCCGCAATCGATGCCGCGGTCGCAGCAAAAATTCCAGTTTTCGCCATTGATAGCGGACAGGTTGATGGTGTTCTCGTCGATGTGACAACCAATAACTGGGCGATGTCGGCCAGTGTGTCGCCTTATCTGCTCAACGAAATGGGCGGAAAGGGCAATCTGATTTTCCTGCGCATGGCGGAACATCACGGCACGCGTAAGCGCGGCGATGTGATGGCCACAGTGCTAAAAGAATATCCTGAAGTGAAGGTGCTTGCGGAACATAATATCGACTACACGGCATTCTTTGAAGACACGTCTAGCTCAATGCAGGATTATGCTGCCCGTTTTGGCGAAGAAATTAATGCTGTTTGGGCGCCTTGGGATGAGCCAGCACAGGCTGCCATCAACTCTCTCAATGCAGCCGGTCTGAAAAACGTGAAAGTTATCGGTATCGACGGTAATCCTCAGGCGATTGAGGAAGTCTGCAAGCCAGAGAGCCTTTTGATCGCAACTGTTTCCCAGCCATTTGAAAAGATGGGTGCACAGACCGGAGAATGGATCGAGAGCATCGTCGTGAAGAAAGAAGATGCTGCAACGGTTATTCCATCGAAGACCGTCTATCTCGATGCGCCGCTTATCACAAAGCAGAACTGTAAGGACTTCCTCCCGAAGAACTAGGCACCCATGCCTGTAACTGGCCGGGACCTTACGTTCCAAGTTCCGGCCATTTTTTAACCTGAAAATTCAATTCGCGGGAGTTCTTCGATGGCCGTAAGCCTTTCGCAGATCGTCATGTCATATCCCGGAACACTGGCGCTCGATCAAGTCAGTGCTGAATTCCGGTTCGATGAGGTGCATGGCCTGATCGGAGAAAATGGTGCGGGGAAGACAACCCTTGTCAGCATTCTTGGTGGCAGTAAAAGTCCGACGTCTGGCAACATCATTATTGATGGCACCGAGGTGCGTTTAACAAGTGCTGGTGATGCTCTGCGCAAGGGCATTGCACATGTTTCTCAGGAAGGCAGTCTCGTTCCCGGACTGACTGGTGCGCAGAATATTTTGCTGGGCGATGAGCCTCGTATGGGTCTCGGTGTTATCGACAAGAAGAAGCTTGTCAGCCGTGCAGAAGCACTTCTAAAGCGCTGGTTTCCGCAGGTTTCCATCGACCTTGATGAGCAGGTCGATATGCTGCCGATGGCAGATCAAAAGATTATTGAAATTGTTCGTGCTCTGCGTGGAAATGTGCGGTTGCTTATTCTTGATGAGCCGACAGCGACATTACCTGCGCGCGAAAAAGAAAGTCTTTGGGAAATCATCAAAACCTTGCCGCAACAAGGTGTTGGGATTGTCCTTATCAGCCATTTTCTTTCAGAGATCAAAGCTCTGAGCGACCGTATCACAGTTCTTCGCGATGGGAGGCACATTGCAACGCTTGAAGCTAAAAACTCGAGTGAAGCGCAACTCATTGACCTGATGCTTCAACGCTCTGGAAGCAGCGAAGCCGTCGAACAGGAAGCGCAACATAGTCGCGTTCTTGGCCCCGTCGTGCTGGAAGTTAGCGATTGGCATGCCGGTGGTGTTGTTGCCGATAATTTTGTTATTCGCGCAGGCGAGATTGTAGGCCTTATCGGTCTGACAGGCGCAGGGCATTTTGGCTTTGCACGCTCGCTTTATGCTGCAAGCGGTGTGACTAGGGGAAAACTTCGCTTTCAGGGCGAGGTTGTGACTAAAGTCGATCCGCGAACCATGCAAAACAAAGGCGTGGCTCTCGTCCCCGATCACCGTATGGAGACTGCACTGATTGGCGATTGGGATGTTCGCGAAAACCTCGCGATGGTGCATCCAACTCATGCAACTTTCGGCAGCACAGGCATTTTGTCGATGCGTCGAGAAGCGCTTGAAGCTGACCGCACAATGAAGCAGATGAATGTTAAGGCACATTCGCATCGACAATTCGTGAAAGACTTAAGCGGCGGCAACAAGCAAAAGGTTTCGATTGGCAAGTGGCTGTATGGTGCGGATGAGCATTATCGGTTGATGATCTTTATCGAACCAACCGAAGGCGTCGATATTGGCGCTAAGCGTGAAATACATGCGCAAATGCGCAGGCTTGCTGAAAAAGGCATAGCCATTCTCGTTACGTCTTCCGACCTTCTGGAAATCGCAGACGTGGCAGACCGTGTCATCCCGTTTGTGAATGGCAAACCCGGCCCACAGATTGAGCGTGGCGCATTCTCAGAAGCGAAATTTATTGCCGCAATGGCAGGAGTTACCCAATGAGTGCCCGATCTTCAGCGGTTTCGCCGCAATCATCCCGTCATGCCCAAAGCTTCGGTAAAAAGCTTAAAGGTGAATGGCTATTAAAATATAGCACGCTCTTTGTGCTTTTCCTGTTGTTTGCAGGTTTTTCGCTGACCGTTGACCGCTTTCTGACAGCAAACAATCTGCTCAATATTATACAGCAGATTTCAATGCTCACCATTGTTGGTGCGGGTCTGACATTCGGTTTTGCTGCGCGGGAAATGGACCTTTCCGTCGGCTATATGGTTGGTATGTCAGGCATTCTGGTGCCATTGATGCTGGTTGCTGGATTTCCTCTGCCCGTGGCTCTGCTCGCCGGGCTCGGAGCAGGTCTCGTTGTGGGTTCGGTCAATGCAGTCTTGGTCACATTTGTTGGTGTGCCGTCGCTGATTGCCACACTCGCAGTAGGCTCTATTCTCTACGGCATCAACTTTTTGATGACAGGCGGACGCGCTATTTATGGTGGTCTTCCCGCAAATTATCTCTGGCTAGGTCAAGGCCAGCTCTTTGGCATCCCGGTGCTTGCCTATGCCATGGTGATTGTCGTTTTTGTGGCCTGGTTCCTGATGGAACGGACCGTGTTCGGCCGTTACATTTATGCAGTGGGTGGAAATCTGAAAGCAGCGGAGCTTTCCGGCGTCAATGGTCGCTTCTATCGCGCCGCCGCTCTGGTGGTCTGCTCAATTTTTGCGGCCGTCGCAGGTGCACTTCTTGCTGCACGTTTAGGCTCTGGTCAGCCAAATGCTGGCGAACGCTATCTGCTGGATGGGCTTGCAACAGTGTTTATAGGCATGACCATGTTCCGTCCGGGTACTGCAACAATTGCAGGGACATTTTTCGGCGCTCTCTTCATCGGCGTCATCAATAACGGCCTCAATCTCATTGGCATGGACACATACATCCAGAGCATTGTGAAGGGCCTTATCATTCTCGTGGCGGTCGCGGTTGTTTCGCGAACCACCAAACTGAAGCTTCTTTGAAGAACTGCGTTAGGCATTGAATCAAACATCATGAAAAACTTGAAACAGACAAGTCTGTCGGAGGCGCACGTGCAAAATCCGAGTAACTCTAATCTTCTCGAACTATACCAGACGATGCGGCGTATCCGCACCTTTGAAGAACGCGTAGGCGAATTGTTTGTGCGCGGTCAGACGGCAGGTTCGATGCTTCACCTTTCGATTGGCGAAGAGGCCGCTGCTGCTGGTGTTTGTGCTGTCATGCAGCCACAGGACACGTTTACCACCCACCATCGCGGCCATGGTATCTTTCTGGCACGCGGCGCTGATCCTAAACAGATGATGGCCGAAATTGGTGGCAAGGAAACCGGCTATTGTCACGGCAAAGGTGGCTCCATGCACATTGCTGACATGGCGCTTGGGCATCTTGGTGCCAATGCGATTGTTGGTGGCGGTATTCCAGCCGTGGTTGGTGCAGGCCTTTCCAGCAAATACCTCAGGAAAAACGCGGTTTCTCTCGCCTTTTTCGGCGATGGTGCGATGCAGCAGGGCATTCTCTATGAGAGCATGAATATGGCAGCACTTTGGGGGCTTCCGGTTGTGTTCGTCTGCATCAATAACCAGTACGGCATGGGTACGCGTGTCGATCAGGCGACAGCCAATACAGCCTTCGACCAGCGCGCACATGCATTTGGTTTGAACGGTGCTGTGGTGGATGGCATTGATGTGGAGGAAGTCAAAAGCGTTGCGCAGGGCCTGATCGATGATGCGCGCCTTGGTAAACCGGGCTTCCTTTCGGTAAGTTGCTATCGTTTCTTTGGTCATGCCCGCATGGATAAGAGTCCTTATCGTGCAGAAGCAGAAGAAGCCGAAGGCCGCAAGAAAGATCCGGTGAAATTCACGCGCGACCGGCTGATTTCAGAAGGCCTGGCACAAGAAACAGCGCTAGATACGATGGATAGCAGTATCACTGCTGAAATGGATGCGACCATCGATTTCACGGTGGAATCCAAAGCACCGCCACTCACTTCCATGTTCAGAGATGTCTATGCGGTTGGCGAACCAGAACCCGAGCCAGTCCGCACCCGTATTGATCGTGTACTTTCCAGGGATGAAGCATAATGGTTGCCATGACTTACCGCGATGCGCTGCGTAAAGCGCTGGATGATGCCATGGCCGAGGACAACACCATCGTCGTGATCGGCGAGGAAGTGGGCCGTTATGGTGGTGCTTATGGTGTTACCAAAGACCTGATTGGTAAATATGGTGCTGATCGCCTGATCGACACGCCGATTTCCGAGCCAGCAATTATCGGAGCTGCTGTTGGTGCAGCTATGACTGGTCTTCGCCCGGTTGCTGAACTGATGTATATCGACTTTCTCGGCATGACCATGGATCAGCTTGCCAATCAGGCTGCCAAAATCCGTTATATGTTTGGCGGCCAGATCGGTGTGCCAATGGTTCTGCGTACGCAGGGCGGCACCGGACGTTCGGCGGGTGCGCAGCATTCGCAGAGCCTGGAAGCATGGATCATGCATACGCCGGGCTTGCGGCTCGTAATGCCTGCGACTGTGCAGGACGCTTATCATCTGCTGCGACAGAGCCTGACCAAGCCTGATCCGGTGGTCTTTATCGAGCACAAGGCGCTATATACCCGCAAAGAAGAAGTCGATCTGGATGCTGAGCCACTGGCATGGGGTAAGGCAGCGGTGCGTCGTACTGGCAAAGATCTGGTCATCGTGACCTATTCGCGTCAGGTGCACTATGCGATGGATGCGGCTGAAAAGCTCGCTGCTAAGGGTATTGAAGCGACAGTCATCGATCTTCGCACACTCAACCCGCTCGATTTTGACACCATTCGCGAATACGTAGAGCGTGTCGGCAAAGCCATGGTTGTCTCCGAAGGCGTTATGACAGCCGGTGTTGCAGCAGAGCTTTCAGCACGTATTACGGAAGAATGTTTCGACTATCTCGAACAGCCTGTCGTGCGCGTTGCAGGTGAAGATATCCCGATTTCGGTTTCGCAGGATCTCGAAGCTGGCAGCGTGCCAACGGCGGACTTGATCCGTTCGATCGCAGAGAGAATGCTGTCATGACAGAACGTATTCTTAAAATGCCACGACTTGGTGAAACGATGGAAGAAGGCAAAATTGTCGGCTTCCTTGTGAACCCCGGTGACAGTTTCAAGCGCGGCGATTCCATAATTGAGATTGAAACAGATAAGACCGTAGCGGAGTTTCCTGCACTCGGTGATGGCACGCTTCATGAGTGGATCGGGTCGATTGGGGATCATGTGGAGGTTGGTGCTGCCTTAGCGCGCATTGATATCGGCGATGGTCCTGACTGGACGGATGAGGGCGGCGAAAGCGCATCCTCTCCGGAAGAGCCGACTGCGCAGGCCCCCGCTAACGCAGTCGGTTCACCTGAAGGGTTTGTCGTGACCGAACTTGATATGCCACGCCTTGGCGAGACAATGGAAGAAGGTCGCATCGTCCGCTGGTTGAAGGCCGTGGGTGATAGTTTCGAGCGTGGCGAAGCTATTCTCGAAATTGAAACGGATAAAACAGTCGCTGAATTTCCTGCGCTTGTGAGTGGCAAGCTAATCGAAATCCTGCGTCACGAAGGTGACATGGTGACGGTTGGCGATGCAATTGCGCGGATTGAAGTGCTTGCGGGTTCTGTCGCTGTGAAGCCGAATGCACCGCTCGCTGAAACAGTGTTAGCCTCTGTTTCGCAAACCGTTTCTAACTCAGTAACACCAAGGCAAGCGAGCCACGGCCAACGGGTGCGTGCAACGCCTCTCGCACGTCGAATTGCTCGTGACAAAGGCATCGACATTAATCTCGTTTCAGGTACGGGTCGCAGGGGTCGTATTGAAAAAGAAGACGTGTTTGCAGCGTCAAGTGGCGTACGGCAAAGCGGCGACGTTCAATTTGTCGAGCTTGAAAATGGTCGCGTTGCCTATAGCGATCAGGGTTCGAAGACTGCTCCGACCTTCCTGTTTTTGCATGGATTTTCGGGGGATCGGACGACATGGAGCGGTATAACTTCAGGTCTGCGCCGCGCAAATTTCCGCGTTATCGCTCCTGATCTTCCAGGGCACGGCCTTACAACAATTGAAGCAGGCAACGTCGCTGAATTGAGTGCTTTTCTACCCGCATTCCTAGACGCACTGTCCTTGAACAATGTTCATGTGGTCGCGCATTCGCTGGGAGCAATTGCAGCGACAGCTTTTGCCGCGAACCATCCTGATCGTGTGTCAGGGCTTACGCTTATTGCGCCAGCTGGTCTTGGTTCAGAAATCGATGCAAGTTTCATTTCCGGCATGGCGAATGCCACGACAGCTGGTGAAGTGTCGCATCTGCTCAGGCGCGTTGCGGCCAAACCTTTTGAGCTTTCGCCCGAACTGGCGGCCGACTTTGCGAGCACAATGAGCAAAGGCCGTCTCAAGGCACTTGCGGAAACGATTGTCGGATCATTAGGGCAGCGCATCGATGTTATCGCATCACTGGATAAGCTTTTGCGCTCAATGTCCGTAAGAGTTCTTGTTGGTCTTCAAGACCGCATCATCCCGTGGCAGCAGGTGACATCGTTGCCACCGTCAGCGAGTGTCCACTTCTTCGCTCAATCCGGCCATATGCCGCAATGGGATCAAACGAAAGATGTGCTGGATCTCATTTTGAGCTCTACAGGAGAGGCTGATGACTGATGTAAAAGTAAAGCTCAAAGAAGCTCAATCACGGCTTGGTGTTTTTGCCAAGGCAACGCCCGAACTCATGTCAGGCTTTGCCAAGGTCAGCAAGACAGCAACTGCTGCGGGTCGTTTCTCCTCCGCTCAACGTGAGTTGATTGCGGTGAGCATTGCTGTCGCCAAAGGGTGCGAGGACTGCATTCTATATCATGTCGATGCCGCTATCCGCCATGGTGCAACAGAAGTGGAACTGCTCGAAGCATTGGAAGTAGCTGTCGAAATGGGAGGCGGTCCAGCAGTTATGTATGCGGGCAAAGCACTCGAGGCATTTCGCAATTTGAGTTGAGTTTAGGGCAAAGCAAAGGTTGGAGGCGCCTTTGCATTTGCTTCGGGAGGAATTGAATGGCTTATTTTCTCACCGCCGACGGAGGCACGGAAAGTATCCGCGCGCGGATTTACGATTTGTCGGGCGTGTGCCTTGCCAGTGCTGCAGTCCCATATGAAACCAAGTTTTCCAGCGGTGCACGAGCTGAACAAAATCCAGAAGATTGGTGGAGTTCCTTCGTTCATGCCGCACGCAAAGCGATATCAGAATCCGCAGTTGATCCGGCGGCGATTGAAGCGATAACGCTTGCCACAACAAGCTGCACGGTTGTTGCGCTCGACGCTGATGGAAAGCCTCTGCGCCCATCGATTATCTGGATGGACGTTCGAGCTAGTTCGGAAGCGGAATCTGTATTGGCGACGGGCGATCAGGCGCTCAAAGCCAATGGCGGTGGCCAAGGGCCTGTCTCGGCGGAATGGATGATCCCCAAGGCACTCTGGATTGCACGCAATGAGCCGGAGATTTTCGCGAAGGCCGAAACGATCTGCGAGTATCAGGATTTTATGACTTTGCGCCTGACTGGCGAAAAAGCAGCAAGTCTCAACAACGCGTCGCTGCGCTGGCATTACTCGACTGATCGTGGCGGTTTCCCCACGACGATGCTGCAAAAACTGGGGCTCGAAACCTTAATGCATAAATGGCCATCGCGCGTGGTCGCGCCGGGCGAGGTAGTTGGTACGCTTTGTGCATCTGCCGCCTCCGAACTTGGTCTCAGCCAGAAGGTGAAACTGGTTCAGGGTGGGGCTGATGCACTGATTGGCATGATCGGCCTTGGTGTTGCCAAACCCGGTCAGCTTGCTCTCATAACCGGGTCGTCGCATCTGCAGTTTGGTGTTTCGGACAAACCACTCCATGCCCCCGGTATTTGGGGTAGTTATCCGGATATGCTCTATCCGGGGCGCTACGTGATCGAGGGTGGCCAAACATCAACCGGTTCGATTATCGCATGGCTGGGCCGCATGATGAACGGTACAATGAATATGGAAGAATTGAACCGTAAGGCTGCGGCTCTTGAGCCGGGGGCGGACGGACTTCTGGTGCAAGACCATTTTCAGGGCAATCGCACGCCTTATACTGATGCCCTGTCGCGTGGGGCAATTGTCGGTCTGACACTTGCACATGAGCCGCATCATATTTTTCGGGCGATTATGGAGGGCATCAGTTTTGGTACTCGCGCTATTCTCGATGCCATGGCAGATGCTGGTTATCGCGGACAGGAAATCACCGTTGGCGGCGGAGCAAGTGCCTCTCCGCTCTGGTTGCAGATACATGCTGATACGGCTGGCTTGCCTGTTTGTGTGCCGCAGTCACGCGACGCGCCATCGATGGGGGCTGCGGTTCTGGCGGCCCATGGTGCGGGATATTTCGCCACTATCGATGACGGAATCACCGCGATGGTGAAGCCCGGAACGCGTATAGAACCGCGTCCGCGCGAAGCAGCGATCTATAACGAGATTTACCAGCAGTATCGCGCTTTGTATCCGGCGTTGAAATCTGTTCACGCGGCCTGAAATCAATTGGGGAGAGACCATTGCTCAAGGATTTCGAACTTACAGATAAGCTCGCAGTCATTACCGGTGGAGCCAAAGGCATAGGCCGCGCTATTGCGCAGTTGTTCGTTGAAGCGGGAGCAACTGTTGTCATAACTGATCGTGATGAAGCGGTAAGTAAGGCGGCTGTTGCAGAGCTCAACACGTTAAGAGCTGCCTCGGCTAGTCTTTATATCCTTGATGTAACGGACAAGGATGCAGTCGAACGCGCCGCAGAAGCTATTTTCCGCCAAAATGGTTGTCCGCTTATATTGGTGAATAATGCGGGCATTGTCAAAAATGCCCCGGTCGCGGAAACTGAGGAAGCTGACTGGCGAGCCGTAATCGATGTCAACTTAAATGGCGTATTCTTCTGTGCGCAGGCGTTCGGAAAGCGTATGGCTGCATCTGGCCGTGGTGCGATCGTCAATATTTCATCCATGTGCGGTGAGATCGTTGTCTATCCGCAGCCACAGGTCGCGTACAATGCTGCTAAGGCAGGTGTCAATCTCATCACCAAATCGCTTGCAGTCGAATGGGCAAAGCAGGGCGTGCGCGTAAATGCGGTCGCACCTGGCTATACTGCGACTGAACTCACTCTTGCAGGTCGAAGCAATGAAGAGTGGTTTTCGAAATGGCTGGCCATGACACCTCAGGGACGGCTGGGTGAACCGCGTGAAATCGCAAATGCCGTTCTGTTTCTCGCATCCGATGCGGCGAGCTTCATAACCGGTACTGTGCTTGTCGTAGATGGTGGCTACACCGCGCTATAATTTGGAGGACAAAATGACCGAACAGACAAAAATAGCGCTTGTCACGGGCGCCAGTCGCGGGATTGGACGAGCCATTGCGATTGGCATGGCAAAGCGTGGCTTCGAGGTGGCTATCAATGATATTGAACGTCAGAAAGACGCATTGGAAGAGGTTGCGGGCGAAATCGGAGCATTGGGTCAACGCGTGCTTGCGGTCTATGCCGATGTCAGCAACAAAGCCGATGTTGAAGCAATGGTTTCTAAAACCATCGACATCTTTGGCCGGATTGATGCAGTCGTAAACAATGCGGGTATTTTGATCGCCAGCGATGTTGAGCATTTAAAAGAAGAACATTGGGACAGTGTGCTTGATATTAACGCCAAGGGCACATTTCTTGTTATTCAGGCTGTGCTGCCACAAATGAAGAAGCAGCGCTATGGTCGCATTGTGAATATAGCCTCCATCGGTGGCAAGCATGGCGCACCGGAACAGGCGCATTATTCTGCATCAAAAGCCGCAGTCATGGGCTTTACGCGTGTACTTGCACAAGAGGTTGGAACCTTCGGAATTACGGCCAATTGTATTTGCCCCGGAATTATTCTGACTGATATGGGCCGCGTTAATCTTGATGATGTGACGGTGCGTGAAGCTTGGCAAGAGAAGACCGCAATGCGTCGCATCGGTGATCCAGAAGACGTTGTTGGCCCAGTGGCATTTCTTGCATCCGACGATGCAGCTTTTGTTACCGGGCAAAGCCTTAATGTCGATGGCGGTATTGTTTTGAGTTAAGCGCATTGTCGACCAATGCGTTCGCAAATGCGCGTAAATAATGCATATGGTAAATCGACATTTACCATATTTGAGGTGTTGCATAACGCATAGCTTGTCACAAAAGAGGCCTCTGCTGACTGTTTTTCTTCGGCACAAGTCTGGAGGAGCTCATGTTCGTACGGCGATTGCGTTTGTATTTCTGCAAGTTTCAGAACCAGAAATGCGGCCGACTAAGCAGATCGGGAAAAATCAACTTCCGTGCCCAGTGGATCATGTCGAATGCGTCTGCAATCGACATCAATGGAAACTCTTTATCTGTTTGTTAGGCCTATTTCCGCTTCAGCATTTCTCCGCTCGGAGGAGCGTGTGGTAAAAAACTCAATTATCAGGTCGGTTGTCAGCCTGGTCGCTTGGTCAAAAGAACCAATGATATCAGCAAGCCACTCATTAGGCCGTGCATCGTCCGTTCCATTTAAGTGGAAAAATAGGGTAGGGCTTCCTTCTTGAGACCAAAGCCCTGTTTTAATATGCCGCCCTGACAGATGTACGTAAGCCGAAGCTGCCTGATAAGCTTCTGACAAGTCTAGAAATTTTTCGTTTAATTTCTGATGAAGGAATGCTTCGCTTAGAGGCTCGCCCGTGCACGCCTTAAGCTTACGATAACTCGTGTCAGTCATTAACAAAGTGCCGACAGTTTCGCTATCACCATGCTGAGAATTGACTGCCAATCGTCGGGTAGGGAGGTCTATCTACAGTACGAAGCTCTTATCTGCTATACTAGAGATATAAACACAGAGATGATACACATTTTTATATATGCATCTTGTAAAACAATAATTTCATTAAGAAAAATGGTGGGCGATGAGAGACTCGAACTCCCGACATCTTCGGTGTAAACGAAGCGCTCTACCAACTGAGCTAATCGCCCGGCTAACTTGTCAGCCGCTGTGAGAGCCGTTTAGGCTGTTCGTTTGGATAGTGCAAGCGTAAAAATTAGAAAAATGCATTTTTTTAATTCTCCGGCTAAAAAATATGGGCTCTCTGGGGATAAGTCCTATGAAAGCTATAATTCGGTGCGCCTAAAATGAGGTGACCCGTGGGTAACGTCAAAAATGCGATTCCTTTTTCTTTTTAATTTGAATGCCTTCCGATTGAATGAGGCGCGTTTAGGGTGAGTTCCCATATATAAAAGCGCGTAAAATCGGCTCTTTTAGAAGAAAATTATAATTCTTCTTTTTTCTTCAGATCACTCGCTTGACAGTGGTGAGAGAACACCTTAAACGACCGCTCACACCGAACGGAAACGCCGGTGACTACCCAGCCAAATGGCTGAAAATGAAATGCGCGGGTGTAGCTCAGTTGGTTAGAGTGCCGGCCTGTCACGCCGGAGGTCGCGGGTTCGAGCCCCGTCACTCGCGCCATTTTCATTCAGAAAACAAATCTTAAATTTCTGAATGAAAATGGCGAATCTCGCGAATTTATTTCATCTCGATATACAAATGATTTCTGATGTGGCCTGCTGCTTGAAAAGCAGCGCTTATACGTCGGGCATCTTTAATGGGTGCGCGATTAAAGCTTGTCGTTGAAACGTGTGAATCGCTTTTCCGATAACGGCATGCGTGAAAAGAGTTAGAACAGATGCTGTGGCGCTTAATAAGCTCGCTCTCAGCTTCATCGTCGCTTGTGTGGGGCAGGGCTATTTTGTTTTCCGCTTCCAGGAAAGATAAGCTACAGAGAATATCCCGGCCAAAACAACTAAAATGTCGCCGCAGGTGAGCAAATATGTGCTCATATCGCCCTCCTGGGATTTTGTATCGGTGTTCTTTGTTATTCTGCGCTGACGGCATATTCAGGGTTTGATTCCAAATGCCCCCGCAGAACGCGATTATGTCTGAGGCACAATCCTAAAAGCTGCTGTCGAATTGCTGAAGGCAATTGAATCCTGACCGCGAATCTCTGGGGCTAATTTATTTTAAGAATCTTACCGACGGCGACGGGATTTTTCTTCTGGTCACATCATGGCATTGCGACGACGAAATGAAGGAGTTTTAAACTCTATATATAACTGCAAATGGCGCCCTATATATAAAGAGTGTTTAGCAGCGTTATTTATCGGAAGTCTCGCCAAGTCTGACGCATTACGAACGGCGGCCGATACAGGATATGAATCAGAGATGACGGCGCTGGTTTCTGGGCGGCGCCATCGAAAATATCTTCAACGAGATCAGTCGATTTTAAATCGATTGATTCTATTCGCCTTAAAATGACGAAAGATCGTTCATCTCTATTTCCTCACGAAATTATGATGATTTCATGCTATATCAAATTTGGGTAGCATATATGGGCTTGCGGATGGTGCTTATTAAGCATCTTGAGCGCACTATACCCGCTTGATCGCGCTGGAGGGCTTGCGCTCGCGTGCATGCTGCGCTAACCGTCCAGCCAAATACTTAAGTTCGCACGGCATGCCCTTGAAGCTGCTTGAGGCGACGAGGTTGCAAGAGATGCAATGTGTCGCATGGTGGTAAGCTCTAAAAAGCTTATTACAGGCGGCGTCGCCTCGTATTCAAGCCGGATAAGGACCATGAACGAGCTTTTAAGTTCCTATTTGCCGATTGTCATCTTTCTCGGCATTGCGATGGTAATTGGTGTAGCCCTTCTGGTTGCGCCGTTTCTTGTCGCGTACAGACAGCCAGACCCGGAAAAGCTTTCAGCTTACGAGTGCGGCTTCAATGCTTTTGATGATGCTCGCATGAAATTCGACATCCGTTTCTATCTGGTGTCGATTCTCTTCATCATCTTCGATCTCGAAGTCGCCTTCCTGTTCCCATGGGCTGTGTCCTTTGGTGAAATCGGCTGGTTCGGTTTCCTGTCGATGATGCTTTTCCTTGGCGTTCTGACCATCGGCTTCATCTATGAATGGAAGAAGGGAGCCCTCGAATGGGATTGACCGGAACAAATCAAGCGTCTGGATCGACACTCATTGCTCCGCAACCAAAAGGCATTCTTGACCCGCGCACGGGCAAGCCTGTTGGTTCCGATGATGCGTTTTTCAACGATCTGAACAGCGAGCTGTCCGATAAGGGTTTCATCGTCACATCTGCTGACGCTCTGATTACCTGGGCACGTACTGGCTCGCTGATGTGGATGACCTTTGGTCTCGCATGTTGCGCTGTGGAAATGATGCATATTTCCATGCCGCGTTATGATGCTGAGCGCTTTGGTATCGCGCCGCGTGCGTCACCGCGTCAGTCTGACGTTATGATCGTTGCAGGCACGCTGACCAACAAGATGGCTCCGGCTCTGCGCAAGGTCTATGACCAGATGCCAGAGCCACGCTATGTCATTTCGATGGGTTCGTGCGCAAATGGTGGTGGCTACTACCACTACTCTTATTCTGTAGTGCGTGGTTGTGACCGTGTTGTTCCTGTCGACATCTATGTGCCGGGTTGTCCTCCGACGGCTGAGGCGTTGCTTTATGGCATTCTTATGCTTCAGAAGAAGATCCGCCGCACAGGTACGATCGAGCGCTAAGCGGACCTTTTGGTCTCAATGGTGCAAGAAGGTTTGTTAGAACTCGATCTGTTTTCCCAAGGATGGGTCGGGGTCTAAAAAAGGAAGTTAGAGATATGAGCGAAGAAGCTCTTGGTGAACTTTCCGGCTATATCAAAGAACGTCTCGGCGATGCGATCGAAGAGGCGAAGCTGGCCTATGGTGAGCTGACGCTGTCTGTTCCGGTTGCAAGCCTGATTAATGTTCTGACATTCCTGCGCGACGACGTGCAGTGCCAGTTCATTAACTTGACGGATATTTCCGGCGTTGATTATCCACAGCGCGCCAAGCGTTTTGACGTTGTTTATCAGTTCCTTTCACCACGCCAGAACCTGCGCATTCGTGTGAAGGTTCAGGCTGATGAGGACACGCTGGTTCCTTCTGCCGTATCGGTTTTCGTCGGCGCTGAGTGGTTTGAGCGCGAAGCCTACGACATGTATGGTATTCTGTTCTCCGGTCACCCTGATCTGCGTCGCATTCTGACCGATTACGGTTTTGAAGGTCATCCGCTGCGCAAAGACTTTCCGACCACTGGCTTCGTTGAAGTTCGTTACAGTGATGAAGCCAAGCGCGTCATTTATGAGCCTGTCATGCTGCGACAGGAATTCCGCAATTTTGACTTTCTCTCGCCATGGGAAGGGACGGATTACGTCCTGCCGGGCGATGAAAAAGCCAAGACGAACTGAGCGACAGGAAGCTAAACATGGCTGAGACTCAGGTCCGCAACTTTAATATTAACTTTGGTCCGCAGCACCCTGCTGCGCACGGCGTTTTGCGTCTTGTTCTTGAACTCGACGGCGAAGTCGTGGAACGCGTTGATCCGCATATCGGTCTGCTACATCGCGGCACCGAAAAGCTGATGGAAACGAAGACTTATCTTCAGGCTTTGCCTTATCTCGACCGCCTCGACTACGTGGCGCCGATGAATCAGGAACACGCCTATGCTTTGGCTGTTGAGCGTCTGCTTGGCATTACAGTGCCGAAGCGTGGTCAGCTGATCCGTGTTCTTTTCTCGGAAATCGGTCGTATTCTGAACCATCTTCTGAACGTGACCACTCAGGCTATGGACGTTGGTGCACTGACGCCGCCGCTGTGGGGCTTTGAAGAGCGCGAAAAGCTGATGGTGTTTTACGAGCGCGCTTGTGGCGCACGTATGCATGCTGCTTACTTCCGTCCGGGTGGTGTTCATCAGGACATTCCTGACCAGCTCGTTGAAGACATCGGCAAATGGATTGATCCGTTTCTCGCAACGACGCTCACGAACCTTGACAACCTTATTACGCCAAACCGTATTTTCAAGCAGCGTAACGTCGACATCGGCGTTGTTTCGCTCGAAGATGCATGGGCTTGGGGCTTCTCGGGCGTCATGGTTCGCGGTTCGGGTGCAGCATGGGATCTGCGTAAGTCGCAGCCATATGAGTGCTACAACGAAATGGAATTTGATATTCCAATCGGTAAGAACGGCGACTGCTATGACCGTTACCTGATCCGTATGGAAGAAATGCGCCAGTCGGCGCGCATCATGCGCCAGTGCGTTGATCTTCTGCTTGGCAAGGAACGTGTTGGTCCTGTTTCGCACACCGACAACAAAATTGTGCCGCCAAAGCGCGGCGAGATGAAGCGCTCGATGGAAGCGCTCATCCATCACTTCAAGCTTTACACGGAAGGCTACCATGTGCCTGCCGGTGAAGTTTATGCAGCAGTTGAAGCGCCAAAAGGTGAATTTGGTGTCTTCCTCGTATCGGATGGCTCCAACAAGCCTTACCGCTGCAAGCTGCGCGCGCCGGGCTTTGCCCATCTTCAGGCTATGGATTTCCTGTGCCGCGGCCACATGCTGGCTGACGTGTCGGCAATCCTTGGCTCGCTCGATATCGTGTTTGGTGAGGTTGACCGCTGATGTCCGTTCGCCGTCTCGCAGATGATGCCGTCCAGCCGGCTGGTTTCGCTTTCAACGCGGAAAACCAGGCTTGGGCGCACAAGACGATCGCAAAATACCCGGAAGGCCGTCAGCAGTCGGCTGTTATTCCGCTGCTCATGCGTGCGCAAGAGCAAGAGGGATGGGTTACAAAAGCTGCAATCGAATATGTAGCTCACATGCTCGACATGCCGCTGATCCGCGTTCTGGAAGTTGCAACCTTCTATACGCAGTTCCAGCTGAAGCCAGTTGGAACCCGCGCCCACATTCAGGTTTGCGGCACTACACCATGCATGTTGCGTGGCTCGGAAGCGCTGATGGATGTTTGCCGTCATAAAATCCACCACGATCCTTTCGAGCTGAATGCCGAAGGCACGCTGTCGTGGGAAGAAGTTGAGTGTCAGGGCGCTTGCGTCAATGCGCCGATGGTCATGATCTTCAAGGATGCTTATGAAGACCTGACGCCTGAACGTCTTGCTGAAATCATCGATACGTTTGAAGCAGGCAAGGGCGACACAGTTAAGCCGGGTCCACAGGATGGCCGTATCACGTCTGAACCCATGGGTGGACTGACGGCTCTGACCGAAGATCTCGACTACAAACAGGTTGGTCTGGAAACCCGTAAGGCATCTGATGCCGCAGTTGCTAAAGCCAAGGCAGAAGCCGAAGCAAAGGCAAAGGCTGAAGCAGAAGCCGCAACCAAAGACGGAAGCAGGTGAGACATGCTGGCTGATAAAGATCGCATCTTCACCAATATCTATGGCTTTAAAGACCAGTCGCTGAAAGGCGCAATGTCACGTGGCCATTGGGATAACACCAAGGGCTTCATCGAAAAGGGCCGTGACTGGATCATCAACGAAATGAAGGCATCAAACCTTCGTGGACGTGGTGGTGCAGGCTTTCCGACTGGCCTGAAATGGTCGTTCATGCCGAAGGAAGTGACGGATCGTCCGCATTACCTCGTCGTGAATGCCGATGAATCCGAGCCAGGCACCTGTAAGGACCGCGAAATTCTGCGCCACGATCCGCACACGCTGATCGAAGGCTGCGTTATCGCCGGTTGTGCAATGAGTGCGCACACCGCTTACATCTATTTGCGCGGCGAATTCATGCGTGAGCGTGAAGCGCTGCAGGCAGCAATTGATGAGTGCTATGATGCTGGCCTTCTGGGTAAGAACAATAAGTGCGGCTGGGATATGGATATATTCCTTCATCACGGCGCTGGCGCTTATATCTGCGGCGAAGAAACCGCTCTGCTCGAAAGCCTTGAAGGCAAGAAGGGCCAGCCACGTCTGAAGCCTCCGTTCCCTGCGAATATGGGTCTTTATGGCTGCCCGACGACTGTTAACAACGTTGAATCGATTGCTGTTGCTCCGACAATCTTACGTCGTGGTGGTGCATGGTTCTCGTCGATTGGCCGTCCGAACAATGTCGGCACCAAGCTGTTCCAGATTTCTGGTCATGTGAACACGCCTTGCACAGTTGAAGAAAGCCTCGGCATCACCTTCCGCGAGCTGATCGAAAAGCACGCTGGCGGTATTCGTGGTGGCTGGGACAATCTGCTCGGTGTTATTCCCGGCGGTGCATCCTGCCCGATCATCAAGGGCGAAGACATGATGGACGCCATCATGGACTTTGATGGCATGCGCGAAAAGAAATCTTCGTTCGGTACCGGCGGCGTGATCGTCATGGACAAGTCCACCGACGTCATCAAGGCAATTGCGCGTCTTTCCGCTTTCTTCAAGCATGAAAGCTGCGGCCAGTGCACGCCATGCCGTGAAGGCACCGGTTGGATGTGGCGCGTCATGGAACGCATGGTCAAGGGTAACGCGCAGAAGCGCGAAATCGACATGCTTCTCGACGTTACCAAGCAGATTGAAGGTCATACGATCTGCGCGCTTGGTGATGCTGCTGCATGGCCTATTCAGGGTCTGATCCGCAATTTCCGTCCGGAAATTGAAAAGCGCATTGACGATTATACACGCAACGCCGTTCAGAGCCGCAATATCCGTCTGGAAGCAGCGGAATAGGGCTTAGGCATTGTGTAGTGCAGCCCACCTCCCATGGGCTGCAAGTGAGTTTGACATCTGGAAGATGCGGCAAGAGCCGCAGGTTTGGATAAGCGATGGCAAATATTAAGGTTGACGGCACAGAGATCGAAGTACCCGATCACTATACGCTCCTTCAGGCTGCCGAAGCCGCGGGGGCTGAAGTCCCGCGTTTTTGTTTCCACGAACGGCTTTCCATCGCTGGAAACTGCCGCATGTGCCTTGTTGAAGTGAAGGGCGGACCGCCAAAGCCGGCCGCATCCTGCGCTATGGGTGTTCGCGATTTGCGTCCTGGCCCGAACGGCGAAGCACCTGAAATTTTCACCAACACGCCTATGGTCAAGAAGGCCCGCGAAGGCGTGATGGAATTCTTGCTCATCAACCATCCGCTCGATTGCCCGATTTGCGATCAGGCTGGTGAGTGCGATCTGCAGGATCAGGCCATGGCGTTTGGTACTGATGGCTCGCGCTATCGCGAAAACAAGCGTGCGGTTGAAAACAAGTATATCGGCCCACTCGTCAAGACGGTTATGACGCGCTGCATTCACTGCACGCGCTGCGTTCGCTTCACAACCGAAGTGGCTGGCATTTCTGAATTGGGCCTCATTGGTCGCGGTGAAGATGCTGAAATCACCACCTATCTTGAACGCGCAATGACCTCGGAACTGCAGGGCAACGTGATTGACCTTTGCCCGGTTGGTGCTCTGACCTCGCGTCCATATGAATTTCAGGCACGTCCGTGGGAACTGAACAAGACAGAAACCATCGACGTGATGGACGCTGTTGGTTCAAACATCCGCGTTGACACTCGTGGCCGTGAAGTGATGCGTATCATGCCGCGCGTCAATGAGCAGGTGAACGAAGAGTGGATTTCCGACAAGACCCGCTTCATCTGGGATGGTCTGCGCACACAGCGCCTTGATCGCCCATATGTTCGCAAGGGTGGCCGTCTGGTTGCTGTCACGTGGCCAGAAGCTTTTGCAACAATCGCTGCAAAGGTTTCTTCGACTTCAGCTGATAAGATCGGCGCAGTTGCTGGTGATCTGGCTTCGGTTGAAGAACTCTACGCTCTGAAAAACCTCATCGGATCGCTCGGCTCGAAGAATATCGACAGCCGTCAGGATGGCGCAGCACTTGATCCGGCTCTCGGTCGTGCAAGCTATCTCTTTAACACAACGATCGAAGGCATTGAAAATGCTGACGCTCTTCTGATTATCGGTTCCAACCCACGCGTTGAAGCTGCTGTTCTGAATGCGCGTATTCGTAAGCGTCAGCGTATGGGCCATTTCCCGATTGCTATGATCGGTGAACAGGCTGAGCTGCGTTACAACTACGAATATCTTGGCGCTGGCGCAGACACACTGGCAGCTGTTGCTGCTGGCAAGAATGCATTCCGCGACGTATTGGCTAAGGCAGAGCGTCCGCTGATCATCGTTGGTCAGGGTGCATTGACCGGCGAAAACGGTGCCGCTGTTCTCGCTCAAGCTGCAAAGCTGGCACAGGATGTTGGCGCGATCAGCGCCGAGTGGAATGGTTTCTCGGTTTTGCACACAGCCGCTTCCCGCGTTGGTGCTCTTGATCTCGGTGTTGTTCCGGGTGAGGGCGGCAAGGCTGCGAACGACATGCTTGGCAATCTTGATCTTGTGTTCCTGCTTGGTGCAGACGAACTCGACATGACCAAGAAAGCATCGAGCTTCGTTGTCTATATCGGCACACACGGCGATGCCGGTGCACATGCCGCTGACGTTATTCTTCCGGGTGCAGCCTATACCGAAAAGTCGGGTACATGGCTCAACACGGAAGGTCGCGTTCAGCTTGGCAACCGTGCTGGCTTTGCTCCGGGCGAAGCTAAGGAAGATTGGGCAATCTTGCGCGCTCTTTCCGACACGCTCGGCAAGCGTTTGCCGTTTGACAGTCTTTCGCAGCTTCGCGCCAAGCTCTATGCAGACTTCCCGCATATGATGGCGATTGACACGATTGCTCCTGCAAATGCAGACGATCTGTCGGCGCTTGCAGCAAAAGCATCTAACCTTTCTGGCGGCGCTGCGTTCGTTTCGCCGGTCAAGGATTTCTATCTGACGAACCCAATCGCGCGTGCTTCCGCTGTCATGGCCGAGTGCTCGGCGCTTGCGGCCGGCAGCTTCCAACAGGCAGCTGAGTAAGCGAGAGAGAGACGGAATAATGGACGGAATTTTTGCAGCTTACGTCTTGCCTGCGCTGATCATAGCGCTGAAGTCGGTCGTTCTGCTTGTCGTATTGCTGATCGTCGTGGCTTACCTGCTTTATGCGGATCGTAAGATCTGGGCAGCCGTGCAGCTTCGCCGTGGACCAAACGTTGTTGGTCCTTGGGGTCTGTTTCAGGCTTTCGCCGATCTTCTGAAGTTCGTCGTTAAAGAGCCGATCATTCCTTCGGGCGCGAATAAGGGTGTGTTTCTTCTCGCACCTTTCATTTCGGCGGTTCTGGCGATGGCAACATGGGCGGTCATCCCGGTCAATGAAGGCTGGGCGATTGCAAACATCAATGTCGGCATTCTCTATATCTTCGCTATTTCTTCGCTTGAAGTTTATGGCGTGATTATGGGCGGCTGGGCTTCGAACTCGAAGTATCCGTTCCTGGGTGCACTTCGTTCGGCAGCGCAGATGGTCTCTTATGAAGTGTCGATTGGCTTTGTGATCGTTACGGTTCTGCTCACAGTTGGCTCACTCAACATGACAGACATTGTGCTTTCGCAGAATACGGGTCTTGGCACATCGCTAGGTCTGCCTGCTTCGTTCCTCGATTGGAACTGGCTGGTTCTGTTCCCGATGTTCGTGATCTTCTTCATTTCGGCGCTTGCTGAAACGAACCGTCCGCCATTCGATCTTGTCGAAGCTGAATCCGAACTCGTGGCCGGTCATATGATCGAATATTCGTCCACGCCGTTCCTTCTGTTCTTCCTCGGCGAGTATGTGGCGATCACGCTGATGTGCGCCCTGATGACCACACTCTTCCTTGGCGGCTGGTTGCCTCCGGTTGACGTATGGTTCCTCAACTGGGTTCCGGGCATCATCTGGTTTATGCTCAAGCTCTGCTTCTGCTTCTTCCTGTTCGCAATGGTGAAGGCTTTTGTACCGCGTTATCGTTATGACCAGCTGATGCGTCTGGGTTGGAAAGTGTTCCTGCCAATTTCGCTTGGTATGGTTGTTCTGACCGCAACCGTCATCAAAGTCTTCGATCTGGTGTAAGGAGAAAGATAAATGGCTTCATTCGCACAGGCCGCGAAATCCCTCCTTCTCAAGGAATTCGTTGCGGCTTTCTTCCTCTCCATGCGCCAGTTCTTCGCGCCAAAAGCGACGCTGAACTACCCGCATGAAAAGGGTCCGATTTCGCCTCGTTTTCGTGGCGAGCATGCACTGCGCCGTTACCCAAATGGCGAAGAACGCTGCATTGCTTGTAAGCTTTGCGAAGCGATCTGCCCGGCACAGGCTATCACCATTGAAGCGGGTCCACGCCGCAATGACGGTACGCGCCGCACGGTTCGTTACGATATTGATATGGTGAAGTGCATCTATTGCGGTTTCTGTCAGGAAGCGTGTCCGGTGGATGCAATCGTTGAAGGTCCAAATTTCGAGTTTGCGACCGAAACCCGCGAAGAGCTTTACTATGACAAGGACAAGCTCCTTGCCAATGGCGATCGCTGGGAACGCGAAATTGCGCGCAACATCGCAATGGATGCGCCATATCGCTGATTGGTATTGCTGAAACGCGGTTTCAGCATCCGGTTTGAAAAGCGGCAACAAGAAGGGGCGGCCCATCTTGTTGCTGGAATTTAAGTTTCGCGATTATTCGCGGCAAACAAAGACTAAAGCGGATGAAGCAATCAGGCTTTGTCCACGGAAAGGTGTTGGGGGATCCCCATGCTGACAGGTATTGCGGCAGCGTTCTTCTATCTGTTCG
The DNA here is from genome assembly GCF_032190615.1 of Brucella pseudogrignonensis. Lineage (NCBI taxonomy): Bacteria > Pseudomonadati > Pseudomonadota > Alphaproteobacteria > Hyphomicrobiales > Brucellaceae > Brucella > Brucella pseudogrignonensis. The sequence continues at coordinate 2,179,737 of NZ_JAVLAT010000001.1, forward strand.
CCTTTATCATGATCGCCAGTGCGTTCATGGTAATTGCGGCACGCAACCCCGTGCATTCGGTACTGTTTCTCATCCTCGCTTTCTTCAATGCAGCGGCCCTGTTCCTGCTGACAGGGGCCGAGTTCCTCGCCATGATCCTGCTCGTCGTTTATGTCGGTGCTGTGGCGGTTCTCTTCCTCTTCGTCGTCATGATGCTGGATGTTGACTTCTCCGAATTGAAGCGCGGTGCGCTGCAATATGCGCCGGTTGGTGCTCTGGTTGGTCTGATCCTGCTGGGCGAGCTGATTGTTGTATTTGCGGGTTCGATGTTCACGCCTAAGCTGGGGCAGGGTGCGGTTCCAATCCCTGACATTGCTGAACGCACCAACACTGCTGCCCTCGGCGACATTCTTTACACTGACTTTGTCTTCAACTTCCAGATTGCTGGATTGGTCCTTCTGGTCGCCATGATCGGTGCGATTGTTCTGACGCTGCGGCACAAGCCAAATGTGAAGCGCCAGTCGATTTCGGATCAGGTTGCTCGTACGCCTGAAACGGCGATCGAGATCAAGCAAGTCGAAACAGGCAAGGGCATTTGAGGAAAAGAATATGGAAATCGGTATTTCTCATTATCTGACCGTATCAGCCATCCTGTTCACCCTTGGCGTTTTCGGTATCTTCTTAAACCGTAAGAACGTCATCGTTATCCTGATGTCTGTCGAATTGATCCTTCTCTCGGTCAATCTCAATTTTGTGGCGTTTTCTTCTGTGCTTGGCGATATGGTCGGGCAGGTTTTCGCGCTGTTCGTTCTGACCGTTGCGGCTGCGGAAGCAGCTATCGGTCTCGCAATCCTCGTTGTTTTCTTCCGTAATCGCGGTTCTATCGCGGTGGAAGACGTCAATGTTATGAAAGGTTGACGGGCAAATGCTCTATAACGCGATCGTCTTCCTTCCGCTTATTGGCTTTCTTATTGCCGGACTTTTCGGCAATAAGATCGGTGCAAAGGCGAGTGAATATGTGACTTCCGGCCTGATGGTGATCGTTGCGATCCTGTCATGGGTCGTGTTCTTCAAAATCCCGCTCGGCCACGATGCCGAAACGGTTCGTATCCCTGTTCTTCACTGGGTCACGTCTGGTTCGCTGTCGTTTGATTGGGCTTTGCGCGTTGATACGCTGACGGGCGTTATGCTTGTCGTGGTCAACTCGGTGTCGGCTTTGGTGCATATCTATTCGATTGGATACATGCATCACGATCCGCATCGTCCGCGCTTCTTCGCTTATCTTTCGCTCTTCACCTTTGCCATGCTTATGCTGGTTACGTCGGACAACCTGATCCAGATGTTCTTCGGCTGGGAAGGCGTGGGTCTTGCTTCTTACCTTCTGATCGGCTTCTGGTTCCAGAAGCCATCGGCAAATGCCGCTGCAATGAAGGCTTTCGTTGTCAACCGTGTTGGTGACTTTGGCTTCCTGCTCGGTATCTTTGGTCTGTTTGCGCTGTTCCAGACGGTTGATTACAACACGCTTTTTGCAGCCGCAGCAAACTACCTGCCAGCAGAAGGTGCTGCTGATACTGGTGCAGTCGTTCTCAACTTCCTCGGCTATGAACTGCACAAAGAAACCGCTCTGACGGTTGTCTGCCTGCTCTTGTTCATGGGCGCGATGGGTAAGTCGGCTCAGTTCCTGCTGCACACATGGTTGCCTGACGCGATGGAAGGCCCGACACCTGTTTCCGCACTTATTCATGCGGCAACGATGGTGACCGCGGGTGTGTTCCTGGTTGCGCGCATGTCGCCAATTTTTGAACTCTCGCACACCGCACTTCTTATCGTGACGATCATCGGCGCAACGACAGCGTTCTTCGCTGCAACCGTTGCGCTTGTGCAGAACGACATCAAGCGCGTTATCGCTTACTCGACCTGTTCGCAGCTTGGTTACATGTTCGCGGCTCTCGGTGTTGGTGCTTACGGTGCTGCTGTATTCCACCTTTTCACGCACGCTTTCTTCAAGGCGCTTTTGTTCCTTTGCGCAGGTTCGGTTATCCATGCCGTTTCTGACGAACAGGATATGCGTCGTATGGGTGGCCTGCGTAAGCTGATCCCGATCACCTATTGGATGATGATGATCGGTACTGTTGCTATTACGGGTCTGGGCGTTCCGGGCACAATCATCGGTACTGCTGGCTTCTTCTCGAAAGATGCCATCATCGAGTCGGTCTTCGCATCGCACAGCCTTGCTTCGGGTTACGCGTTCACGCTTCTGGTGGTTGCAGCTCTGTTTACGAGCTTCTACTCATGGCGTCTGATTTTCATGACATTCTATGGCAAGCCACGCGCTTCTGCTGAAGTCATGCATCACGTTCATGAATCGCCTCCGGTCATGCTCGTGCCGTTGTTCATCCTTGCTGTCGGCGCACTGTTTGCAGGTGTCGTGTTCAAGGAATACTTCTTCGGCCACGAATATGCTGAATTTTGGAAGGGCGCGCTCTTCACGTTGCCAAGCAACGAAATCCTGGAACATTATCACCATGTTCCGCTGTGGGTTAAGTTGTCGCCGTTCATCGCTATGCTGATCGGTCTGGTAATCGCTTGGATTTTCTATATCCGCGCACCACACATTCCGAAGGCACTCGCAGAGCGTCATCGCGGTCTGTACCAGTTCCTTCTCAACAAGTGGTATTTCGACGAACTTTACGACTTCATCTTCGTTCGTCCTGCACGTTGGCTCGGCCGCTTCTTCTGGAAGGTTGGCGACGGCAAGATTATCGACGGTTACGGTCCTAATGGTGTCGCTGCACGCGTTCTCGATGTTACAGATCGCGTTGTGAAGATGCAGTCGGGTTACCTTTATCATTACGCATTCGCGATGCTTATCGGCGTCGCCGCGCTCGTCACCTGGATGATGCTCGGGAGCTCTTTCTGATGACCGATTGGCCAATTCTTTCTACGGTCACATTTCTGCCGCTCGTCGGCGCCTTGTTGATCCTTCTCATCAAGGATGACAGCGAAGCCTCGCGTCGCAACATTAAGAATGTTGCGTTGCTGACCACGGTTTTCGTTTTCATTCTGTCACTGGTTATCTGGGCCGGGTTTGACAATTCAAATCCGGGCTTCCAGATGGTCGAACAGGTCGGCTGGCTCGGTGGAGGCATTTCCTACCACATGGGCGTTGACGGCATTTCCATGCTGTTTGTCGTGCTGTCTGCTTTCCTGATGCCATTCTGCATACTTGCGAGCTGGCTGGCTATCGAGAAGCGCGTCAAGGAATACATGATTGCGTTCCTTATTCTGGAAACGCTCATGATCGGCGTGTTCTGTGCGCTCGATCTGTTCCTGTTCTACGTGTTCTTTGAAGCAAGCCTTATTCCGATGTTCATCATCATCGGCGTATGGGGTGGCAAGCGCCGCGTTTATGCGAGCTTCAAGTTCTTCCTTTACACGCTGCTCGGCTCTGTGCTGATGCTGATCGCGATCATGGCAATGTACTGGCAGGCCGGTACGCTTAACATCGTCGAACTGCTAAAATACGACTTCCCAGCAGGTATGCAAACGTGGCTATGGCTGGCATTCTTCGCGTCCTTTGCCGTGAAGATGCCAATGTGGCCAGTGCATACATGGTTGCCGGATGCGCACGTTGAAGCACCGACAGCAGGTTCGGTCATTCTGGCGGGTATTCTTCTAAAGCTCGGTGGCTATGGCTTCCTGCGCTTCTCGCTGCCGATGTTCCCACTCGCTTCTGCCGATTTCGCTCCGTTCGTCTTTGCACTCTCAGCAATTGCTATCGTCTACACCTCGCTCGTGGCGTTGGTGCAGGAAGATATCAAGAAGCTGATTGCTTATTCATCGGTTGCGCATATGGGCTATGTGACCATGGGTATTTTTGCCGCCAACGAACAGGGCGTGCAGGGTGCAATCTTCCAGATGCTCTCGCACGGTATTGTTTCGGGCGCGCTCTTCCTTTGCGTTGGCGTGATCTATGATCGCATGCATACCCGTGAAATTTCGGCCTTTGGCGGTCTCGTAAACCGGATGCCGAAATATGCCGTGGCTTTCCTCATCCTGACGATGGCGAATGTCGGTCTTCCGGGTACGTCTGGCTTTATCGGTGAATTCCTCACGCTGTTCGGTGTCTTCCGCGTCAATACGTGGGTAGCGCTGTTCGCAACATCGGGTGTGATCCTGTCGGCAGCCTATGCGCTCTGGCTCTATCGCAACGTGGTGTTTGGTGCGCTGACCAAGGAAAGCCTCAAGAGCATTCTTGATCTCACCCCGCGTGAGAAGGTGATCCTGTATCCGCTTGTGGCTCTCACTATCTTCTTCGGTGTGTATCCGGTTCCGGTCTTCGATGCGACCGCGAGCGCCGTGCATGCACTGGTTACCAATTATGACGCAGCGCTGGCAAATGCCGCTAGCGCTACGCTGGCGCAGTAAGTAAAGGCGTAGGCTTGATGCAAACCGACCTGATTGCTTCCCTGTCTCTCGCAGCTCCCGAGGTTCTCCTCGCGCTGAGCGGACTGGCATTGCTCATGATCGGCGTGTTCTCCGGAGAGCGCGCCTCAACCCTCGTCAATGGCCTTGCTGTTGCTGTTTTGATTGCAGCACTCGCATTGATCGTTATCTTCCCCCACAATGGCAGCGCTTTTGGCGGCGCCTTTGTCAACGATGCGTTTGCACGCTTTATGAAGGTGCTGACACTGATCGGCTCCATCGTGGCGCTGATCATGTCGGTTGGCTTTGCGCGTGAAGAGAAATTCGACAAGTTCGAATTCCCTGTACTGATCGTGTTGTCCACGCTTGGCATGCTCATCATGGTGTCGGCATCGAACATGCTAACACTCTATATGGGCCTCGAATTGCAGTCGCTTGCGCTCTACGTGCTCGCTGCCTTCAATCGTGACAGCGTTCGTTCGACAGAAGCTGGTCTGAAATACTTCGTTCTTGGCGCTTTGTCGTCGGGTATGCTGCTCTATGGTATCAGCCTTGTTTACGGCTACACCGGCCATATCGGTTTTGCCGAAATCGCAACCGCTGTTTCTGGTGGTGAGCGTCAGCTTGGTCTGGTGTTCGGTCTGGTGTTCATTCTTGCAGGCCTCTGCTTCAAGATTTCCGCCGTTCCATTCCATATGTGGACGCCGGACGTTTATGAAGGTTCGCCAACACCAGTAACTGCGTTCTTTGCTGCCGCTCCTAAGATGGCTGCGATGGCTTTGATCGTTCGTGTTGTGGAAGGCGCATTCGCTCCTGTCACGCAAGACTGGCAGCAGATCATCACTTTCGTTGCAATCGCTTCGATGGTGCTGGGTGCCTTTGCCGCTATCGGTCAGCGCAACATCAAGCGCCTGATGGCATACTCGTCGATCAGCCACATGGGCTATGCCCTTGTTGGTCTGGCTGCCGGTACGGTTGTCGGTGTTAAGGGCGTTGCTCTTTACATGGCGATCTATCTTGTCATGACGCTCGGTAGCTTTGCCTTCATCCTGTCCATGCGGACCAAGGAATGCAATGTCGAGAAGATCGACGATCTTGCAGGTCTGTCGCGCAGCAATCCGGTCATGGCTGTCATCATGACGATCATGCTGTTCTCGCTTGCTGGTATTCCGCCGCTCGCTGGCTTCTTCGGTAAGTGGTACACCTTCGTTGCAGCCGTTGAAGTCGGTCTTTATCCGTTGGCAATCATCGGTATTGTGGCATCGGTTGTGGGCGCGTTCTATTACCTGCGTATGATCAAGATCATGTGGTTCGATGAGCCGGTAACGACATTTGTTCCAGCGGCAATTGAACTGCGTCTCGTATTACTCGTTTCTGGCGCCTTCGTTCTGTTCTATGGACTGATCGGCGGCTGGCTCGGTGGTTTGGCTGAAACTGCAGCGAAGACATTCTTCTGAGCATGACAATGAATAAGGCCGCAGGTGATGGCAATCGTTTCACGCTGGCACCTGCGGCTTTAGCAGACGGATACCGACTGGAGTTTTTTCCAGTCATCGGTTCTACCAATGCAGAGGCGCTTTCACAGGCTAATGCCGGTGATGCAGGGCGCCTCTGGACCATTTCTCCCAAGCAGGAGAGCGGACGAGGGCGACGTGGCCGTGCATGGACCGCGCCTGAAGGCAATCTTGCAGCAACCCTGCTGCTGGTTGATCGTTTTGATCCCAAAACTGCCGCTACTTTAGGTTTTGTCGCGGGTTTAGCACTTGCTGACGCTGTTGACGCGGTTTTGCCGCCGGCCGTTGCTTCAAAAGTCAATGTTGCACTCAAATGGCCGAATGATGTTCTGGTCGATGGTGCAAAGCTTTCCGGCATTCTTCTCGAATCCACATTGCTGTCTGATGGACGCTTTGGAATAGCGGTCGGAATGGGCACCAATGTCGTGGCCGCACCCGAAGGCCTGCCATATGCCGCAACCTCAATCAATGGATTGGGCGGTAATACGGATGCAGCCACGCTATTTCTGGCGCTGTCCGATGCATGGTGCCACTATCACCGTATCTGGGATCAGGGGCGAGGCCTCAACACGATCCGCGAGTTTTGGCTGAAGCGCGCCCATGGTTTAGGGCAGCCTGTAGCTATGCAGTTGAATGGCAGGATCGTTGAAGGCGTGTTTGAAACTATCGATTCGGATTGCCGTCTCGTCATCCGCGAGGATGATGGAACACGCGTGCCGGTGACGGCGGGCGACGTCTATTTTGGAACGGCTGCATCGGTCAAAGCTGGTTCTTGATCGAATATATGTGAACAATCGGCCTTTCAATCTGCTGTTACGGGCTTGCAAACTATCGATAGTGGGTCCAACAGGGGCATAATAAATTCTAATTGGAGCGCATCCCGAAAAGTGTGAAACGATTTTCGGATAAGATGCGTGTTGAAAAGCCTTTTGGAGCGACGATCTGATTGCGTCAGATTAAGATGCGCTTTAAATAACAGGGAGGCATTATGCCCCGGTCAACACAGACGCAATTTGTCTTCCTGCCATTGGGTGGTGTCGGCGAAATCGGCATGAACCTCGCCATGTATGGCTATGGTCCGGAAAACAATCGCGAATGGATCGTGGTTGATATGGGCGTTAGCTTTGCCGGTCCTGAACATCCCGGCGCTGATCTTATTCTGCCGGACATCCGCTTTCTGGAAGCTGAAAAACATAATCTGCGCGGTATTATCATTACACACGCGCATGAAGACCATTATGGTGCGCTGCTCGATCTCTGGCCACGCCTCAAAGCGCCGGTCTATGCGACTCCATTTACGGCAGGCTTGCTTGAAGCCAAGCGCCATTCAGAAATTCGCGCCCCTGAAATTCCGATTACAGTTTTCAACGCGGGCGAGACTTTCGAAGTCGGTCCTTTCAAGCTTGAGGCGATTGCCGTTACGCACTCGATACCGGAACCTGTTTCGCTGGCAATCACCACGCCGCTTGGCACAGTTGTTCATACAGGCGATTGGAAGATGGACCCTGATCCGTCGATGGGGCCGCTGATTGACGAAGCACGGTTCCGCGCAATTGGCGAACAGGGCGTTCTGGCACTGATCTGCGATTCCACCAATGCGATGCGCGAAGGTGAATCGCCTTCCGAGCGTGAGGTTGGCGAAGGCTTGCGCGAACTGATCGAAAACGCGCGTGGTCGCGTGGCAATTACAACCTTCTCGTCGAATGTTGGCCGTATCCGCTCGATCACCGAAGCTGCACGCGATGCGGGCCGTCAGGTGCTGGTGGTTGGCCGCTCAATGAAGCGCACAATCGCTGTTGCAGCTGAGCTTGGCTATATGGAAGGCTTGCCAGAATTCTTGAGCGAAGACGATTACGGCTATATTCCGCGTGAAAATGTCGTGATGATCCTCACAGGCAGTCAGGGTGAGCCGCGTGCAGCACTCGCGAAACTTGCGCGTGATGAAATGCGCAGCATTGCTTTGTCGGCGGGTGATACGGTAATTTTCTCATCGCGTCCAATTCCGGGCAACGAGAAGGCTATTCTTGATATCAAGAACAAGCTGATCGATCAGGGCATCAAGCTGATCAGCGATGATGATGCGCTTGTGCATGTTTCGGGCCATCCGCGCCGCAGTGAATTGAAGCGCATGTATTCATGGGTGCGTCCGCGCATTCTCGTGCCTGTTCATGGCGAAGCAGCGCATCTTGTAGCTCAGGGTTCGCTTGGCGCTATGGAAGGCATCGAAGAGATCGCACAGGTGCGCGATGGAGATATGCTGCGTCTTGCTCCCGGCAGGGCTGAAATTATCGATGAAGCTCCGGTTGGCCGTATCTACAAAGACGGCAAGCTGATCGGTGACGAAGACGAAATCGGCATGGTTGAGCGTCGTAAGCTTGCCTATGTCGGCCATGTTGCCGTTTCCGTTCTACTCGACCGTGATTTCAAGATCATGGATGAACCTGATTTGGTCGCTTTTGGCTTGCCGGAAGAAGACGGGCAGGGTGATCTCATGGAAGATATTCTGCTTGATGCCGCTATTGAGGCCATCGACAGCATTCCGCGCGCGCGCCGTAAAGACCTCGAAGTGGTTCGTGAGTCCGTTCGTCGTGCTGTTCGCGCTGCGACAAATGAAGCATGGGGCAAAAAGCCGGTAGTGACGGTGTTCATCAACCGGATAAAGTAAATCTGTTTTCTGGAGGAGGAAATAGATGCTTGAACGCCTGAACCATGTTGCAATTGCGGTTCCTGATATTCGGGTCGCTTCTGCGCTTTACAGCGGCCAGTTGGGTGCAAAAGTAACAGCACCCGAGGCTTTGCCGGATCATGGCGTTACGGTGGTTTTTATCGATGTTGGAAACACCAAGATCGAACTGCTGGAACCATTGGGCGAGGGGTCGCCCATTGCAAGTTTCCTTGAAAAGAACCCTTCGGGCGGGATGCATCATCTTTGCTACGAGGTCTCAGATATCATTGCTGCGCGTGATCACCTGAAGGCGGAAGGCGCGCGTGTTCTTGGTAATGGCGAACCGAAGATCGGCGCACATGGAAAGCCGGTCCTTTTTCTGCACCCTAAGGATTTCAACGGAACATTGATCGAGCTTGAGGAGGCGTGAGATGACCATCGTTTCCGGCATCGCGATGTATTTTATATTCTGGTGGGTCACATTGTTTGCGCTGTTGCCCGTGGGACTACGCACACAAGCGGAGGAAAATGATGTGACATTGGGCACCGTCGCCAGTGCGCCAGAAAAACCACGCATCGGACGCGCTTTTCTTCGCACAACTGTCGTAGCGTCCGCCATTTTCGGCCTCTATTATTATCTGACGCAGGTGCAAGGCTTTGGCCTTGATGATATTCCGCATTTCTTTCCCGATCTGAAATAACAGCAGAAACCTCCCTCTTCATTTTATTGAATTCTAATCTCGTGCCTAATTTTTAGGCGCCAGATTGATAGGGGGCATTTCTATAAGAAAAACGCTTGATCTTGCGCGAATCTAAAACTGATCAATTCAGTATAACTATTTGAATCCACGTAAAATTAGAGATGCGTTATATCGGATTTCGGTGTGAAATTCGATGTGCTACTTCGTGACTGTAATGTAATGCTGGTACGATCATTGCAAAAATAGGCACAATCAAAAATACAATAATATCAATGAACTGTTTGGAAATTGTCGCTTGCTATTGGTAAAACCAAAAAAAAAGCAAGGCTTTCGCCTTGCTAGTCGAATACGCGTTCGACCCGTTTCCATTTTACCGGCGGCAGCGACATATCGCGCCTGGATCCATCCTCCCAAGACTTTGACCGCGTTAAACAACGGTTATTTCCGCTGTCATGCTTATTGATGAAAAAAATAGCGGACTGCACAGCTTTTGTCACCAAAAATCTTTCAGTACGTCATATTTCCTTCGCAATTTTTACTCGAATGATATGCCAACTATATAAAACATTGAAATTTAATATGAATCTAAACCCTACTGTTTTGATGTCTATTTCAGGGCTCGATGGATGATTGTTGTGGGCCATAAAAAAACTTGGTTAGCAAACAGTAAAGGGGCGGGTTTTCAACCGCGGTATAACCCGTTATGAAACCGACAGATTTGCTTAATTTTTGCCTGATTCTCCATGCATTTGGTTGTTGTTCAGGTAATCTCTCTCTTGATCGGTGGTCACGATGCGTCTGTCGCAGTATTTTTTGCCCATTCTGAAGGAAAACCCAAAAGAGGCTGAAATTGTCTCTCACAGGTTGATGCTGCGCGCGGGCATGATCCGTCAGCAGTCGGCAGGCATCTATTCATGGCTTCCGCTTGGTCTGAAAGTGCTCAACAAGGTCTGTGACATCATTCGTGAAGAGCAGAACCGCGCTGGCGCAAATGAAATCCTTATGCCAACGATCCAGTCCGCCGAACTGTGGCGTGAAAGCGGTCGCTATGATGCATATGGCAAGGAAATGCTACGCATTCAGGACCGTCAGGAGCGCGAAATGCTCTTCGGACCGACTAATGAGGAAATGGTCACGGATATTTTCCGTTCTTATGTGCGCTCTTACAAAGACCTGCCGCTCAACCTCTACCATATTCAGTGGAAGTTCCGCGATGAAGTGCGTCCGCGTTTCGGCGTGATGCGCTCGCGTGAATTCTTGATGAAAGATGCCTATTCGTTCGACCTCGATTACGAGGGCGCGAAGATGGCTTACTACCGCATGTTCGTGTCTTATCTGCGCACCTTCGCCCGCGTTGGTCTGCAGGCGATCCCTATGCGCGCTGATACTGGCCCAATTGGCGGTGATCTTTCGCACGAATTCATCATTCTCGCTGAAACAGGCGAAAGCCAGGTCTATTGCGATAAGGCTTATCTCAATCTGGCTGTCCCGGGCGCAGACACCGATTTCCGCAATGATGAGCAGCTTACGGACATCGTCAATCGCTGGACGACGCCTTATGCGGCAACCGACGAAATGCACGACGAAGCTGATTGGTCAGCGGTGGAAGCCGATGATCAGGTTTCGGCGCGCGGCATCGAAGTTGGTCATATCTTCCATTTTGGCACCAAATATTCGGAAGCCATGGGTGCGAAGGTGCAGGGACCGGATGGCAAAGACCATTTTGTTTCGATGGGCTCTTATGGCATTGGGCCTTCGCGTCTGGTCGCAGCTGCGATCGAAGCTTTCCACGATGAAGCTGGCATCATCTGGCCAAAGTCGATCGCGCCATTCGGTGTGGGCATTATCAATATGAAGGCCGGTGATGAAGCTTGTGATGGCGTGAGTGAACAGCTTTACACCGCTTTCACCAATGCTGGCCTTGATCCGCTGCTGGACGATACAGACAACCGTGCTGGTTCCAAGTTTGCGACCATGGATTTGATTGGTTTGCCTTATCAGGTGATCGTTGGCCCACGTGGCGTTGCTGCTGGCGAAGTTGAAGTTAAAGACCGCAAGACTGGTGAACGTCAGAACCTTACCATCGAAGCAGCAATCAACCTATTGACGGCTTAAATATGAGCAGTGCGGCGGCAGTAAAATCTGACGGCAAGCAGAAGGCGCCCAACAAAGTGCCTTCATCGGGCCCATTTTCAGCTTATGAGCGGATGATCGCATGGCGCTATCTGCGTGCGCGCCGCCGCGAAACGTTTATTTCGGTTATTGCTGGTTTTTCCTTCACTGGGATAATGCTCGCGTGGCTACGCTCATCATCGTTATGGCGGTGATGAACGGTTTTCGCGCTGAGCTTCTGAACAGAATTCTTGGTATTAACGGCCATCTCATTATGCAGCCGATTGATCGGCCGCTCGATGATTATGCAAGCCTGATCACGCGCATCGACGGAATTTCGGGCGTGAAATTCGCCATTCCTGTGGTGGAAGGTCAGGCTCTGGTGCAGGGCAATATCGGTGCTGGAACCGGTGCTCTTGTTCGCGGTCTTCGTGAGGAAGATCTCGCCAAGCTCAAGCTGGTTTCCGATAATATCAAACAAGGCACCCTGCAGGGGTTTGATCAGAGCGGTGGCGTGGCCATTGGCACGCGTATGGCTGAAAATCTTGGCCTTTCCATCGGCGATACGCTGCGCGTTATCTCCCCTGATGGCGATGTGACGCCCTTTGGTGTTAATCCGCGCGTCAAGGCCTATCCGATTGTTGCAATCTTCGAGATCGGCATGTCGGAATATGACGCATCTATTGTTATGATGCCACTCACCGAAGCGCAGCTTTTCTTCAATCAGGAAGACAAGGTGCAATCGCTAGAAATCTTTGTCGATAATCCAGACAAGGTTGACGCCATGCGCGCGCCTGTGGAGGAGGTCGCAGCTCGCCAGATTTCTATGGTCGATTGGCGTCAGCGTAATCAAACGTTTTTCTCTGCCTTGCAAGTCGAGCGCAACGTCATGTTTATGATCCTGACGTTGATTGTGCTTGTGGCAGCGCTCAACATCATATCCGGCCTTATCATGCTGGTGAAGGATAAAGGGCGTGATATCGCGATCCTGCGAACCATGGGTGCAACGCGTGGTGCCGTCATGCGTATATTCCTGATGACAGGTGCCGCCATTGGTGTGACTGGCACATTGGCTGGTGTCGTTCTCGGTGTTGTCGTTTGCCTCAATGTCGAGCGCATTCGCCAGTTCTTCTCCTGGCTTTCGGGAACAACCCTGTTCAATCCGGAACTTTATTTCCTGAGCACGCTGCCTGCGAAAATGGATGTTGGTGAAACATTGTCTGTCATTGCGATGGCATTGGTTCTTTCTTTTATCGCCACCATTTTGCCAGCATGGCGCGCTGCCAAGCTCGATCCGGTCGAAGCACTGAGGTATGAATAATGGCGGCTGAAGTCATTCTGCGTCTGGAAAATGTTAGCCGTGCTTATAAAGAAGCTGATCGTGAACTCGTTATTCTGAACGAGGCGAACTTCACGCTGCGTCGCGGCGAAATGGTGGCCCTCGTCGCCCCATCGGGTGCAGGTAAGTCAACACTGCTTCATACTGCTGGGTTGCTTGAACGCCCGGACAGTGGCGATGTCATTCTTGATGGCCGTTCATGCGGATCCTTGTCGGAGGACGAGCGCACGGCAGTTCGTCGCAATGATGTCGGCTTTGTCTATCAGTTCCACCATCTCCTGCCGGAGTTTTCCGCTTTGGAAAACGTGATGATGCCGCAGATGATCCGTGGCCTGGCACAGAAGGCCGCAACCGTTCGCGCACAGCAGTTGCTTGATTACATGAAGATCGGTAAGCGTGCTTCGCACCGCCCGTCAGAGCTTTCTGGTGGTGAGCAACAGCGCGTGGCTATTGCGCGCGCCGTTGCAAATGCGCCGCTCGTGTTGTTGGCCGATGAGCCGACAGGCAATCTCGATCCGACAACATCGTCGTATGTTTTCGGCGCACTTGAAGCACTGGTTCGTCAGTCTGGATTGGCCGCGATGATTGCAACGCATAATCATGAGCTGGCTCGCCGCATGGACCGGCGTGTAACCTTGAAAGACGGCAAGGTCGTAGACCTCTAAGGGTCGTATCGTTAGGCGCTTATAATCGGCGCTCTGATACAGCCGAAAGCTTTGTCTGCTTGTTATCTATACAACGCCGGTGGTCATCCCACCGGCGTTTGCTGTTTATATTTCATAAACCTTAATTACCAGTTGGCCTTAACAACGGTGTTGACTTTAGAACAAAAATGGAACAAAAAATAAACATACGTGAACAAAGAAGAGTTATCCACATGACCGATCTCGTCTACGACGTTTTATCTTTCGTCTCCGTCAGCCTGTTCGTCGCCACTTTCGCCATTTGGGTGAGTGCAATCTGAAAATGTGAAACGGGTTCTTCTGTGAACCCGATTGATAGTAACGAAGCTAACTCTGGACATCGTTACCGTATTCCCCGAAACTACGCTGATGGGCGTTAAGAGTCGCCCGTTACCGTGTGCCAATCTTAAGATATAAAAGTCTTAAAACATGAGCTGCACTTGGATGGTGCTAAAAACATGATTTCGCTATGATCGTGTTGTAATAGTATCGGCCTGCAAAGATCGGGGAAAAGTATGAGTGATACAGCAAGCATTGGCGCGGGCGAGGGTAAGTCGTCACCTCGTTTCGTTCATCTGCGGGTGCACTCTGCTTATTCCTTGCTGGAAGGCGCGTTGCCTGTCGGCAAGATCATCAAACAGGCGATTGCCGATGAAGCACCGGCCATCGCGATAACGGACAGTAACAATCTCTTTGGCGCTCTGGAATTTGCTCAGAAGGCTTCAAAGGATGGTTTGCAGCCGATCATTGGCTGTCAGCTGGACGTCGCTTTTGGTGACCATAATGATAATAGCCGCAGCGTGAATCGCAGGCTTGTTCTTGATTTGGCGCCTTTGGTTTTTCTCGCTTCGACCGAGGAGGGCTACGCAAATATAGTCAGGCTCGTTAGCCGCGCATTTATGGATACGCCTTCGGGTGATCCCGTCCATGTCGATGCAAGCTGGCTGTCTGATCTTTCAGAAGATGTGATTGTTCTCTCCGGTGGTCCGCTTGGCCCAATTGGGCGTGCATTTGCTGCTGACCGTGCTGATCGCGCAGAAAGCCGTCTGGCTTTCCTCAAAAATGCATTTGGTGACCGTCTGTATGTCGAGTTGCAGCGTCAGGCTGGTTACGACCGTGCGCTTGAAATGAAGACCGTTGAACTTGCCTATGCAATGGAACTACCCTTGGTCGCGACCAATGAAGCGTTTTTCCTTAAGGCCGAGGATTTCGAGGCTCACGATGCGCTTCTTGCGATCGCCGAAGGCCAAATCCTTTCCAACGATGATCGTCGCCGTTTGACGCCTGATCATTATTTGAGAAGCCGTGCCGAAATGGCCGTGCTTTTTGAGGATTTGCCGGAAGCCCTCGAAAATACGATTGAAATTGCCGAGCGTTGCAGCTGGTTTACACAAACCCGCAACCCTATTCTGCCGCGCTTTACGGGCGAGTCCGACGATCCCGAAAAAGGTCTTGAGGCAGAAGCCAATGAGCTTGCGCGTCAGGCGCGTGAAGGCCTGAAGATGCGGTTGGAAACAGCCGGTCTTGCTGAAGGCTATACCGAAGAACAATATGCAGAGCGTCTCGACTATGAGATCGGCATTATCACCCGCATGAAGTTCCCGGGTTACTTCCTGATCGTTGCGGACTTTATCAAATGGGCGAAGCAGCAGGGTATTCCGGTAGGCCCGGGTCGTGGTTCTGGTGCGGGTTCGCTTGTTGCTTATGCATTGACAATCACCGACGTTGATCCGTTGCGCTTTTCGCTGCTATTCGAACGCTTCCTCAATCCCGACCGCGTATCGATGCCCGACTTCGATATCGATTTTTGTCAGGATCGTCGCGAAGAAGTTATTCGTTATGTGCAGGGAAAATATGGTCGCGATCAGGTCGCGCAGATTATTACCTTCGGTACATTGCAGGCGCGCGCTGTATTGCGCGATGTGGGCCGCGTTCTCGAAATGCCGTACGGACAGGTAGATCGGCTGTGTAAGCTGGTGCCGCAAAACCCGGCAAACCCGGTATCGCTGGCACAGGCCATTGAGACCGAGCCAAAAATCAATGAAGAGCGCGAGAAGGAACCAGTTGTCGATCGTCTGCTCGATATGGCGCTCAAGCTTGAGGGGCTTTACCGTCATGCCTCCACACACGCTGCCGGTATAGTCATCGGCGACCGACCGCTCTCAGAACTCGTTCCGATGTATCGTGATCCGCGGTCGGATATGCCGGTCACGCAGTTTAACATGAAATGGGTTGAGCAGGCGGGACTGGTCAAGTTCGACTTTCTTGGTCTGAAAACTCTGACAGTTCTCCAAACAGCGGTTAAGCTGGTTGCCCGTAAAGGCATAGACATCGATTTGTCGCGTCTGCCGCTTGATGATGAACTGACCTATGAGATGCTTTCACGCGGCGAAACTGTTGGCGTGTTTCAGGTGGAAAGTGCTGGCATGCGTAAGGCGCTGCTTGGCATGCGCCCGGATCGCATCGAGGACATCATCGCGCTCGTCGCGCTTTATCGTCCGGGTCCTATGGAGAACATCCCGACCTACAATGCGCGCAAGAATGGTGAGGAAGAGATTGCTTCCATTCACCCGAAGATTGATGACCTGATCAAGGAAACGCAGGGCGTTATCGTCTATCAGGAACAGGTGATGCAGATTGCGCAGGTGCTTTCCGGCTATTCGCTCGGTGAAGCTGATCTTCTGCGCCGCGCAATGGGTAAGAAAATCCGTGAGGAAATGGACAAGCAGCGTGTCCGTTTTGTTGATGGTGCAATTAAGGGCGGTGTCGATAAAGCGCAGGCGAATATGATTTTCGACCTGCTGGCAAAGTTCGCCGATTACGGCTTCAACAAGTCGCATGCTGCCGCCTATGCGATCGTGTCCTATCAGACAGCCTATATGAAGGCGCATTATCCAGTCGAATTCCTTGCCGCGTCTATGACATACGATATGTCGAATGCCGACAAGCTCAATGATTTCCGGCGTGATGCAAATCGTTTGGCCATTGATGTGGTGACGCCTTCTGTCATGACCTCCTATCGTTCGTTTGAAGTTGGTGAGAAGAAAATTTTCTATTCACTTGCAGCCATCAAGGGCGTCGGTGAAGCTGCAGTTGATCATATAGTCGATGTGCGGGCAGAAAAGCCGTTTGAAAGCCTGGAAGATTTCTGCGAGCGGATTGATCCGAAAATTGTCAACCGTCGCGTATTGGATAGCTTGATTAATGCAGGTGCACTTGATTGTTTTGGTCGTGATCGTGCTGCGATGAGCGCTGGCATGGATCGCATCATGGGCTTTGCGCAGCGCACGCAGGAGAATGCAGCAAGCGGCCAGTCCGATATTTTTGGTCTTTCCGGCGCACCGAAAGAGCAATTGATCCTGCCGCAAGCTGCTCCATGGTTGCCATCGGAAAAACTTCATCGCGAATTTCAGGCGGTCGGTTTCTATCTTTCTGCGCATCCGCTTGATGAATACCGTCAGGTGCTTGATCGCATGCGCGTGCAAAGCTGGGCCGATTTCTCCGCAGCCGTGAAGCGCGGCGCGAATGCGGGTCGTCTTGCCGGAACGGTAACAACCCGACAGGAACGTAAAACCCGTACCGGCAACAAGATGGGCATTGTCCAATTGTCCGATGCCAGTGGCCAGTTTGAAGCTGTGCTGTTCTCCGAAGGTCTTGCGCATATCGTGATCTGCTGGAGAGCGGTAAATCTGTTGTGATCACAGTGTCCGCTGAAAACCGTCCAGAAGGAATTGGCCTGCGCATTCAGACCGTGCAATCGCTGGAAGATCGTGCCTGTGCGATGCAGAAGGCTCTTCGGCTATACCTTCGTTCAGCTCAATCGCTGAAATCGATTATTCCGCATTTCAATACGCGTGGCGACGGTGAGGTGAGCTTTATCGTGATCAAAGAGGACGGACAGCGTGAGGTCGAGATTGAACTGCCGCACCGCTATCGGGTCAGTCCACAAATTGCCAGCGCAATGAAAGCAATTCCCGGCGTCGTAGACGTTGAACTTGTTTAATAAAAAAGGCCGGCCAATTTTGATTGGTCGGCCTTTTTACTTATGCGGACGCTTTTTGGTTTAGCGATTTGCGAAGCTCTGGCGCAACCTTGGTGCCAAACAGCTCAATCGATTTCATCGTATGTTTATGAGACAGATTGCCCAAAGCCGTCTGCAACAAAAATCGATCATGTTTAAAATAGCTCTGTTGATCGAGGATCTTGTCGATAACCTGCTGCGGGCTTCCGACGAGCAATGATCCTCGCGGTTGGCACATAGCGTCAAATTTTTCTCGGGTGGTTGGCGGCCAACCGCGCTCATGTCCGAGTTTGCTCATCACATAAGCATATGACGTGTAGAACTCATCACCTGCTTGTTGAGAGTTTTCAGCGATATAGCCGTGGGAGTTGATTCCAACTTTGAGCTGTTCTGGCGCGTGTCCAGCTTTGAGGCCAGCTTCACGATAGAAATCTGTCAGTTGTGAAAAGCGCTCCGGATACCCGCCGATGATGGCAATAGCTAATGGCAGACCGAGAAGTGCCGCACGTCCAACCGATGCCGGCGTTCCACCAACTGCGAGCCATATAGGCAAAGAATCTGGCAAGGCGCGGGGATAGACACCACGCCCGTCAATCGGCGCACGCGTCTTTCCTGTCCAGCTCACCTGCTCATGTTGACGAATGTTGAGAAGAAGATCAAGCTTCTCAGCAAAGAGCGTATCGTAATCATCGAGATTATAGCCAAAGAGCGGGAATGACTCGATGAACGAACCACGTCCTACCATGATTTCTGCACGACCATTGGAGAGAAGATCTAACGTGGAAAATTGCTGATAGACCCGAACAGGATCATCCGAAGACAGAACCGTCACAGCACTCGTTAGCTTGATGTTTTTTGTGCGTGTCGCTGCTGCAGCCAGCACAATCGGTGGCGCAGAAACTGCGTAGTCTGGGCGATGATGCTCACCGACCCCGAACACATCAAGGCCAACCTGATCAGCAAGTTCAATCTCTTCAATAAGATTTGTTAACCGTTGCTGTGGCGAAAGGGGGCGATTGGTTTCAGGATCAGGCCCAATATCGCCGAATGTGTAAATACCGAGTTCCATGGCGTTCCATCAATCTGTTGGCAGTTGAAGCTTAGTTAAGCTGCTTCATGCCTCTTGTTAAGAACGCACTGAAAGGTGATCGGGTTACCTTGAGGATACCGGGCAGTCGCCCACCCGGTATACAGTGATTTTAATAAGCAGCAGTAAAACGCTTACCGATATGCTTTCCCTGTTCGGCCTCGTCGATAATTGCAACCGCCAGATCATCGACAGAAATTTTACTTTCGCCTTTTTCGTCAAAGACAGGCTGATCTGCGCCAAGGCGATACTTGCCAGTTCGTTCACCCGGTTCCAGCATGATAGCTGGCGAAACGAAGGTCCAGTCGAGTTCATTTTCTTCGCGCAGTTCGTTGAGCGCTTGACGTGCGCCCAAAGCGCCTTCTTTCCAATCTGCCGGAAACTCAGGCGAATCTACAAGCTGTTGGCCATTGATTTCGAGGCTACCAGCACCACCGACGGCAATCAGACGCTTTACGCCAGCTTTCTTTGCTGCGGTATTGATAGAACGGCTACCCTTGATGTGGTTTTCGCGAATATTGGCATCTGTCCAACCTGGATTATACGCTGAAATGACAATGTTATGACCAGCCAGCTGGCTCGCAAGAGCGTCGGTGTCGAATATATCAGTTTTCACGGCCGTAACATTGTCGAGTTTTGCAATTTTGTCAGTGTTGCGGACAAGAGCTGTAACAGTGTGGCCGCGTGAAACGGCTTCTTTGAGGACGGCAGCGCCTACAAAACCTGTTGCGCCGATCAATGCGATTTTAGACATGATATGTTCCTTTTAATTGTAACCATAAAGTTATATTTCATAATCAGGTTCTTTATGGTAACTGAGTAGCCGAATTGAAAAGTCTTGTGAAGAACGCACTTATTCATGTTCAAGTTACATGGAAGTAACCGCGCTTTGGGCAGGACCGCCAAGGGAAAAAGCATTGCGCTTAGCTGAAGATCAAAATGAAGAATACAAACGAACCAAATGCCATCGCGCCGTTATTATCATCTACCGCCGCCTTTCGGCCTGATTCAGACGGGGATGGATCATGCCCTATCCGTGAAGTGCTGGACCGCGTGGGCGACACATGGAGCATTCTAGTTGTTTTCAATTTGCAGGTGGGATCAATGCGTTTCAATGCCTTGCGACGCTCGATTGAAGGCATCTCTCAAAGGATGCTCACTGTCACTTTGCGTTCGCTTGAACGTGATGGGCTTGTGGCGCGTCACGTCCGTCCAACGTCGCCGCCGGAAGTGGAGTATTCGCTAACCGAGCTCGGCCATTCGCTGGCGGTGCCGATAGATGTGTTGGGGCAGTGGGCCGTGAGAAACCGCGAGCAGATGCGCGATGCCCGTTCGCGTTTCGACAAAGCTGTGAACTTTTAGGGAACCAGATAAGCCGTTTTTCGTTCTTCTTGCCAATAGAGGAGAAGGAACATGCCAGCCAAATCGAAAGCTCAGCAAAAAGCAGCTGGTGCCGCACTTTCCGCCAAACGCGGTGAAATCAAAAAGAGCGAGTTAATCGGCGCTTCCAAAGAGATGTACGAATCCATGAGCGAAAAGGAATTGGAAGACTTTGCGGAGACTAAGCACAAAGGTCTTCCGGAACATGTAGATGATAAGAAAAGCGACTGATAAAAGTCAGTCGCTCCACAATAGTTCTATTTTATGGCTTTGGTCGCCACAATCTCAATCGCTTTCAGCTTGCCGGAAGTAATGCCGCAACGAACTGAAATACCGTCCCAGCCTCCAGCTTTGTTGCGTGCTTCACCTGGCACTGAAATAATGGCTGATACTTTCCGGCCGTCTTTAGCACTGAATTTCGATGATTTTTCGTTTGTGGTTGCGTTGGCAATATCGTCTTTCGTGAAGCCGAGACGATCATACTTTTTGCTATTTTTCACATAATCGTAAGCAGATGCAATGCAGCCCGCAATTTGGGGTGATGCCTGTTGGTCTTTCACCAGTGTTTGATAATTGCCTGTGAAGTCCTTGGAGCGCTTCGGAACCGTATCAGCGCAGGCGGCACCTGTGACGCCAAATGCCAAAATTGCAAAAAGTATGATTCGGGTCGATTTCATGGATCGTTCCTTTGAAAGGCTCTGTGCAAACTGCGACGAGCAAAATCGATAATGGCAATATTATTATAAATCTCGTTGGAATTAATTATGTCTTATCTTGGTAGGCACAGAATATATCACTGGCAGATTTGAGCAAGGCAGGATTTGCCGTGGCAACCCTGATCAAGATGCATGTTGGTCAGATGAGCTGCATCGCCTTCTGGCCCGATAACCGTCATGAAAAGCTTGCAGCTTGCGCCATGCACAGCACGCCAGAATTTCTTTTCTTTTTCCGACCCGTTCCAGCCACTTTCGAGTTCGGTTTTGGAACCATCAGAAAATGTGAACGACATAATATCAAGCGCATTGGCGAAAGCATGTTCTGAAACGCGGCCTTCTGATGCGCCATTGACGTTGCGGCACTGATAATCTGACCCGGTGCCGATTTCTGTTATTTTAATGTCATTTCCATAGACGTTTTGAGCGGCACTTTTGACGTCACCAGCCCATTGAGCCAGTGTGACCGCCATGGCGCAATTGGTTGTAATGGGATTTGCAAACTTTAAAGGTTCGACTTTACCAATTGCTGTGAGTGAAAGCGGCGAGCGTGCACTGCATTGCGATCCATCTTCAATGGGTGGCAGAAGTTTCCCTTCCACATCTCCGGTCATCAGTGCCGGACACGACACCTGATAGATGCGTTCAGGCTTTTTGGAATCAGGTTTAGCGCTCTCTGGGTTGGTTATCCCGGCCGGCTTCTCCGGTTTTTTTTCTGGCAGAGGCGTAGTTTCAGTTTGCGTAGGTGTAGACTGTGCCTCAACTGGTTCTTTTCCTTCTTCCCGTCGAGGCGACGGGGTAGGAATCGGAACAGCGCTTATTACGGGAGGGCTTTGGGGCTGAGTCTTCCGGTTCGTACGTTTTTTCGTAAAGCGTTTTTGTGCATGCGTGTGCTTGTTACTCCCGCTCAATACTCTTTCAATGAAGCTTTCAGCTTTCGCCTCCCTAAAACTTTCGCCGGGTAGCAGTATGATGCACGCGGTGAGAGCTCCAATAATGAACGCCTTTTGAGGGAAAGCGAAGGAAATGGCCATATTTACCTCTTTTGTCAGCAAGCTGCATTGTCTAATGTTTAAGCATCGCCTGCCGTTCCTTCACGCTTGATGGCACAGCGTTATATATAGCCAAATGGCTCAAAAGTGGGCTTTTGTCTTGACAAGACGACACTCCAATGACTAAAAGCCGCCATCGCTGGAGCTTAATCGTTCCGGCGTTTCATTTGACGTGTCCCGTGAATGTAGATCGCAGCTGCGCGCTTCATTCTGTCAGTCCCTGAATCAGAGGCAGAGGAGGGCGCGTTTCCTGTCTGCGCCGCAAGGCGCTTTAACTCTTTAGGAAATGTGATGAGCAAGCGCGAATCTTCCAAGTACAAAATTGACCGCCGTCTTGGTGAAAATATCTGGGGTCGCCCAAAGTCCCCTGTAAACCGTCGTGAATATGGCCCAGGCCAGCACGGTCAGCGCCGTAAGGGCAAGCTTTCCGACTTCGGTGTACAGCTCCGCGCAAAGCAGAAGCTCAAGGGCTTCTACGGCGATATCTCGGAAAAGCAGTTCCGTAAGACATACGACGAAGCAGCTCGCCGCAAGGGCGATACCGGTGAAAACCTCATCGGCCTGCTCGAATCGCGTCTGGATGCTGTTGTGTACCGCGCAAAGTTCGTTCCAACGATCTTCGCTGCACGCCAGTTCATCAACCACGGCCACATTAATGTAAACGGCCGTCGCGTCAACATTCAGTCGTTCCGCCTCAAGGCTGGTGACGTTGTTGAAGTTCGCGAAAAGTCGAAGCAGCTCGTGATCGTTCTCGAAGCTGTTGCGCTCGCAGAACGCGATGTTCCTGATTACGTTGAAGTTGATCACAACAAGATGGTTGCGACCTTCGCACGCGTTCCAGTTCTCGGCGACGTTCCATACGCTGTTCAGATGGAACCAAACCTCGTCGTCGAATATTATTCGCGTTAATTCTGAGCTTCTGGCTTACGAACGACAAATAAATGGCCGCCCTTGGTTTCCCCAAGGGCGGCTTTTTTGTATGTAGAGCGCATTCTGAAAAGTGCGAAAGCGGTTTTCGGAGTAAGATGCGCGTAAAAACAAAGAGATAGAGTATTTCCCACGATTCAATCTAAACAGGAAATTCTCTAAATCTCAATCTCTCTCATGTTCGCGGAAAACACCATGAACGCTCTCGATCTCAATATCGCAGAAGATGCCAGTCTCGATGGTTGCCATCCGCTCTTCCGCGACGTTCCGGCAACTGTCGAATTCAATAAGCTGCGCAAGCGCTTGCTGCGACTGACACGTCAGGCGATAGACGACTTTGCCATGGTGAAACCCAATGAAGGTTTGCCTCGGGAGCGCTGGATGGTTTGCTTGTCTGGTGGCAAAGATTCTTATGGGCTTCTGGCACTGCTGCTTGATCTCAAGTGGCGCGGTCTGCTGCCGGTGGAATTGCTGGCCGTCAATCTCGATCAGGGGCAGCCGAATTTCCCGAAGCATATTCTGCCAGAATTCTTGAGCCGTTATGGGATCGAGCATCGCATCGAATATAAGGATACCTATTCGATCGTCACTGAAAAGCTTCCTGAGAACAGCACATACTGCTCGCTCTGCTCACGTCTGCGTCGAGGCAACCTTTACCGGATCGCGCGTGAGGAAGGCTGCTCGGCAATCGTACTTGGCCATCACCGCGAAGATATTCTCGAAACCTTCTTCATGAACCTGTTCCATGGTGGCCGTTTGGCTGCCATGCCGCCAAAGCTTCTGAACGATGAAGGCGATCTTATGCTTTTCCGCCCGCTTGCCTACGTAGCGGAGGACGATATGGAAAAATTCGCAAACGCTATGCAATTTCCGATCATTCCGTGCGATCTGTGCGGCAGTCAGGAAGGTTTGCAGCGCAATGCGATGAAGGCGATGCTTTCCGACATTGAAAAGCGGATGCCGGGTCGTAAAGATACAATGATCCGCGCCATGACCAATGTGCGCCCAAGCCATCTGCTTGATCGTAATTTGTTTGATTTTGCTGGTTTGATGACCAATTCTGAGGTGGAGACTGATCGTGCAGTTTGAAGAAAAACAGATTGATTGGCTGGCTGAGCTTTTGGCAGAAGCCGCCAATGCGGAAATCATGCCGCGGTTTCGGCAATTGGGCCAGGGCGATATTCGTCAAAAGACTTCCGCTGCTGATTTGGTTACCGAAGCCGATGTGAATGCGGAGCGCTTTATCACTGCGCATCTTAAAGAACGTTTTCCCACTGCGCTGATCGTCGGCGAAGAAGCTTGTTCCGATGATGAAACTTTGCTCAACGGTTTGGGTGAAGCAGACCTCGCATTCACCATCGATCCCGTCGACGGCACCTTCAATTTTGCATCTGGCGTCCCACTTTTCGGCGTGATGCTGGCGGTTGTCGTAAAAGGAGAGACTGTTGCAGGTATTATCTATGATCCGGTGGGCAAGGACTGGATACTCGCTTCTAAGGGCGGCGGCGCGCACATTCGCTATGCCAATGGCTCGACAAGTTCTGTGAAGGTCGCGGCACCTGCGGATATTTCGCAGATGACGGGTTCTGTGTCATGGCAATATACGCAGGAGCCAATCCGCTCGCGCCTCGCACGCAATCACACGAAATTTCTGTCGCAGATCGGCTATCGCTGTGCGGCGCATGAATATCGCATCATTGCGACTGGCGGCGCGCATTTCGCTTGCTACAATAAGCTGATGCCTTGGGATCATCTCCCGGGTGCACTCATTCATCAGGAAGCTGGTGGCTATCTCGCCCGCTGGGATGAAAGCCCGTACCTGCCTTCGCATGTAGGTGGCGGTTTGCTGGTAGCTCCGGACAAAGAAAGCTGGAAAGCAATTCATCAAACGCTCTTTGCAGAATAGAAAGAAGCCCGCTAAAGCATGTCGCGGAAAAGTGTGAACCGCCTTCGCGGGGAAATCAGTCCACAGGACTGATTTCTGATCCCGCTTCGATCCGATAACGACATGCTGAAAAGAAAAATTAAAAAATGCCGCATTTTATAATTCGGCATTTTTTGTGGGCTTTTTTATCAGACTGGTTTGTTGTGCGGTTTGAATAATTTACCGCGCTCGGCGATGATCACGCAGATGAAGGAAATGAACCCTAGCACGCAATAACCCGCTGCAACGGGTGTTGTTGTTCCGTCAAAGGCCTGACCAATTGCAGCACCCAATGCTGCGCCGATAACTGTCTGTGCAAAGCCCAGAACAGACGATGCAGTGCCTGCGACTTCACCAAGTGGCTCCATGGCCAGCGAATTGAAGTTTGATGTTATCAAGCTGAACGAGAACATGATCGTCATGTAGATGATCATGAGCAGCCAGAATGGTACAGGGCCGGTAAAACTCAGAGATAAGACAACCCAAAGCAGGCTGAAGCTGACAAATACCAGCAGCATTGTCTGCGATATGCGACGCATCCCATAGCGACCGACAAGGCGCGAATTAAGGAAAGATGCGAGTGCAAGTGTCATCGCAACCGCTGCAAAAGCCAGCGGGAACATTGTGCCCAGCTTATAAATATCGACAAAAATCTGCTGCGCTGAATTGATGTAACCAAACAGAGCGCCGAGAATGAACGATGTTCCGAGCATGTAGAAAAGGGCAACGCGGTTAGACAAGACGATGCCAAAACCACCGATGATGCTTTTCACGGTCAATGGACGCCGATGGTCAACGGGCAGGGTTTCTGGCAAGCGGATATAAGCCCAGACTGCAACAACCGCCGCCATAATGGCCATCGATAGGAAGATTAGGTGCCATTCGCCAAACAGCATGATTAGCTGACCCGTGGCAGGTGCGATCACCGGCAGGATCATGAAAATCATCATGACAAGCGACATGACTTCTGCCATTTGGCGACCTGCAAAGCGATCACGTACAACCGAAACCGCAATTACGCGCGTCGCTGCCGCCCCCAGACCTTGCAGCACACGCAGGATGATCAGCGTTGTAAAATCGGTCACAAAAGCAGCGCCAATTGCCGCCAGAATGTAGATTGCCAAACCGACAAAAAGAGGTGCACGACGGCCAAAACGGTCGCTCAATGGACCGTAAAATAGCTGCGATACGCCAAATCCCAGCAAATATGCGGTAATCACATATTGCGCATGATTTTCGGAAAGAACACCAAGGCTCGCACCGATTTGCGGCAAGCCGGGCAACATAATGTCCACGGCAAGTGCGTTGATTGCCATGATTGCTGCAATAAGCGCAATGAATTCGCCACGCGGACGTACAGACGTCTGTTGGTTGGACGAACTCTTATGAATATCGAGCGGCATTGTTTATTCCTTGATCAAGCAACGCACAGGTAAAAATGCAGGCGTTGCCGTAGACAGAGCTTTGAAAATAGGCCAGACAATTAAAATAGCCAGTTATGTGTGATATTTCGCGCAATATAAAAGGCGCCATTTTACGGCGCCTTTCGAAAAATGCTGAGGCAAAAGCCGAACTACGGTAATTAATCTTTAAGCTGCCTTAGTAGCAATACCTTTATCGCTAAAAAGTGTCTGTAATTCGTTCGACTGGAACATTTCGCGCACGATGTCGCAACCGCCAATGAACTCGCCCTTTACGTAGAGCTGAGGAACGGTTGGCCAGTTGGAGTAATCCTTGATGCCCTGACGGATTTCATCGGAAGCCAAAACGTTGACGCCCTTATAATCCACGCCGAGATAATCGAGAATCTGCACGACCTGACCGGAGAAACCACACTGTGGGAAACCTGGTGTGCCTTTCATGAACAGCACGACGTCGTTGGTCTTTACTTCATTGTCGATGAAATCGTTGATTCCGGTCATTTCAATTCCTTTCAGGATGCCGGTTCAAATCCCGGCCCGCGTAGGGAGAGCTTCTGCCCCAATATAGTAAGCTGAGCTTTGGTAATCACCCTCTCAAGGTGAAATCAAGACAAATTAGCGAGAGACCGCGCTATATCGGGGGTAGCATCTTGCCGCAGCCTGTATTCAAATATGTCAGACAAACACAGGCTGCATTGTTTATTTACTCAGGCACGCTGGTTTGGAGTGCGAGCGCATGAAGTACGCCGCCCATGTTGCCCTTCAGCGCATCATAAACCATCTGGTGCTGCTGCACGCGCGACTTGCCGCGGAAGCTTTCCGCAACCACTTCGGCGGCATAATGATCTCCGTCTCCGGCAAGGTCGCGGATCGTAACCTTTGCGCCGGGAATACCTTCGCGTATCAGTTTTTCGATCTCATGAGCGTCCATAGCCATGCAAAGTCTCCTGCCGTTTTTAGGCTTTTTAATATTATAGAATCGTAACGCATCATCCTGATACGTCAATCTTCAACTGTCTAACTTTTAAATCGCCGACAAGCAAACGCCCGAAGCAGGATTACTGTTCGGGCGTCTTTTGATAGCCGTTTTAACCGAAAACGATTAGTTGTCGACGGCAGCCTCGCCACTCATGAAGCCCGGAAACCATCCTTCAAAAGCGTTGTTGAGGTCGCTGACTGCAACATCAACAATGGCACCGAATTTCAGACGGTCACCGCCTACTGTTCCCAGTTTGCGGAAAGCGATTCCTGCGCCTTCTGCATTCAAAGCAATCAGGTTTGCCATTTCTGGCGTCGCAGCTACCACGTAACGCGCCTGATCTTCACCAAACAGCACTGCGTGTGGCAGGCCATCGCCTGCATCAAGCGTTGCACCCTTGCCGGACTTGATTGCCATTTCAGCAACCGCAACTGCAAGGCCGCCATCGGAAAGATCGTGACAGGCAGTGACCTGACCATTGCGGATCGCCGAACGAACGAATTCGCCGTTACGCTTTTCAAGCGCAAGATCAACCGTCGGAGCAGGGCCGTCAGCACGGTCAAACAGATCGCGCAGATAGACCGACTGGCCAAGATGTGAGCCGTCGCCACCGAGCAGAACCAGCGTATCGCCATCCTGCATGCCGCCGATTTTGGCCATCTGCGACCAGTCAGGGATGAGGCCAACGCCTGCAATGGTCGGAGTTGGCAAGATCGCCTGACCATTGGTTTCGTTGTAAAGCGAGACGTTGCCCGAAACGATTGGGAAGTCGAGCGCACGGCAGGCTTCGCCGATACCTTCGATAGCTTTGACAAGCTGCCCCATGATTTCCGGCTTTTCAGGATTGCCGAAGTTCAGATTGTCAGTGGAAGCAAGTGGCTCAGCACCGGTTGCAGTAATGTTGCGCCAGCATTCGGCAACTGCCTGCTTGCCACCTTCGAAAGGATCCGCTTCGCAATAGCGCGGCGTTACGTCCGACGAGAAAGCGAGTGCCTTGGTTGGATGGCCTTCGACCCGGACCACACCAGCATCACCGCCCGGAAGCTGCAATGAATTGCCCTGAATGAGCGTATCATATTGTTCATAAACCCAGCGGCGAGATGAGCCATCCGGTGAGCCGATAAGCTTGAGAAGCGCATCCGAATAGTCTTCAACCTGCGACACATTGGCTGCTGGCAGCGGCGCATGCTTGCCCGGTTCCATCCACGGACGATCATATTCAGGAGCCTCGTCACCGAGTTCCTTGATCGGCAGATTGGCGACTTCTTCGCCCTGATGAATGACGCGGAACCTGAGATCATCCGTGGTCTTGCCAACGATTGCGAAATCAAGGCCCCACTTGCGGAAGATCGCCTGCGCTTCTTCTTCCATTTCAGGCTTGAGAACCATGAGCATACGCTCCTGGCTTTCAGACAGCATCATTTCATAGGCTGTCATGTTTGCTTCGCGAACCGGAACATGGTCGAGGATGAGTTCGATACCGAGATCGCCCTTGGCACCCATTTCAACAGCAGAGCATGTAAGACCCGCCGCGCCCATATCCTGAATGGCGATAACCGCGCCTGAAGCCATCAGTTCAAGGCAGGCTTCAAGAAGGCACTTTTCAGTAAATGGATCGCCAACCTGAACGGTCGGGCGCTTTTCTTCAATCGATTCGTCGAATTCAGCCGATGCCATTGTGGCACCGCCAACACCGTCACGGCCGGTCTTGGCGCCAAGATAGACAACCGGCAGACCAACGCCCTTGGCTTCAGACAGGAAGATGCCGTCATGCTTGGCAAGACCCGCAGCAAATGCATTGACGAGGATATTGCCATTGTAGCGCTTGTCGAAATTCACTTCGCCGCCAACGGTCGGAACGCCGAAAGCATTGCCATAACCGCCAACACCGGAAACAACACCAGATACCAGATGACGGGTCTTTGGATGGTCAGGCTCGCCAAAGCGCAGTGCATTCATGGCCGCAATCGGACGTGCGCCCATCGTGAATACGTCACGCAGAATGCCGCCAACACCAGTTGCAGCGCCCTGATAAGGCTCGATGTAAGACGGATGGTTGTGGCTTTCCATCTTGAAGACGACACAGTCGCCATCGCCAATGTCCACGACACCGGCATTTTCGCCCGGTCCCTGAATGACGCGTGGGCCCGTGGTAGGAAGTGTACGGAGCCACTTCTTCGACGACTTGTAGGAACAATGTTCGTTCCACATGGCCGAGAAAATGCCAAGTTCGGTGAAGCTTGGTTCGCGCCCGATCAGGTCGAGAATTCGCTGATATTCGTCGGGCTTCAGGCCGTGAGCTTGGATAAGTTCAGGCGTGATATCGCGCTTATTGGAAATAGTCATCGAGATGAGGGACCCCGTCGCAGGCTGCGGTACCCGGAAACTTCTGCCGAAGGGCGGACACCTAAGGTTTCAAGGGGCCTCTTTAACCTAACTCTGCCCGAAGCGCGACAGGAAAATGCCGATTTCCCGGCTCAAATGCTACCCTCATAGCCCACCTGACCATTTTCCAGCAATTGCCGCAAAGTTGTGAAGCCATTTTCGATGTCGTTGCGGTCTGTCGGTGAGGAAAAAGCAATGCGAACGCGATGATAATTACGCTCAATCCGCCCGGCTTTGAACTCGTCTTCATCATCAATCAGTAAGCCGTTTTCATAGGCTGCTGCTTTAAAAGTGCTGGCTAGCCACGGCTCAGGCAGTTTCAGCCAGAGGATTGGAACGTGGGGTGACGATACAAAGTCATAGCCTGCAAAGATTCTGCGGGCCAGTTGTTCGCGCCATTCAATTTCAGCGGAACATTTATCCAGCAGAGCGCTTGCCTGACCGGAAAGCACCATCTGCGCCGTTGTTTCTGCTAGCAAAAATGAAACGCCGCCAGTCATGAGTTTGTGCGTTACGCGTAAGCGCTGCGCGCAATGCGGCGGGCAGGCCGCCCATCCGCAACGCAAGCCAGCTGTTACAGCCTTTGAAAGGCTGCCCAAAAGAAATGTGCGTTCGGGCGCAATATCAGCAATTTTGGGGATATTTGACCGCGTCATAACCCCATAGGTGTCGTCTTCAATAAGCCAGACATTGTGCCGTGCTGCGATATTGGCGATAGCCACCCGGCGTTCATATGGCATGGTCGCAAGCGTTGGATTATGAATGCTTGGCATGAGAAATGCCATTGTGGGGTGTTGCTGGTTGCAAATCCGCTCGAATTCGTCTGGGATCATGCCGTATTCGTCACTCGCGGCGATTGCCACGCGTCGTCCGGCAATTTTCACGGACCGGCTTATCTGTGTGTAAGTCAGTTCTTCAAAAACAATACGATCGCCGGGCGAGGTAAAGGCTGTGATTGCAGCGACGGCACCGGCATGTGCGCCATTGGTGATGACAATATTGCTGGCATCGGCAGGAGCATTTTCCTGATTAAGCCATTGCCGACCGGCCTCGAGCCAATGTTGTGGGAAATGTCGCGTGTAGTTGACGACCTCATGCGGATACTTGCGAATAACCGATGTAATCAGCGGCTCAAGGATAGCATTTTGTCCGACATCTGGCGCAGCAGTCGTGTCAAAGCGCCCCTTGTCTGCCGGAGCATCCTGAATGCGCGTTCCCGCAATACCGTCGCTTGAATAAGGGGCTGTTGCAGTTTGGCTGCCAGTCTTGCCAAGCACATATGTCCCGCGCCCGACTTCACCCGTCACGAGCCCGCGCTCGTGCGCAAGCGCATAAGCTCGGCCGATTGTACCAATTGTCACCTTCAGATCGAAGGCGAGATTGCGCTGTGGTGGCAGTTTCTCTCCCGCTGGCAATGAATTGTTTGCGATCGCGTCTTCAATC
The DNA here is from genome assembly GCF_032190615.1 of Brucella pseudogrignonensis. Lineage (NCBI taxonomy): Bacteria > Pseudomonadati > Pseudomonadota > Alphaproteobacteria > Hyphomicrobiales > Brucellaceae > Brucella > Brucella pseudogrignonensis. The sequence goes on from NZ_JAVLAT010000001.1 coordinate 2,210,487, forward strand.
GCATCAGCAAGCTGAAGATAGAGCGGGCCAGATTTGCCGGAAAGATCGGGAAGCCAATTTGTCATGGTTACAATATAAGCATTGTATCGATATTTGAGTCAATTGTATTTACGCTTCAGCGCATCGAATTGATGCAAAGCGAAGAATACACGCAGCAATAAGGCGTTTTGCGATGACATTCGTCCCGATTAAGTACGACGAAATCGATACAATTGATACAATTCAGGCTGTTGAGCGTGAAGTTCCTGCGAACACGCGGTCTGTCTGGCAGAGATTTACGTCGTGGTTTTCTCACCGCGCAATGTTACGTCGCAGCCGTATTAATTTGATGGATCTCACCGATGAGCAGCTTAAGGATATTGGGCTTTCGCGCAGTGCTGCCGATATGGAAGCACGTAAAGTGCGCTTCCATATTCGATAACTCGCCCTAGCCGCAGTCTTTTTGGCCAGATGCCCAGCGATTAATATCGGCGCTGATACGGCTGCTGTGCGCCTGCTGCATCATTGGTCCAAAGGCTTCAATCCGCGCTGGATTGCCTTCTGCTTGCACAACAAGCAGCGGGCGTCCCGCAAGATTACGTGCAGGCACCACCAACATGCGTGGGCGTCCGGTGAAAGAGTTCAGTTCTGGCGCAAAAGCATAGCCACGGAAGTCTTTATCCTTGGATTTAAACCAGCAATTATTGGCACCCACAGCAATGCGCTCCATTGTTGCAAGGGCTGCTTTGCTGACATTTGCTGAAGCTGGGCGAGGCGAAGGCTTCGGTGCACAGGCCGCAAGAAATGCAAGCGCAGACAGTGCTGCAAGCGCGATGGTCTTATTCTTCAAGGAGGACTCCATGGGGACGCTTTGACGATGATAGCTAATGCGCATCTTGCTCAAAACGTATAGAAAGAATGTTAAAAGCGTATCCTCATCGGATACGCTTTTTGAATTTTTTAACTCAGGCGAGTTGAGGCATGAATGCCTTTAGCCCGTCACTCATTTCATTCGTGACAAGCTCAAAGACCGGATCCTGATTTGCTTTCACAGCATATGTGTCAAATTTGGGGTAAGCATCCAGCAAATCGCTCTTGCCGGAAAGCTTTTTGAGCGGCTCCATTAGGAAGCGAATTGGTACAAGCCAAGCGTCGGCGAGGGTTGGCGCATCCGAGAGCGCGAAATCATGATCCGTTAGACGTGACTCCACAACGCTCAAGCCCATGCGAAGCTTGGCAAAGAGGCGATCAATGGACGCTGCATCTTTCTCAGGTTTGCTCAGCAGAATCATTAGCTTCATGGCTGGGCCGAGTACGTCGAGTTCAGCTACGCGTGCCAAGAGCCGGATCAATGCGCGCTCGCGTGGGGTTCCGGGCAGGACAGGCGTTTTTGGGAAATGATCTTCCAGATATTCCGCGATGACCGCTGCCTCAAACAGCGTTTCGCCGGAACCAGTGATCAGCACGGGTACGCGCTTAAGCGGCGTCACATGGCTGAAATCCGCCGGAAACGGATAAGGAAGGCTGATCGGTTTGAACGGAAGTTCCTTGAGATAAAGAACACCACGTACAAAAGCGGAATAGGGGGAGAGTGGGCGTGAATATAATTGCATCGTTATAGTTCCCCGATTCGGTTGCCGCAGGAAGTATGCAATACCCAAGCTGCCACGAATTTACAGGTTGCGCTAGTCGCTTGCATCTGGTGCGTAAATGGAATTGGTCATTAGAGGTGTAATAAAAAAACGGCCTTCGCTTTTTGACAAAGGCCGTTTTTAAAATTTAATTTGAGTATTCCTTTTTAAGCAGCAATTCCCAATGCGCCTGCAAAAAGTGCACGGCCATCATTGCCGCCATGCGCATCTTCAATCAGGTTTTCAGGATGCGGCATCATGCCGAGAACATTGCCGCGTGCATTGACGATACCGGCAATATCATTGACCGAACCGTTCGGGTTGGTGCCTTCCGCATAGCGGAATACAACCTGACCTTCACCTTCGATGCGCTTCAATGTTTCCGCATCGGCAAAGTAATTGCCGTCATGATGCGCGACTGGGCAACGAATGATCTGGCCCGGCTGATAGCTGCGGGTGAAGGACGTGTTAGCGTTGCTCACTTCGAGCTTCACTTCGCGGCAGACAAATTTCAGCGAAGTATTGCGCATCAGCGCGCCCGGCAACATTCCTGCTTCGACGAGAATCTGGAAGCCGTTGCAAACGCCGATAACCATCACGCCTTTGTCGGCTTTCTCACGAATAGCCTGCATGATTGGCATACGTGCTGCAATCGCACCGCAACGCAGATAGTCACCATAGGAAAAGCCGCCGGGGATCAGAATAAGATCAACATCATCAGGGATGGATGTATCTGTCTGCCAGACGGTGATTGGTACCTGACCGGAAATCTTGGTGACGGCTGCAATCATGTCGCGGTCACGGTTGAGGCCGGGGAGAAGAACGACTGCTGCTTTCATGGCGTTTTATGTCTCTTTGAATCTGAGGGCTTCAGAGCGCGTCGTGCGATCTGAAAGCGCGCAAAAAATACCCGCTGAGCGCAGCGCGTCAGGCGATGACGATTGCGTAGTCTTCAATAACCGTGTTGGCGAGCAGCTTCTCGCACATGGCTTTGATTTCGGCTTCAGCTTTAGCCTTGTCCGAGCCTTCGACTTCGAGATCGAAGACCTTGCCCTGACGGACAGAGTTGACGCCTTCGAAATTCAGGCTGCCGAGCGCGCCGACAATAGCTTTGCCCTGCGGGTCGAGAACGCCGTTTTTAAGTGTAACGGTGACGCGTGCCTTAATCACTGAGTAGTTCCTGATTTACTTAGCCAAATGAAAACAGCCCGGTAACTTTCGTTCCGGGCTGTGCGGATTTTACTTCACAAGCGTAGGGCCGGAAGGACGGGGCGTTTCGTTCTCGTTCATGATGCCGAGACGACGTGCCACTTCCTGATAGGCCTCAACCAGTCCGCCCATATCGCGGCGGAAGCGGTCCTTATCGAGCTTGTCATTGGTGTTGATATCCCAAAGACGCGCTGAGTCTGGCGAAATTTCGTCAGCGACAACGATACGCATCATGTCGCCTTCAAACAGACGTCCGCATTCCATCTTGAAATCAACAAGCTGGATGCCGATGCCAAGGAACAGGCCTGTAAGGAAGTCGTTGACGCGGATGGCGAGAGCCATAATGTCGTCGATTTCCGCAGGGCTGGCCCAGCCAAAAGCAGTGATATGTTCTTCCGTGACCATGGGGTCGTTGAGAGCATCTGCCTTGTAATAGAACTCGATGATCGAGCGCGGCAGGACAGTGCCTTCTTCGATGCCGAGGCGCGTCGACAGCGAACCTGCCGCAACGTTACGGACAACGACTTCAAGCGGAATGATTTCGACTTCCTTGATCAGCTGCTCTCGCATGTTGAGGCGGCGGATAAAGTGAGTCGGAATACCAATACGGTTGAGCTGCGTGAAAATGTGCTCAGAAATGCGGTTGTTCAACACGCCTTTTCCGTCAACAACTTCATGCTTCTTCGCGTTGAACGCGGTTGCGTCATCTTTGAAGAACTGGACAAGAGTACCGGGTTCAGGGCCTTCATAAAGAATCTTGGCCTTGCCCTCGTAAATACGGCGGCGACGGTTCATGGCTTTTCTCGGATTTCCAAAAAATGTGATGATCGGCATTTGCCGCTATTCTCGCGGGCTACGTATAGCAATTGTGGGCTTTTAACAATCCTGCTTTGTACCCGTTCCCCCGTTTTAAGCGTTTCAGAGCCAGATAAATCAAGAAAGTGACTTTTGGCTCTTGTATAATCTTGCGCCCCTTGCCAGCTTTAGGCAAGAGAACGGTTGACGATCTCATATAAGTTAACAGCTTGGGAGTTCTATGAATGGCCACTGGCATGGACGATCGCCGCAACGCTTTTGAAAGCAAATTCGCACTCGATGCTGAACTGCGCTTCAAGGCCGAAGCCCGCCGCAATAAGATTCTTGGCCTTTGGGCAGCAGAGCTTCTCGGTAAGCACGATGCGGATGCAGACGCCTATGCGCGTGAAGTTGTTGCCGCTGACTTTGAAGAAGCAGGCGATGAAGACGTTTTCCGCAAGTTGCGTGCCGATTTTGATGCCGCCAGCGTGAGCGTTACGGATGAGACCATTCGCGAAAAGATGTTCGCTTTCCTTGAGGAAGCGATCCAGCAAGTTCAGAAAGACTAACTGGTAATAAAGAGCGGAAATGCTGATAGCGCATCCCGAAAAGTGGGAACCGGTTTTCGGGATAAGATGCGCGTTAAAATAAACAGACAGCGTTTCCGCCCTTCGTTTTTGTAATGCAGGGGAATAAGCATGTCATTGTCTTCGCGTCTTCGTGCCGGAGAAACTGTTCTATCGGCATGGTCGTCATTGCCGGAACCACTTACTGTAGAAGTGTTGGCGCATAGCGCTTTTGACGCGGTAACGCTTGATATGCAGCATGGCGGGCATGATGAGCAAAGTGTGCTGCGCAGCCTTGGGCTTATCCTGAATGCGGGCAAACCACCAGTGGTTCGCATTCCTGTCGGACGCTTCGATATGGCGAGCCGGGCACTCGATTTTGGCGCACAGGCAGTCATTGCTCCCATGATCAATTCGGTCGAAGATGCGCGTAAATTTTCCGCTTCAATGAAGTATCCGCCGATTGGCGAGCGTTCATGGGGCGTTTTCCGCGCCAATGCCGATTACGGCACGCCTGGCTCAAACGATTATCTCGTTACCGCAAATCAGGAAACGCTGGCTTTCGCGATGATTGAAACACGCGATGCCTATGATGCGCTGGATGCGATTCTCGATGTCCGCGGCATTGATGGCGTTTTTGTTGGCCCTGCGGATTTCTCGATTGCATGGAGCAACGGCCGCGAAGCCAACCCGGATTCAGACGCCATCATTGAGCCGATCACCAAGATTGCACGCAAGGCAGCTGCCGCAGGTAAATTCGCTGGAATCTACTCGCCGACAGCAGAATTTGCACGCCGCTACATGCCGCTCGGCTTTCAGTTTTTAACTCTCGCTAGTGACGGCGGCTATATGCGCCTTGGTGCCAAAACGCTCGTTGATGCAATTCGCGCTTAAAAAATAAAGCGGCAGATATTTTATCTGCCGTTTCTTAAGCTGATCTGAATCTATTTCATCAGAAACTTATCTAACATATTGTTTTAATGTGATTTCGGCGGTTCAAGTTTAGTCATAAACTCAGCAAATACCATAGAACCTTCTGGCCACGGCCCATGACCTGATTCTGAGTTGATATGCCCCGCATCACCAGCATCAATCAGCAATGCCCCCCAATCCTTCACCACTTCTTCTGCGGCCTCAAAGCTTGAGAACGGATCGTTGCGACTGACAACGGCAATGGTTGGAAACGGCAGACGTTCGCGCGGATAAGGGCCAAATGTCATCAGGTGCTTGGGTCTGATTTTGTCATTCGAGACGTCAGGCGGGGCAACAAAGAATGCACCCGCAACCTTATGCTGAATGTGCGGAATGGCATGGAGTGCCGTTGCAACGCCAAGCGAATGCGCAACAAGCACGATTGGCTTTGTCGCTTCATTAGCGGCTTTAACCAGCTCCGCTACCCAATCGTCTTTGACGGGCTTCGACCATTCGGCCTGTTCAACACGTCGCGCCGTCGAGAGCTTGCTCTCCCAGCGGGTCTGCCAGTGATCAGGGCCGGAATTGGTGTAACCGGGAATGATGAGAATATCGGAATCTTTGACTTTCATGATCCCTATTTAGAGCCGTTTCAACTCATCTTCAAGCTAGGCTATAGCGCTGATGTCGCAACGCAGATGATCCAAATGATGAACAGCTTGTTCGCTGAACGCTGTCTTGTGGAATGCTCTCTAAATTGTGATCTTTAGCGGGAAGAAAACAACGGAGAGGATACCCGGCCATGGCCATGAGCAGAAGAAAGATATTGGGTTCTGCAGGGGCTGCCGTGATGAGCAGTATGCTTTCCGCGCGCGCTGAGACGCCGTCGAAGGAGAATGAAATGACCGAGACATTAAACAAAGTTGCTGGCGAGCAGTCAGCCAAAGCTGCTCCTTTACCTTTTGCAATGACGACACCTGTCCGGGTGGCGCGCATTGGTTTGAAGGCGCGCGATGCGGAGACGCTGGCTGAGTATTATCGCGATGTGGTGGGCTTGCGCGAAATGACCCGCCGTGGCGCTTCGATTGTGCTTGGTGCTGGTGACCGTGAACTGATGGAAATCGAGCAGTTTTCAGCAGCTAAAGCAGATGATCCGCGCAGCGCTGGTCTTTATCACACGGCTTTCTTGCTACCGACGCGTGGCGATCTGGCGCGCTGGTCACGCCGCGCTATCGATAAGCAGCTGCCCGTCGCCGGTGCATCTGATCATAATGTTAGCGAAGCGATTTATCTGACCGATCCTGAAGGCAATGGCATCGAAATCTATTCTGATCGCCCACATAAGACATGGCAGTGGAATGGTGATCGCGTGGTCATGGGCACAGAAGCGCTTGATGTTGGCGATCTGCTCGAAACCGGAAAGCGCGAAGGTGGCGAGTGGACTGGCGCGCCGCAGAATACGGTAGTCGGCCATGTTCACTTGCGCGTTGGCAATGCCAAAGATGCGGAAGATTTCTGGAACAAGGAACTGGGCTTTAATACCGTGCAGACCTATGGCGATAAGGCTGTGTTCTTATCGACCGGCGGTTATCACCACCATATCGGTGCTAACGCGTGGCAGAGTTCAGGCGCTGGCTTGCGTGACAAGGACCGAACTGGCCTTGCATGGGTTGAAATGGAAGACACGCGTGGCGGTAATAACCACGTCTTTGAAGACCCATGGGGTAATTTGATCAATACGATCAAAAAGAGCGTCTAATCCGAAATAATAAAAAGCCCCATGTTTACAGAAACACGGGGCTTTTTTCGGACTCATTTTATCAACGCCAGAGCCTAAATCTCAACCGAAGACGCGCTTGAAAATCGTATCCACATGCTTCGTGTGATAGCCGAGGTCGAACTTCTCGCGGATCTGCTCTTCTGAAAGCGCAGCACGCACTTCCTGATCAGCCAGCAGTTCTTCGAGGAAGTCTGCACCCTGTTCCCAGACCTTCATCGCATTGCGCTGCACGAGGCGGTAGGAATCTTCACGCGAAACACCAGCCTGTGTAAGCGCCAGCAGAACGCGCTGCGAATGCACCAGACCACGGAACTTGTTCATGTTCTTGAGCATATTTTCCGGGTAAATAACCAGCTTTTCGACAACGCCAGCCAGACGGTTCAGCGCGAAGTCGAGTGTGATGGTGGTGTCTGGTCCAATTGCGCGCTCAACGCTTGAATGCGAAATGTCGCGTTCATGCCAGAGAGCGACGTTTTCCATTGCAGGCACAACCGACATACGAACCAGACGGGCGAGGCCGGTCAGGTTTTCGGTCAAAACAGGGTTGCGCTTGTGTGGCATTGCCGAAGAACCCTTCTGTCCTGGCGAGAAGAATTCTTCTGCTTCCAGAACTTCTGTGCGCTGCATGTGACGGATTTCGATTGCAACATTTTCAATCGACGAAGCGATAACGCCGAGCGTCGCAAAGAACATGGCATGGCGGTCGCGCGGGATGACCTGCGTTGAAACTGGCTCTGCTTCCAGACCAAGCTTTTCGCAGACATATTCTTCAACGCGTGGGTCGATATTGGCGAACGTGCCAACAGCACCGGATACGGCACCGGTTGCGATTTCTGCACGTGCTGCGATGAGACGCGCGCGGTTGCGTAGCATTTCGGCGTAGAAACGCGCAAAGGTCAGGCCCATTGTGGTTGGTTCAGCATGGATGCCATGACTGCGGCCAATGCGAACTGTGTCCTTGTGTTCAAATGCACGTGTTTTGAGCGCTGCAAGCACGCGGTCCAAACCAGCAAGAAGCAGATCAGCGGCGCGAACGAGCTGCACATTGAGCGTGGTATCAAGCACATCCGACGAGGTCATGCCCTGATGCACGAAACGGCTGTCAGGGCCGATAAATTCGGCAAGATGGGTCAGGAACGCGATAACGTCATGCTTGGTAACAGCTTCGATTTCATCGATGCGCGCGACGTCGAATTTCGCAGCGTCACCCTTTTCCCAAATGGTCTTTGCGGCTTCCTTTGGAATGACGCCGAGTTCGGCAAGCGCCTCACATGCATAGGCCTCAATTTCAAACCAGATGCGGAATTTGGTTTCGGGAGACCAGATGGCGACCATTTCTGGTCGGGAATAGCGCGGGATCATGGGCATATCCTGTTTTGGCGGCCCGTCTGCCGGGCTGCAGGTCTTGGGTAAAGGGAATGTGCGCTGTTTAGCAGAGCCTGAGGCGCCGCTCAACGCACATAACCCCGGAAAAGTCTATTATCGCGCAGCTTCTGCTGCTTCGCGAATAGCTTTGATGTTGGCGGCATAGCTCTCAACAGAGTTGCCTTTGTAAACAGCAGAACCCGCAACGAGAATATTGGCACCGGCGGCGACAACGAGACCTGCAGTTTCTGGCGTAATGCCACCATCCACTTCAATGTCAATCGGGCGGTCGCCAATCATCTCGCGCACGCGTTTGATCTTATCAAGCATAGGTGCGATGAATTTCTGGCCACCAAAGCCCGGATTGACTGTCATGATGAGCACGAGATCAACATCATCAATGACGTTGGTCAGTGCTTCAACAGGTGTCGCCGGGTTAAGTGCCAGACCGGATTTTTTGCCGAGTGCGCGAATGTTCTGCAGCGAACGGTGCGTGTGTGCGCCAGCTTCTGCATGAACCGTTATCAGGTCACAGCCTGCATCGGCGAAAGCTTCCAGATACAGATCGCATGGGGCAATCATCAGATGGGTGTCAAAGAAAGCCTGAGTGCGTGGACGAATTGCTTTGACGACCTGCGGGCCAAACGTGATGTTTGGCACGAAATGGCCGTCCATAACGTCGATATGAACCCAGTCAGCACCGGCTTCGAGCACGGCATCGACTTCTTCACCCAGACGCGCAAAGTCTGCGGACAGAATGGATGGGGCGATTGCGATAGGACGCATGTTTGTCTCCCTGGCAGGATGTTTTCACATCATAAAATAAAAATGCGCCCGGCCAGTTTTGACCGAACGCAGATATTGAGTTTAACCCCAGCGCTTGTGGAACCACATCCACTGGCCCGGATATTCGCGCACCCATTCCTCAACGGTGTCGTTGAGAAGCTGCGCGGTTGCGGCAATGTCGATCTCGCCTTTTTCGTCGCGCGGCAGTTCCATGCGCTCTTTCAGCTCAAGCCGATAGCGACCACCGGGAAGGCGAATGCAGCGCGCCGGATAAACATCGCAATCATACTGACGCGCAAGCTTGGCGAGCAGAGGATTGGTCTTTACCGGACGATCAAAGAAGGTTGAAGGCACGCCGCGCTGGAACTTCTGATCGACCAGCATGCCAACATTGCCACCATTATCCAGAACGCGTGCCAGCGACCATGCAGCTCCGGCCTTGGAAGGCACCAGGTGACCCATATTGGTCTTGCGCGCTTTGAGAACGGTTTTCGCAATATAGGGATTGTTCGGCGGGCGGAAGAGGGCAGTTACATCAAGGCCAAACGTACCGGCACAAATCGGCAGAAGCTCGAAATTTCCAGTATGTGCAGTGAAGAAGATATGCGGCTTTGTTTCATCACGCAAGCGCTCGAAAATCGGAATGCCGTCAACTTCGATCAGGCCCGGTTCCGTCGCGTGGGGATCGAAATCGAAGATCGCATCAAGGAAAATATATTCCGCGAAAAGACGCGCCATCGAATCCCACATCTCTATGGCGATTGCTTCAATTTCGGCGTCGCTCTTCTCTGGATAGGCATGACGCAGATTGTTGGTTGCAACTTTGTGCCGTGGAGTAAGTGGCCCGACCTTGCGCGCAAACCATGCCGAAAATCGGATCGCGCTTTTGGCTGGCAGCAGACGCAACAGCGCCAGCGTCACGAACACAGCCTGCGCCCAAAGCCAATAGTTGAACTGCTTGAGCTTACGCGACCATTTGAAGAGAAGAAGCTTGAACTTGAACATCGAATGCTTAGTCGATCTGCAACACGATCTTACCGAACACGTCGCGGCCTTCCATGCGCTTCAAGGCAGTGCCGATGTCATCAAAGCCCACGATAGTATCGATGACCGGATGAACAACGCCCTGCGCCATTTTCTGCATCGCGTCAGCCATGTTTTCCATGCGGCAACCAAAAGAGCCGAGGATTTTAAGCTGCTGCTGGAAAAGCTGCATCAGGTTCATGTTGGTTGAAACACCCGAAGTCGAACCACAGGTGACGAGACGCGCGCCGCGCTTCATGCAAAGCATCGAGCCGGCCCATGTGTCGGCGCCAACATGCTCAAACACAACGTCAACGCCCTTCTTCTTGGTGAGTTTACGCACAACACCTTCAAAGCGGTCAACACGATAGTTGATGACATGATCGGCACCGAGTGCCTTGGCCTTTTCGATCTTGTCGTCAGAACCAACCGTGGTGATGACCGTGCAGCCCATTTTCTTGGCAAGCTGGATAGCGGCCGTACCGATACCCGAACCACCGGCTTGAACCAGAACAGTTTCGCCCGGCTGAAGTTTCGCATTGTCAAACAGCATATGCTCGACTGTACCAAAAGTAACAGGAGCAACCGCTGCACCAATTGCGTCAACGCCGGGAGGTGCTGGAACCAGCAAGCGAGCTGGCAGATTGACAGCCTCACACGCAAAGCCATCAAGATGGAAGCCATGAACGCCGCCGACGTGTTCACAGAGATTATCGCGACCTTCACGGCAGGCTTTGCAGAGACCACAGGTGCGAGCACCATAGATCGAAACAAGCTGACCCGGCAGAACATTGGATACGCCCGGGCCGATTGCATCGACAACGCCAGAAGCTTCCGCACCGATCACCAGTGGCATTTTGCGCTTGGCAAATGCCATGCCGCGCCAGCCCCATACGTCGATATGGTTGAGTGCAACGGCCTTGATCCGGACTGTCACTTCGCCATTGCCGGGAGTAGCTGGCGGAGCAATGTCGGTCATTTCGAGACGACGATCGTCGAGAAGTTGCAAGGCGCGCATGAAATTATCCTTTTCAAGACATAATCCCGGAGAGCATTTCGCTGACCGGGATTACCGAAGAGTTTATAGGTCTGTGTCCGATTAATTCGGATTGGCCGTTAAAACAAGACTTGTGTTTTGTCCACCAAAGCCAAATGAGTTGGAAAGCACGGTAGAAACTTGTTGCTCGCGCTTCACATTCGGCACAACATCCAGCGGAATTGCCGGGTCCGCATGGTCGTAATTGATCGTTGGAGGCAGAGTGCCAGTTTCAATCGTTAGCAGCGAGAACACGGCTTCAATCGCACCGGCTGCGGTCAATGTGTGACCAATCATCGACTTGTTGGACGAAACCGGGATCGAAGAAAGCTGCTCACCAAATACGGTCGAAAGCGCAAGATATTCCATCTTGTCATTTTCAGGCGTCGAAGTGCCATGTGCATTGACATAGGAAAGCTGATCTTCGGTCAGGCCAGCATCGGCAAGTGCTGCGCGCACCGTGCCAATCGCAGGTGACGCGTCTGGCTTTGAGCGGGTGCGATGGAAATCGTCAGCCTTTTCACCACAACCAGCGAGAATGCCGAGCACCTTTGCACCGCGTGCCATGGCGCTTTCAAGCGATTCCATGACCAGCGCGCCTGAACCCTCAGCCATCGCAAAACCATCGCGATCCTTTGAGAAGGGTTTGGAAGCCTTTTCAGGTTTGTCGTTCTGCGTTGAAAGCGCTGAGAGCAGTGAAAAGCGGATGAGCGATTCAGCCGATACAGAACCGTCCGTACCAATCGACAGAACGCGGTCGCTTTCGCCACGGCGAATGGCTTCAACACCGAGCTGGATAGCCGTTGCGCCCGAAGCACATGCGGTCGACAGCGTTACTGGCAGGCCGCGTGTGCCGAAGGCTTCCGACAGCCGTTCAGCGATATAGCCAAACTGCGTTGTATTGAAGAGTTCTTGCTGACGCGCACGACGGCATGCTTTCAGCAGAAGCTGATAGCTGGCCGGGCCTTCATCCTTGATGCTTGCATCGAGCGCAAAGCGGCTTTTCCAGTCGAGTTCAACCGGAGGGGCGGCGAGGAAAAGCGGACCACCAAAATCGCTGACCGAAAAGCCGGACTGTGCAAGCGCTTCTTCACCTGCAAGACGCGCGAGCGCCTCAGACAGAGCGGAAGAGCCGACATTGCTTTCAGGCAGAAAATCGACTGTGCCAGAGAAGCGTGTTTTCAGGCTATCCGTTGGAAAACGGGTGATTTCATGAATGCCAGAACGTCCGCTGGTAAGCGCCGTCCAGTTGTCCTTCTTGCCCTGTCCGAGCGAAGACACAACGCCAGCACCTGTGATGGCAACGATTGGACGGCCGAGATGGTCTGTATATTTGGTCATCTTATGCTCTCACCAGCTTTGCGGCACCTTCAGCGCGTGTTGCGCCGATGGTTGTGACAATGGCCTCGCTTACAGTCCCGTCAACAGCCTTTTCCGAGGCGTTGCACGGCGCAAAAGCTTCGCCTTTCCAGACGGAAATGGCTGCGAGTGCGAGTGCGAGCGGAAACTGTGCTTCGCGCAAATGACCGGTCAGACCGGAAATGCCGCGATAGGCTGCGGAAATATCTTCAAGAGCAGCTTTTTCGGCAGCCGTCGCTTCATGTGCGCCAGAGGCACCCGAAACTACATATACAGGCTCTTTCCCGCCATTAGCAGCGAGAACGAGTTCACGCACCGTCTTTGCGAGATCGGCTGCATCGCGGCGAACCTGCGCGCTTTCGATATTCGCGATTTCTGCATAGGCGCGCGCACCGCGCTTTTGTGCATGTTCTGCGCTTTCAAGCACAAGGAATACGCCGCCTGAGCCGGAAATCATGCCGCCACCTGCTGAGCCTTCACGGTCCCAAAGCGATGTCCAGCCGTCATGCTTGAGCAATCCACCAAGCTCATGACCAAGAATCATGTCGAAATGTTCGGAATTATATGATCCGCCAACCAGCGCATGTGTGCTCTGACCTGAGCGAATACGCGCTGCCGCGGTTTCAATCGCTGAAATGCCCGAACCTTCTTCGCCCATGAAAGTACGCGATGAGCCAGTCACCTTGTGTACGATGGAGATATTACCAGCGAGCAAATTGGAAAGCTGGGCCAGAAACAGGGTAGGGCGCAGCTCGGTCGAAAGTTTCTCATTGAGCATCACACCGCGATTGTTACTGGTGCGTCCTTCCTCGAGAATCTGCATATCGACGGTGATATCGCGTTCGCCGCCACCAGCGCCCACAATCATATCCATGCTGGCGCAGAGCGCTTCGTCGTCCTTCATGCCAGCATCGTCGAGCGCGAGACCTGCCGCATAGGTGCCAAGCCGCTGCCATGTCTCCATCTGGCGCTGGTCGCCACGCTTAGGGATCTGTAAACCCCAATCGACTTCGCCCAGCGGATGAACTGTGTAAGGCGCAAAGGCTTCTTTTTCGAGGCGGGGTTCAGAACCAGCCTTTGAAAAAGCGTTCCAATGCGCATCTAGCCCTTCGCCTAGCGATGAGATGATGCCAATACCAGTGATGACGACTTTATTGCTCTGCATGGTTCGGTCTACCCGTAAATGCTGATCCAGAAACGGAATCAGGGCGAACACGGATGTTCACCCTCTTATACCGTCAGCTTTTGTGGCTGTTCAGCCTTTTTTAGCTGCAACCAGCTCTTCGATCTTGGCGCAAAGGTTTTTGAGTACGAAGTATTCTTCGGTCGGAGCTTTGCCTTCGTTCACTTCCTGCGTCCACTGTTCAAGCGGAATTTTGATGCCGAATTCTTTGTCGATCGCAAATACGATGTCGAGGAAGTCGAGGCTGTCGATACCAAGATCATCAATAGTGTGGCTATCCGGCGTGATGGTGTCACGGTCGATTTCGCTGGTTTCTGCGATGATGTCGGCGACTTTGTCAAAAGTAGAGGACAAGTTTCGATTCCTTTATTCCTGCGATGCCTCAACAGGCATGCGTCTGAGTATCTGCGCGTATCTAGCGTGTTTCCGGCGATAGGGAAAGTCATATTGCTTTCTCAAGAGCCAGAGCTTTGATCGCGCATATAAGGTGTCTGCTATGCGAAGCGCAACATAAAGCGGATTACAAAATTTTGAAATAGTAGCAAAGTTGCCTCGGCTAAGGTTCACTTCTTACCCTCTGAACCAAATGCCAAAGCCCAATTATACAAAACCCAATCATCACAATTGCCAGCGCATATCGCACAAAATGGTGGTCTGACACGATGGCTGCGAGGCCTGATGTTACACTTGCTAAGGCGCTAAGCGCGGATGGATGTTTAAGAGCTGTCGTCACAGCAGTGTCTTGCTGACGTGCTTTCGGAAGCCCTTGGATTTTTGGTTCCATTGGCTCGACGAATGGCAGCGTCAAAGCCATTGCAAGTGCTCGTGATCGCACACGTTCCACACGGGCCAGCCAACCTTTTCCGAATGTTGATGCCGTAGACAGGCTTTTGAGCCAAGAGGCTCGTGCATCACAAAGCGCATTTATGATCTCCACGGGTGAACGAGCAGAGATGGCCGCAATTGTTTGAGCGCCTATGACGCCATCCTCATGCTGATTGACAGTCGCTTGCAGCATTTTAGCCGCACGACCCGGCCCGGAATTAACAGCAAAGTCGAAAACAGCGTAATCAACACCGGAGGGTAGATTGTCACCGTCAATCTTATTCCAGAATTGCTGCTGATATATTTTTGATGCCTCCGTCTCTGTGAGTTCTCTGACATCTTGTGGTGATACTCGATGGCCACGCCATGCAGATAATGTATTGAGGGTAATTCCCATGTTGGTTGCGCCGCCCGGATCGCGGCGGCCGTCAACAAAACCACCTTCTTCGCTAAAAATATACTCCATAGTTTTTTTGAAATTGGCTTTCATAAATAAAAACCTCAATTTTTATATTCTGAATTAAGATAATTTTTAAATATACTGGATGTTAACGCATCCAGTGACGAAATAATACCTGTTTTTACTCTTCAATCTTAACGTGAAGGCGGCGAGCAGGTTGCTGTAATTGGCTCTTGCGTAGAAAGGGGCGATGCTGCTTGATATGGCTCTGTAACGACATAAAAATGGGCGGATAAATTGACAGCAGAAATATTTGGATATGCACCGGACGGGCAGGCGGTTCATCGGTTGACCATCGCCAATGGCCCACTTGAGGCAAAAGTGATCACATGGGGCGCAGCCATTCAGGACTTGCGTCTCGAAGGCCATGAAGCACCGCTTGTTATCGGCTATCGTGATTTTAATGACTATCCTGCACATTCGCCGCACCTGGGCGCAATTGCTGGCCGCTTCTCAAACCGTATTCGCAATGCCCGTTTTGAGCTTGACGGCACGACCTACAATGTCGAGCCAAATTTTCAGGGTATTCACAACCTTCATGGCGGCAGCCAGGGACTGGGAAACCGGGTCTGGGATATCGTGGAAACGGGTGCGGATTTTGTAACTCTCAGGATACTGTCCAAGGACGGCGAAATGGGGTTCCCCGGAAACCTGAATGTCAGCTGCACCTACACGTTGAAGAGTGATGGTACGCTGGTCGTACATCTGGAGGCTATGACGGATAAGGCAACGCCCTGCAGCCTCTTGCATCATAGTTATTTTAATCTCGATGATGGCGGAGAGGACGATATTCTCGATCATCAGCTCAAAATTGATGCCGATGCCTATATGCCAGTCGATGAAGCACTGATTCCCGATGGTCGCATTCTGCCTGTCAAAGACACGCCCTATGATTTCCGAGTTTTCCGGCCAATCCGCTATGATGAAAACGGCAAACAACTCCAATATGACAGCAATTTATGCCTGACTGCTGCACGTGGCCCATTGCGTCCTTGTGCATCCGTAAAAGGGGCACGTTCGGGCATTCGTTTGGATATATCGACGACAGAACCCGGCGTTCAGTTCTATGCTGGCAACACGATGGCCAATGATTGTATCGGGCTGACGGGCAAGCCTTATGGCAAACATGCTGGTTTCTGTCTTGAGCCGCAGCTCTGGCCGGGATCGCTTCAATATTCTTATGTTCCGCAATCAATCCTGCGTCCGGGCGAAGTTTACGCCCAGACAAGCCACTTTACCTTCACAAAAGGCTGAGCTTTAAGAATAAGCGGCGCGTGCGGTATCCATCGGAGCCAGCGCGCCGCGAATTTCGACCACGCGGGCAGCAACGGCATGCGCTTTCGTTGCGGCTTCGACAGGTGACAAACCTTTGAGCCGGGCTGCAAGATAGCCGCCATTAAAGCTATCGCCTGCGCCTGTCGTATCAACTGCATTCGCTTTAACAGAAGGTACGAGGCTTTGTTGGAAATCCGCGATAACTAACGCGGGTTCAGTTCCGTCTTTCACTATAATTTCTTTGACGCCAAGCCCGATCAGTCGCTCTGCACAAGCTGTAGCAGTTTCATCGCCAAACAATGCCTGTTCATCCGGAAAAGTAGGCAAAGCTATATCGGCGATCTGCATTGCTTCACTGATGATCTTTTTGGCAGCTTCGCGATCTGGCCAAAGCTGATGGCGGAAATTCGGATCAAACGCGATAAGCGCGCCGTTGGCACGGCATTCACGCAAGACATCGAACAGCGTTTCGCGATGCTCGGGAAAGACGATCCCCACCGAGATGCCGGAAAAATAAATCATATCGCGGTCAGTGAGGCTTGCTCTCAGAGCATCCTTATCACTGGCAAGCCGCTTTGCTGCGGCATCGCTGCGCCAATAGGTGAATGAGCGTTCCGCACCATTAAGTGTAATCGCATAAAGCCCCGGATGCACGCCTTTGATGATTGGGCTGTGTGCCGTGCCAATGCCATTTGCATCAAGAAAGGCACGCTGTTTTTGCGAGAAATCATCTTCGCCAAACGCACTGACATAATCGACTGGAAATGACGGATCGGTCAGTGCACGCATGTACCAGGCGGTATTCAGCGTGTCTCCCGCATAGCCCATGCGCCATTGATCACTATCGCCCCCTGACAGTTCGATCATGCATTCACCAATCGACGCGAAACCACCCATAGTCATCTCCTCATAGCTATTGGGACATACGCCTATACGAATTTCCCCTGATGTAAAATCCTGATTTAGCCAGCCTTTATCGACTTGCCACATTCCTCGTGTAACGATCCTGGCAAAAGAGGAATCACTATGCGTTACGCGATTTATTTCACGCCGCCGTCAGGCGATGCGCTTTTGAAAGTTGCTGCAAATTGGCTGGGGCGCAGCGCGTTTAGTGGCGAGGCGGTGAAACTTCCGGCGATTCGCACACTTGCTGCAGAAGATATTGCTGCACTCACGGAAGAACCCCGCCGTTACGGTTTTCATGGAACATTGAAAGCGCCATTCAGGCTTGATGATGGGTTTCAGGAAAGCGATTTGATCTCCGCTTTGATGTACTTTGCGTCATCAACTGCTCCGTTCGCTATTCCGCGTCTGAAAGTGCAGGGCATTGGTCCGTTCTTCGCACTTGTTCCTGAAGAACCTGTGGCCGAACTAAACCAACTGGCTAATGACGTTGTTGTTTCATTTGACCGCTTTCGTGCACCCTTGCGTGATGCGGAAATCGCAAAGCGCCGCCCTGAACGTTTGAGCGAAGCACAGCGGATGAATCTGGATCGTTGGGGTTATCCTTATGTGTTCGATGAGTTTCGATTTCATATGACGCTGACTGGGCCTGTGGATGAAAAACAGCGCCCACAGGTTGAACGTACACTTGATGAGTTTTTCGCACCCGTCCTTGATGAACCGGTTGAGGTGGCCAATCTGGCGCTTTTCGTTGAACCAGAAAAAGGTGCACCTTTCGAGATTCATTCGCTTCACCCTATGACAGGTGGTGATAAGGTGCCCAAACGGTCATCGAGGGCCGTGGGGAGGCCATAAGGAATGACGACTGAACTCATTTTAAAAAATGCCAATATTATTCTGCCTGATGAAGTAATCCATGGAACGATCAAAATCGCAGATGGTATGATCGCCGATATTGCGTCTGGCGCATCCGTTTCCGGCAAGGACATGCAGGGGGATTATCTGACACCGGGTCTGGTGGAATTACACACCGATCATCTTGAAGGCCATTATGCGCCGCGTCCGAAGGTGCGTTGGAATCCGGTTGCCGCTGTACAAGCCCACGATGCGCAGATTGCCGCTTCTGGCATTACGACCGTATTCGATGCCTTGCGTATTGGCTTTGACGAAGAGGCTGCCACTGGCGTTGAAGATATGCGCAAGCTTTCCTCTGCCATTGCAGAAGGCCGCGACGCGGGACGGCTGCGTGCGGATCATTATCTGCATTTGCGTTGCGAGGTTTCGGCACCTGATTGCCTGAGCGCATTTGAGCGTTTTGGAGTGCACCCGCTGGTCAAACTGGTTTCGCTGATGGATCATGCGCCCGGTCAGCGCCAGTTTACCGACATTGAGACCTATAAGCTCTATTACATGAGCAAGCTTAAAGTCTCGGAAGAAGAGTTTATTCGCTATTGCGAAAAGCGTATGGGCCAGTCCAAGCTGCACTCGGTATCAAACCGAATTGCAATCTCAGGCACCTGCAACGAACGCGGGATAGTGCTTGCCAGCCACGATGATGCAACAGCAGATCATGTCGCAGAGGCGAAAACGCAGGGTATTCGGGTTGCGGAGTTTCCGACCACACATCTGGCTGCGAAGACCTCAAAAGAGTCCGGCATGTCAGTCCTGATGGGCGCGCCCAATGTGGTGCGCGGCGGCTCGCATTCCGGCAATGTTTCTGCGCGTGAGCTGGCGGAGGCCGGTCATCTTGATATTATTTCGTCAGATTATATTCCGGCAAGCATGATGCAGGCGGCATTCTTCATGGCTGATGTTATGGAGGAAATCACCTTGCCGCAGGCAATGCGCTTTGTTTCAGCAAATCCCGCTAAAGCAGTTGGCCTTGACGATCGCGGCGAGATCGCAATTGGCAAACGTGGTGATCTTGTGCGGGTACAGATTGCCGAACATGTGCCGATTATTCGTACGGTCTGGCGAGAAGGGCGGCGCGTGATATAACACGCGCCTTTCATATTTGTATCAGATTGAAGCGTCTGTCAGCGACAGAATGCCAGTCTCGGCATCGACCGATAGTTTCAGTTCTTTGTAGCTATTGATGCTCTTATGAGCAGTTTCTGGCGAATGCGGATGTGTTGCCGTCACAACAACGACATGCGCACCAGCGGTCTCACCTGCAACAATACCGGCAGGTGCATCTTCAAAAACCAGACAATTATGCGGATCAAAGCCAAGGCGCTTTGCACCTAGCTGGAAGCATTCAGGGCTAGGCTTTCCACGCTCGACATCTTCCGCCGAAACGATGACCTTCGGCAGCGCAATACCGGCGGCCGCAAGGCGGCGGCGTGCTAGCTCAATGGGCGCTGAAGTGACAATAGCCCAACGATCTTCTGGCAACGATTTGAGGAAATCGATTGCACCCTCAATAGCTTCAATTCCGTCCAGATCGGCCATTTCCGCATCGAGCAGAATCTTGGCTTCTGTATCCGGGTCGAGATGCGGCAGCCCAAGCCTGCGCACTGTATCGACTGCACGCACACCATGAATGGTTGGAACGAACGTCACCGGATCTATGCCGTGGCGCGTGGCCCATTGTCCCCAGACGCGTTCGGTCGCAGCAATGGAACTCAGAACTGTGCCGTCCATATCAAACAGAAAAGCATCGAACGACTTATTGAAGGGGGACAGGTCGGTCAAAATATGGTCCTCAAGTTTTGGTATTAAGAATCGCGTATAATGATTTTAATTCGTAATAAGCGCGGAAGTCACAATATTCGATGATTTGATCGCCTTCGTGACCCAAAAACTTGATCATTTGTATTGTTTGTGGCTTTTTGCGCGACTTAAAGCACGGCTTTCAATCTGAAGCTTTCATGCTCAGATGAATCGTATTCTCAGGATAATTGTTTAAATGACTGAAATGAAAAATAAAAATAGCAATTATCCCGACCATCGGTTCTCTGTGGCACCGATGCTGGATTGGTCTGATAGACATTGTAGATATTTTCACAGGCTGTTCTCAAAGCGCGCGCTTCTATACACGGAGATGGTTGTCGCCGATGCTGCCGTCCACGGCCCACGTGAGCGGTTGATGGGGTTTGACGCGGCAGAGCACCCAATTGCTTTGCAGCTTGGCGGTTCGGATCCGGTCAAATTGCAGGAAGCTGCGCGGATTGGCGCGGGTTTTGGCTATGATGAAATCAATCTCAATGTCGGTTGCCCGTCTGACCGTGTGCAGTCGGGTACATTCGGCGCGTGTCTCATGCAGACGCCCGATGTGATCGCCCGCTGCGTGGCAGCGATGAAAGAGGCTGTTTCTGTGCCTGTCACCGTCAAGTGCCGGATTGGCGTCGACGATCAGAACCCGGAAGTCGCACTTGATGCGGTTGCAGATCAGGTTCTTAACGCTGGAGCTGATGCGCTTTGGGTCCATGCTCGCAAAGCATGGCTGAAAGGCCTTTCGCCCAAGGAAAACCGTGATATTCCGCCACTAGACTATGACCGTGTTTATCGCTTGAAGAAGCGCTTGCCGGGGACATTTATCGGTATAAATGGCGGCATCAGTGCGCTTGAAGAAGCCGTTGCGCATCTTGATCACACAGATGGCGTCATGCTGGGCCGCGTCGCATATCACAATCCGGCAATTTTAGCCGATGTCGATCATCTGATTTATGGCGAAGACGAAAAGCACGTCGATATGGCCGAGATTATCGAGGCAATGTGCGAATATGTAGACAGGCATATTGCGCATGGTGGCAGGCTTTCGCATATCAGTCGACATATGATCGGCTTGTTTACGGGGCAACCTGGCGCGCGCCGCTGGCGCCAGATGCTCTCGACCGATGCCTCAAAGCCGGATGCTAGTAGTGATTTGCTGCGTCAGGCCTATGCGTCCGTCATGGAAGCCAGCGCTGAAGCAGCGTGATCAATCCATCATAATCAACTGATCGCCGCGAACGCTGAACCCACCCAGCGTTTGCAGGAAATTCATGCCAAGCAGACTGCCGGTCATCAGACCTTCTTGCGTAACCATGGCGCGGATATTCTCACGTTGGATCTCGCCAATCTGTAAGTTTGCGATGGTGATGCTTGCGGCCGTTGCCCTGCCATTGGCTGTGTTGATCGGCACATTATAGGCAAGCGATGATGTGTCGATGCCTGCGCGTTCGGCATCTTCCTTTGAGAGCACAACCGAAGATGCGCCTGTATCGACAAGGAAATGTACGCGCGCACCATTTACACGGCCATTTACTTCAAAATGACCATTGGCCGATTTTGCAAGAGTGACGGTGAGAGAACCATCTGAGGCTCGTCCTGAAATCGGACTGCCGGGAATAAGGCCAGCCGTGATGCGGCTTCCTACATCCTGTAGCTCATAGCGATATTGGTATCCTGCAACGAGAGCCAGAATAATAACCGCCCAGACGGCCATGTTCCGGGCAAAATCGCTGAGTTTGATGCCGGAGCCTAAAATGCCTGCCGCCAGCACCACACCCCATATGCCCATATAGGCCGCCTGGCCAAAAGCGTCATTGGCCATTCCAAGCGTTGTGCCGCTGTTATCGTTTGCCATCAGCAGCAAAATAACAACTGCAATGGCTGCAATTACGATCCAGAACAAACGCCCCATTAGTTTTCTCTCTTTTCCAGTCTTTCATGTCGCTGAGGTAAAAGCGCCATGACTGCGCGCCGTTGATCCATATCCATACTCGACCAACTGGCAATTTCACCAAGCGTCCGGGCGCAACCCAGACAAAACCCGGTTTGACTGTCTATCACGCACACCAGAATGCATGGCGATTCGATTGCTGCGGTATTCATGAAATCAATGTGGTTGCATCAAAGCGCACTGACAAGGCCAAGTAAGACTGCAAGCGTGCAAATCTGTTGTGCCGCACCCAGCGTATCGCCTGTTTGTCCGCCAATTTTGGCAACGCATAGTCTTGCAAAACCAAAGACCAGGACAACGCTGAAAAGCAGGGCCTTTATGAAGCCTGCAAATCCCGCCACTTGAACGCTGGTCACGGCCAGAATGCCAAGACCAAGCAAACTGCCGCAAACAAGCGTTTCCCAGCTTGGCTGTCCCAGATTATCAGCAAGGCCACCGGGGCGCGCTGATGGAAGACCATACCAGAGAGCAAGCATAGCTGCTCGGCTTGCAGACTCTGCGCCAATGAGCGCGAGCGTGGCGTAACAAGGGCCGGCTCTCTCGATAAGGGTGGCTAGAAGTACAACTTTAAGGCCTGTCCAGATGATGAGTATCAGCGCCGCGAACGTGCCAATACGCGAGTCCTTCATAATTTCGAGACGACGTTGAGGTGTTGAAGCTCCGAAAAAGCCGTCTGCGCTGTCACCAAGGCCATCTTCGTGCAATGCGCCTGTCATGGCAGCGAGTGCACCGATAGCGATTAAGCTGGAAACTAGTGCAGGCAGGTTCAGATAATCGGATAAGAGCAGTGCTATCCCTGCAAACAGCCCAAGCACGGCACCGGCGAACGGAAAAGCCCGCACACTTGTTTTAAGCGAATCGCTGGAACCCTCAAGCCATGCGGCTCGCAGTGGCAAACGGCTTAGAAACCCCAGAGCACGAATTGTATCTCCAATGAAGCTATTTCGCTGCAAGTGCTTGCTCCGCTTTAAGAACGACATGGCATCAGAAGGAATAATTGCAGCCAATAAGCCTTGGCGCAAAGAGGTGATTTGAAAATTTGCGTAAGTGCTTATAGGACGGGCAAAATAGTTTTGCATCCTCCATTGATTGATTGGACCAGACGATATGAGTGCCAGTGGCCTTCCTTTTGACGATTTCCGTGAACTCATCCGCAATCTGCCGGGACCAGATCTTGGTGCGGAAGCGGCTGTGCGTGCGCGGGAAGCGACACTGACCAAGCCAGCAGGTTCGCTCGGGCAGCTTGAAGAAATCGTCGCATGGCTGGCTGCATGGACTGGCAAATCCATTCCGCAGATCAATCGTCCGCTGGTCGCAGTCTTTGCTGGCAATCACGGCGTGACCGCTAAGAACATCACGCCATTCCCATCAAGCGTAACGGCGCAGATGGTTGAGAATTTTGCCGCCGGTGGCGCTGCGATCAATCAGCTCTGCATCGCACATGATCTGGGCCTTAAGGTTTTCGATCTGGCGCTTGAACACCCAACGGGTGACATTACCGAAGAAGCAGCCATGGACGAGCGCACTTGTGCGGCTACCATGGCCTTTGGCATGGAGGGGATTGCGGGTGGAACTGATCTTCTATGCATCGGCGAAATGGGCATCGGCAACACGACGATTGCCGCAGCCATTGCTATGGCGCTTTTCGGTGGTGCGGCTGAAGACTGGGTTGGTCCGGGTACTGGTTCGACGGGTGAGTTGTTGCATCGCAAACTTGCGGCGGTTCGCGCTGCGGTGACACTTCACCAGGACCACCTGAAAGATCCGTTGGAAGTTCTGCGCCGCCTTGGCGGACGTGAATTGGCCGCGATGGCAGGTGCAATCCTTGCAGCCCGCATGGAAAAAATTCCGGTCATCGTTGATGGCTTTGTTGCAAGTGCTGCTGCCGCAGTTCTTTACGCAGCAAATCCGACATCACTTGATCATTGCTTGTTTAGCCATGTGTCAGCCGAGCCGGGGCATCGGCTGCTACTTGAAAAGATGGGTAAAAAGCCACTTCTCGATCTTGGCATGCGTCTTGGAGAGGGAACGGGTGCAGCACTTGCCGCTGGTATCGTCAAAGCGGCAGCGCTTTGCCACAGCGGAATGGCAACATTTGAACAAGCAGGCGTTACAAGTTCTACGAAGTAAACATAAAAAGCCCCGGGAATCCGGGGCTTTTTGCGGTAACGCGTGATTAATTGCTTTCTTTGTCGAGTACCATGTAGTCGAGCGGCAGCTCTGTCGTGTACTTGATCTGCTCCATAGCGAAAGATGAAGACACGTCACGAATTTCAATCTTGCTAATAAGGCGCTTATAGAATGCATCATAAGCGCCAATGTCTGGCACAGCCACGCGCAGCAAGTAATCGACGTCACCGCTCATGCGGTAAAATTCGATGACCTCTGGAAACTCCTGAACAACTTCCGAAAAGCGCTTCAACCATTCATTGCTGTGCGAACTGGTGCGCACGGATACAAATACCGTTACTCGTGCATTGATGCGCACAGGATCGAGGATAGCAACACGGCGCTTGATGACACCATCTTCCTCAAGCTTCTGGATGCGGCGCCAGCAAGGGGTTGTGGATAGGCCAACCTTCTTAGCGACATCGGCTACCGCCAGTGTTGCGTCTTCCTGCAATAAACGCAGTATTTTTCTGTCTAGCCTGTCCATGCGATTTTTATCCCGATATTAGAAACTGTTTCCCGAACCCTGTGGATGTGTGAAACTTAATACCTTATCGTTTGCCTTGGCTGGAATTTACAGGAAAAATATTCTGTTGAGAATGGTGGTTCTAAAAATTATTTTCTGGGGCCAATCAGTTTGCGTATTTTTTGCTGCAAAGCGGGAACGACGTCCGCGTCAAACCATGGATTACGTCTGAGCCAGCCACTGTTGCGCCACGATGGATGCGGTAAGGGCAAAACGGTTCGGCCCGCAGCATTTGGTGTTTCTATGAAGTTTCGCCAGTTCTCAACTGTTTCGGTCAGACTTGTTTTGCGCCACTCTGAGAGATGGTAGGCAAGCGCATATTGCCCGACAACCAGAATGAATTCGAGTTGTGGCATGGATGCAAAAACGCGGTCATGCCAAGTCGAGCGGCATTCACGACGTGGCGGAAGGTCGCCACCATGTTTGTCATAGCCTGGAAAACAAAACCCCATCGGCACGATTGCAAAAAGCGATGGATCGTAAAACTCTTCGCGACTTGTGCCGAGCCATTGCCGTAGCCGATCGCCGGACGGATCGTTAAAGGGCAGGGAGCTGTTGTGCACGCGAATGCCGGGTGCCTGACCGCAGATCGCAATGCGTGCCGTATTTGAAATAATGCAAACCGGATTCGGTTCGTGTGGCAAAGGTGGCAGATATTCGGGCGTGTCACGACAAATGCGGCACGCCTGGATCGAGTGTTTGAGCTCGTCCAGATTTTCCATTCTTTCTGTAATTCTCCAGATCAAATTGCTTTCAGCAGTTTAACGACTTGGCCTTTGATATAATGAATCATATCGCTGATTACATCGGATGATCGTGTTTCATGGCCGGTTTCAGCATCGGCGTTTGGTTGCTGATGGTCTTTGCGCCACTGGTATGGCGCCTCAAAACTGCCAGCCCATATGCCGCGCTTCTCACGACGTGCGGTGGCCTCTTCGCTGCGATAATCGCCATAGGCAACCGCCCAGCCTTGTTCTACCATCCATTGGTTGAGGTTTGTATCACCGCGATAACATGTCGCTAATGTGCGTCCGTATTTATCAAGTCCCAGTTTTTCACATCGAATCGCACTTGCATTGATCGTATTTAGCAAAGCTTTGCGTGCGTCTCGGCCACAAAGGTAATCGCGTTTGTCGATCTGGCAGCTTTGCTGCATTTCCGGTGCGTCAATGCCTGCAAGCCGTATGTGAATCTTGTCGAGAATAACTGTGTCACCATCAATGACATAGGCGGATCCAGCCAGAGTTTTCCTGGATTGCCGACTGTCAGGTAGAGAGACGATAATGGCAATGAGAATTGAAAATATCAATAAAGTCAGTAGGATGCTTTTAATCTTTCGTGCGTTTTGTCGCCTCGCAGAGGTGTAATCGCGCCGATAGCGGCGCCTTCTGTTGACCATTGTTTTTGATACCCCCAACCAGCATTATTCTCGCTGTACACAATCATGCTTCGCAAAAACTATCACATTTGAAAGTACGCTTTGGTCTAACAACTTCAGCCCACAACATTTTGTTTTGTGTTGATTCAGCAACAGTCTTTATTATTGCTATAGGCTAAAAGATGGGAGGCACATTTTGCCCATTTCCCGCCACAAAGGGGCGTCACCGCTAGGGAAAGGCGAAAGCCATTAACAGAATTGGGAAGCTTTGGTTCCCTCAGGACAGGAAAAAAATGAAGAAGGACGCATTGTTTCATAACGATCCGTTTTCGGAAGGCGAAAAAGCCGACCGATCTTTGTTTTTTCGTTTTGGTGAAAAACGAGCTTTTTTCCGCCAAAATCGGGTCTCAGTGTTGACGAAAATTCAATGCACTCTGTTACTTATGTCATCAACTTCTAATCAGTGTGAAAGACCAGCGTTGTGATGCGTATCCGCAGTTTTTCATATCCCCTTATCGCTGCGGCGCTTGGCTTGGCCATTGTGTGCAACAGTGCTTCGGCTTTTGATTTAAACGATGACTCCGAGAAATCGCGTAGCCCGTTTGAACTCTTCAAGTTTGGTTTTTCTGCTTATAAGAGTGGCCACAAGGACGAGGCGATCAAGGCGCTGCGTTATGCTGCCGATCGTGGACATCAGGGCGCCAAGTGGAAGCTTGCACGCATGTATGCCGATGGCGATGGCGTCGCTGAGAATGACTATGAAGCCTATCAGATTTTTGAAAAGATCGTTCGTGACGGTGCAGAGCCGGGTTCAGAAAATGAGCCTTATGTTGCTGATGCGCTGGTCGCACTTGCCGGTTATGTGAAGCGCGGCATTCCCGGTTCGCCGGTCAAGGCCAATCCCAAGTTTGCCCGTAATCTTTATGTGCAGGCTGCATCGAATTTCGGTGATCCGGCAGCTCAGTTTGAACTTGGCAAGATGTTGCTTGACGGTGAGGGTGGAGAGCCTAACCCAATGCAGGCCGCACGCTGGTTCCAGCTTTCTGCCAAGAAGGGCAATGCGAGCGCGCAAGCGATGCTCGGCAATATGCTGTTTCAGGCGGGAAAGACCGTGCGTGGCCTAGCCATGCTGACTGCAGCCTTTGAGCGTTGCCCAACAGAAGACTGCACCTGGATACGCGATATGCAGGAACAGGCTTTCTCTATTGCGGGTGAAGCAGACCGCCGTAATGCGGTGGCACTCTCCAGCAATCTGACCACCAAGGGCGATTTCTGATTATTTAAATCCGCCTGATTAATCAGACGGATAATGTCACCGTTACAGGCACGTGGTCTGACGGCTTTTCCCATGCTCTGACATGCTTTTCGATATCAGTCGAAACGAAATGGTTTGCCGCTTCTGGTGACAACATCAGATGGTCGATGCGAATGCCATTGTTTTTCTGCCATGCACCGGCCTGATAATCCCAGAACGTGTAAACGCCTTCAGCGTCCGTGGCAGCTCTGACCGCTTCAGTGAAGCCCAGATTTTCCA
The DNA here is from genome assembly GCF_032190615.1 of Brucella pseudogrignonensis. Classification (NCBI taxonomy): domain Bacteria; kingdom Pseudomonadati; phylum Pseudomonadota; class Alphaproteobacteria; order Hyphomicrobiales; family Brucellaceae; genus Brucella; species Brucella pseudogrignonensis. The sequence goes on from NZ_JAVLAT010000001.1 coordinate 2,237,847, forward strand.
GGCGACGAAACGCCTGACGTGATTGCGGCTGAAACAGCGCATCACCCAGCCATTGTTGCGGATTCTTCGCGTCATAAGGCTCAGGAATGACATTATAATCGCCTGCAAGCACAAGCGGCTCTTCCAGTTCAAGCCTGTTCTTGGCCCATGTCTCAAGGCGCTGCATCCAGGAAAGCTTATAAGGAAACTTTTCCGTATCAATCGGATTGCCGTTGGGGAGATAGAGCGACACGACACGTAGAACGCCTTTATCGGTCGAGAAAACGGCCTCAATGAAACGAGCGTGTTCGTCGCTATCATCGCCGGGAAGACCGCGAATAACCTCATCTGGTGATTTTTTGGAAAGAATCGCGACGCCGTTAAAGCCTTTTTGCCCGTGCGTTTCGACATGATAGCCGAGCGCTTCGATTTCCAGCCGTGGGAACAGCTCGTCCACTGACTTGATTTCCTGAAGGCAAGCGATGTCGGGCGATGATTCCTTCAGCCAATGCTGGAGGTTTTCGATGCGCGCTTTGACGCCGTTAATATTCCATGTCGCGATTTTCATGTTGAAATGATTAGGCGTAAGATGGGGTGAGGGCAAGCGCCGCACGCATTCCATCACAGAATTTCCGCTCTTTCGTATAAATATGCATTGGTCATTTGTATTGCCGCTTTTGCATTCCTATCTCCCTTTTACAGTAGTCAAATTAGGAGACTTGAATGTTTGACGCCAAAAAGCTTCTCGACCAGTTTCTGGGATCGCAAATACCGGGCATGTCAGGAAGTGTTCGCGATAAGGCAGGGCAGGCCACCGATCTTGCAAAGAAAAATCCATTGGCTACTGGCGCCATTGCTGCGGCAATCTTTGGCACGAAGACGGGCCGCAAACTTGCTGGCAATGTCGCAACCGCAGGCGGTTTAGCTGCAATCGCTGGTCTTGGTTATCTCGCGTATAAGAACTATAAATCCGGCCAGCAGCCGCAAACTGCCCCCCAACCAGCGGCAGCTGAGCCAGAACTGCTCCTACCGCCGCCAGCAGACTCACCCTTTCATCCGCAATCACCTTCAATGAGCAATAGCTTCGCGCTGACACTTATTCAGGCGATGATTGCGGCTGCAAAGGCTGATGGTCACATCGATGCGAATGAGCGCGCGTTGATTATGGAAAAAGTGCAGATTTCAGGCCTCGATAACGAGGCAGAAGCGTTTTTTGAGAAAGAATTGGCGGATCCGATCGATATTGAAGCGCTGGTCTCAGCTGCTCAGACGGAAGAGCAGAAGGTTGAGCTTTACACGGCTTCACGCCTGACGATTGATCCTGATACGCGTGCAGAACGTGGTTATCTCGATATGTTGGCGGGTCGCCTTGGTTTGCCGGATGCGCTGGTTGATCACATTGATGCGACCGTCTCGTCGGTCAAAGCCTGATAAAATAAAACCGGCTTTAATTTAAAGCCGGTTTTTCTTTGGGGTGGTAAACTCCATCAGATCGCGAAGCTTGTACCGCAACCGCATGATGCTGTGGCATTTGGATTGCGGATTTGAAACGACTGTCCCATCAGGTCATCAACGAAATCGATCTGCGAGCCGTCCATATAGGGCACAGAGATGGAATCGATCAGTACCCTGGCACCGAGCTTTTCGATAACAATGTCATCATCGGACTGATCATCAACCAGATCATATTTGTAGGAAAAGCCGGAACAGCCACCACCTTCGACAGACACGCGAAGCGCGGTCTTGCCGGGTTCGGAACTGATAATCTTTGCAATCCGCTTGGCTGCGGATTCAGAAACGGTAATGTCTGTCATCTGCCTTGTTCCGCTTACAATTGCGTATAACGAAGTGGAATTACGAAATTCACAATCAACGTATACTTGCCATCATGTTTAGCTGATAGCTATGAACGCAGTGCGTGGAAGTCAATGTCCACCTGTCATTTACGTAATCATATTACAGTGAGGAACGCATCGCAATGTCCGGCCAGGAAATTGGGTCACTCGAAGGCATCGGCTTTGGCTATCGTGAACGCGCGCCTTATGCTTGCAATCCGGCTTTGAGCCGTGGGCGGCTGGTGTCTGAGCCAGAAAGCGCCACGCGGACTCCTTTTCAGCGCGACCGCGACCGAATCATTCACTCAACGGCTTTCCGCCGCCTGAAGCATAAGACGCAGGTTTTTATCGCCCATGAGGGTGATCATTACCGCACGCGCCTGACCCATACGATCGAAGTGGCGCAGATTGCCCGTGCATTGGCGCGTGCCTTGCGATTGGACGAAGACCTTGCCGAAGCGGTGGCGCTCGTGCATGATTTTGGCCATACGCCGTTTGGACATACTGGGGAAGACGCGCTCAACGAGCGGATGAAACCCTATGGCGGCTTTGATCACAATGCGCAGTCTTTGCGTATCGTGACAAAGCTTGAGCATCGTTATGCAGATTTTGATGGTTTGAACCTCTCATGGGAAACCCTTGAAGGGCTGGTAAAGCACAATGGTCCGCTGATTGGCCCCTTTGCGACCGATGCCGACGAGCCGGTTCCTCAACCTATCCTCGATTTCAATGGGCGCTATGATCTCGAATTGTCGCGTTTTGCGAGCCTCGAGGCGCAATGCGCGGCAATCGCGGACGACATTGCTTATAATGCGCATGATATTGACGACGGTCTTCGCTCCGGCCTGCTGACGCTTGAAGGGCTGGATGAGGTGCCTCTAACAAAGCGGCTGCTAGATATTGTCAGAGCGCGTTATCCGGCACTTGATGCCGTGCGCACCGGGCATGAGCTAGTGCGTCGTCAGATCACGATCATGGTCGAAGACGTGATTGCTGAATCACAACGCCGTATCGCGAATGCCAATCCTCAAAGTGTTGATGACGTGCATGCGCAACCACACGCGCTTGTAGGCTTTTCGGATACGATGCGCGATGAAGAAAAAACGCTGAAACGCTTTTTGTTCAAGAACCTTTATTTTCATGACAGTGTCGTGGTTCGCAGGCATGCTGCGGATAAGATTGTTCAAGACCTATTCGATATTTCATTTGAAAAACCATCCATCATGCCAGCCGAGTGGCAAGCAGACTGGGAAGTGCTTGATCAAGCAGGCAAGGCACGCCGTGTTGCCGACTATCTGGCGGGTATGACTGACAATTATGCCGTGCGCGAACACCGACGATTGTTTGACCACACACCCGATTTAGCTTAATCGGAGCTTAACGAAGCGGATGCTGGCGCTAAAACGCGTTGGTATGGCTGTTATTTTTATGACGAGCCAAGGCCGGAAAACACAATTATAGCCGGACAGAAGCCTGACAGGACGAACCATGAATATCTTTGCAGATTTCGACGCACGTATCAAAAAAACGTTGCAAGAGGTTGATCTGAAAACGAAAGATGGCAGCGAGCTTGATCTGTCGCGTATCAGCGTTGAGCCGCCACGCGACGCATCGCATGGTGATATTGCAACCAATGCTGCCATGGTGCTTTCCAGGGCTGTTGGTCAGAATCCGCGCGAGCTTGCAACGGCAATTGCCGATGCTTTGAAGTCCGATGAAGACGTCGCAAGTGTCGATGTTGCAGGTCCGGGCTTCATTAATCTGCGTTTGAAGGACGCATACTGGCAGCGCGAGTTGCAGGGCATGCTCAATGAAGCGACCGATTTTGGCCGCTCAAAGCTCGGCGCTGGCAAAAAAGTCAATGTTGAATATGTTTCGGCAAACCCGACCGGCCCAATGCATGTCGGCCATTGCCGCGGCGCCGTTGTCGGTGACGTGCTTGCTAACCTGCTAAAATTCGCTGGCTTCGATGTCGTCAAAGAATATTACATCAATGATGCGGGCGCACAGATCGACGTGCTGGCCAATTCTGCGATGCTGCGTTATCGCGAAGCACTGGGCGAAAATATCGGCGAAATTCCTGCCGGTCTTTATCCTGGCGATTATCTGGTGCCAGTCGGCGAGGCGCTTGCCAAGGAATTTGGCAAGACGCTTCTGGAAATGCCGGAAGAAGAAGCACTCGTTCTGGTGAAAGAACGCACCATCAACGCAATGATGGCAATGATTCGCGCAGATCTTGATGCGCTCAATGTTCATCATGACGTGTTCTATTCTGAGCGCACGCTGCATGCCGATCATGCACGCGCCATTCGCGCTGCAATCAACGATCTGACGCTTAAGGGCCACGTTTATAAGGGCAAGCTGCCACCGCCAAAGGGCCAGCTGCCAGAAGAGTGGGAAGATCGCGAGCAGACCTTGTTCCGCTCGACTGAAGTGGGTGATGATATTGACCGTCCGCTGATGAAGTCAGACGGCGCATTCACTTATTTTGCGGCTGACGTTGCTTACTTCAAAGACAAATATGACCGTGGTTTCAATGAGATGGTCTATGTGCTTGGCGCAGACCATGGCGGCTATGTAAAGCGTCTTGAAGCTGTTGCACGTGCTGTTTCTGACGGAAAGGCCAAGCTGACAGTGCTGCTTTGCCAATTGGTAAAACTGTTCCGCGATGGTGAACCCGTGCGTATGTCGAAGCGTTCGGGCGAATTCATCACGCTGCGCGAAGTGGTGGATGAGGTTGGTCGCGATCCGGTCCGTTTCATGATGCTTTACCGGAAGAACGATGCGCCGCTTGATTTCGATTTTGCGAAAGTAACGGAGCAGTCGAAGGACAATCCGGTGTTCTACGTGCAATACGCGTCAGCGCGTTGCCATTCGGTCTTCCGTCAGGCTGTTGATCAGCTTGGGCTTACCGATCTGGATCGCGTTTCGCTTGGTTCACACCTCCACAAGCTGACCGATGAGAGCGAAATTGCACTCATCCGCAAGCTTGCTGAATACCCACGTTTGATCGAAGCTGCGGCTACCCATCAGGAGCCTCATCGTCTCGCTTTTTACCTTTATGACCTTGCCAGCGCGCTACATTCGCAATGGAATAAGGGTACAGAAAACCCAGACTTACGTTTTATTAAGGTTAACGATCCAGAATTGTCACTAGCAAGGCTAGGGCTGGTGCAGGTCGTTTCCGATGTTCTGACTTCTGGTTTGACGATTATCGGTGCGGATGCTCCAACGGAAATGCGCTAAGACGAACTGATCACTCGCAAGTTCAACAACAGTGTTGAGTGGGTGGTGGTAAGTCAAAAAGATGGAAGACCGATGACGGGTTAAGTCACCGGCCTTCCATAAGGCGCAAGTAACTTCCGTCAACTTTTGCCCACATTGCCTCGCTAAAATGTGATGTATCGAGACGTCTTGCGACGTCCAGGGTTTGAGTTAGGAACACACCATGACGGACAGCAGTGCTAATCCCCGTAATTACGGCGAGCGTCCGCTGCACGAAGACGATCCGCTGATGGAACTATCAAGGATCATGGACTTCGGCGCGTCTGCTGATACCAATGTCGCCCAAAATGACTACCGGGGCGACTACCGGCCTGAGCCAAATTTTGATTCTGGTGACAGCGAGATAGCGTTCGATCTTGAGCGTGAGTTGCTTGGTGATTTTGGTGATGAGCCAGAGCCACAGCAATATACGGTGCCATTTTCGTCTAATTCTTATCAGGATGAAGCGCCGGTTCTGCATGAGGACCATCTGGCGTCCGCTCTTGAAGAAGAATTTGATCTTCAGATGGATGCGCATGAACCAGCCGCTCAGCCTGTCGCGCCTGCGCAGTCTTTTGAGTTTGTAGAAGCTGATCGCACGGAACCCGTGCCGCAGTTCGATTACAATGATTATTCTGAAGCGCGCACAGCATACGAAGACATTCATCCGGATGCTTATGCTCCAGCCGCCGCCCCTTTAGAGCAGTACTATTCAAACTACGAATCCCCTGAATTTCAGGAGTCGGAATCGCAATTTTCTGATCCCTATGCGGACGAAGCTGCTGGATATGCAACACCTAGCCAGAACATCGACAATGAATGGGAAATCCCATCCGCTGCACCGTTTGAAGCCCCCCAGCCTGTAGAGCCGCCACATCAGGCTCTATCGCTAGAAGACGAGCTGGAAAGCTTGCTGTTTGGTGAAGAGGCGCAGGCTTCGTCAGCGCCAGAATCAGTTTATCAGCCAGCCTATCAAGATGAGCCGCAGCAGTTTGAAAACGACGCACCTCGTTTTGAGAGCAATGTCGCTGAAGAGCCAGTGCACAAAGAACCTGCGTTTGACGACTTCTCGCTGGAAGATCCGCAGGCCTTCGCTCCTGTTGAGTCCGCGACCAGTTACGCTCCCGAAAGCTATGCACCGCAAACAGAGTCGCGTGCGGAAGCTCCTGCTTATCCGCATTACACGTTGAGCAATTTTGCAGCGGGTGCTGCGACTGCTGGCATTTTGTCTTCAGAGCCAGTGCAGCATGCTGCCCCCGCTTTCGAATCAGAACAGGCTGAACTCGAAGACGATTTTTCGTTTGGCGACGACTTCTCGCTGTCAGATGAGCCAGATTTTGCACGCGCTGTTTCAGAATCAACCGATGACGATCAGTCTGGTCTGGAAGAAATTTCGTTCAGTGAAGACGACTTTGGTTTTGAGCCTTCGGGGGACGCAGCTTCTGCTGCGCCTGATGATGCCTCGGCTGTCTTTACCGAAGAAGATTTCTTCACGGATGAAGATTTTGATCTGTCGCCGGATGAAGATGAAGAGCCAGTCAGTCAGCCTGCTTATGCGCATGCAACGTATAGCGACGAAGATCGCCATCCATCAGCGCCATCATTTACAAACTATGCCGATCAGCGTTCGATCTTTGCAGCACCGGCGCCTGAAATCGAAACGCTAAGCGTCTCTGAAGGCAAGGTTGATCAAACCCATTCGCTCGACTTGCCAGAAGTCAGCTATGGCGATGAAGATGCCGGCGCATCGCTGAGTGATCTGGAAGCTGAATTTGCTGAAGTGTTCAGCACCATCGATGTCGATGAATCGGCTGCGAAGGTCGAAGTCCAGAGCGAAGCTGACAAAGCTTTCGAAGATATCTTCCGCGAAAGCGCATCGTCTTACATGCCAAGTGGTGGCGTAGCGGCTGGTGCAGCCCTTGGTCTTGGCGCTGCCGCCGCAACCGTTGCTTATGGACGCGCCAACCCAACGATCCCGTCAGCAACGCCACAAAATGCCGCTGCAAATAGTGACGACTTTTACAATCATTGGGCTGCACAGGGCGCGCAGACCATGGAAGGCGGCGAATTCGGCACGCGTGCCGGTGGTATGCAGCCGGAAGACGATCTTGGTGTCGCTGCTGAAGCCTATCGTAATCGTCCTGTTCGTGGACGTCGCGGCCTGATCCTTGCAAGCGTCGCGGGTTTGGCTGTTCTCATCGGTGGCATTGGCTATCACTTCCTTGGTGGCAGCGGTTCCGGCGAACCTGTTGTGATTCGTGCGGATAACCAGCCGATTAAGATACAGCCGGAAAATCCGGGCGGTGCGACTGTTCCTAATCAGGATAAGGCCGTTTACGACCGCGTTGCAGGCACATTGCCGAATAATCCTGAACAGAAGTCGCTTATTTCTGCGGGTGAAGAGCCTGTCGATCTTGGCGCTCAGGATAATGATGTTGGTATGGATGATGGTCCAGAACCAAACACAGCAGCCGCGTCTCATTCTGGACAGGACGCACCACTGATCCAGCCACGCGAAGTGGAAACAATGATCGTGCGTCCAGACGGTTCGATCGTTCAGGCACAGCAGCCTGCGCAGACGGCACCACAGCCGACTGCTCCAGTCGCTGCGACCAACAATGATGCGCCGATTGCACCACCAGCTGAAACCGATGAAATCGGAGCGCTTGCTGCTGCCGGTGAACTTCAGCCTCCTGTTACCAATACGCAGACTGCACAGCCGGCAACACAGGCTCCAGCGGTACCTGTTCGTGCGCCTGTGATTCCTTCGCGCCCTGCTGAACAGCCAACCACGATTGTTGGCAACGTCCCGCAACGCACACAGACGCCAGCACAGGCAGCCCCTGCAGCTGCTCCACAGGTCGCATCTGCGGCTGGTGGTGGTTATTTCATCCAGATCGCTTCGCAGCCATCTGCTGAACTGGCACAGAAGTCTTATGCGAATATGGCTCAGCGTTATGGCAGCGTGATCGGTGGCCGTGCCGTTGATATTAAGCGCGCCGATATTCCGAACAAGGGCACTTATTACCGTGTTCGAGTTCAGGCTGGTTCGAAAGAAGAGGCAAATGCGCTTTGCGGTCGCTTTAAGACGGCGGGTGGTAGCTGCTTTGTAACGCAGTAACAATTGGATTAATGAATTTGAAGAGGGCGGCTTTGGCCGCCCTTTTTCGTGAGACTACCAAGCTGAATGTTTTTCGGTTAAGTCATAATCACTGATTTTGAGTGCAAATGAATCGAAGGAATATCGCATGAGCGAATGCAAGGCGTGGATTGCAGGTGTAGCCGGTACAAAGCTGACGCCAGATGAGATAGCCTTCTTCCGTGATGAAAAGCCTTGGGGCTTTATTCTCTTCGCACGCAATGTCGAAAGCCTTGAGCAGGTTGCTGATCTGACCGCACAATTGCGCGACGCGACAGATCGCCCGCAAATGCCGGTGTTTATTGATCAGGAAGGTGGACGCGTGCAGCGCCTTCGTCCGCCACTGGTTCCAAATTATCCGGCAGCTGCGGAAATTGGTGCGATCTACAATCGCGATCATGATGCTGGCCTGCGCGCAGCATGGCTTCATGCACGGTTGCATGCATTCGACCTGCTTAAAGTTGGGGTGAATGCCGATTGTCTGCCCGTTCTCGATGTGCCGATAGACGGAGCGCATGATGTGATCGGTGCACGCGCTTATTCTAAAAATCCTCAAGAAGTGGCGCTGATGGGACGCGCTGCAGCTGAGGGTTTGCTTGCGGGTGGCGTTTTGCCGGTTATCAAGCATATGCCGGGACATGGTCGCGCATTCAGTGATACGCATAAAGAACTGGCGCGAGTTGATGTGCCCTTGTCTGAGCTGGTCGCGCATGATTTCGTGCCATTCAAAGCACTCAATGATTTGCCAATGGCAATGACTGCGCATGTGATCTTTGACAGCCTTGATCCGAAGAACCCGTCAACGCTTTCGCCAACGGTTATCAATACTGTCATTCGTGACGTCATCCAGTTTGATGGTTTGATCATCAGCGATGATATTTCGATGAAGGCGCTGTCCGGCGATATTGGCGATATTGCCGAAGGCATCACCAATGCGGGTTGCGATATTGTTCTTTATTGCGCGGGCGTGATGGAAGAACTCAAAAAGGTTGCGCCTCGTGTTCCAATTTTGGAGGGCAAGTCGCTCAGGCGTGCAGACCTTGCTGAAGTTTATGCGGGTGAGCCTGATTTGTCTGATGAAGCGGAACTGCGCGAAGAGTTTGGACAGCTGTTTCAAGCAATAGCTTAACAGGCGATTCTTAGGATAAGATGTCCTCAAAAGGTCAGTGGGGTTTATGCGCTGACCATCAGGACGACAGGAAAACCGCGTGGCCGGATCAGAAACCAACACAAGCAGCAAAGACGGTGCAAATGTGCCGATGGATGCTCTGTGGCAAAATGAATCTGAAATCGACGATGGCGAACCCTCACTGTTAGTCGATGTGCAGGGCTTTGAAGGTCCGCTGGATTTGCTGCTTCATCTTGCGCGAACGCAGCGTGTTGATCTCTCCCGCATATCTGTTTTGGCGCTTGCGGAACAATATCTGGGCTTCGTCGAGCAGGCGCAGGCTCTCAAGCTCGAACTGGCTGCCGATTATCTCGTGATGGCGGCATGGCTTGCTTATTTGAAGTCCAAGCTTCTGATTCCTAAACAGAAGGGCGATGACGAAGCCACAGGTGAAGAGCTAATCGCCACGCTGCAATTCCGTCTGAAGCGTCTTGAAGCAATGCGCGACGCTGCGGCAAATCTCGTTAACCGCAAACGGCTGGGACGAGATGTTTTTGCGCGTGGAATGCCAGAACTGGTTGTCGTGGATCGTTCAAGCCAGTTTTCTGCTACGCTTTATGAGTTGCTGACCGCTTATACATCGCAACGTCAACGTCAGAGCGTGACACATGTTCAGATCGAAAAACGTGCCGTCTGGTCTTTGAAGGAAGCACGCAGTGCGCTTGTGCGGCTGATGGGAATAAGTGACGACTGGATTTCGCTCGACCGCTTCCTGATTAATTATGCACTGACACCGCAAGAACGCGCATCGGCCTTGGCAAGCTCGTTTGCTGCAAGTTTAGAGCTCGTCCGTGAAGGTAAGCTTGAGGTCCGTCAGAATGCGCCTTTTGAGCCGATTTATATGCGTGTTCAGGCTGGAATGAATGAACTGGATGAGGACGCGGATGTCTGAGACAGAAATCGAGATTGATGACTTTGACGACAATGCTGAAACTCCAGAATCATCAATGACACTTGCTGAGTTCAGCCGGATCGCCGAGGCTATTATTTTTGCTTCCGCAGAACCTGTGACGGAACGTGCCTTGTCGGAGCGTCTGCCGGGCAATGCCGATTTACCCGCTGTGCTCAATCATTTGCAAAAAATCTATGAGGGCAGGGGCGTCAATCTGGTTCAGGTTGGCACAGCATGGGCTTTTCGCACGGCACCTGATCTCGGATTTCTTTTAAGCCGTGAAACAGTTCAGCAACGCAAACTATCGCGTGCGGCGATGGAAGTGCTGGCAATCATTGCCTATCATCAGCCTGTGACACGCGCAGAACTGGAAGATATTCGCGGCGTCGAAACATCCAAGGGTACGCTTGATGTGTTGATGGAAACTGGCTGGATCAAACTGCGTGGTCGCCGCCGCACGCCGGGTCGCCCGGTGACTTATGGCACGACAGACGCATTCCTCGACCAGTTTGGCCTACCGGAGATTCGTGATCTTCCGGGGTTGGAAGAATTACGCGGGGCAGGGCTATTGTCAGCGCGCACTCCGTCCGGTTTTTCTGTCCCGGTTCCCAATGTTGATCCCGATGAGTTGACAGCCGACGAAGAACCGCTGGAGGATATCGATCTTGAAGGATTGGGGTTGCTAGCACCGCGCGGTGATTGATTTAAAGCAAGATACGACAAATAAAATTGGTGTATCTTCGTTCACGGTCACACTTCTGTTTGAAAGATTTGTTGAAAACGCTTAAATCGTAATCAGCAATACAGAAATACGCCGTGGATCACGGCATTGAGAGGAATAAAATGGGTAGCTTTTCAATTTGGCACTGGCTGATCGTTCTCGCGGTTGTGCTGCTTCTGTTCGGTCGTGGCAAAATTCCTGAACTGATGGGCGATGTTGCCAAGGGCATCAAGAACTTCAAGCAGGGCATGTCTGAAGAAGACGCTGCGAAGGAGGATGCTAAGGCTGATGCCAATGGTGTTGGTCGTACGATTGATGCGCGCGCTGACGATACCGTTAAGGATGTCAAGAAGACGACAAAGTCCTGATGTGATCTGCTTTGGCTGCGTGCAATAGGGTGCGCAGCATAAATAAAAAATCCAAGCTGATCACGAGTAGCCTCCATAGAGGTCAATTTGTGATTTGAAATGCGGTTTTCCGCCGAAATACAAGGCGCGCGCAAAAGCGCGGAGTATCAAATATGTTGGATATCGGTTGGTCTGAACTGCTGATTATCGCGATCGTGATGATCGTGGTGGTGGGGCCTAAGGATTTGCCGAAGATGCTCAGAGCTTTCGGCAAAGCAACAGCGCGGATGCGAAGTACGGCCAATGAATTTCGCAATCAGTTCAATGAAGCTTTGAAAGAGGCCGAACTTGAAGATGTGAAGAACATTGTCGATGAAGCACGCAAGCTTGATCCGCGCTCGAAGCTTACGCAGGTCTTCGACCCGATTCGTAGTGCTGGAGAGGATATTCGGGCTGGTCTCCAGTCGACGACATCCATGTCACCGGCTGAGCCTGAAAAATTTTCAGAAGTGACGACGCCTGTTGAGCCAAATGGCGCAACGGTTCCTGTTGAAGGTCCGGTCGAAAAGCCGGTTGCTAAGCCAAAGGCACCACGCAAGAAGGCTGCTCCAGCTGCGGCAGTAGAAACGCCTGTTGCGGAAACGCCGGTTAAGGCAAAGCCAAGAGCAGCTAAACCGAAGGCTGTTGTTGCTAAATCCGAAACAGTTGCAAAGCCTGCTGCGACTAAGCCCGCGACAGTCGCTGCCGCGAAGAAACCAGCTGTGCCAAAAGCTACGACCAGAAAGGTTGTCGCTCCTGCTAAAAAGACCACAAAAAAGACGACTGACAAGACAGGAAGCAAAGCGTGAAACGGGATGAGGCCGAAATTGAACAGAGCGCCGCACCTCTGCTCGAACATCTGATTGAACTGCGCCGTCGCCTGATCTGGGCGATTTTGGCGTTCTTTGTCGCTTTTGTTTTCTGTTTTGCTTTTGCCAAGCATCTCTTCAACTTGCTCGTCGTGCCCTATCAATGGGCAATCGATTGGGCAGGTATGGATCGCTCGAAAGCAGAACTGATCTATACAGCACCACAGGAATTCTTCTTCACACAGGTGAAAGTCGCCATGTTTGGCGGCATTGTGCTCGCATTCCCGATCATCGCGGCGCAGATTTATAAGTTCGTCGCTCCGGGTCTTTATAAGCATGAGCGCATGGCATTTTTGCCGTTCCTCATTGCTTCGCCGATTCTGTTCCTGATTGGCGGCGCACTGGTTTATTTCTTCTTTACACCGATGGTGATGTGGTTCTTCCTTGCAATGCAGCAGTCGGGTGGAAACGGTGAAGTGCAGATTTCGCTTCTGCCAAAGGTCTCTGAATATCTGAGCCTCATCATGACGCTCATTTTTGCCTTTGGTCTGGTTTTCCAGTTGCCAGTCGTTACAAGTCTTCTGACGCGGGCAGGTTTGCTGACATCCGAAGGACTGAGAGACAAGCGCAAATATGCGATTGTGATTGCCTTCGTGGTTGCCGCGGTTTTGACACCGCCAGACCCGGCAAGCCAGATCGGTCTTGCCATACCAACGATCCTTCTCTACGAGATTTCTATCATATTGGCCCGAATGATCGAGAAGCAGCGGAAAGAAGCGAAAGACGAGGCTGACGCCGAGGACAGCGCTCCGACTTCCTGATCTGGACTTATGTTAAACAGAGGCTGCATGATCGCAGCCTCTATCTTGTTAAATTACACGAAACGGCTTTTCCCATGCTCGACATCAAATGGATTCGCGAAAACCCTGAAGCTCTTGATAAGGCGCTTGCCAAGCGCGGATCAGAGTCGCGCTCGTCCGAACTGATCGCGCTGGATGAAAAGCGCCGTGAGCATGTCGGCAAGGTTCAGGCTGCTCAGGAACGCCGCAATGCCGCTTCTAAAGAAATCGGCAAGGCTATGGCCGAGAAAGACGCTGAAACCGCTGATCGACTGAAGGCGGAAGTTGGCGAGCTGAAGGCTTTTTTGACGGAAGCCGAAGAAACCGAACGTCGTCTGATCAGAGAACTCAATGACGCGCTTTCCACGCTTCCAAATGTTCCAGCGGATGATGTGCCGCTTGGCGAAGACGAGGCAGGCAACGTCGAAATCCGTCGCATCGGAAATCAGCGTAATTTTTCGTTCACACCAAAAGAACATTATGAGCTTGGTGAAGCGCTTGGCTTCATGGATTTTGAACGTGCCGCAAAAATTGCAGGCTCGCGCTTTACGGTTCTCAAAGGACCCCTTGCGCGTCTTGAGCGTGCACTTGGCCAATTCATGCTTGATCTGCACACCACTGAGCACGGCTACGTGGAAACCATGCCGCCGCTGATGGTGCGTGACGAAGCTGTTTATGGCACGGGTCAGTTGCCGAAATTCACCGAAGATCTTTTCCGCACGACGGATGGTCGTTGGCTCATTCCAACGGCAGAAGTGCCGCTGACCAATCTGGTTGCGGATGAAATCGTTGACGTGAAAACTCTGCCGCAGCGTTATACAGCATTGACGCCATGTTTCCGCTCGGAAGCGGGTTCTTCCGGCCGTGATACACGCGGCATGCTGCGCCAGCATCAGTTCCTCAAAGTGGAAATGGTTTCGATCACCGATGCAGACAGCTCGGCTGCGGAACATGAACGCATGACCGCTTGTGCAGAAGAAGTGCTGAAACGCCTTGGCCTGCCGTTCCGCACGGTTGTGCTTTGCACCGGCGACATGGGCTTTGGCGCGCAGAAGACCTACGATATCGAAGTGTGGATGCCGGGCCAGAATGCTTATCGCGAAATCTCGAGCTGCTCGGTTTGTGGTGACTTCCAGGGCCGTCGCATGAATGCGCGCTATCGTCCGGAAGCGGAAAAAGCGACGCGCTTTGTGCACACGCTCAACGGTTCGGGCGTCGCTGTTGGCCGCGCATTAATTGCTGTTATGGAAAATTATCAGCAAGAAGACGGCAGCATTCATATTCCTGAAGCATTACAGCCATACATGGGCGGCCTTACGCGCATCGAGAAAGCAGCGTAGTTAAATCTTATGATCTGAATGAAGGAGTGAAGACGTGCGAATTTTGCTGACGAACGATGATGGTATCCACGCTGAAGGCCTCGCAGTTCTGGAGCGTATCGCACGCAAGCTCTCAGATGATGTCTGGGTTGTCGCTCCTGAAACAGACCAGAGCGGTCTTGCGCATTCGCTCACCCTGTCAGAGCCGCTTCGTCTGCGCCAGATCGATGAACGTCATTTTGCACTGCGCGGCACACCGACCGATTGCGTTATTATGGGCGTGCGTCATGTACTGCCGGGAGCGCCTGACCTTATCCTGTCTGGTGTCAATTCCGGTGCCAACATGGCTGACGATGTGACTTACTCCGGCACTGTTGCAGGTGCTATGGAAGGCACACTTCTCGGCGTGAAGGCAATCGCGCTCTCGCAGGAATATGATTACGATGATGGCCGTCGCGTTCTGCCTTGGGAAACCGCAGAAGCGCATGCGCCTGAGTTGATCAAAAAGCTGGTTGAAGCTGGTTGGCCTGAAGGCGTTTTGATCAATTTGAATTTCCCGAATTGCGCGCCTGATGAAGTCAAAGGCACGCGCGTTACTGCGCAGGGCAAACTCAGCCACGATGCACGTCTTGATGAGCGCCGTGATGGTCGCGGTTTCCCTTATTTCTGGCTGCAATTTGGTCGGACGAAGGCCGAGGTTGCGGTGGACAGTGATGTTGCTGCGATCAAGGGTGATTTTATTTCTGTTACACCACTTCAGCTTGATCTCACTGCGCAGAAGGTTCGTGCAGATCTAAGCAAAGCACTGGGTGTTGAAGCTCTGGGGGTCGA
Organism: Brucella pseudogrignonensis; assembly: GCF_032190615.1. Lineage (NCBI taxonomy): Bacteria > Pseudomonadati > Pseudomonadota > Alphaproteobacteria > Hyphomicrobiales > Brucellaceae > Brucella > Brucella pseudogrignonensis. The sequence goes on from NZ_JAVLAT010000001.1 coordinate 2,253,029, forward strand.
AGCATGAATCAGGCTGTGTCTGAACGCCCGCAGCTTTCGGACAGGGAAGGATTTGCATCCTTCGTTATGCGCATGAGGGCGCGTGGCATCAATGATGCCCGCCTTTTTGGTGCGATTGAAGCAACGCCACGTCAGAGCTTTATGGGCTCTGCGTGGTCGCATCTTGCTTACAGCCAGCGCACAGCGCCGCTTGATTGCGGCGAATATATTGAAGGCATCGACGATCAGGCACGCGTGATCGCAGCACTTGATCTTGAACCAGGACATCGTGTTTTGGAAATCGGCACAGGGTCTGGTTTCACTGCGGCGGTCATGTCGATTTTGTCGGGCCGTGTGACAACGGTTGAGCGTTATCGCAAGCTTTGTGATCGTGCCTTGCAGCAGTTTGTCACGCTTAAGCGCGAAAACATCATGGTTAAACATGCGGACGGTCGCCATGGCATGCCGGGTGGGCCATTTGACCGAATCATAATCTGGTTAGCGTGCGAAGATATTCCGCGTCATTTCGTGGAGCTTCTTGCAACGCATGGCGTTCTGGTAGCACCAGTCGGCCCGAGTGACGATGTCCAGATGGTTACGCGCATTGCGAAAGTTGGTAGCCGTTTTGAACAGGCCAATATTATGCCTGTTCGTTATCAGCCATTTATTGAAGGCATTTCCTCGGTATTGTAAGAAATTTGCTCGCTACTTAATCCGGGCAAAATTCAGCTTTTGCAGCCTATAGCTCCGTGTGTTGTGGTGTTTTTGTGCACGTATGGTGTCTAATTGGTGAATATTTTTTATAAGAAATGTCCATTCTTAACCAGCGAGTAACATTAACGCGTTTTAATGAGTCCAAGTGAGTTCTAGAGTTGGGCGAGTTGATCATGCGTTTTCCAATATTGCAGCATACGTCTGAACGTCTCCTGCGAAATGCAGCGATCGTTTTGATTGCCGGATTTGGTGCAGGGTGTAGCGCCGACACAATGCGCTTTACCGATGGCATGTTTACCGGTTCCACGCCTAATCAGCGTGTTGTTCAGCAGCAGCCGGCTAATGATGTTTACGCATCTGCACCGATAGCCGCGGCGCCACCTGTTTCAAGTGGTTCGGTTCAGCGCAACAGTCTGCCACCAGTGTCTTCGGCACCAGTTGCTGCTGCTGCAACGCAGGCACAAAATCAGGTGAACCAGGCGCGTGACGTGGCAACGAGCCATGTCAACAATGCCGGAACGCAGGTCGCAAGTGCTGCCGGTGCTGCAAACAATGCAGCCGCTAATGCGAAGTCGAATGTTCTCGGGCAATTGCCAGCAACTGCAAATGGCGCGCCAATTCCTGTTGCCGGTCATGTTGCAGCACCAGTAGCTGCCACAGCTGCAGGTGGCTATGCCGTCAAATCAGGTGATTCGCTTTTCTCGATTGCGCAGAAGCACAATGTACCAATTGAGCAGTTGAAGCAGGCGAATGGCCTTTCAAACGGTGCAATCCGTGTAGGCCAGAATCTTGTTATTCCATCCGCTGCAGCGGGTGCCGCAACACAGGTTGCAGCCGTATCGCCACAGCCGGTAAAGCCAGCCGTCACAGCTCCAGTGCAGACTGCTTCGGTTGCGCCGAATGAAGCTTCAAACGTCAAGCCTTACACGCCGCCATCAGCGAGCAATAAAGTCATCGAAGATGCTGAGAAGGATCAGTCCGCAGCACCATCTTCGACCGGGATTTCGCAGATGCGCTGGCCGGTTCGCGGTCGCGTTCTCGCAAGCTTCGGTCAGCGTGACGGCACTTCCGTTAACGACGGTATCGACATCATGGTGCCGGAAGGCACTCCTGTAAAAGCTGCTGAAAATGGCGTCGTTATCTATTCCGGCGATGGTCTGAAGGAATTCGGACAGACGGTGTTGATCCGCCACGATAATGGCCTTGTGACTGTTTACGGACATAACAGCCAGATCCTCGTGCAGCGCGGCCAGAAGGTTCGTCGCGGTGAAGATATTGCAAAGTCGGGCATGAGCGGCAACGCGAAATCGCCAAAGCTGCACTTTGAAGTCCGCAAGAACTCGTCGCCGGTCAATCCTTCCAAATATTTGGAATCATAAGTGAAATTCGATCAAAGAATTAAGAAAGGCGGGTCTCAGGCCCGCCTTTTTTATTGGGCTTTTCTTAACGCGCATCTTGACCGAAAAACGTCTCACACTTTTCGGGATGCGCTTTATATCGCCTTACCAAGTCGGCCAGCCAGATCCTGAATATATTGCCAGGCAACACGACCGGAGCGATTGCCGCGTGTGGTTGACCATGTCAACGCTTCTGCATGCAATAGCTTTGGATCGTAATCCAATTGGTAATTGGCAGCATAGCCATCGACCATCGCCAGATAATCTTCCTGATTACATTTGTGGAAGCCTAGCCACAGGCCGAAGCGGTCAGACAGCGACACTTTTTCTTCAATCGCTTCCGATGGATTGACCGCCGTTGAACGTTCATTATCGATCATGTCACGCGGCATCAGGTGACGACGATTGGACGTCGCATAGAAAACCACATTGTCCGGACGACCTTCCACACCACCTTCAAGTGCGGCTTTGAGCGACTTGTATGATGTATCATCGTGATCGAATGACAGATCATCGCAGAACAGAATGAAGCGATAGGGCGTTTCCTTGATGAGTTTCATCAGGGCAGGGAGGCTGTCGATATCTTCACGATGAATTTCAACGAGTTTCAGCGGAAGCTTATCGGCCTGTTCCGCATTGACGCTGGCCTGTGCTGCCTTGACGAGCGATGATTTGCCCATGCCGCGTGCACCCCAAAGAAGCACATTATTAGCCGGATAACCTTTTGCAAAGCGGCGCGTATTATCGACAAGCTGATCACGCACGAGATCGACGCCACGGATAAGTCCAATATCGACGCGATTGACACGCTTCACCGCATCAAGCGTCAGACGCTCAGGCGCCCAGACAAAACAATTTGCAGATTCAAAATCAGGTGTTGCTGGCTGCGGTGGCGCAATGCGTTCCAGGGCCGCGATCAGGCGGTCGAGTTTCTGGCTTAATATATTTTCGGTCGTCATTCCATGCCCTCAGATGGTGAGGATGATGGCTTAACATGCAACAACCTGCAGGAAAAGTGTGTGGCTATGGCTGCATGAAGCCATCGTCGGTTGCAATTGGCGCACTAACCATTGTAATGCCATTAAGAATTTGTCTTTTGAGACTTCCAGAGGAGTAACTAATGTTTGTAACACCAGCTTATGCTCAGGCTTCCGGTGGCGCTATGGGGCCAGATATGCTCATGAGCATTCTGCCTTTCGTCCTGATTTTCGTTATCATGTATTTCCTCATCATTCGTCCACAGCGGACCCAGATGAAGAAGCGTCAGGAAATGCTCGCAGCCGTTCGTCGCGGTGATACAGTTGTAACTGGTGGCGGCATTGTCGGTAAGGTCCAGAAGGTCCACGACGATGGTGAACTTGACGTTGAAATTGCTGAAGGCGTGAAGATTCGCGTTCTGCGCAGCGCTCTTTCGGAAGTGCGCGTTAAGGGCGAACCAGTCGCTGATAACAAGAATAAGTAATTTTTGATTTGAACAGGCCCCGATAAGGATTCCCTAACCGGGGCCTGTTCATTATTGTGAGGCCTGCGTAAAGCGCACGCTTCCCACAAAACCGGCTGCACTATGCATCCGGTTTAAGTTCTTCCAGCCGAAACGGAATTGCTGCCCGATGCTATATTTTTCACGTTGGAAATCGGCTTTGATCTGGTTGGCAATTATCGCCAGCTTCATCATTGCATCGCCTAATTTTTTCTCGCGTGAAACTCTGGCTAATCTGCCGGGCTTTCTGCCGACCAAACAGGTCGCACTCGGGCTTGATCTGTCGGGTGGTTCACGCCTTGTGCTTCAGGTACAGAATCTTGGCCGAGGCGATGTCGACCGCACAAAAGACGTTATGCGTCAGCGACTTGAGGAATTGGGTTACGGCAACCCGATTGTTGATGAAGAAGGCCGCAATCGTATTCGCGTTGAAGTTCCGGGCCTCTACGACGCCCAGCTTCTAAAAGATATTCTCAGCATTCGTGGCGAACTTTCATTCCTTGCAGTCGATGACAGCATGTCGCCTGATGATGTTATCCGCGGTGGCGCTTCGCCGACGGATAGCTCGATTATTTATTCTTCTGACGATCCGCCCGTTGGCTACCTCGTAAAAAAACAGCCAATTTTCACGGGGGCGGACGTTGTCGATGCAAAAGCGACACTTGGCGGCGATGACAATGAACCTGTCATCACTCTGACACTGGATGAGAAGGGGCGCAGCGCTCTCGCAGCCGCGACCGCTCAGGTCACCGATAAGACTTTTGCCATCGTCGTTGATAATCAGGTCGTTTCCGCACCTGTCGTTGACGAGCCGCTTGATACCGATGAATTGCAGATTTCCGGCGCTTTTGATTTGCAATCGGCCAACAATATGTCGGTTGTTCTGCGTTCCGGTGCTTTACCTAAGGCTGTCACCGTTCTTGAAGAGCGCACAATTGCATCCGCGCTTGGCGACGATTATGCGAGTGCTGCGGTTTCTGCAGCATTGCTCGCAATGTTGCTCGTCGGTCTGTTTATGATCCTGTCCTATGGCGTCCTCGGCGTGATTGCCATGGTGGCGCTCGTCGTCAATATGGTCATTCTCGTTGCTGTCATATCACTGATTGGGGCGTCCATTACGCTTGCGAGCGTTGCGGGTATCGTGCTGATTATCGGTATGGCGGTTGACGCCAATATTCTGATTTATGAACGTGTTCGAGAAGATAGACGCAAGGGCTATTCCGTCGTTCAGGCAATGGAATCTGGCTTTTATCGCGCGCTCTCAACGATTGTTGACGCCAATTTGACCACGATGATTGCAGCACTCGTGCTGTTCCTGATGGGGTCCGGTCCGGTTCATGGTTTTGCGCTTACCGTTACAATCGGCATTTTGACGACACTGTTCACGACACTGACCTTCACGCGTTTGCTGATTGCCCAATGGGTGCGAACTGCAAAGCCGAAGGAAATTCCGAAGCGCCGTTTGAAACTGGTGCCGACAGTTACGCATATTCCGTTTATGCGTCTCCAGTTCGTAACGCTTGCGATTTCGGTCCTGGCTTCGGCAATCGTTGTCGCGCTCTTCGTCAACATTGGCTTCAACTACGGCATTGATTTCCGTGGCGGTTCAATGGTCGAATTGCAGGCGCGCAGCGGTGATGCAGATCTGCCAGATATTGAAGAGCGCATGAGCGAGCTGAATATCGACAGCGCGCGCGTGCTGCCTGCAAAGTCGCCACGCTCAGCTCTTGTTATCATCGGCAGTCAGGAAGTGGGTGACGATGCCGAGCAGACCGTTGCAGTGAAACTGCGTGGCGAGTTCGAGCAGGACTATTCGTTCCAGCGTGTTGAAGTGGTTGGCCCGACAGTATCCGAGCAGCTTTCACAGGCAGGGCTCCTGGCACTATTCTTGTCGCTCGCTGGTATCTTTGTTTATGTCTGGGTGAGATTCCGCTGGCAGCTGGCGCTCGGTGCGGTTCTTTCAACACTTCACGACGTTATCATTCTGGCGGGCGTGTTCATTGTCTTCCGCATGGAATTCAATCTATGGAGTGTGGCTGCGGTTCTGACGATCATCGGTTACTCGCTTAACGATACTATCGTGATCTATGACCGCGTGCGTGAAAATCTGCGCCGTTACAGCAGTGCACCATTGCCCGCAATTATCGATGCCTCGATCAATCAAACCTTGTCGCGTACTTTGCCGACGGCTTTTGTGACTTTCATTGCGCATATTCCGCTCTATATGTTTGGTGGTGCGGATATTCGAATGTTCGCACTGGCGCTGAGCGTGGGTATTATCGTTGCGACGTACTCTTCGATCTTTATCGCAGCACCTTTGCTGGTTCAGTTTGGCCTCAAGCCTCGCGAAGCAGATAGAGATGCAATGAGTGATGATCTTGAGCAGTCGCTCAATCTGGATAATTAAAGCACATCCCGAAAAGTGGGAACCGGTTTTCGGAACAAGATGTGCGCAAAAAATGGACAGAGCATTTCTAATGACTCAATCTGAACTGGGAATGCTCTGACATGGCTAAGGGTATAGAAATTCGCGAAGCCCATTTTCCGGGCCGCGCACCGATTGATGCCTATGGCAATGGCGGATTCCGCTTTGCTGATATGTCGCATATCGGGTCAATCCTTTGCCTGCCATCCGGTATTCATGGCTGGAAGCCGCAGACACCACCCATTATTTCGGTGAAAGATCTGGGCGCTATTCTGGAACAGGCGAATGATATCGAAATCCTGCTGGTGGGTACGGGTATGGATTTGCGCCGAATCCCGGAAGATGTACGCGCTGTGCTACGCGAACATCGTATTTCGTCTGATCCGATGAGCACAGGCGCTGCTGTGCGTACTTATAATGTTTTGCTTGCGGAAGATCGTGCGGTTGCAGCTGCGCTGCTTGCGGTAGACTGAACTGATGAACCAGAATCAAGAACATTGCCTGGCGCTTTTGCGTGAGGCTGACCGGGATCGTTATCTTTCAGTGCTTTATGCGCCGGAAGAAAAGCGGGGTGCGCTTGCGGCACTTTATGCATTCAATGCGGAAATTGCGCGAATTCGCGATCTGGTTCATGAGCCATTGCCCGGTGAAGTGCGTCTGCAATGGTGGCGTGATCTGATCAATGGCGAGGCGCGAGGAAGTGCTGAAGCACATCCTTTGGCAGCAGCACTGCTCGAGACGATAAGCAAATATGATCTGCCGCGCGTGGCTTTCGATAATTATTGCGAAGCGCGTATTTTCGATCTCTATGATGATACGATGCCAAGCCGGAATGATCTGGAAGGCTATTGCGGAGAAACCGCTTCTGCTTTGATTCAGCTTGGCACACTTATTCTTGATCGTAATGCTGCGCAGGCGCACACAGAAACGATCGGCCACGCAGGTGTTGCGCAGGCGGTTACTGGCTTGTTGCGTCTTTTGCCGATTCATCGTCGTCGCGGACAGCTTTATGTGCCTGCGGATATGTTGCAGGCGGTTGGCGTGTCGCGTGAAGCATTTCTGGCTAATGACGACAAATCTGCTCATGAGCGGGTTGTCAGTGTGATGATTGCGCTCGCACGCGAACATCTGGCGATTTTTGATAAGGCAAAGAAAGATTTGCCGAAAAGCCTCGGCCCGGCATTTCTGCCTATGGCGCTTGTCCCGGCCTATCTCAATGCCATTGAGCGATTGGGCAGCAAGGCCGCCGATCAGGTTGCGGACCTTTCGGCTATACGAAAACAATGGCTGATGTTTAGAGCTGGTTTTTAAACGAATAAGGCGGTTTTCTGAAAAGGAAAACCGCCTTATCTCATCGATCTTTATTTTATTTCTGAACTATGCGTTGTTGCTCAGCCATTCCTTAAAATCGGTCAGTGCGCGTGCAGACAAAGCACGCTTTTTCGCAATCGTCTTTTCCTTGCCGCGAAGGCGCTTGCCTTCAGTTTTTGGCACTTCGATTGGCGGGAATAGGCCGAAATTCACATTCATCGGTTGGAACGAACGCTTGCCCGGCTCTGCATCATCAGCAACGATGTGACCGCCAGTGATGTGGCCGAGCAGCGCACCAAATGCAGTGGTGAGTGGTGGCGCGACTGGTGTTTTGCAAAGCTTTTCGGCAGCGGTGAAACGCCCAGCCAGAAGACCAATGGCAGATGATTCGACATAGCCTTCGCAACCGGTGATCTGGCCTGCAAAACGCACGCTTTCGCGTGATTTGAGACGCAGCACATTATCGAGCAGCACTGGCGAATTGAGATAGGTATTGCGGTGCAAGCCGCCAAGACGGGCAAATTCTGCGTTCTCAAGACCGGGGATCATCTTGAAGATACCGGTCTGTGAACCGTATTTCAGCTTCGTTTGAAAACCGACCATGTTGTAAAGCGTGCCAAGCGCATTGTCCTGACGCAACTGCACGACAGCATAGGCCTTGACGGTCGGATTGTGCTCATTGGTGAGGCCCATTGGCTTCATCGGGCCATGGCGCAAAGTTTCAGCGCCGCGCTCTGCCATGACTTCGATTGGCAGACAGCCATCAAAATAGGGCGTACCTTCCCATTCCTTGAAATCTGTCGTGTCGCCTTCGATGAGGGCCGCAACGAAAGCCTCATACTGCTCCTTGTCCATAGGGCAGTTGATGTAATCCTTGCCGGTGCCGCCTGGGCCAACCTTGTCGTAGCGCGACTGGAACCAGCAGACATCCATATTGATCGAATCAAAATGCACGATCGGCGCGATGGCGTCGAAGAATGCCAAAGCATTCGCACCGGTTTGTGCCTGAATAGATTCAGCTAATGAAGGCGCCGTCAGAGGGCCAGTCGCGACAATTGCCTGCCCCCATTCTTCTGGCGGCAAACCAGTGATTTCTTCGCGTTCAATGGTGATCAGCGGATGCGCCTCAAGCTTTGCGGTCACAGCCTGCGAAAAGCCATCGCGATCGACCGCCAAAGCACCACCGGCCGGGACCTGATTGGCATCGGCGCAGGCCATGATCAGCGATCCCGCAAGGCGCATTTCTGCGTGAAGCACGCCAACAGCATTTGTTTCAGCATCGTCCGAGCGGAATGAATTGGAACAAACCAGTTCTGCAAGATTATCTGTCTTGTGCGCATCGGTGCCGCGAACGGGGCGCATTTCATGCAGAATAACTGGCACGCCAGCTTGCGCAAGCTGCCATGCGGCTTCTGATCCAGCGAGGCCGCCGCCGATGACATGTACGGGGGAGAGATTTGTATCTTTTGACATGGCAATCCCATACCTCCTTTGCATGCCGCCTTCAATGGGAGAAGAGCGTCGCGGTAGTGTAAACAGGTGCCAGAAAAACTAATGGCATCCATCGCGGGAGGAGGTGCGATGGATGCCATTATTGTCAGACCGGAATTGGGAGGAGGAGAGTCCGGTCCTATAGTATCGCAAAGCTTGGGAGGAGGAGTGCTTTGCGACGAGCCGAGCCTGATGGGAGGAGGATTCAGGCCCAGCAAATTTGAATTCGTTTTAAAGTCCGTTAGACTTAACGACCCTTGGACTGACGCGCTACATATGGGATGTCTGCGCGGGAAATGCCAAGATCATTGAGTTCGCGAGTCGAAAGCTGGTTAAGCTCGTTGACTGTGTCGCGGTAACGGCGCCAATTGCTGTAAGAGCGGATAAGGTTCATGGTGGTATTCCTTCATCGTTGAGGAACTGATTATCAATTCATCTTGTTTGTTGCTCATGATATAACGCATTGTTTTCGCTACTTGCAGACCCAAGTTTGCATAGCTGCTTTGCGGGCTCCGCACGGCGCTCTAAATCGATTAGACTGGTGAAGCACAAAATTGCCGTAATGGGTTAGAACGTATTTGTTTGCCGGCTGGTGAGTTTCCTATATGTTCTTAGCCACTTGGTAGGTTGATACCGTCAACGGATAGATTCTTCGGGAGTTGTTTTGTCGTTTTCAGTTTCAGTAGAGCGCCTCGTCGCGCGCTGGCAGCAAGAAGGCCTTATTGATGCAGATACTGCATCGCGACTGAACGCTGACCTTGAAAAACGTGGACCCCGGTTCAGCCTTGGTTCGGTTCTGGCAACACTCGGCGGGCTTTTGCTGGGTGCCGCCGTCATCATGTTGGTGGCGGCGAACTGGCAAGATATGCCGCGCATGGCGCGTATCGGCTTGATCTTCGCATTGATATGGGTTTGCTATGTCGGTGGTGCCTGGCGGCAGATGCGCGGTGATACTGTGTTGCCGCAGGCTCTCTATATAATTGCCGCCGCATCATTCGGTGCCGGTATCGCGCTTGTCGGGCAGATGTATCATATGTCGGGCGATGTGCATTCTGCTGCCGTCGTCTGGGCGGTTGGCGTTTTTGCCTCGGCCTTCCTTCTTCGTTCTTCCGTGCTCACGGCTTTTGGCGCGGCAGTCGCTTGCTTTTATCTCTCAACCTACTTTTTCGACAATGATTATGGCAGTTTGAGCTATCGCTGGATCGGGCCCTTGTTAGTTCTGGTGGGAGCTATTGCTGCACGCTTCACACAATCTCGACATGCGGCGCATATATTGTGCCTGTTTGTTTTGGGATGGGCTGCACTTCTTTATTCTGAGAACGAGAGTCGTTTCATTCTCGGTATGATGTTAATTGTTGGCATTGGCTTCATGCTTGCGGATGCTTTCGCACATGACCCACTTCAGAAACTGACACGCTTCGCACATCCGCTTGCATCTTACGGGCTGCTGCTTGCATTGCTGGCGTTGGGTATTCTCCAGCTCGACACCATGCTTTCGACGATCTTCGACAAAGACGTGACGCAAGATGTTGTCTTTGGCATTATCATTCTGGCGCTTGCAGTCGGCGCGCTTGCACTGTGCGGGCGGGATAATGGCAGCTTACGTTCGATTGCTTATGCAGCTTTTTCATTTGAAGTGCTTTATCTGGCCTTTACAACCGTCGGCTCAATGATCGGTACATCGGGCTTTTTCCTGATCGCCGGTGTTCTGGTTCTTCTTCTTGCAGCCTTTGTCCGCCGTATGGAAAACAGGTTCGGACGAAAGCGCCAAGGGGAGTTGAAGCTATGAGCTTATTAAAGAGTAAGTGGCTTTATGCTGGTGCGGTTGTCGCTGCCGCGCTTCAGACAGGCATTCTTTACGCAAGCATTGAGGAACGCGCCTCTGTACTGCGCTCTGGTCATGAGGTCGTACTGCAGACGCGCCCTGTTGATCCTCGAGACCTGATGCGTGGTGATTATGTGATCCTTGGCTATGACATCACGTCGATTGACCGCAAGTTGATCAATGGGTCGCCTGTCGATGGTTCTCGCACTGTTTATGTATCTTTGAAGCCTGGTGATGGCGGCATTTGGCACGTGGCGCGCGCATCTTTCACACCTTTTACGGACCTCGCCTTGGATGAGGTGCAGATTCGTGGAGAATCGACCTATGCGATTTCAGACTATCCAGATGCCACGCTCACTTTGCGCTACGGCATTGAGCGTTATTATGTTCCTGAGGGCGAGGGGCGTGTGATTGAGGATAGCCAACGCGATCTGGAAATCACTGCGGTCGTTGCGGTGAATGATGCAGGGACCGCTGTAATCAAAGCTTTGCGTGATAAAGGAACCCAACTTTACGAAGAGCCGCTCTATTAATCGGGCTTTGAATAAAAAGAGCTTGGCTAAGGCGATAAGATCGCTATATAGGGGCGGAAAGCACGAAGGCGCTTCGGCTTGAAAGAGCTGAAAATCAATCTTGCAAAACGGCTTTTTTCCTTTGAACCGGGAAAATTGAGTGTTATAGAGACGCGCGCTTTCGAGAGGCGGTTCAATACCTGAGACGATAATGTGTGTTCGGTGGAGTGCACGTCGGTTCAGAAGCGGATATGGCGAAATTGGTAGACGCACCAGATTTAGGTTCTGGCGGGAGACCGTGGGGGTTCGAGTCCCTCTATCCGCACCAACTGCCTCAAGGCAAAGAATTTCTCTCCCGCGACAAGGCAAAAGCGCCGGCAACGGCGGGACAATGATAGAAGTGAAGGTTTGAACATGCAGGTTACCGAAACGCTTAATGAAGGGCTGAAGCGCGAGATTAAAGTCGTGGTTCCTGCCGGAGATCTCGAAGCGAAGCTCTCTGAACGCCTAGAGACCGCGCGCGGTCGTGCTAAGATCAACGGTTTCCGTCCAGGTAAGGTGCCAACTGCGCACCTGCGCAAGACCTACGGTAAGTCCTTCATGGCAGAGATCGTGAACGAAATCCTCAATGATTCGTCGCGCTCGATTCTTGCTGACCGCAACGAAAAGTCGGCAACCCAGCCAGTCGTTTCGATGTCGGAAGACGAAAAAGAAGCTGAAAAGGTTCTCGACGGCAAGGCCGATTTCGTTTTCTCGCTGACTTACGAAGTTCTGCCAAAGATCGAAGTCAAGGATTTCAGCAAGATCGCTGTAACCCGTGAAGTTGTCGACATTTCGGAAGAAGAAGTTGACGAACAGGTTAAGCGCATTGCTTCCTCGACCCGCACTTATGAAGCGAAGAAGGGCAAAGCTGAAAACGAAGATCGCGTAACGATCGACTATCTCGGCAAGCTCGACGGCGAAGCCTTTGAAGGCGGCGCAGACACCGACGCTCAGCTCGTTCTTGGTTCGAACCAGTTCATTCCTGGATTTGAAGAACAGCTCGTTGGCGTTAAGGCGGGCGATGAGAAGGTTATCAACGTAACTTTCCCTGCTGAATACGGCGCAGCACATCTTGCTGGCAAAGAAGCGACCTTCGATATCACTGTTAAGGGCGTTGAAAAGGCTGGAGAACTCGTTCTCGACGACGAAACTGCAAAGAAGCTCGGCATTGAGTCGCTTGAGCGTCTGCGTCAGGTTGTTCGTGAGCAGATCGAAAGCCAGTACGGCCAGATTACCCGTCAAAAGGTAAAGCGTCAGATTCTTGACGCGCTCGATGGCGATTACGCTTTTGAAACCCCTGAAAAGCTGGTTGAAGCCGAATTCAACAACATCTGGCAGCAGATCAACTTCGACCTGCAGCAGGCTGGTCGTACGTTTGAAGACGAAGAAACTACGGAAGAAGCTGCTCGCGAAGAATATCGCAAGCTTGCTGAACGCCGCGTTCGTCTCGGTCTGGTTCTCTCCGAAATCGGCGAAAAGGCTGGCGTAGAAGTAACTGAAGAAGAACTGCAGCGCGCAGTTTACGATCAGGTACGTCGCTACCCAGGTCAGGAAAAAGAAATCTACGAATTCCTGCGCAAGACGCCGGATGCAGTTGCTAACCTTCGTGCACCGATCTTTGAAGAAAAGGTCGTTGATCATCTGCTCGCAAACATCAACGTGACCGATAAGAAGGTTTCGAAGGAAGTGCTGACTGCAGAAGACGAAGAAGGTTCGGAAGCAAAGCCTGCTAAGAAGGCAGCAGCCAAGAAGAAGGCCGCTCCTAAGAAGAAGGCAGAAGAAAAGTCCGACGAGGCTTAATTCTCTCTCTGACGTGAATATGGAATTGGCCGCGCATTGCGCGGCCTTTTCTGTTTGACCACGGCTAGAGCATTTCCATTTTTGATTGAATCAGAAAAAGTGCTCTATCTTTTTGTTTTTATGCACATCTAGTTCCGAAAACCGGTTCCCACTTTTCGGGATGTGCTCTAATTGACTGGCCGAAAAGCTTGCATCCTATAGGGGTTTGCTCTAGCCAGTAATCAATCAGTTTTTAGCTCAATCCGAATATTTGCGAGCCAGCATGACCCTTATTGATACGCGCACACCAGAACCGAAACGCTTCATCTCTGGCGCCACCGGCGACTGGGAAGTCGTCATTGGCATGGAAGTCCACGCACAGGTCACCTCCGAATCGAAGCTCTTCTCCGGTTCGTCCACAGCGTTCGGCGCGGAGCCGAATGCCAATGTGTCTTTGGTCGATGCTGCGATGCCGGGCATGTTGCCGGTGATCAATATTGAATGCGTCAAGCAGGCTGTGCGTACCGGCATTGGTCTCAACGCACAGGTCAATTTGAAGTCGGTTTTCGACCGTAAGAACTACTTCTATCCAGATCTGCCGCAGGGCTATCAGATTTCGCAGTTCAAGCAGCCAATCATTGGCGAAGGCAAGATCATGATCTCGGTTGGTCCCGACAATAAGGGCCAGTTCGAAGACGTTGAGATTGGTATTGAGCGTTTGCATCTGGAACAGGATGCGGGTAAGTCGATCCATGATCAGCATCCGACCATGTCCTATGTAGATCTGAATCGCTCTGGCGTGGCGCTGATGGAAATCGTTTCCAAGCCTGATCTGCGCTCATCGGATGAAGCGCGTGCTTATCTGACCAAGCTGCGCACGATTGTCCGCTATCTTGGCACTTGCGACGGCAACATGGATGAAGGCTCTATGCGTGCCGACGTGAACGTTTCCGTTCGTCGTCCGGGCGGTGAGTTCGGAACACGCTGCGAAATCAAGAATGTCAACTCGATCCGCTTTGTTGGTCAGGCAATTGAATATGAAGCACGTCGCCAGATTGCTATTCTGGAAGACGGCGGTTCTATCGATCAGGAAACACGTCTGTTTGATCCGGTGAAGGGTGAAACTCGTTCGATGCGCTCCAAGGAAGAAGCGCATGACTATCGCTATTTTCCGGATCCAGACTTGCTGCCGCTTGAATTTGATCAGGCATTTGTTGATGCACTCGCTGCTGATCTGCCGGAATTACCAGACGTCAAGAAAGATCGCTTTGTCGAAAAGCTCGGCATCTCGGTTTACGACGCGTCGATTCTCGTCAGTGAAAAAGCCATTGCCGATTATTACGAAGTCGTTTGTGATGGTCGTGATGGCAAACTGGCGGCAAACTGGGTCATCAACGATCTTCTTGGTGCGCTGAACAAGGCGGGCAAGGACATTGAAGAATCGCCTGTTACGCCTGCACAGCTCGGTGCGATCATTGATCTGATTAAGGACGGTACAATTTCCGGCAAGATCGCCAAGGAATTGTTTGAAATCGTCTGGAACGAAGGTGGTGAACCGAAGCAGATTGTCGAAGATCGCGGCATGAAGCAGGTGACTGATACCGGCGCGATTGAGAAGGCTGTTGACGACATCATTGCAGCCAACCCGGAAAAGGCTCAGCAGGCCAAGGAAAAGCCAAGCATGGCTGGCTGGTTTGTTGGACAGGTGATGAAGGCTACGGGCGGCAAGGCTAACCCGCAGGCCGTTAACGATCTGGTTAAGTCCAAGCTCGGGATTGAAGAATAATGTGGGTTCGCAGCGCCAGTGAAGCGGATCTGAAGGCTGTGCACGAATTGCTGGTTTCAACTTGGCATGCGACTTTCGATGATATTCTTGGTCAGGAGACGGTGAATGCCGTCACTGGCCAATGGCATTCTGTTGCAGCACTCAAGGCCAATCTCAAGAAGCCATATTCGGAATTCATCGTTGCAGACAACGGTGAGGGCGGTATCGACGGGATGGCTTTTGCAAGTCAGACCGGAGAAGGAAAAGCCTCGCTTCATCAGCTTTACGTTCGGCCTGAGACGCAGGTTCAGGGCATCGGTACGATGCTTCTGGCGGAAATTGAAATGGCTTTTCCCGGCGTTAATACGATGCATCTTGAAGTCATCGAGCGCAACGTAAAGTCTGTTCGTTTTTACGAGCGTAAAGGCTATGCGCAGGTCGGCCGCAGCGAAGATTGGGGCGATCCCAATTGCAAAGAGCCAGTGCTGATTATGGAAAAGTCTCTTGAAGGCTGGAGCATGTAGCAACTCTTTGCTGCTGCATCATACTCTTGTGACAGCGGCAACTTGCCCCTTGCCTTGTGCCTTTGATAGGGCCATAAGCGTTCAAAACCCGGCAGTTATTCTGCCTGTGGCAATAACGGATCTGGATAGGTCATGAAAACATTTATTACGCAAGTCTTCACGTGGTGGAATAGCCAGACGCTTGGCACCCGCCTTCATACCTGGCGCAAAGGCGAACGGGTTGGCGAAGATGAGTTTGGTAATATCTACTATCAGGGTGGCAAAGACTCTGAAGGTCGTACCCGTCGCTGGGTGATTTTCAACGGTTATGCAGAAGCAAGCTCGATCCCTCCGGGCTGGCATGGGTGGATTCATCACCGCGTTGATACACCGCCAAGCAAGGAAGACTACAAGCCACGTGACTGGCAGAAGCCACATTTGCAGAACCTTACAGGTTCGCCACTCGCTTATCGTCCAAAGGGCGCGATTGCTATTCCGGGAACAACACCGGGCGAACGTCCGCGCGTTACGGGTGAATATGACGCCTGGACACCGGGTAACTAATTAAGCAGAAAATACGGCATGATTATTCATGCCGTTTTTTATTGCGCGCGGTTTGCGTAAATGGGCTGAGGATATATGCCTCTGCTGTGTGACGATACGGCATTGTTGCTTGCGACTGGGCAACGAATCGTCACATTTGATCCCTAGGAATTATCCCGGCGCTATAATTAACCAGATTGATACGGATATCCGTTTTGACGAAGTATTCTCCCAGCACGGCTATAAACGGTAAAAACTGGTTCAAGCAGACATCTAAGGCTGCTTTGCTCGCGCTGTTGGTTGGTTCGTTCAGCTTCAATGCAGCTTATGCCGAGCGTATTTCTAATCCCGTTGCAGAGTTTTCGGGGCTGGATAAGATCACAGGCCGTATTACCAGCTTTGACGTTTATATTAATGAGACCGTGCAGTTCGGTGCGCTACAGGTAACGCCGAAGGTTTGCTATTCGCGTACCGAGAGCGAAACTCCGCGTACCGATAGTTTTGTCGAAGTTGATGAAATTACGCTTGATCGTAAGATTCGTCGCATCTTCACCGGCTGGATGTTTGCTGATAGCCCGGGTCTGAATGCCGTTGAGCATCCGATCTATGACGTATGGCTGAAAGACTGTAAACAGAAATCTGATGTTCCACCGCCGGATCAGCGTAAGTAATCATTAGATTTAAAAAATGGCATTGCCCTGAAGCGCTTCATCAAGAAGCGCTTCATATTTTTTGCGCTTCACTTCGATTGCGCCAAAGCGCTCAAGGTGGGCTGTGGTAAATTGCGTATCCAGCAGCACAAATCCCTGTTTCTTCAGGTGCTCAACGAGATAAGCAAGGCAGACCTTTGATGCGTCGCGCTTGCGAGTGAACATGCTTTCGCCGAAGAAAGCGCGGCCCAGCGTTACGCCATATAGCCCGCCAACCAGCTGACCGTCATGCCATGCTTCAACCGTGTGGCAATGACCAGCCTCAAAAAGCTTACCATAGGCCTCGCGGATGGGAGCGTTGATCCATGTTCGCGCACGTTCGCCGGAGCCACACGCGCAGCCGTCGATAACGCCCTCAAAATCACTGTCGAGCTTAATTTCAAAAACAGCTTGTCGGATAGTTTTTTGCAGGCTTTTCGGAACGTGAAAGCCATCAAGCGGGATGATGCCGCGCTTATCAGGTCGAACCCAGAAAATCTCGGGATCGTCCGCTTCTTCTGCCATAGGGAAAACCCCGGTGGCATAGGCCCGCAGGAGCAATTCCGGGTCGATTGAATAGTCGTCCGGGGAAGCTCCTGCGGTCAATTTACTTATGCACCTGATGTTTCTGACTGCTGAGCCAGATACTTCTCCAGCCAATGGATATCATAATCACCATTAGCAATGTCCTGATTGGAAATCAGGTCCTGGAAAAGGGGCAGGGTCGTCTTGACACCATCGACCACGAACTCATCAAGTGCGCGACGCAGACGCATCATGCATTCAACACGGTTGCGGCCGTGTACGATCAGCTTGCCGATGAGGCTATCGTAATATGGCGGAATGCGGTATCCGGAGTAAACGCCCGAATCCACACGGATGCCAAGGCCACCCGGCGTATGATAATGGGTGATCAAGCCCGGTGAAGGCGTGAAGTTGCGCGGATCTTCAGCATTGATGCGGCATTCAATGGCATGGCCATGGAAGCGAACATCGCTCTGCTTGACGGAAAGGCCGAGACCAGCTGCTACGCGGATCTGCTCGTGAACGAGGTCGATGCCGGTAATAGCTTCAGTGACTGGATGCTCCACCTGAAGACGGGTGTTCATTTCGATGAAATAGAACTCGCCGTTTTCATAGAGAAATTCGATCGTGCCTGCGCCGCGATAGCCCATATCGGCCACAGCATTGGCACAGATCATGCCGATCTTGTCGCGTGCTTCCGCATTCAACGCTGGCGAATTGGCTTCTTCCCAGACCTTCTGGTGACGACGCTGCAACGAGCAGTCGCGTTCGCCAAGATGGATTGCATTGCCGGCACCATCGCCCATGACCTGTACTTCGATGTGACGCGGCTTTTCGAGATATTTCTCGATGTAAACTGCATCATCACCAAAAGCTGCACCCGCTTCGGTACGCGCTGTGGCAAGTGCTACGGCCAGATCATCTTCAGTGCGCGCGACCTTCATACCGCGGCCACCACCACCGGCAGATGCCTTGATGATGACTGGATAGCCGATTTCTTTTGCGATGCGCTTGGCTTCGCCTTCGTCGGTTACGCCACCATCTGAACCGGGAACGACTGGGATGCCGAGGCGCTTAGCGGTGCGCTTGGCTTCAATCTTGTCGCCCATGATACGGATATGCGAAGAAGTTGGTCCGATGAAGGTAATGCCATGTGCTTCAAGAATCTCAGCGAACTTGGCATTCTCGGAAAGGAAACCGTAGCCCGGATGGATTGCGTCCGCGCCGGTGATTTCACAGGCGGCAACGATTTGATGAATATTCAGGTAGCTGTCGCGTGATGGAGGCGGTCCAATGCACACGCTTTCGTCAGCAAGACGAACATGCATCGCATCGGCGTCTGCCGTGGAATGAACTGCGACCGTCTTGATGCCCAGTTCTTTACAAGCCCTGAGCACACGAAGAGCGATTTCGCCACGATTGGCTATGAGTATCTTTTGAAACATTGCGCTTTGCTGCCCGTTCATTGAATAAGCCTGAATTCTAAAGCATGTCTCTCAAAAGTGGAAACCGGTTTTGAGATAAAGACATGCTTAAAAACAAAGAGATAGAGCGAGTGTTGAGGATACCATAGGGTGCGACACGCTCTAATGACCCAATGGGTCGTCTTATTCAATGACGACAAGTGGTTCGCCGAATTCAACAGGCGCTGCATCTTCAACCAGAATTGCCTTAACCGTGCCAGCACGTGGAGCGGCGATCTGGTTCATTGTCTTCATAGCTTCGATGATGAGAAGGGTCTGGCCTTCCTTAACCTGTGTGCCAACTTCGATGAAGTTGCGTGCGCCAGGAGCGGGCGCGAGATAGGCCGTGCCGACCATTGGTGAAGGAACCGCATTCTTGCTAAGTTCCGCTTTGGTCGGCTCTGTGGCTACAGCAGCAGTAGCAACAGGTGCAGCGGCAGCAACCGGTGCTGCCTGCATGACAGTTGCCGCTGCCTGAACCGTTACATTGCGCGAAACGCGAATGCGGAGTTCACCATGTTCGACTTCGATATCGGTGAGGTCGGTTTCATTGAGAATGTTCGCGAGATCGCGGATTGTATCTTTATCGATGACGGAAGTTTTGCTGGACATATCAGGCCCCTTTACGCTTACCCGTTGTTTTCTTCTTCTTTGGCAATTGCCGCGAGTGCGCGCAGGCCGAGCAGGTATCCTTCCGCGCCAAAGCCGCAGATAACGCCCTTGGCGACTGCGGAGACATAGGAATGATGCCGGAACGCTTCACGCGCATGAATATTCGACAGATGCACCTCAACAACCGTTACCTTGGCCGAGCGGATTGCATCGTGAATAGCAACCGAAGTATGACTGTAAGCAGCCGGGTTTATCAGGACATAGGCGTTTTTATTGCCTGCTTCCTGAATCCAGCTGACCAGATCACCTTCGTAATTCGTCTGACGAAAATCGACAGTAAGGCCCAGTTGTTCAGATTCGCGTTTGCAGCTCGCTTCGATATCATCGAGCGTTGCCACACCGTAGATGCCCGGCTCGCGCTTCCCAAGAAGATTGAGATTGGGGCCGTTCAAAACAAAAACCGTTTTTACCATGTTCATCCGTTATGGATTACGGGCCTATTACGAAATTTCGATTACACTTCGCATTCCATATAGAGAGGTTAGACGCAAGCTGAAACCCTCTAAATTAATGCTAATGTTACACCACAGCGTTTTTCCCGCTATTCTTTGTGGAATGAATGCAATTTGTGGCAAAAATAGTCACTTATTTGTTTTGGCGAGTGGATCGCGCCCTGAAGAAAAACTGCAGGGCGCGCTCCTAATCGGCTCAGCTTTTATCAGCTGTACGTGCAGCGGCGATTCTTTCGATCAGACCTTCGGCACCGATTGCACCCGGCACCAGATCGTTTCCGATGATGTAAGATGGCGTTCCGGTGATGTTAAGCTTTTGTGCGAGCTGATAGGTTTCCTGGAAAGCTTTTGTGATCGCAGGGTCTTTCATCTTCTCGCGAAGCTGGACTTCATCAGCACCAAGCTTGACTGCGTCGGCGATAGCTGAGGCTTCGGTTGCGCGTTCCTGTGCGCCTAAAAGAACTTCATGATACTCGACATATTTTTCCGGCATCAAAGCTTTGAAAGCCTGCGCGACAACATGCGCGCGCATCGAGTCTGGTCCGAGGATCGGAAATTCCTTCATCACGAAGCGAACATTCTTATCGTTTTTGAGGATCGCTTCCATGTCGGGCAGGGCGCGTTTGCAATAGCCGCAATTATAATCGAAAAACTCATAAACCGTGACGTCACCGTCTGGATTACCAAACACTGCGTCATGTGCAGGATTGAAAAGCTGATCCTGACTGGAAGCCAGAACCTGCTTCACCTGTTCTTGAGCTGCCTCTGCCTGTTTAGTTTCAAGGGCAGTTTGCACTTCGACCATGATTTCCGGGTTCTGTAGCAAATAATTGCGCACAATGCTTTCGACAGCCTGTTGGGTCATCGCAGGTGCCGCAGCCGCCTCAATCGGGGCAACTGGCGCTGGATGCTTCTCAGTTCCTGCATAATAGCCGAGAGCGAGGGCTCCGGCACCAATGATGCCGCCTGCCAATCCGCCTAAAATTACGTTCTTCATATCGATCACTTTCTTACGTTCTGAAAAACTGCTCAGACATTCTCAATTGGAATGTCTGGGGATTATTTTTTCTTCGTTTTGGCGTTGATGATGTCTTGCGCGCGCAGCCAGTCGGGCGTTCCCCGTTTCATCTGTTTTTGAGCGCGAATAGCAAAAATTTGGGCCTGCTGTAGGTTGCCGGAATAGTAGTTCATGTCTGCCGTTGCAAGATCAGCACGCGCCATATCGCCAGACTGGCCATAAGCCTGTGCGAGATAACCATATCCTCCCGGAAATTCGGGGTCGGCTGCAATCCCTGCTTTTAGCTCCTTGATTGCATTCGGCATATTAGCTTTGGTGCCGGTCAGCATTAAAGCACGACCATAGCTCATCCGCAGCAATGGTGACTTGCGCGTATCCAACGCAACGGCGCGCTGGAATGCTTTTGCAGCACCTTGAGCGTCGTTGGCCTTGATCAGCACTTCGCCCATCATTTCATGGAAATACGGATTTTTTGGCTGTTCTTTAATCAGCGCTTCGAACTTCGGAATTGCGGAACGCGCCGAGCCGTTCAGGTAAGTTGTGATTGCACTGCCGTAACGCGCAGGCAAGCCACCGGGATTGGCTTTAAACATGCGTTGCAATGCGCCCATATTGTTAGAATAGGCAGCAATCTTAGCACGCGCCATATCATGTCTGAGCTGAAGAGCGGCTGAGTCCGTCTTGTTGTAATTTGGACTCTTTTTTGCGAGCTCCTGCAGATTGGCTATGCGTTCACGCGGCAACGGGTGGCTGATGCGATACTGATCGATCTGCGTGCCTGAAAGCGAAAGGGCAGAAGCAAACCGCTGGAATGTATCGAGCATTCCTTTTGTCGATTGGCCAGTTGCATTGAGATAATTCACCGCCAGACGATCCGCAGTGATTTCTTCAGTGCGCTGATAGCTCAACAGGCTGCGCATCGCCATTTCGTTACTACCCATGGCAATGCCACCGCCAGCACCCGCAGCGCCGCTGCTGCCTGATGCTGCACCCGCAACGCCAACGCCAACGCCAAGCAACATGCCGATAACCGCCATCGTGCGGGCACG
Source organism: Brucella pseudogrignonensis (assembly GCF_032190615.1). Lineage (NCBI taxonomy): Bacteria > Pseudomonadati > Pseudomonadota > Alphaproteobacteria > Hyphomicrobiales > Brucellaceae > Brucella > Brucella pseudogrignonensis. Next base: position 2,274,663 of record NZ_JAVLAT010000001.1, read on the forward strand.
GCTTAATTGTTCACGCAAACGGTCCTGATGGCCGCCTGCAATATGGCCTGCTTCATGTGCAATTACGCCGATAATTTCATTGGGCGTTTCGGACTGCATGATTGCGCCGGTATTGATGAAAATACGGCGTCCATCAACAAAAGCATTGAAGCTTTGGGAATTGACGAGAATGACGCGGACACCGCGTCCACCCAGATTAGCTGCTTTAAGGATTGGTCCAGCATAATCCGCAACAAGCGCTTCAATCTCAGCATCACGCACAACCGGAACGCCACCACCACGTGACTGAGCCTGTGCAGGCAATACGCCCGTAACGCCGATAGCAAGTGCCGCAAAAGCGGCTACGGAACGGCGGATGACGCGGCGGAAAGAAAACGCTTCCATCGGAAAAGTTGCAGACATGCTCCCCATTATGCCTCTCATCCTGCTTAAAAGAAAATGATGCGAATCTTAAAGGTCAAATCTACTTTAAGGGCTTTATCTCAATCTTCATCGCTGTTTTTACCAAAGCCGCTGTTGCTTTACCAATTCGGCGATTATAGGGCGAGGGAGTAACATTGCATTCCCTGCATTTTGGAGACTAAGTTGAATACTCTTTCACACCGAAGCGCGGTCGAACCGTTTCACGCCATGGATGTTCTGGCGGAGGCCAATCGTCGTCGTGCGGCGGGCCATCCGATAATTTCGATGGCAGTAGGCCAGCCAGCAGACCCTGCGCCGCAAATTGTGCGGCTGGCTGCGGAACGCGCCCTGAAAGATGGTCGCATCGGTTACACCGATGCACTTGGTCTCATCGAACTGCGTGAGGCGATTGCTGCGCATTATGCGCAGTGCTATGGCGTATCTGTTTCGCCTCAGCGTATTGCGATTACCACAGGCTCATCGGCTGCGTTTAATCTGGCATTTCTGGTCTATTTCGATCCGGGCGACCGTGTTGCAATCACGCGTCCGGGTTATCCGGCCTATCGCAACATTCTGACGGCGCTTGGCCTTGAAGTGGTTGAAATCGCCAATGAAGGCGGCGCATCAGGTGCACTGACCGCTCAGGCATTGGCAGCTGCTCATGCGGAAAAGCCGTTGAAGGGCGTGCTTTTTGCAAGCCCGGCCAACCCAACGGGTGCCGTGATAGACAAACCAGAACTCAAGGCAATCATTGAAACAGCGCAGGAACTCGGCATTCGCGTTATTTCGGATGAAATTTATCACCGCCTTTCTTATGAAGCCGAAGATGTAACTGCTTTGCAGATTTCAGATGATGTGACGATCATCAACTCGTTCTCAAAATATTATTGCATGACCGGTTGGCGCATTGGCTGGATGGTGTTGCCGGAAGCTGATGTGCGGGCAATCGAGTGCCTCGGTCAGAGCCTTTATATTTCAGCGCCTGAACTTTCGCAGCGCGCTGCAATCGAAGCATTCAATGCGACCGCTGAGCTTGAGCGCGTGAAAGATCGCTATCGCCAGAACCGCAAAATCCTGCTCGATCATCTTCCAACAATGGGATTGAGCCTTGCTGCACCGATGGATGGCGCATTCTACGCCTATTGTGATGTTTCTCGCTTCACCAATGACAGCATGGAATTTGCACGTCAGATGATCGCTGAAACCAATATTGCCGCCACACCGGGTCGCGATTTTGATCCGATTGATGGTCATCGAACTATGCGATTTTCTTATGCGGGCAGCATTGAGGAAATAGAGGAAGTGGTACGTCGTCTTGAAGCTTGGCTGCCACAGCAAAAGGCCTGACCATAAAACACCAGAGCGCTTCAAACTTTTCGGAGCGCGCTCTAAACCTAAAAGAAAACCGGCGTTTCCGCCGGTTTTCTTATATTCTACATCAGAGTGTGGCTGGGTTTAGAAAAATCCCTTTTTCTGCCACCAGCCGCCGCGCTTTGGCTTCTGTTCCTCTGTTTCACTGGACGTAACCACAGGCTCGGTGACCTTTTCAGGTTCTGCAACCTTCTTTGGTTCCTCAACAGCTGCGACTTCCGCTTCAATTGACACGTCTTCGGCTTCTGTCTTAGCAGCCGCTTTGCGGGTACGGCGCTTCGGCTTTGCAGCCTCAACCTCTTCCGCAGCGACGGCGACTTCTGCGGTTACGTCTTCTTCAGTGACCTTCTTGCGACCACGCGTCTTGCGCGCAGGTTTGGCTTGTTCTTCGACCGGATCCGCCGCAACAACATCGTCATTCGCAGCTTCTTCGCTCTTTGCAGCCTTGCGACCACGCGGCTTGCGTGCCGGCTTTGCAGCGTTTTCGTCTGCTTCAACAACAGCAGTTGGTTCAACTGCTACTGGCGCTTCAACCGTTACGGTTTCGACCGCCACCACTTCGTTGGCAACGACTTCAGCAGCCTTTTTCTCAACCCGTGAAGGAATGACTGGCGTATAGCCAACAAACTCTGGATCAGGAACTTTCTTAGCGTGAAAGTCATCCTCACGACGATTTTTGCGACCTCCGCGGCGACCACGACGACGCTTCTTGCGACGATCTTCTTCGCTCAACGAACCATTGCTCGGCGATAATTTGTCTTCATCATCATCGTCGTCCGAGGCTTCCGAACCGGAATCCGCCTGTGCAGACTGCTCACCACCTTCACGATCGCGACCACCACGACGACGGCGACGCTTACGGCGCTTGCGATCGCCTTCTTCGCTGCTTTCTTCGCGAGCAGGTGCCTCGGCGGCGATTTCTTCTTCGGCCTCATCCTCATCCAGCGGAATATCCGGATCGTTCAGATCATCTTCATAGACGATTGGTGCAGCAGGATGAATTGTGATTGGACGCGTCGATGGCGCACCCTTGTCGATGACAAAATGCTGATGGCCCACGCTATCGTCGGCATCAATGCTGATTGCAGCGCCGAAACGGCCTTCAAGCTCTGCCAGCAATTCGCGCTTATTGTTCAGTACGTAAAGCGCCGAAGCAACCGGAGTGCGCACAGTGATGTCATAGCCCGAATGGCGCAGAAGATAATCTTCAATGCCACGAATGATATGCAGCGCCATGGACGAGTCGGAGCGAACATGTCCGGTTCCACCACAATGCTGGCACACCTGCATCGTGCTTTCGAGCACCGACGCACGAATGCGCTGACGCGACATTTCGAGAAGGCCGAAATGCGAAATGCGGCCAACCTGAATGCGGGCACGATCGTCTTTCAGACAATCCTTCATCTTCTTTTCGACAGCGCGGTTGTTGCGCTTTTCTTCCATGTCGATGAAGTCGACGACAATCAGACCGGCAAGATCGCGCAAGCGAAGCTGACGCGCGACTTCTTCAGCCGCTTCCAGATTGGTCTGAAGTGCAGTGTCCTCAATCGAATGTTCACGGGTCGAACGACCTGAGTTGACGTCGATTGCAACCAGAGCTTCGGTCTGATTGATAATCAGATAACCGCCAGATTTCAGCGTAACCTGCGGCAGAAGCATGCGATCAAGCTGTGCTTCCAGACCATACCGCGTGAAAATCGGAACCTGTTCGCGGTAGGGCTGAACAACCTTGGCATGCGTTGGCATCAGCATACGCATGAACTCTTTTGCTTCACGGTAGCCGGTTTCACCCGCAACGAGAATTTCCGAGATTTCCTTGTTGTAGAGATCACGGATCGAGCGCTTGATCAGACTGCCTTCTTCATAAACGAGCGAAGGAGCCGTTGATTGCAGCGTCAGCGTGCGGACATTTTCCCACATACGCATCAGGTATTCGTAGTCGCGCCTGACTTCCTGCTTTGTGCGATTGGCACCAGCGGTACGCAAGATCACGCCCATGCCCTGCGGCACTTCGAGTTCTTTGACGATATCCTTAAGACGCTTGCGATCCTGAATATTGGTGATTTTGCGCGAAATGCCACCACCGCGCGCAGTGTTTGGCATCAGCACCGAATAACGACCTGCAAGTGACAAATAGGTCGTAAGAGCCGCGCCTTTATTGCCGCGCTCTTCCTTCACCACCTGAACCAGAATGATCTGGCGGCGCTTAATCACTTCCTGAATGTTGTACTGACGGCGATTGGTGCGAACATGCGATGGAAGCTCTTCCATGGCATCTTCGGAACCAACCGATTCAACCATATCTTCTTCGTTTTCGACTTCGTTGTCGTCACTGTCGCTATCGTTGGCTTCGATAGATTCTGAAACAACATCACCAGCCTGCTTCATCAAAGCGATGGCAGGTGTACCCGCGACGTAATTTACGAATGCCGGACCAACTGGCTCTGCAGCAGGCACTCCGTCTTTAGCAAAGTTACCATGCTGGCCATCGCGACGGCCACGACGACGATGACGGCGCGAACGATCACTGTTCTTTGCTTTTGGTTCGTCGTCTTCGTCCTCATCTTCGGCGCGCGCGGCTTTCGCTTCTGCTTCAAGCAGAGCAAGGCGATCAGCAACCGGGATCTGATAATAATCAGGATGAATTTCAGAGAATGCAAGGAAGCCATGGCGATTGCCGCCATATTCCACGAATGCAGCCTGAAGGGATGGTTCGACGCGTGTAACGCGTGCGAGATAGATATTTCCCTTCAGTTGCTTCTTATGTTCCGACTCAAAGTCGAATTCTTCAATTTTGTTCCCGCGCGTCACGATAACGCGCGTCTCCTCCGGGTGGGAGGCATCGATAAGCATTTTGTTGGACATAATTGTCTTTCTTACCGGCGATAAGACGCAAGCCGCGTGCGCCGGACGAAACCCTGAAGGCTGTCGTCCTGGCTGGGGAGCATCTGCCGGATGATAATGGGTTCGTCGGAACAAAAGCTGCTGTGTTTGCGCGCGATGGCCAACTGGCGATCACGGTCTTCAGGCTTGCAATGGTCAGTCTTGCTTGACCCATAGCTGTTCCGTTCGAAACGACCTCATACATGGCCCGAAAAAGCCGGGCCGACCTGTTTGCTCTTTTCAGAGCGCTGGCGACAGCGCGTATCCATGCGCAGTCGGCCGATTAAAAAACGGAGGCGGCGGGGATGCCGTATTCCGCTGAATTCTGTGCGGGCTAGGGGGTAGTGAATACCATACATCACTGTTTTAGCTATCTTTCGTCGCGATCCGTATTGAAAACCGGCAAACGATTCTGACAGCTATTCCGAAGCCTATTTAAGCTTTTATGGCGTCGTTCGCGCTATGACAAGTATGAATATCAGTTGACACCGTGATCGCAATTTTGCCGAAAGGTGATTATAGAACGGGCAATGACCTGTGCTGTTGGTCAAAAGCCGGGATCAAAGCCTTTGTTAACCATAATTCGATACGGTTTGATTGATCAAATGTACGCATCCATATGCTTTGGCCAAAATGGCCAACTTTCGATGAATTCATAATGTTTAGATCGCGAACACCTATGCATTGTCTGAGCCTGCAAAATATTGCCAGAAATAAAATGAACGCGCGAAATATGTTCGTGCTTTTGGCGATGCTATGCGCTGCGTTGTTGCATATCAGTCAGGCGAAGGCCGCCAGCAATGCGCCGCTGTCTGCATTGACCTATCGCATGGCTGGCGATGATTTGCGTATGCGCGTTGTTGTGATGTTTGATCAGGAGCCGAAATTTTCGACACTCCTTTTGGCTAATCCTCATAGGCTGGTTTTTGACCTTCCTGAAACGCGCTTTGGTTTTGATGAAAACAGCCTGGCGGCGAGGGGGATTGTCTCGCGTGTGCGCTATGGTTCTATTGGCAAGAATCGCTCGCGCCTCATTCTGACATTGCGCGGTCCGTTTGATGTTGAAAACGTTCAGGTGATTAAAAACGAAACGACGTCAGGATATCGTCTTGTTGCAGACATCGTGGCGACGTCCGATCAGCAATTTGAAGCGAAGCTTGCGGCACCACACGATGTAACCGGATCGACGAGCCTAAAAGTTGCGTCACCTTCGATCGATAGTGAACCGCGTCCGTTTATCGTGATGATTGATCCGGGGCATGGCGGCATTGATAGCGGTGCAGAAAGCCTGAGCGGTATTAAAGAGAAGGATTTGACGCTCGCATTCGGTGAGGAGTTACGTGATCGTCTCGCTAAAGAAAGCAACATAAAGGTTTTAATGACCCGCGATGATGACACGTTCCTGCGTTTGTCAGAACGGGTGCGTCTTGCGCGACAATATTCAGCTGACCTTTTCATTTCTATCCACGCGGATACGATCAATCAGGGTGATATCCGGGGCGCTACTGTTTATACAATCTCTGACAAGGCATCTGACTCCGTCGCACGCGCGATGGCTGAGCGTGAAAATAAGTCGGATAGCATTGGTGGTGCTGTTCCTGAAGAGCTACCTGAAGTTGCCGATATTCTGCTCGATCTCACACGTCGCGAAACGCATACGTTTTCGCTGAGCTTTGCTGAGAAAGTGATCGGAGCCTTGCAAGGTGAAGTTAACCTGATCAACAATCCGCATCGGTTTGCTGGTTTTCAAGTGCTGCGTGCGCCGGATGTGCCGTCAGTGTTGATCGAGATCGGTTATCTTTCAAATGCGGAAGATGAGAAACTCATCAGTAATCCGCAATGGCGTCGCAAGCTGGCAGATCGCATTGCGACGGCAATAAAGGCGTTTGAATTGCAAAAGCACCCTGGGACTTTGTCGCGAGGTTAAAATAATGTAATGTTTAGTGGGGGTTGATATTTCTCCCCGCTTATAAGATGCATGCATGCAACAGTTTTACGTATTTTTATTGTCGGTACGCGTTTGTATGACTTTAAATCGGTAAAAACTTGGAAATGATCTTGCCTTTGACGCATTTGCTGGTCAGTAACCACCTATTGCCGAAATGGCGCTGATTAACGAGCATGATTGTTAGTTGCTCCCTAATTTTTCGAACGATCTGAAGGCAGGATTCCGCATCTATGGTAAGGCTTATCGGATATTTCTTCGGTATAGGTACAGTTTTCGCGCTCATTGTAGCTGGCGGAGTTGCTGTTTATATCGGGAGTGTAACCAAAGAGTTGCCTGACTACGAAGTGCTCGCAAAATACGAGCCTCCTGTCATGACGCGCGTTCACGCATCTGACGGTAGTCTGATGGCTGAATATGCACGGGAAAGGCGGATGTATCTGCCAATCCAAGCGGTGCCAAATCGTGTAAAAGCTGCCTTTATTTCTGCAGAAGATAAAACCTTCTATGAGCATCATGGTCTTGATTTTGGTGGCCTCGCTCGGGCGGTGGTGACCAATGTGAAGAATATGGGATCCGGTCGCCGACCCGTTGGCGCTTCGACGATCACACAGCAGGTCGCGAAAAATTTCCTTTTGAGTTCAAATCAGACTTACGATCGCAAAATAAAAGAAGCGATTCTTGCGATGCGTATCGAGCAGGCCTACTCGAAAGACCGCATTTTAGAGCTTTACCTCAATGAAATTTTCTTTGGTCTTGGTTCCTATGGTATCGCTAGCGCTGCACTAACCTATTTCGACAAGTCAGTCGGTGAATTGAGCATTGCGGATGCCGCTTATCTGGCTGCGCTGCCAAAAGGCCCCAACAATTATCACCCATTCCGTTACCCGGATCGCGCGATGGAACGGCGCAACTGGGTTATCGATCGTATGGCTGAGAACGGCTATATTACGACGCAGGAAGCTGATGAAGCTAAGAAGCAGCCGCTTGGTGTAAACCCACGGACGGCAACTCATTATCTCTTTGCTTCTGAATATTTTAGTGAAGAAGTACGCCGTCAGATTATCCAGAAATACGGTGTTGATGCGCTGTATGAAGGTGGCCTGTCTGTTCGTACAACACTTAATCCTACGATGCAGACCGAAGCACGTAAGTCGCTGCAAACTGCTCTTCTGCGCTACGATGAAGCGCGTGGCTGGCGCGGCCCTCTGAAACATGCCGAGCTGGGCAGTGACTGGGCGGCGGCATTTGGCGATATGCAGTCATTTGAAGACGTGCCAGAATGGCAGTTGGCTGTTGTTCTAAATGTATCTGGTGCTGGCGCCGACATTGGTTTGCAGCCTGCTATTGACGGTTCTGGTTTCCGCGGAAAAGAGCGCAAGCGGGGGTTCATTGCTGCTGATGACATGAAGTGGGCGATGCGTGTTACCAATATCGACGGTAAGCGCGGTAGCGCCAAGTCTCCGGAAGGTGTCTTGAAAACCGGAGATATCGTCTATGTGTCCAAAGCTGGTGACGGTGAATCACGTTTCCGTCTGCAGCAGCCTCCAAAGCTTCAGGGCGCAATGGTTGCTATGGATCCGCACACTGGCCGCGTTCTTGCGATGGTTGGCGGATTCTCGTATGGGCAATCGGAGTTTAACCGTGCAACGCAGGCTTATCGTCAGCCTGGCTCTTCATTCAAGCCATTCGTTTATGCAGCGGCACTCGACAATGGCTATACGCCTGCGTCTGTTGTGCTTGATGGACCTCTTGAAGTTAATCAGGGCGGCGCGCTTGGGGTGTGGGCTCCGAAAAACTATTCGGGCAAATTTTCTGGTCCATCGACACTTCGCTACGGCATTGAACAATCGCGTAACGTTATGACCGTTCGTCTTGCGCAAGACATGGGCATGAAGACTGTTGCGGAATATGCTGAGCGGTTCGGTATCTATGACAAGATGTTACCAGTTTTGTCTATGTCGTTGGGTGCTGGTGAAACCACTGTGCTGAGAATGGTGACGGCTTATTCGGTCATCGCGAATGGCGGGCAGAGTATTACACCTTCAATGATTGATCGTATTCAGGATCGTTACGGCAAAACAGTCTTCAAACATGACGGGCGTCAGTGTGAAGGTTGTAATGCGCAGCAATGGTCGGGGCAGGAAGAGCCGACATTGATCGATAATCGCGATCAGGTTCTTGATCCGATGACCGCTTACCAGATTACATCAATGATGGAAGGCGTCGTTCAGCGCGGTACAGCACAGTTGCTAAAGAGCCTCGACCGTCCGCTGGCTGGTAAGACAGGTACGACAAACGACGAAAAAGATGCTTGGTTTGTTGGCTTTACTCCTGATCTCGTTGTTGGCGTCTTCATGGGCTATGACACACCAACACCACTGGGTCGCGGTGGTACGGGTGGCGGTTTGGCTGCTCCGGTGTTCAAAGACTTTATGACTCAAGCTCTGGCCGGTACGCCAAAAGTCGATTTCCGCGTACCAGAAGGCATGACGTTGATCGCGATTAACCGTAAAACTGGTATGCGTACCAATCAGGGTGATCCAAACCTCATCATGGAAGCTTTTAAGCCGGGAACAGGTCCATCGGATAGCTATTCAGTTATTGGTATGGATCAGTATCGTGAAGGATCGCCGGTTCAGCCGCAATCGCCACAAGCGACCCGAGCAATCAATTCGGGTTCGGGTGGACTTTACTGACCTTCCCCTCTTTACACTGCGTCGCGTGCTAACTATGGTCCGCGGCGCTTGGATGGCTGTTTGCCAATCCTTTTAAAAGTGCGAGGCTTGCTCTGATAGAGCATATGTTCTCTCCACATATATGCAGAATAATTGAAGGAACGATTTGCCCATGCGCGCGGAAATCGAGACGCTGGTTGACGAAATCCAGCAGGCCATAAGCCTGCTGAGGAGGCATCTTTGACTGGGATCAGGCAATTAAACGTCTGGGCTATCTGAACCAGAGAGCTGAAGATCCTACCCTTTGGAATGATGCACAGGAAGCCCAGAAGCTGATGCGTGAGCGCCAGCAGCTGGAAGATAGCATCAACGGCATCAATACACTTAGACAGACACTCAATGACAGTATCGAACTCATCGCCATGGGCGAAGAGGAAGGCGATAAGTCGATCATTGCTGATGCTGAAAACACCATTCGCGATCTGAAGAAGGAAGTCGATAGTCGACAGATCGACATGCTGCTTTCAGGCGAGGCTGATGCGAATGACACCTATCTTGAAGTCCATGCTGGCGCAGGCGGCACGGAAAGTCAGGATTGGGCGTCAATGCTTTTGCGTATGTATACGCGTTGGGCAGAGCGCAGCGGACGCAAAGTCGAAGTCATGGAAGTGCATTACGGCGAAGAAGCAGGCATCAAGTCGGCGTCGATCCTCATCAAGGGTCATAATTCCTATGGCATGGCAAAGACGGAATCCGGCGTTCATCGTCTCGTCCGTATTTCGCCTTACGATTCGAATGCGCGTCGTCATACATCCTTTGCAAGTATCTGGGTTTATCCGGTCATCGATGACAATATTGATGTGCAGGTAACAGAAGCAGATGTTCGCATCGATACCTATCGCGCCTCCGGTGCAGGCGGTCAGCACGTCAACACAACTGACTCGGCAGTCCGCATTACACACATTGCTTCAGGCATTGTCGTACAGTGTCAGGCAGAACGTTCGCAGCACAAAAACCGTGAAAAAGCCTGGGCTATGCTCCGTGCCCGTCTTTACGAGGAAGAGCTGAAGAAGCGCGAAGAAGCGACTGACGCCGCCAATGCCAGTAAAACTGATATTGGTTGGGGACATCAGATCCGCTCTTACGTCTTGCAACCTTATCAGCTCGTCAAGGATCTGCGTACCGGTGTTGAAAGCACCAACCCGCAGGAAGTGCTTGATGGTGCTGTTACCCCATTCATGGAAGCCGCTCTTGCGCACCGCATTCATGGTGGGGCTGAGCTAATCGAAGACATTGATTGATCTTCGTATTGATAAAGATGCTAAAAACCCGGCTATATGCCGGGTTTTTTATGCAGCTTATTCTCGGAACACTCAGGAGTCTTTTGATGCGGCGCGCTCTACAATCGGGCGGTTCTTGTGTGTGCGTGGGCCAGTGATGATCATGTCGATTTTCTGAATTGTCAGCGCATCTTCCGGCGTCAAACGGTCTGGCTGAACAGAGATACCCGGAAGAGGTTCGGTTGGCATCTCAGGTAATGGCTGCAATACCGCTTGTTTTTTGAATATCGATGCGAGCTTGCTATTTGATTGTTGTGGCTTTTCAGTAAGCTTTTCGAACGTCGTATAAACTCCGCCCCCCACAGCAACAACGAAAGCTACCGCACCAAAAATTGACGTTCGTACCCATTTCGTGGACCAGGGCCAAGCGGCAGGATTATTCAGATGCCCATTGCATCCGTCGTTTCCTGGTTTGTTCCACTTTTTTATCATGCTGGTCGTCTTTGCATCCCAGATATTTGATTCTATTGCATCTTATCATGGTTAACAAAGCTTTTCCGAAGCTTTCGCAATGCCTGCTTAAACGAGAATGAAAAAGGGCAATCACATTACCGGTATTGCCCTTATTGTTTGATCAAAGTGCGCGTGCAGCCTCGAGTACGGCTTGCGCATGGCCATCGACTTTTACTTTTTCCCAGACCTTAGCAACACGACCTTCTGCATCGATCAGAAACGTAGTTCTTTCGACGCCCATATATTTGCGGCCATACATGCTCTTTTCGAGCCAGACACCGTAAGCTTCAAGCACTGTCTTGTCTTCATCTGCGGCCAGATCGACGGTCAACTCGTGCTTTTTGCGAAATTTCGCATGTTTATCCGCGCTATCCGGCGATAGACCAATGACACGTACATTCAGCTTGTCGAACTCAGGCTTGAGCTGAGAAAATGCTATGGCTTCTTTTGTGCAGCCAGAAGTATCATCCTTTGGGTAGAAATAAAGAACGACTGGGTTTCCTTTGAGAGACGACAGATTAATGCTGTCATTATCAGAGGGCAAAGTGAAGTCCGGTGCGAGATCTCCAACTTGGGGACGAGCCATATCTAAGCCTTTCTTTTGTGGATATACGGAGAAACTGCCTGTTACACTTAAAGCTATCGCATTCGTATCAGTCTTGTGCAACGTAGCGTAACTCAGGCAGCGAAGTGTGTATCTTTAGGGAGATGCTAAAGAAGTGCAACGTCGGTTTGCTGATCGAACTTAGGCTAACAAAAACAGTATATTATCGAGTTCTCATGATTCCTTTCATGAGATGGTTTAAATAGAGAAATCAGGTGGTCGGCTGGAATATTGACTGAGAAAGAGCACAAAATACGCTTTTCCAAGCGCGAGATGAAGAGAATCGTGCGCCTGGCGGCTGACGGAGATGATGGAGGCGTGTTCGTAATCGGGCGTCGTAAACGCTCATTTTTTTCGTTGTGCTCTCACGCTGTTCTGTCGCTATGTATCGCACTTGTTCTGATCGGCGGAGTTGGTTTTGTTATTTTGCGTGGTGGCGTGACCAGCAATATGCTCCGCGAAGAAGCTCAGAAAAATTTGACTCGTTTACTCGGTGATCGGGCATCTGCTTCAATTGGGAGTGCTGGATTTTCGCTAGATCAGAATAGCCTGGTGGCCTTAGAGGCCCGTGATGTGTCAATTTCTGATCCCGGGCAGCGCATCGAAATCCAGAATATTAAGTCGGTACGCTTGGGGCTTGCGCCGCTTCCGCTTTTGACCGGCAATGTGCGGGTTGCGGAATTGGAAATTGATGGCGCGGCGTTTGATTTGCCTGAACAGGAAGGAGCAGGGTTTTGGAAGTCTCTGCCTTATGACAAGCGCGGTTTTGTAGATTTTGATGTGCTTTCGGATGATCTTTTTTCTGCGATGCGCCGAAATCTTGAACTGTTACATGACCAGAATACAAAGGCTCTGAGCCTGATGAATACAACGGTGCGGTTTAAGGCTGGGGATGAGCAGCAGAGCATAGAAATCAGAAAGCTGCGACTGATTGAAGATGCAGGCCGCATCAAGCTGGATGGAACTGTTGTATGGAACGGCAAGATAATTGCTGTTGACGGGAACATCGATCGCAAGGGTGAAGATAACGAACTTGATTCATTCAAGGTCAATATCAGTAATATTCCTCTCGATCTGGGTTCGTCTGCAGCGGTCGCACCAATAATTGATGGCAATCGGGTTAATCCCGCCCATTTTGAACTCAAAGGTAATGCAAGTCTCACGCTCTCGGGAAAAACGGCTCATGCTGAAGAACCGGATACAATTGGCGCAGAGTTAGCCGTTGATGGCATCGACATGCAGCTTGGACGTGTTGAGGATGTGCGTGGATCGGCTGTGCTGAGGCTGGAGCATTCCGTTGGTAGTCAGAAGATTGAAGTGTTGCCGTCGCGTGTCCAGCTGGGTGGGTTGCAGGCTCAGTTCAATGGCGCTTTTGGACCAGATTTTCAGGCTCAGGATGCAGTTTCTGATCCTAGTTACCGCTTTGAAATACTGACAACTTCTGCGATCAGCATGCCAGCCGAATCGAGTGATCCACCACTTTCGTTTGGTGTGCGAATTGCTGGAAGTTTCCTATCAAAACAGCAGCGAATCCAGTTCTCAAATCTCGATGTTCAAACCGCAAGCGGCGAACTCTATGGCCAGGGCAGTATTGGTTTCGGGAGCGGTTCGCCGGAAATGATTTTCATGCTGCGCATTCCGGAAATGCCTGTCGCCGATGCAAAGCATCTTTGGCCTATTGACGTTGCTGACGGCGCACGTGCCTGGGTATTGAAGAATCTTTTTGGTGGTCGCCTGACAGATAGCCGCATCGAAATTTCTTTGGCAGGTGGTCGCTTTAATGGGCCCGGGCTTCCTCCACCGCTGACGGACGAAGAAATAAAAGCTGATTTTAATGTCGAACAGACGCGTTTTGATGTTATTGGTGAATTGCCACCTGTTCGCGATGTCAACGGAACAGTGAGCGTTCGTGGTGCACGTACGACCATCAAGCTTGATAAGGGCGTTGCTTACACGCCTGATAACCGACAGGCAGATGTTTCTGAAGGTACGTTGTTTATTCCCTGGGGACCGCAGCGTCCGGTTATTGCAAATCTTGATCTACTGGTGTCGGGACAAGCAGCCGCTATTGCAGAAATCGCTGGGAAAAAGCCGATTGATGTTCTTAAAAACGTGCCTTTCCTGCCGCAGGATGTCACTGGCGACGTTAAATCGCGCGTTAAAGTCAGTTTTGCAGTGTCGAAAGATCCGCCACCCGGAACTCTCAAGTGGGAAGCTGATATCGGCTTTAAAAACCTCTCTATAGGCAAACCTGTTGGTGGATCAAAGGTTACTGATGCTGATGGAAATATAAAGGTTGATCAGACAGCTGCGATAATTACTGCTGATGCAAAGCTTGATGGTATTCCTGCCAAAATCACAATGACCGAGCCTGTTGATCGTTCAGGGCCAGCAAAGCGCGACCAGCAAGTTCGACTCGAAATCGACGACAAGTCGCGTGATAAAGTGCTGCCGGGCTTAAAGGACGTCTTCTCAGGGCCAATTTCGATTGATCTTGGAATGGAAGAAAATGGCAAACGACATGTGGTGGCGAACCTTGACAAAACTCAGGTTGACTTACCTTGGCTCGGTTGGCGTAAGGGCAGCGGTATAGCGTCCAAAGCAGAGTTCGATCTCGTTAAAAGCACTGGCAGTGATGGCAAGATCGACATTCGCAACCTCGTGCTGACTGGTGATGCATTTGGCGCAAAGGGTAGCTTCTCTATTGCCGGTGGCGACCTACAGTCGGCAGATTTAACTGATGTGCGGCTTAATCGTTCTGATAGGCTCTCCATAAAGGCCACTAAGGGAACGGGTGGATACCGCGTGAATGTCAGCGGTTCTAAGTTTGATGCACGATCGCTGATCAAGCAATTTTCTGATGTAGGTAAGAAAACTGGTGGCTCCAAAGGCAACACTACACGCGTTGTTGTAAGCGCGCAGATTGATCAGGTTACAGGGTTTAATGATGAGACCCTGCGCAATGTTGCCGTTTCTTATGAAAGTGCTGGAAGCAAAATCTCTGGTGTGTCCGTAAACGCCCAGACGTCTTCTGGGGAGTCATTTGTCGCCACTAATAATGATCAGGGCGATGCGCGTTCTGTGTCTTTGCAGTCCAATGATGCTGGCGCGATCCTTCGTTTCTTTGATTTCTACGATAAGATGCGGGGCGGAAAAATTACAGTTGGCTTGGCGGGCCAGGGCAATGGTCCGTTGAGCGGTCAGATTGATGCCAGAAACTTTTCGATCATCAACGAGCCTCGCCTTGCAAAAATTGTTTCTTCTTCGCCATCAACAGGTGGCACAAGCCTCAATCAGGCCGTTAAACGTGATATCGACGTATCCCGAGTTGATGTGGAGCGCGGCTTCTCTTTGATAGAAAAAGGCACAGGATATTTGAAGCTTTCGAAGGGCGTTCTTCGATCGCCAACCGTTGGGGCAACGTTTCAGGGCACTCTTTATGATCCGCAGGGAAATATGTCGATGACCGGCACATTCATGCCTGCTTATGGCGTGAACCGGATCTTCGGTGAAGTACCGATCTTTGGCGCGCTTTTGGGCAACGGACGTGATCGCGGTCTTTTGGGTATAACGTTCAAGCTTGAAGGTACCGCTAAAGCGCCACAAGTAATTGTCAACCCGATTTCAATTATTGCTCCCGGTATTTTTCGTTCGATCTTTGAGTTTTGATGGATAACAAAAAAGCCCGGCTCAGCCGGGCTTTTTTTACGTGAATTTTATCCAATTAAGCAGGACGGATCAGCACGTGACGCTTCTTGCCAAGCGAAACTTTGATAACGCCTTGATCGTTAAGTGCTGATGCATTGATCGACAAACGAGGGTCGGTCACAACTTCATCATTAATGCGAACTGCGCCGCCTTCAATGTGACGACGTGCTTCGCCATTGGTGGCGCAAAGTTCAGCAAGCACCATCAATGCAAGCACACCGATGCCATCATTGAGTGTCGCTTTGTGCACGCCAACGGTCGGAAGATTTTCAGAAAGTTCACCGTCCTCAAACGTTTTGCGAGCGGTATCAGCGGCTTCTTCGGCTGTATCGCGACCATGTAGAATTGCGGTAATCTCGGTGGCGAGGATTTTCTTCGCCTCGTTGATTTCAGAGCCACCGAGAGCTGCCAGCTTAGCGATCTCATCCAGTGGCAGCGTTGTGTAGAGCTTCAGGAAGCGTTCGACGTCTGCATCTTCTGTATTGCGCCAATACTGCCAGAAGTCATAGGCACTGAGCATATCTGCGTTTAGCCAGATCGCACCGCCCAGCGACTTGCCCATCTTCTGGCCAGAAGCTGTGGTCAGCAATGGCGAGGTGAGGGCGTAGAGCTGTGGCGTACCCATACGGTGACCGAGATCGATACCGTTGATGATATTGCCCCACTGATCGGAGCCGCCCATCTGAAGGCGTACGCCATAACGTTTGTTAAGCTCAACGAAGTCATAGGCCTGAAGAATCATGTAGTTAAATTCGAGGAACGAAAGCGACTGTTCACGATCCAGGCGTGTTTTGACAGAATCAAACGACAACATGCGGTTAACCGAGAAATGACGGCCAACATCGCGCAGGAATTCGAGATAATTGATATCGCGCAGCCAGTCAGCATTGTTGACCATCAGCGCGTCTTTCGGACCGTTGCCGAAAGTCAGGTAGTTTGCGAAGACGCGTTTGATACCGGCGATATTATCGGCAATGGTATCTTCGGTCATAAGCTTGCGTGCTTCATCCTTGAAGGATGGATCGCCAACCATGCCTGTGCCGCCACCCATAAGGGCTACAGCGCGATGGCCTGTATGTTGCAGCCAATGCAGCATCATGATCTGAATCAGGCCGCCTGCATGCAGGCTTGGCGCTGTCGGATCAAAGCCGATATAGGCTGTCACGGTTTCCTTAACCAACAATTCGTCGAGGCCGCTTTCATCAGACATCTGATGAATAAAGCCGCGCTCGGAAAGCGTGCGAAGAAAATCGGATTTAAAACCGGACATGCCCTTTTCCTGACTGATTAGGCGAGAATGAAATTAACAGTAATCAAGTGCTTACTGCCTTATGATATTTTGCCTTTAGCATTATTCATGCAAAAATAACAAGGAAAGTCCGATATGGCCGATTTGAAACGCGCAATTGGGTTGATGAGCGGCACGTCGATGGATGGTATCGATATCGCGCTTGTCACCACCGATGGCGAGAGTTTGGTCGAACGCGGACCATCTAGTGCAGTTTCTTATTCTGATGGATTTCGCGCACGGTTGAAGGCAGCTCTTATTGATGCGCTTAGTATCAGTGATCGCAGTGAGCGTCCTGGCGTTCTCAGACAACTTGAACATGATCAAACCCTTCTTCATGCGATTGCCGTTCAGGATTTTCTCTATGAGAATTCATTGGACCCGAAAGATATTGATGTGATCGGGTTCCATGGTCAGACCGTACTGCATCGCCCGCGCGAGGCGCTCACCGTTCAGATCGGCGATGGAGCATTGCTTGCCGCAGAAACCGGCATTCCTGTTGTTTATGACATGCGCGCAGAGGATATGCGGAATAGTGGTGAGGGTGCCCCGTTGATCCCGGCCTATCATGCGGCTCTCGCTGCCAACTTGCCTTCAGGTCTTGAAGGGCCGGTCGTCTTCGTCAATATCGGCGGCATATCCAACCTCACTTATGTCGACGAAGCAGGCAGGCTGATGGCCTATGATAGCGGGCCGGGCAACATGCTGATTGATCAATGGATGGAACTGCATGAGCGGGGCAGCTATGACCCGGGCGGTATCACAGCAATGAGCGGTGTCGTTGATGATGCTCTGGCCGCTCGTTATCTCGATCACGCGTTTTTCAAAGGGAATCATCGCCGATCGCTGGATCGTGGCGATTTTATCGTTCCGGCAAAAGATACTGTGGATTTAGCTACAGGTGCACGCACACTCGCATATGTGAGTGCAGCCTCCATTCTGCGTTCTGCATCGCATTTGCCGTCACAGCCCCGTACTTATGTGGTGAGCGGCGGCGGACGTAAGAATGCGGCCATTATGTCTGAGCTGAGTGCGTTGACTGAACACGAAGGCGCTCGTGTCGTTGACGCCGACAATGTTGGTATCGATGGCGATGCAATGGAAGCGGAAGCATGGGCCTATCTGGCTGTGCGATCCATGCGTGGGCTTCCACTGACATATCCAACCACAACGGGTTGCGATAAGCCTGTGTCGGGCGGGGTTCTGGTTCTTCCGCCACAATAAAAGCCCGGCGATCAAACACACCGGGCTTTCATCAAGTCAAACTATAAAGCGTTTAACGCAGACGCTTCTGGCGGACTTCAACCAGTTCGCCAGCAAGGCGACGATCCAGATATTCCGAGCACTCATCGATCAGAAGATCACCCTGTCCGGTGAAGAAGTGGTTCGCACCCGGCATTGTGTTCTGGGTGATCGTGATCCCCTTCTGTGTCTTAAGCTTGTCGACAAGCACCTGCACGTCCTTTGGAGGTGCAACCTTGTCCTGATCACCGTGAATGATCAGACCCGATGAAGGGCAAGGTGCGAGGAACGCGAAGTCATAGGTGTTTGGCTGCGGAGCGACTGAGATGAAGCCCTCGATTTCCGGGCGGCGCATCAGAAGCTGCATACCGATCCATGAACCAAACGAATAACCGGCAACCCAGCAATTCTTGGAATCTGGATGCAAAGCCTGAACCCAGTCAAGGGCGCTTGCCGCATCTGACAGTTCGCCAGCGCCGTGGTCGAACTCGCCCTGACTGCGGCCAATGCCACGGAAATTGAAGCGAAGCGTCGTAAAACCGCGCTGTTGAAACATGTAGAACAGATCATAAACGATCTTGTTGTTCATGGTTCCACCGAACTGCGGGTGCGGATGCAGGATAAGCGCTATTGGTGCGTTCTTTTCGCGTGAAGGCTGATAACGGCCTTCAAGGCGTCCGGCTGGGCCGTTGAAAATGACTTCTGGCATGTGTACTCCGCTAGTGATCGGAAGATCGGCTCTCAAGTGGCGAACTTGACGTGGCAGTGCGCCGCTTCTAGAACCAATTTGAAATTTCGTTAGACTGGACCATAGTTCAGTACCTGATGTGGCTTAATAGGCTTTTCCTGACTGAAAATTCAAGAAAATTGCGCTTATCGCCACGTAAAGGCTTCGCTTAGGAGATAGTATCGGTGATCGGAACCGGCAAGAGGCTCTATCTGGACTATAATGCCAGTGCGCCATTGCTTGATGAAGCACGCAATGCGGTCATCGATGCATTAGGCATTACCGGCAACCCGTCATCAGTGCATCGTGAAGGACGAGCCGCACGTGCATTGGTCGAATCGGCGCGGCGCAGTGTGGCAGCGCTTGTAAATGCTAAGTCGGACCATGTATTTTTCACATCGGGCGCGACTGAAGCCGGATCCACACTCCTGACACCAGTTTATATGATGGGCCGCTCCCCCGTGCGTCTGTCACATCTTTATATCAGCGCTACCGAGCATCCTTGCATGCTGGCCGGTGGGCAGTTCTTGCCAGAAAACATCTCCGTTATTCCCGTTGATGAAAACGGTATCCTGCGTCTTGAAGCTTTAGAACAGGCCTTAAAAGCTCACGACAAAAGCGCAGGCTTGCCGCTCGTTGCCGTTCAGGCAGCAAACAATGAAACTGGCGTGATCCAGCCAATCCGCGATATTGCAGCAATTGTCAAAGCGTCAGGCGGTATATTCGTCGTTGACGCTGTGCAGGCAGCAGGACGTATTAAATTAGATATTACAGATAATTGCGGTGATTACTTAATAATCTCATCACACAAGATTGGTGGGCCGAAGGGTGTGGGTGCGGTTATCGCAATTTCTGATCTGATGATGCCAAAAGCACTGGTGCGCGGTGGCGGTCAGGAAAAGGGTCATCGGGCTGGCACCGAGGCGCTGCCACTTATTGCGGGCTTTGGGAGAGCAGCTGACGTTGCGGCGGAACGACTGAACGGCGATGGCTGGTCTTCGCAATTGCGTGACAGACTGGAAGCCGGGCTTATGGAAATAACACCCGATGCCACAATCCATGGCAAAGAAGTTGATCGTCTGCCAAACACGACGTTTTTCTCGCTCGACGGGCAAAAGGCTGAGACCGTCCAGATCGCATTTGATCTTGGCGGCATAGCTTTGTCGGCGGGCTCAGCGTGTTCGTCGGGCAAGGTGGGGCCGAGCCACGTGCTGGCCGCTATGGGGCATGAAGATGGTCCCGGCGCGATCCGCGTGTCACTTGAGCCAGAAGCCTCGGCAGAATCTGTTGATCAGTTCCTGGACGTTTTGCGCAAAATCGTCGCCCGTCACGAGCGTTCCAGACCCAGTTAAAAGCAGAATCAGGCGTAAGCTGTAAATTATTCTTGAATTTTACTGGCAAATTTAAAGCTGGGCTTGAAATTGAGTTTAGAAAGGTTTTAAAGAAGCGTCACGCACACTATATTGTGGCGACGATAACGGCTATCATCGCCCTGACGTTTGCAACTGTCGAACCTTGAATTCGACGAGGATGGAGAACGCCAATGCCTGCAGTGCAGGAGACCATTGATCAGGTTCGCGGCTTGGACGTGGACCAGTATAAGTACGGATTTGAGACAACTATCGAATCCGAGAAGGCCCCGAAGGGTCTGAACGAAGACATCATTCGCTTCATTTCTGCTAAAAAAGACGAGCCGGAATGGATGCTGGAGTGGCGTTTGAAAGCCTATGAACGCTGGCTTACCATGGAAGAGCCAACGTGGGCGCGCGTCGAATATCCAAAGATCGACTTTCAGGATCTTTATTATTATGCAGCCCCGAAGAATCAGACCGGTCCGAAGTCGCTGGATGAAGTCGATCCGGAGCTACTTCGCACCTATGAAAAGCTCGGTATTCCGCTGCGCGAACAGGAAATCCTTGCTGGCGTGCGCAAGCAGGGCGATCCAAGCGAAATCGACGGCAATCCATCGGACAATGTCTATGCATCTGGCCGCGTGGCTGTTGATGCCGTTTTCGACAGTGTTTCGGTTGTCACGACCTTCAAGGCAGAGCTCGCCAAAGCTGGCGTGATCTTCTGCTCGATCTCGGAAGCCATTCGCGAGCATCCTGAACTGGTTCAGAAGTATCTCGCTTCGGTTGTTCCTGTTTCGGACAATTATTACGCGACACTGAATTCTGCTGTCTTCACCGATGGTTCGTTTGTCTATGTGCCAAAGGGCGTTCGCTGCCCGATGGAGCTTTCGACCTATTTCCGTATCAACGAAAAGAATACGGGTCAGTTTGAACGCACGCTGATCATCGCGGAAGAGGGCGCTTACGTCTCCTATCTCGAAGGCTGCACTGCACCACAGCGTGATGAAAATCAGCTCCATGCAGCTGTTGTTGAACTGGTTGCGCTTGAAAATGCTGAGATCAAGTACTCGACTGTTCAGAACTGGTATCCGGGTGACAGCAACGGCAAGGGCGGCATCTACAATTTCGTGACCAAGCGTGGCGATTGCCGTGGCGATAATTCCAAGATTTCATGGACGCAGGTTGAAACCGGCTCTGCGGTAACATGGAAATATCCGTCCTGCATTCTGCGTGGCGACAATTCGCGTGGTGAGTTCTACTCGATTGCCGTTTCCAACGGTTATCAGCAGATCGACAGTGGCACCAAGATGATTCACCTTGGCAAGAACACGTCGAGCCGCATCATCTCCAAGGGTATTTCGGCAGGCAACTCCAACAATACCTATCGCGGACAGGTTTCTGCGCATCGCAAGGCCGAGAATGCCCGTAACTTCACCCAGTGCGACTCGCTGCTGATCGGCAATGATTGCGGCGCGCATACTGTACCCTACATCGAGGCGAAAAACGCCACGGCACAGTTTGAGCACGAGGCAACCACCTCCAAGATTTCCGAAGATCAGCTGTTCTACGTTATGCAGCGCGGTATCCCGGAAGAGGAGGCTATCGCCCTCATCGTCAATGGTTTTGTGAAGGAAGTCATTCAGGAACTGCCAATGGAATTTGCTGTCGAAGCACAGAAGCTTATTGGCATTTCGCTTGAAGGCAGCGTCGGTTAATCCGACGCGCTTTACTGCCTTACCGCATCCGATTTTCTGGCCAGCCCTTTAACTGGCATAAGCAGTCCCTCGCTGAGGCTGCGCTGAGAGACAAGGTTTATACCCATGCTTGAGATCATCAACCTTCATGCAAAGATCGCTGACACGGATACAGAAATCATCCGTGGTCTGAACCTCACTGTAAACAAGGGCGAAGTTGCCGCTATTATGGGCCCGAATGGCTCTGGCAAATCGACATTGTCCTATATCCTTGCAGGCCGCGACGATTACGACGTGACTGAAGGCGACATTCTTTACAACGGCGAGTCGATTCTCGAACTCGATCCTGCTGAACGCGCTGCCAAGGGCATCTTCCTTGCGTTCCAGTATCCGATGGAAATCCCAGGCGTTGCCACGATGGAGTTCCTGAAAGTTGCGATGAACAGCCAGCGCAAAGCGCGCGGCGAAGCAGAACTGAAGATTCCTGAATTCATCAAGCGCGTGAAGGATGCTGCTGGCGGCCTGAACATCGATATGAACATGCTCAAGCGTCCGCTGAATGTGGGCTTCTCGGGCGGCGAAAAGAAGCGTGCTGAAATTCTTCAGATGCAACTGCTGGAGCCAAGCCTTTGCGTTCTCGACGAAACCGATTCCGGCCTCGACATCGATGCGCTGAAGATCGTTTCGGATGGCGTGAATGCGCTGCGTTCGCCAGACCGCGCCGTAATCGTGATTACTCACTATCAGCGTTTGCTTGATTATATCGTTCCAGACAGCGTGCATGTTCTTTACAAGGGACAGGTCATCAAGTCGGGCGATAAGACACTCGCAAATCACCTTGAAGAAAACGGCTATGCTGACATTATCGGCGAAGTAGCCTGAGGAGCGGATTATGAACATCCAGACCTCAAAACCAAGGACACCCGCTGAAAGCGCGCTTATCGACAGCTTCGCAACCCGTATGGGCGAGTTGCCGGGCAATGGCGATGTCGTCATTGCGCGTGACAATGCGCTGGAAGAACTGAAAATCAATGGTCTTCCGTCGCGTCGCATTGAAAGCTGGCACTACACGGATTTCCGCACGCTGCTGAAAAGCGTGCCGGATTTCAATCCGACGGCTGGAACGAACGCGCTTCCAACATTGCTTGCAGGCTCGACTCTTCTTGCTGCAAGCAATGGTGCCGCACTGAGCGCCAAGGCTCCCGAAGGCGTGACACTGACGGCTGTGCGTGATGCGCTTTCTGATGGATCGCTCGTTCCGCAGCTTAGCGTTCGTGGCACTGACGACACGATTGGCCAGATCAATGCTGCCTATGTCAGCGATGGTTGGGCTGTTTCGATTGCTGATGATGTTGAGCTTGAAGCCCCGCTTGAAATTCAGAACATCCAGAAGTCCGGGCAGGGGCATACACGCTTTCCGGTCGAAATTGGCTCGAATGCCAAGGCAACGATCATCGAGCGCCAGACAGGCGGCGAGGACGATGCTTTCTCGACATCGGTAAGCAATGTGATTGTCGGCGATGGTGCTGATGTTATCTGGGTGATCCTGCGCGATTTCGGTCATTCGACGCAGCTTGCGCAGTTTAATGCAACGATTGGCGCAGGTTCGAAGCTCACGCTTTACATCGTCAATGCCGGTGGCAAGCTGATCCGTCAGGAAGTGCATCTGACTGTTGCAGGTGAGGATTCGGATTTTGAACTCCGTGGCCTCAATCTGTTGGCTGACGATTCCCACACCGACATCACCATGACGGTTGCGCATCTGGTTGAGAATACACGTTCGACCCAGATCATCCGCAATGTGGTCAAGGACCGCGCACGCGGCGTTTTCCAGGGCATGATCCGTGTCGCACAGATCGCTCAGAAAACCGATGCGCGCATGGCCTGCAATACGCTGCTGCTGTCTGATGATGGCGAGTTTGATGCAAAGCCTGAGCTTGAAATCTTTGCCGATGACGTTGCTTGCGGTCACGGTGCAACGGTGACTGAGCTTTCCAAAGACTATCTCTTCTATCTGATGGCACGCGGCGTTCCTGAAAACGAAGCCCGCGGTTTGCTGATCAAGGCATTCATTGCCGAGATCATTGAAGAGCTGGAGAATGAAGCTCTGGTAGAGGCACTGGAAGAAGTGCTCTCAAACTGGCTTTCAGCCCACGCTTGATTGAACAAGGCGGAGTAAAAATCTACTCCGCCTTTTCTGCCTCAATGGTAGAAGGAACGATCATGAATCAAAAGAATCCGCTTATAGCGCGCTATGACGTCGAGGCGATCCGCAGAGATTTCCCCATCCTGTCGCGGCAGGTTCATGGCAAGCCGCTCGTTTATCTTGATAATGGTGCGTCCGCGCAAAAGCCGCAAAGCGTCATTGATGCGATCACCAATGCTTATTCAAATGAATATGCGAATGTGCATCGCGGTCTGCATTTTCTCTCCAATGCTGCGACCGACGCTTACGAAAAATCGCGCGAAACAGTCCGCCGCTTTCTGAATGCTAGTTCGATAGACGAAGTCGTCTTCACCAAAAATGCGACCGAAGCAATCAATACGGTTGCCTACGGCTATGGCATGCCACAGATTGGCGAGGGTGATGAAATCCTGCTGTCGATTATGGAACATCATTCCAATATCGTGC
The DNA here is from genome assembly GCF_032190615.1 of Brucella pseudogrignonensis. Taxonomy (NCBI): domain Bacteria; kingdom Pseudomonadati; phylum Pseudomonadota; class Alphaproteobacteria; order Hyphomicrobiales; family Brucellaceae; genus Brucella; species Brucella pseudogrignonensis. The sequence goes on from NZ_JAVLAT010000001.1 coordinate 2,298,982, forward strand.
CATGGCATTTTATTCGAGAACGTCAGGGCGCAAAGCTCGTCTTCACACCCGTTGATGACGAAGGCGTGTTCCATATCGAGGAATTTGAAAAGCGCCTGACCGAGCGTACTAAGCTTGTCGCCATTACTCATATGTCCAATGCGCTTGGCACAGTAACACCGATCAAAAAGATCGTCGAACTCGCCCATGCGCGTGGTATTCCGGTGCTGGTTGATGGCAGTCAGGGTGCGGTGCATATGCCTGTCGATGTGCAAGATCTTGGTTGTGACTGGTATGTCTTTACCGGACACAAGGTCTATGGTCCGTCCGGCATTGGTGTTCTTTATGGTCGCGCAGAAATGCTCGAAAAGATGCGCCCGTTTCAGGGCGGTGGCGAAATGATTGAGGAAGTGACGGAAGAAAACGTCACTTACAATCACCCGCCGCATCGTTTTGAGGCAGGCACGCCGCCAATTGTTCAGGCAATTGGCCTTTGTGCAGCGCTTGAATATATGGAAAAAGTCGGCCGTCACGCGATTGCAGCGCATGAAGAAGACTTGCGCGACTATGCGAATGAGCAGTTGGGTAAGATCAATAGCTTACGCATTTATGGCAATGCGCCGGACAAGGGCGCTATTATTTCGTTTGCGCTGGAAGGTATTCACGCGCATGACGTTTCGATGGTGATTGACCGGGCAGGGGTTGCGGTGCGTGCAGGCACACATTGCGCACAGCCGCTCTTGAAACGTTTTGGCGTCACCTCTACATGCCGTGCTTCATTCGCACTATATAATACACGCGCTGAAGTCGATGCATTGGCAGAAGCCTTGGAAAAGGCAAGGAAGTTTTTCGGATGACCGAGATTGAACAAAAAGTTCATGAGCAGACTGAAACCGCGATGGACGATGCAGGTGCATCGGCAGGGGATAAGTATGTTTTCTCCGCCTCTGCTATTCCACAGGAAGAATTGCTTCGCCTGACTGATGACATCATCAGCGCACTGAAGACAGTTTATGATCCTGAAATTCCAGCGGATATTTACGAGCTTGGTCTGATCTATAAGATCGACATTGAAGATGACCGCACTGTCAAAATCGAAATGACACTGACCGCACCGGGTTGTCCGGTTGCTGGCGAAATGCCGGGCTGGGTTGAGAATGCTGTCGGTGCAGTTGAAGGCGTTTCGATGGTCGAAGTGACGATGACTTTTGATCCGCCATGGTCAGCTGATCGTATGTCGGAAGAGGCACAGGTTGCCGTCGGCTGGTATTAAAATAAAAGCCCCGCATTGCGGGGCTTTTATTTAATGGCCGGTGGTATTGGCATAATGCATGGAATTTTTGCCAAAGCACCCTTGTAAAAGACCAACCAAACCGCCGAGTGCTGTTGCGGAGGAAACAAGACCCTGACCGCCACGGAATGGAATGGAAAGACTTGCACCGATAAATTTAACCGCACGTCCTGCAATCTTTACAGGCAGCTTTTTCAGTGTTTTGTTCGGGTTCTCCCGATAACGGGCACCAAATTCCGTGATGTTATGATCACGATTGCGGCGATAATGATAACTCAGCGTCAGGCGAGATGATGGCACTGTTTCATAGACGATAGCATCGCACGCCCAGCCTGTTTTGGCATGGAGTGATTTCGCTTTTGCCCACAGATTCCAGTCTTCGCCGCCTGTTAGTCCAAATTGGGAATCAAAGCGTAAACCAGTGGTTCGGAAGAAATCGAGCTTCCCCATCCAGCTACCGGTGGCAACTTTAATAGAGTCGCTACGCCCCGCCTCGCATTTTAATCGACACTTTCGCTCTGACTTATAGCCACTACGCTCAATCCCCGACCAAACAAGCTTTTGTAGAAGCGTCAGGTTTTCGTCAAAAGGCTTTGGTCTGACCGGGGAGCCAATAATATCAAGATCAAGACGATCCCGTTCAGCCAACAGATTAATCAACCAATCCTGCTCAACGAACTCATCGTCATCGACATAAACCAGAAAATCAAAGCCGTGCTCAATTGAATGGTTCAGCGCTCGATTACGTGCTGATGATATTCCCAATACCTCTTCGACAACATATTCAATATTATCGTTTGGCATATTTGTACGGAATTGATTGATCGTCGCTTCAAGTGTTGGCGAAGCGTTATTTTCGACAACTAAAAATGAAATATCAGCATTATTTGGCTTTTTAATCGCCGCAAGCGACGAGAACAACATGCAGAGCATGTTTGGCCTGTTGCGTGTAGCAACTGAAATGCAGATTCGCCGTTGTGACATGATAGATTTCGCCCCGAAATATATCTGAAATATTATGCAAGCTTATTATTTAATAATTATGAATGCAATAGTTGAAATATTTCAATGCTAATAAGTTGGTATCATTGTGAATGATAACATCTCATTTAAGTATGTAAAAGTCTGGGGTTTTTGTGCTGCGCACCAGATACAAATAGTGGTGCCCCCAGAGAGACTCGAACTCCCGACCCCCTGATTACAAATCAGGACCGAGGCCTTATTTTCTGGGCTTCTTAGCTCCCATGTTGCATTCTTGTCGCGTCAGATACCGCCTGAATAGATTGAGTCCGCTGCCGCAGCAAGCTCTTTTCCGTCATCATCACGCGGGAAAAGATGCCCGTATGTGTCCATTGTCATCGCAATTGTTGAATGCCCCATACGCTCCTGAACGAGCTTTGGAGGCAATTCCAAACCGCCGTCAGCCTTCCGATTTATGCACCAAGATGCGTACCAATGTCGCAGGCAGTGCATGCCGGTGTATTTAGCTTCAAAGACTGACTCGCCATTCTCGTCTTTATCGCCACTATCGATGGAGACGCCAGCAGCTATCCAAGCTGGATGAAGGCCACGCCGGAGAATGTTCCGAAGTCCTTCAACATTGCCTGCCCCATTCGGAAACACCAATTCAAGAACCGTTACGGGATTTCCGTCAGCATCCTTTTTGCCGGTATCGCGGCGAGGGCAGGCGAGCTTCCATTCCTTCAGTGTATTAATGACCAGAGGCGGAACAGGTATAGTCCGCTCACCTGAAATTGATTTAGGCTTGCCAATGTCATCGTAGCGATCCGCACGTTGATGAACGCGCAAAGTCTTTTTCTCAAAGTCTACATCTTCCCAGCGCAAACCACGAAGCTCGGAGGCGCGAAGCCCGGTAAAGATTGCCGTCATGATCAATGGTCGCCAGCGTCCCGAAATCGAACCAAGAAGCGCGGTTATCTCTTCACGTGCAGGAATATCAATACCGACCTTTAAACGGCCTTTCTGACGCTTCTCTGAGCGGCTTGCGCCTTTGCCTCGTTTGGCCTGCATCTCTCTTGCTGCATTGCGCACCACAAGACCACGCTCCTGTGCATCTGCCAGCATCGTTCCAAGAGTCGTGAGTGTCCGCTTGATCATAAAAGCCGACCTGTCCGCGTTGCGCAACTCGTCCTCGTAGGCCCGTAAGCGAACCGTGTTGAGTGCTGTCAGCTTCGCAGAGCCAAGGAAGGGCGCGATGTGCAGGCGCAGTGTCCGCTCGTAATCCTCGACCGATGATCGTTCAAGATCAGAGCGTTTCACCGCAGCTATCCAGAGCTTGCCAGCCTCATAGACAGTTACTGTTGCACTGTCAGCGACATGCGTACCTTCGCGCACTTCGACCTTTGCCGTGGCTTCAAAATCAACGGCCTCTTTTTTGCGGTCAAACGTCTTGAGGCGGCGCTTGCCATGCAGATCGACATAATCAACCACCCATGCCGATTTCTGTTCGCCCTTCGGCGTTGTCCATTCTCGTTTGCGTATAGACATCAGAATGGGAAGTCCGGGTCAGTATCTTTATTCAAGTTCCTGCGGTTCTCTTCCATCTGAATTCGATCCCACAGCGACATGTTGGCATACTGAATTTGTTTCTCGAGTTTGTCTTTTGGAATGCTATCCAGAATTGCTTTTGCGCCTTCTACATCGTTCTCGCTCAACCGTTTTGTGAATTCAGCGAAGTCGTACTTGGGTAAGACCTCGGATAGATAAACGGCATCATGAAGTGGGTTAGCCTTTTCAGGTGGCGGCACAGCGTATTTTTCTGGACGCCCCACGACTTCCATAGCCCGAAGCTCTTCATCGCTATATTCTGGCTCGTACAAGTCTGCTTCAATTTCGGCTTGGCGCTCTCGATAATTCGACCACAGTTCGCCAACTGCATCTCTGGTTTCTGGATCAACATCAGTCACACGTCCGGTAATGATGCCGTGAACAGTCTCTTCAAAGTCAGTGATAAATTGTTGAACGCGTGGATCCGTTTTCCCGGCAGACAGCAGAGACAGTGCGTCACCAAGCTCTTGCAGGCGTTTTCCTAAAGGCCACTGTTCAGGCCATTCGCGCTCAAGTACGCGAACGATTTCATAATTCATACTCGTGCCTTCCCGATCAGCATGAGCTTTGATCCGGTCACGCAGGCCATCTGGTAGCCTAAGCACGTATTTGTCTTGGGGTTGCACAGGTTTTTTTATCATGGTGGCTACAAGCCATAAAAAACGGGTTGACACAATACTGGCTATCAGCCATGGTTAACAAATGGCTACCAGCCATTACAATAACTACACCTGATAGGATGGCGCGAAAATGGCAGAGTCAGAAACTAAAATCGATTTGATCTGGGGCATTAATGCGATTGCGAAGCTGATCGGACGAACCGACAGGCAGGCTTTCCACATGGCAAGCACAGGACAAATCCCAGCAAAGAAAGTCGGGGGGCGTTGGTGCGCTGAACGCGGCGAACTGGTGGCTTTCTTCAAAGGGAAAGCCGCATGACCCAGAAAGCAAAAAGCCCGGCAGTGCGCCAACACTTGCCGAGCCGAGTTCAAACCCAGACTAAAGGATTGAAGAACATGGACAGCAATAGCACACAGAACGCCGGGGGCGCAACTGAGTTGCCGGTTGAACGGGTAAACCGCTTATCGCGGGAATTATCCGAAGCGCTCAACGGATGGATGGACGGCGAATTTATGGCCGTGATCCTGCCATCCACACGCGGCAACGGCTACCCGATTATGTTCGGGAACATCGACAATCAGAAAGAAGCTCTTGAGGTCATGGCGGGGAGGGCAATTTGATGGCTGGCGCAAGAATTATTCGTACTCAACACGATGAGATTGCCGACTTAGAAACTCCGATTTGTGATGCCGAAAATTCAATCTCAATTTTACAGCGCCTGCTCGACATGAATTTCAGCAAGCCTCACACAGAATTAACAGGAAGCCCCGAACGGTTTCACCTTAGCGAAAGCCAAGTCTCGGACATGCTTTTCGCCGCGAACTTGGTCATGACCTCTGTAGCCCACATAAAAGCGCAGTGGGACGTAGCTTTGGAGGCAAGACGATGAGTGGCCTTCAACACCTTATCACTATGCACAAGGCAACCATGGCCGTTTATAACGGCGTCCCTGACGATGATTGGCCAGATATTGCGGATCAAGTCTCAGCGACGATTGAAACCTCACGCGCCGAGATTGTGAAGTATCGGCCTCACTCACTGCATGAAATGCACCGCAAAGCCGAGTTTATGCTGTCGTGTAAGTCGTTCACCGAATGGGGCGACATTGACATCAAGGACGTAATTCACGGTTTCACGCGTGGGGTGCAGTCATGAGCCTTTTCCGCCTTCGCATTAACGCAGCTCGCCTTGTCATGATCGTCGGCGGCTGGCTCGCTGTAACCATTTGCCCTGAGCTTAGAGAACCGGAAGATCGGGGAAGTGGCCGATGAGCGCGGTTCGTAAGCAGATCAACCAAGATAACGATTTGAGATTTTTCCCAAAACCATCAGGCGAATTGAACCGTGATCTGTCTGGAAAGCGGTGGGAGGCAGAACAGCAAAAGGGCTTGCCTCTCCGATGGCCCACCAATCGCGTTGAACAGGGTAAGCTTTTCGATGCATGGCACGATGTTGCTGCGCAGATCGTAAATGATAAGGGCAGATCGCGCTTCCGCCTGCTGTCCGCAGCAACAAAGCTGATTTATTGGAAAACCGGGATCATTCCAGCGACCAATGAACAGTGGGCTTTAAGTTGTGGTCGCTGCGCTTTGAAGACGGTCACTCGTGATATCGAATTATACGGGTGTCTGGGTATCTTCATTGTCCGATACGGCTGGAAGAAGCGGCAATATGACGGCAAGATTGTGCGAACTCGCAGTATAATTCCATCTCTCCCAGAAACTTTGAAATCGTCAATCACGCTAAATTCGGACGAATTTCATATGGACACCTGTGGTCCCGACGAATGGGGTGTTTTCTCTGACATTCATATAGACACCTGTGGTCCCGAACATCGAGACCTGTGTGGTCCCGGTACCTTAGATACCTATGAAGAGGGCGAAGGGGAGTAATCATGCAGCTTGATCTTTTCACTCATCGCAAGCCAGCAACCATTCATGCATTCCCGCTCTCGCGTAGACGCTTACTTGTCAACGAAGCAGCGGAAGCCCTGACGGTCAAAAGCTATTCGCAGGGCAAGGCGCATTGGACCCGCCTTGTAAATCGGCTTTGGAAGGAAATGACTGCATCTGGCCTCAGTGCCAAGATGATCGATGCCCAGATTAGCGCATTGGCTGATGCTGTAAGCCAAGAAATGAATATTCGAAATTACTACCGTTCATCCAATGGAGGCGGCGCAGCATGATTATTCTCAACGCAGTAAGCGAGCCGCGCAGCGGATCGATGGGGTTTGGGGGATCATCCCCCGGTCAGGAGTTTGAGGATGAAATCCTCATATTGCGAAGCAAACAGAGCGCAGGTTTATCATGAATAAAGCGAACACAGGTTATGTAGACATAGCAGTTGGTCAATGGGTCGTGGCATTTGGCGGGGAATATTTCCACCCAGATAATTCGCTGATCAAGAGCATTGAAGCTCTCCAGTACAAAGGCGCTGGTTGGGACTGGTGTACCGATAAGGTGCTGGTGGTTCACTGCATAAGCAAGGTTATGCCTAAGACCTATCTGGGCTATCGCAATGACGATGGTGCGGAGTTCCGTGAAAGCCGCAATGCAATTGTGGCAACCTTTTCGACCGAGAAGGAGGCCGAGATTTGCAGAAGACAGTTACTGGCTATCGGTGCGCTTGCTGATGAACGGATCGCGGCGGAAACTGCGCGTTTGATAGACCCCTTTGAGAAAGCAGAACGGGCTTATGCTCTTCAGCAGGTGAGAGGATTGCTGCCGCATATTTTCGGAGCGTAGTCGTGTCCATACCAGATCAAGCCATACAGGTAGTGAGCCGCTGAGCGGTAGGCACTTATTGCAGTGTAACATTCCTGCAGGGGTGCATGTGAAAGAGATTAGAAGGACTAATGATTGATGACTTACGAATGGCCTGAGAGCCTTTACACACTGCGCGACTGGTTGAAACAGAATGGTCTTTCGTCTGCCAGCCTCAAGACCGAGCGTCAGGCAGCGTTCATGGCGCAGCAACTGCTTGGCACTCGTCACAAGTTCCCGGAGAAGGGCGCGTCATGCTTTCCTCTTTTAAAGGCCATACAAGACACCTTGCCGGAAGATGGGAAAAGTATCATCCCGAAGGCAAAAACGAGTCAGGCGGTCAAATCTAGTGGAAAGGGCAGCAAGCGAGCTGACGGTGCCGACATCAATTTGCCAGCCGCTGGCCTTATTGTGTTCTCCGATGGCGGCTGTGATCCAAACCCCGGCGCTGGTGGCTGGGGAATGGCCGTCTATCGTGATGGCGTGGAGGTGCATTCTGACTGTGGCGGGATGCTAGAAAGCACCAATAACGTCATGGAACTAACCGGTATGCTGAATGCGATCCGATGGGCAGCATCTCAGAGTGAACCGGTGCATATCCTGTGTGATAGCCAATACGTAGTTAACGGCTGCAATGACTGGCGGCATGGCTGGAAGAAACACGGCTGGAAGCGCGGTAAGAAAGAACTCGCAAATGCCGACCTGTGGCAGGAGATCGACGCCGCATTGAATGGTGCAGATCAGATCACCATTGCATGGGTTAAAGGCCATGCCGGGGTTGAAGGTAATGAGCGAGCCGACGAGCTGGCAACCATGGGCCGAGAGATTGCGCGTGGGAAGACTGAGCCGTCAATGATCGAGCAACAATTGCAATATGTGGTCTGACTTCTATGGACGATGTGCGTTTAGCCGAACTCGCGAATACATACCCGCAGGCATGGCAGTGCTTTGCGAACCACGGTATCCGTGTTGTGGTGCCGAACGCAGTGCCTGGAATTGGTGAGACACGTGCAATCGGTACGCTCGACCGGCTAATCAGAAAGTACGGCGAACAGCATGCTGATTTTGTGGTTATGACTTTGGCGGAAAGCCACAATAACCGGAACTTCATTGATGAAACTACGCTCTGGGCTGTCAGTGACATGGTGCGCACGGCAAAGCGCAATTATCCCGGCGTAATGGAGAATGATTTAGAGGCTTGGTTCACTTTTTGGGATGGTACTCCGCTGGGTGTTCTAGCCGACTGGTGCCACGGCTTGGATGGACTGGTTTCTAAGCGACCCGCGCTCGTAGGTATGCTATTTGAAAGAATGCTCCGGCATTTTGGCGAAATGAGCCAACAGCCTGATTTGCTTGACGATAGAGGGATTACAGTATGAACGAACAGGAAGTGCGAGCCCTTTTTATTCATGCCGCTTTTGTCGATAACCGGTTGCCCGAGACAGGACGGCCAGCACGTTTGAAGGCTCAGGCTTTGCCGTATTTCCATACTCAACAGGAAAAGGCGGGCTGGATACCGGCAGACTATGTGAATGGTGAGCCTATCCCGGGCAAGACTGCTCAGGAACGCAGGCGGCTCAAACGTCTGGCTAATGATAAGCTGGAGTTTAACGACCGTGGAAGGCTTGGAGAAGAAGCTGATCGGTTCTGGTCTGGTCGATCGACGCGCCTGCAAGCGGAAGATCTTTCAATCTGGGAAAAGGCAAATGACCTTATCAGGCTCGTCACTCGTGAGCGGAACCGGCGCTGTCTTTGGGCTTACGCAATGTCTCAGGCCAAAGCTTTGAAAGTATCCTCGGTCAATGCTTCTGGCGAGTTGCGTTGGCTGCGAATGTCGTTCTCCAAGTGGTGCGCAACGGTGGAAGGTGTGCATCGGAACTACGGAAAAGTTTGTGCAGACACGGCAATTGTTGAAATTTCAGGCAAACTTGCCAGCAATGGCGCGCAGCCTAACGAAAAGGCACGAAACTGCACCTTGCGACTTACCCCGGAAATCGGTGATATTCGGGATAAGATGGAGGCCAGCGCGTCAAGAGATTACAACACGTTCACAACTGATGGATGGGCTGTAAAAGACCGCAAGGTGGCGCTTCAAAGGTTTGATGAAAAGCTGATCTACGTTGATATGTCGGACTTGAGAAACCGGCGCAGACGAAAGCAGTATTTGGATAAGGCGAAGGCAGCATAGTGGGTTTTCAGCTTTTTCTGGCAGCATTTACCATCATTCTTAGCGCTCCCTTCGTTTATGTCGGCGCAAAAATAAGAATGCCGACCTTATACAAGTTCGCCTATTTCGCCATTATTGTGCTTATTGCAGGTGTGACGATTATCAAAGGTCGGCATGTTGGATGAAGGCAATGCCGGAAGATTGCCCCGTATCTTCAAATGACAGGAATGTCTAAGGGATTAACTCAACCTATCCCGCAGCCTCTGGGTCGTTTGGCTTACTTTCATTTGCAGTTTTGGACGGTGTTTTGATGTCGTCTTTCCCATGAGAAAATAGCGCAAGCGTTATCAATGCGAATACCATGATGATGATTGCTACGTCGAAGGCGTTAAGTGCGCAGGCTATTCCGATGGCACCAGTGGCCCAAAGGCTCGCAGCCGTAGCCGTTCCTTTAACGGACGAACTCAGGCGTAGAATAGCGCCACCACCAATAAAGCCCATGCCAGTGATGACGCCTTCGATAATACGGGCCAGCGCTTCTGGGTTATCTGCCGTCAACCCCTCTGTGGCTTTAACGAAACCGCAGCTAGCAACAGCAACTAGAGGAAAAGTTCTTAGGCCTGCGCTTCGTTCTTCGACCTCGCGGTGCCAACCGATAGGCAGAGCTAATATATAGGCTGCTGCCATGGTAATGATGTGCGGCCAAACATTGAAATTGTCAGCACTTAAAGCTTGATGAAGTGCTGATTGAAACTGCTCCATTGTACCGCTCCCACTATTGACGCAGCGATAACGTAGTCAGTTCATTTCAGTTCCAAGCAGAACGGACTGCGCAATGTCTGACGACCGGCGGGTTTGCAAGTCTATCTGTCAAACCCGCTGCTTAAGCGGATGGGAAAAAATACGAGCGGCTTTCGGGCTAACTCCCATTTGTCATTAATGTGGAAGTATCGCATTAATTTGGGTAACCATATCATTTAGCTGGATGCGTAGTTCAGCATCTTCTTCTGCTCGTTCATGGTCGGATAGTCCAGAACGGGCATGGAGCTTAGCCTTAATCTCTTCGATCTTGGCTTTGATGTGTTCAATTTCATCTTTGACGATATGCGACATTGTGTTTGCCTACATTAGAGTGGAGATGCTTAGACGCTAGTAGCTTTCGCTTCGCCTTTTGTTTAATATTTTTTAATCATAATAAAGCGCTACTCGGCTAAAATTCCCTATTAGATTGGGTGTGGCTTATTTACTACAGACTTTTGAGCAAGATGCCATATCTTAATCTCTAGAGTTTTTCTAAAGGGCTTGGAGAGATTAAAATGAAAATTAAAGCGATCTTGTTTGCTTCGGCAGCTATTTTTGCAGGCATCTCGGTAGCTAATGCAGCTGACGCCATTGTATACGAAGAACCAGCACCGGTTGTTTCTGCACCTGTGTTTTCTTGGACTGGCGGTTATCTCGGCGGTCAAGTGGGTTGGGGTTGGGCGAAGTCCACCTTTGATCTAAACGGTTACAATATTGGCCACATGAAACCAGACGGTTTCCTCGGCGGTCTTTACGCAGGTTATAACTTCGACCTCGGCAACAATGTGGTTCTGGGTCTCGATGGTGACGTAACCTTCAATAATCAGAAAGACAATATTTCTGAGACCTTTACTGATGGCGTAGATAGCCTGACCCTCGGCGCTGAAAGCAAGCTGCGTACTTCTGGTGCGGTTCGCGCACGCGTAGGTTATGCATTTGACCGTTGGCTCCCATACGTTGCCGCAGGTGTTGCGATTGGCAGCGTTAAGAATACCGTCTCAGCTTCTGGTAACATTGACGGTCAAGCTTTTGATGTTTCTGAGTCCAAAAGCAAAACACACGTTGGTTGGACTGCTGGCGCTGGCGTAGATTACGCTGCAACAGATAACGTCATTCTGCGTCTCGAATACCGTTACAGCGACTACGGTAAGAAGAACTACTCGGTAGTAGACGACGTGCTCACAGCTCGTAACAAGTTCAAGACCAACGAAGTTCGTCTCGGCGTTGCCTACAAGTTCTAATAACTGGTGACCTCCAGTTTAATTAAACCGCTCGGAGAAATCTGGGCGGTTTTTTATTGGAAATCGAACCTGATGCATAGCGGATGGGCAAGAATTCGAGGCAACGCCTCAACGGAATGCGAGGCGGCGGATTGCAGCCGATCCCGGCGAATAGCTGCAAGTGAGCGCTGGGATAGTTGGATAACTGGCAGGAGAAACCCCGTGTATACTGCTGCCCAGATGGGCCGACTACGGTGCGCCTCGCATATAAACTAGTCAGACTTGAAACATGCCATTGGCGTCATATCTACGCTGCCAGAAACAAATGAGGTGGTGAGATGAAGCTGAAGCATTTAAGCATTATAACAGCATTGGCTGGTCTGGCGATTTTGACCGCTTGTAAAACCACACGGCACGATTTGGCGTTGGCTCCAGTGCATAATTTCGATGCAGATCGATATTTGGGTAAGTGGTATGAACTCGGTCGCATTGAAAACCGCTTTGAAAAAGGTATGAACCAGACAACCGCCCAGTACTCCCTAAACGAGGATGGGACTATAAAGGTTGTTAATGCGGGTTTCGATCCGGCCAAAGGCAAATTCAGAAGTTCTACCGGCAAGGCTAAGTTTGCTGAGGGAGCAGATGTTGGTGCTTTGAAAGTTTCTTTCTTTGGCCCGTTTTACGGCGCTTATAATATCGTGGCGCTTGACCGTAATTATCAATGGTCGATTGTTGCTGGAGATAATCCGAATAAATATTTTTGGGTGCTCTCGCGTCAGCCCAAGCTAACAAATGCGCTGAAATCTGAGGCTTTAAAGGTTGCTAATACCCTCGGTGTTGATCCATCTACAATCATTTGGGTGAAGCAGTAATTTTCGATTTAACGAAGAGAAACAAGACCCGCCACGCTTCGGCGCACCCCGGCGGGTTACTATTTATGGTTTGTGAAAGAGCTTGCAGCGCGTATGGCAGTTAATTCAACCTGACCGCCACTTTGTTCAAAAGCTCTGATTACAAATCTGGCAAGCTTGTCTTTACCATCATGTGTGGTTGGACACTGCCCCAGAAGATCACAGCACCGGCTATATGCATTTTGCAGTGCTTTAAGATCATGTGGTGTGAATACGCCCCTATAAGCTGAACTTTTGAAAGGCATCCCCGTTTCCTCCCTTCCGAATAAGAAACATCGGAAGGTGGTCAAATTCAACTGAAATCTTATTGTTATTCAGCCCCGCCTAGTGCGGGGTTTTCTGTTTGGGGAGAGTAATGGCAACTTGTGACCTGAAAATCTCCCTGAATGGAGATAGCCTGTCTGTGATGCTATCGACGCTTACCGAGGCCGCGAATAGATTTCCTGAATTTGGCGACAACCTTCTCCGCTTCCTTAATTCCGGCGAAGAGCTGTTCACTGTCGATGACGACATCAGACCCACACCCGGCGCAGGTGAGCTTGTCGTGAGTTTTAAGCCAAGCGATGGTCTTCTCGGTCTTGTGTCCGCATTTAGGGCAAGTAACCCCGATTTTCTGATCTTCAAACATGATGAGCCTCCCGCTGGCAATTCAGCACAGGCGCATTGAACTGTCTAGCCATTCTGGGAGCGGCACTCCTTTCACTCATCCCACCGGGCGATGAGGCAATAGCTACACTCGCGCAGAAGAAGCAACACTGGCTGCTCCGGGGCAATGCCTTGCATATCAACAGTGTGAAGTGGGCAAGCCCGGTAGTCACTTTTGCCAAACAAAAACTGTCGTGTTGAAGTTTGCTTTGCATTCTGGACAAGTGAGGTTGGAATAGCCGCCACCTCGATATTGTGTGAGACGGTAGAACCGACCGAAGTTTTGTTCACACCTTGGGCAAAAAGGTTCACCCTTAGGACTGCCATCGTCAAATGGTTCGTACTTGAAACCGTTGTACTCAACTAGCTTACCGCGGAACTCGAACGCTGACTTGAGGCGCTTAGCCTCACTTTTCTCAGCTTCGATGACTTCGCTTGCTTCTATTAGGCCAATCTTAGCGTCCGCTAGCTGTGACATCACATCGGCCAGTTTCGCCTTGAGCTCTGCTTTGTCAAATTGCGCGTCAATTGAGCGAAGCTCATTCACGATTTTGAGTGCGCCTGTAACTGAGGCAATAGCTTCAACTATTGTCATGTGTTTCTCCGTCCAATACCCGACAGGAATAAACCGTGGCTTGCAAATCAAAGCAAGAGGGATAGATGCCTAAGATCAAAACCCTCAAGCCTCTCGTGTCCACGATGAAGCCAAGGCTGGGACATGAAGGATAGGCGAAGAGCGCACAGGCCAGACCGAGATACAGCACAGCCCTATAGGCAATGGTACAAGACAGCGAGATGGCAGAAGCTACGTTGGTCCATCCTCGTCCGCGACCTATTCACCTGCCAGATGTGCGGCGTGATCCTGAGAGAAGGAAGATCAGAAAAGGGCGCAAGCGGGTTAAGACCGGCAGTATGCGACCACCTGATACCACATAAGGGTGATGAAGCCCTGTTCTTCAGTGAGAGCAACCTATGGGCAGTATGTGACAGCTGCCATGATGGTCCATGCCAATCGATAGAACGAATGCACTATCGAAGCCCAGACACTATCAGGATCAAAAAGATCGAGCATCGCAATGTTGGGCAGGATGGATACCCAACAGCGCCTAAAGATCGATGGATAGATCGAAGCTTTCATATAGGCGCATAGACGAGCGTTTTGATTGAAGTGTTGCAATGCATCAAAAAAAGATCAAACGCCTCTCAGTGGCCCGATATGGGGCGGTCAGATAGGCCGGGGCGGGGTAAAAGTCTACAGCTGACCGTCAGCCAGACCCGCGTCCCAAGCATTTACACGCATCCGCAATTCATAAAAAGGGTTTAGGCCCGTGAAAGGGCTGAAATGCCACGTCCGCAAACGCCACTTGCTAAGGCGGCGCTAACTGGCGCTGACAAGAAAGACCCGCAACGTTATCGCGACAGAAGTAACCCGAAAGCTTCGGGGCGCGGTATCGAAAAGCCCCAGATTATCTGAGTAAGAATGCAAAAAAGGCATGGGCAATCTTTGTCGATGAAATCCCGTGGCTGGTCTACGAGGACCGAGCGGCACTAGAGATTGTCAGCATCATGAGGGGGCAGATTATCGAAGGCGCAAGCGATCTGCCTGCTTCATTCTTTGGCAATTACCGCATGGCCGTTTCATCACTAGGCGCAACGCCGGTTGATCGGTCCAAGGTTCACCAGCCACATGAAGAAGCTGATGATGATCCCTTTGCAGAATTTGACGGTAGGCAACATTGAGCTACGCAGATAAGGCGCATCAATACGCCCGTGACGTTGTTTCAGGCGCTATTCCGGCCTGCAAGTATGTCTATCAGGCTTGCCAGCGACAGCTTGACGATCTGGCTAATCCGCCGAAGGGCTATCACTTCGATACCGGAAGGGCAGAGCGCATCTGCCGATTTGTCGAGCTATGCCCACATATCAAAGGCCCGTCAGCTTCACGCGGCGATCTGATGATTTTGGAGCCGTGGCAGCTATTCATCTTGAGCACGTCATTCGGCTGGGTGGATAGTAACGGAAATAGGCGGTTTCGTCGCGTTTATGTGGAAGTCCCCCGCGGTAACGGGAAGTCATCTTTCTCGTCGCCGGTTGGTCTTTACATGCTTGCGCTTGACGGTGAAGCCGGTGCTGAAATCTACTCGGCAGCGACGACACGCGATCAGGCTCGCATTGTTTTCCGCGATGCACAGGCGATGGCAAGAAAGATGCCTGCCTATCGCAATCGGTTTAAGGTCGATGTCAGTGCACAGTCTCTTGTGCAGATGAAAACATCGAGCGCGTTCAAGGCTCTATCCGCTGACGGGCATACGCTTGACGGTTTGAATATTCATCTGGCTATCGTAGACGAGCTTCACGCGCACAAAAGCCGTGATGTTTATGATGTTCTGGAAACAGGGCTTGGCAAACGGCCTCAATCGATGCTGTGGATGATCACCACGGCAGGCAGCAACAAGCACGGTATCTGCTACGAGGTCAGGAAGTTCGTTCTTGATGTTCTGGCTGGCACTGTAGCGGGGGAGGCTGCTGACGCTGTATTCGGAATTATTTACACCATTGACGAGGGCGACGATCCGTTTGCAGAAGAAACTTTGCGGAAGGCAAACCCGAATTGGGGTGTGTCTGTCGATCCTAAGATTGTCTTACAGACGGCAGGCAAGGCCAGACAGGTTGCAACAGCAAGGGCGAATTATCTCACCAAGCATCTGAATGTTTGGGTTGACGCTAATTCGGCGCTGTTTGACACAGACTGGTGGCGCAAATGCGAGGACCGCGATCTTGTTGAGGAAGACTTTGCCAACGACGAATGTGTCATTGGCCTTGATCTGGCAAGTAAGATCGACATTGCAGCGCGTGTAAACCTCTATCGCAGGTTGATAGATGGGAAGGCTCATTATTATGTTTTCCCACGTTTTTACCTACCGAGAGTTGCAATAGAAGAAGATAAGCACCCGATGTATCGCGGGTGGGAGATGCAGGGCGACATAACTGCCACTGCCGGTGAGACAATCGACTTCGGTTCAATCGAGGATGACATCAAGGCGGAAGGTCCGGGATTAAATCTGCAAGCTGTAGCAACTGACCCATGGCAAGCGCAGCAGATGATCCAGAACCTCAAGCGCGATGGAATGCCTGCCGAGGAATATCGGCAAACAGTGGCAACGATGAGCGAGGCGACGAAAACGCTTGATGCTCTCATGCGGGAACAGCGCATTCATCACACCGGAAATGCGGTGATGAACTGGATGATCGGCAATGTTGTCGGGCATTACGATGCAAAAGAGAACGTCTACCCGCGCAAGGAGATGCCTCAAAACAAGATCGACGGTGCGGTGGCGCTAATCATGGCTCTTGGCTGGTTTATTCAGCAGGAAACGGAACATGATGGCATGGATGATTACTTCAAGAGCTTGGCAGGTGCAGCGTGAACCTATTGCGAAAGATGCTGAATGGTTTCGTTGGCGATACGCCTGTTAAGCGGAACCTGACCGTTCGTGAGCCTGACGCTTGGTATCCGGGTGACAGCATCGGCGGGGCCGGGGAGATCATCACTGAAAAGAATGTTCTTGCACTGTCTGCGGTGTGGGCATGTGTGAACCTGATTTCAGGTACAATCTCGTCGTTGCCGCTTATGGTTTATCGCAAGAGTGCTGACGGATCACGCGAGGTCGCAAGCGATCACCCACTCTATGTTGTGCTGCACGACAGCCCGAATTACGACCAGACAGCGGTTGACTTCTGGGACTTCATGGCGGCATCGGTTGAGCTTTGGGGCAATGGTTACGCTCGTGTCAATCGATCAAATGGTAATGTTCGGGTCTTAACTCCTATTCTTCCGGCGCTGATGAGCGTTCAGAAGAAGTCCAACGGCGATCTGATTTACAAGTGGACTGAGGACGGCAAGGCGAACGAAGCCACAGATCGCGAAATCCTGCATATCCGTGGTTTCGGCGGCAACCCACTTGGCGGAGCGTCGACGCTTTACTTCGGTCGCCGTGTGTTTGGCTTATCGCAGGCAGCGGATAGATCAGCCGGATCGATGTTTGAGAACGGTTTGCGACCTTCTGGTGTTCTCAAGTTCGAGAAGTGGCTGAACGATGAGCAGCGCGAGCTTGCCGAACAGAAACTTGCAGCGAAAATCGGAAGCGGCAATGCTGGCAAGCCTATCATCCTAGAGGGCGGCACCGAATGGCAGCAACTGACGATTACGCCAGAAGATGCCCAGATGCTGGAAACCCGCTCATTCTCTATTGAGGAAATCTGTCGGTTCTTCGGTGTGCCTCCGCATATGGTTGGTCACACATCGAAATCGACAAGTTGGGGATCGGGTATTGAAGCGCAAACACTCGGCTTTCAGAAGTTCACACTTCGCCGTCGTTTGAAGCGCATTGAACAGGCACTGATGAAACAGCTCCTGACGCCAGCGGATAAGGCGGCAGGGGTTATCATAGAATTTAACCAAGAAGGCCTTCTGCGGGGCGATACGGCGGGAAGAGCGCGGTTCTACCAGCAGATGACGGCAATCGGCGCGATGACGATCAACGAAGTCCGAGAGCTTGAGAACTTGCCACCTGTCGAGGGCGGAGATGTTCCACGCATGCAGATGCAGAATGTGCCCATTACCGAAGCCGGTGCAGACCGAGAACTGACCCCGCGTCAGAGCGACAACGAGGAATAATCTCGATGAAAACCAAAGACTTTGCCTTGCAGGTTAAAGACCTGTCGGAAGACGGCACCTTTACGGGTTACGGCTCGGTCAACGGCAATGTTGACAGCTATGGCGAGCGGGTAATGCCCGGTGCTTTCGCTGGCAGTCTCGCTAAGCATAAGCGCGAAGGCACAAGCGTTCTGATGCTTTGGCAGCATAACCCGAATGAACCGATCGGTATCTGGGATGATCTTGCTGAGGATGCAAAAGGCCTTTGGGGTAAGGGCCGCTTGATCATGGAAGTGCAGAAGGCTCGTGAAGTCCATGCGCTCATGAAGGCGAATGCTATCGGTGGTCTTTCCATCGGGTACCGAGAAATCAAAGCCACTCCTGACGGCAATGTGCGCAATCTGGATGAATTGGACCTGCGGGAAATCTCCCCGGTTTCTTTCCCAGCCAATCGCCGCGCCCGTATCGAGGCAGTGAAATCTGAACGCATGGATGAGTTTGCCAGACGCCTCCGCGATGGCGACCCCATGCCGATCAAAGAATTTGAGGACATCTTGCGAGAGGCAGGGGTTCCAAAAAGCATGGCATGCGCGATTGCCTCGCATGGTTATGCAAAGGCCGTTCTGGGTGATCCAGAGGGCGAAAAGGCAAGCGACGCAACCGCATTCTTAAAAGCATTGCGCGGTTAAATCTCACCCTCTTTGTCCAGAAAGGACATTATCAATGAGCGACAATAAAACAGCAGAGCAGCTTGCTCTGGAGGTTAAGGCTGACTTCGAGAAGAAGTTTGACAGCGTCAAGGAAATCGCTGAACAGGCCGTGGCTGAAGCCAAGAAGAATGGCGACATCAGCGAGAGCCTCAAGGCAAAGGCTGACGAAAGCCTTACCGCCATGAATGAACTCAAGGCACGTCTTGACGATTTCGAGCAGAAGGCAGCACGCGGCGGTGGCGAAGGCGACCGGGAAAAGTCGATTGGTGAGCAGTTCGTTGAAAACGACAAGGTCAAGGAATTTCTCGGTCAGGCGAACCCTCGCGGTCGCATCGACATTCAGACCAAGGCCACGCTGACCACGGCAACCACGAACGCCGCCGGTTCCGTTGGCGCTGCAATTCAGACCACCCGACTTCCCGGCATTCTTGAGCTGCCCCAGCGCCGTCTGACTATCCGTGATCTGCTCTCGCAGGGTCAGATGGACGGCGGTTCACTGGAATACGTCAAGGAAAAGGGTTTCAACAACCGCGCCGCTGGCGTGGCTGAAGGTGCGGCAAAGCCAAACTCGGATATTCAGTTCGAGCTGGTAACGACCTCTGCCAAGGTCATTGCACACTGGATGAAGGCTTCCCGTCAGGTGCTGTCTGACGTGTCACAGCTTCGCTCGATCATTGATCAGCGCTTGCTGTACGGTCTGGCATACGTTGAAGAAAACCAGCTTCTCAACGGTGACGGCACAGGCCAGAACCTGCTCGGCATCATCCCGCAGTCGACAGCGTTCGCTATCCCTGCCGGGACAACCATGCCAGCAACTGTTACCGGCATTGATCGTCTTCGTGTGGCGATGCTTCAGGCGGCGCTTGCTGAATATCCAGCAACCGGCCATGTCCTCAATCCGATTGATTGGACGTCGATTGAACTGCTCAAGGACACTCAGGGCCGTTACATCATCGGCAATCCGCAGGGTACGCTTTCGCCTACTCTTTGGGGCCTTCCTGTTGTCACCACTCAGGCGGTTGCGGCTGGTAAGTTCCTCACCGGTGCGTTCAAGCTTGGTGCGCAGATTTTCGACCGCTGGCAGGCACGTGTTGAAGTCGCAACTGAGAATGAAGACGACTTCATCAAGAACCTTGTCACCATCCTTGCTGAAGAACGTCTCGCTCTGGCTGTCTATCGTCCAGAAGCGTTCATCTACGGCGATGTGAACGCGGCTCCGGGTGGCGGCGAATAAGTTCTGATCAAATCGACGGGCAGTTAACGCTGCCCGTTTCTTGATCTGAAGGAGATTGCCATGAAAACCTATGAAGTTTTACGCCGTCATCAGGGTGATAAATTCTATGAACCCGGCGATGAACGACAGGCATCCGAAACTGATGTGTCGCATTTGGTGAAGAATGGCGTTTTGAAGGAAAAGTCCGAGGAAAAGCCGAAGAATAAGGCTGAAGGTCGGGCAGAAAAGAACAAAGGCGGTTGATAAATGCTGCTTCCTGTCCGCACACAAGCGCCAGCAGACCTACCGGTATCGCTTGAAGAAGCTCGTCAACATCTGATTGTGTCGGGTTTCACCGATGATGATAACCAGATCACGCGCTTTATTCAGGCCGCGACCGATCATCTTGAGCGTACGCTTAACATCGCGCTTGTCACTCAGACGTGGAAGCAATCGTTTTGCTCGTTTAATAGCTTCCTGCGGCTGCGTATGGGGCCAGTGGCTAGCGTTGAGGCCGTGAAGTACTTCGACACCGATAATGTGGAGAAAACCGTTTCAGAGGCCTCCTACAAGACGCTGGACTATGCCTGCGGAACAGTTCTTTCGCTCGCTTACGGTAACTCGTGGCCCGCTACTGTAGCCCGCGCCGATGCGGTCACTATCGAATACAAGGCAGGGACAGCCCCGGCAGACGTGCCAGCCTCTCTCAAGGCGGCAATCCTGATGCATGTTGGGCTGATGTACTCATACCGAGGCGACCCAGAAGGCCCACGGATTGAGAGCAATCAAGCCTATGAAGCTCTTATCTGGCCGTTTCGCCGTCCGAAGGTGTAATCATGGCTAGATTAGGATCAGGGCAACTTCGTTCATCTATCACCTTCAGCACCATCACCGAAGTGCCGGACGGGCATGGTGGTTTCGAGCCGACCCCGACCGATTTCACAGTCCGCGGCAATATCCGGTATCTGCGGGGAGGGGAAACGGTTCAGGCGGCAAGGTTGACGGGTAAGCAGCCGGTTGTTGTCACGGTGCGCAGAAGTAGCCAGACGGCAGCTTTGACCACTGATGACGGTATGCGTGATGCGCGCACCGGAACCGAGTACCAGATCAGGGCAATTGTCCCGACCGAGGATCGGCAGTTTATGGAAATTACAGCGGAAAGCGGGGTGGCGACATGAGTGTTTCCGTCTCATTCCAAGACCTGATTATTTCCACGCTCAAGGCCAACGCGAAGGTTTCGGCACTTGTCGGTGATCGTGTGTATGACGGCCCACCTGAAAAGCCGACATTTCCATATATCTCGATGGGCGCGAGTGATTTTCGCACCGATGATGCTGATTGCATCAATAGCCGTGAAGAAACAATCCAGATTGATTGCTGGGTGCGCAAGAATGGCCGGAAATGGCCGTGCAAAGAGATTGTTGACGCCATTGTAGGCGCTTTGAGAAACACCACTGGTGAGCTGTTAAGCGGCGCTCTTGTGGGTCTTAATATCGAATTGTCGCGTGTTTTGGATGATCCAGACGGTATAACCGCTCATGGCATTGTGCAAGTCACCGGACTGATTGACGAGGAATGGGAAGATGGTTGAGGGCTTAGACCGGCTCAAGCGAAAGCTTACTAAGACCATTCCGCAGGCTGTATTCGATGCGACGATCAAAGCAATGGAGCAAGGTGCTGGCGAAGTCGTCAGTATGATGCGTCGATTGGCACCGAAAGATACGGGTGCACTTGCACAGACGATCAACTGGACGTGGGGCGATGCGCCGAAAGGCTCAATGGTCCTCGGCAAGTCAGCACCGACACGCGACGGTTTGGTGATCACGATCTACGCTGGCGATACGTCAACGATGGTTGGTGAACGTGAGCAATTCCAGCTTGCCAGACTTCAAGAGTTCGGCACCCAGCACATGAAGGCCAGCCCGTATTTCTTCCCATCATGGCGCACGTTGCGAAAGCGTGTCCGGGGCAGGGTTACGCGCCAGATGCGCAAAGCAGTCAGAGACGGAGCGAAATAATGGCTTGGGCAATCTTTAAAGTGGAATGCAACTGGTCGCGTCCTCGCAGCCGGTATTCGTTCAACGCCAAGGCTTCGCCGGAACCGCAAGAACGTCCGCAAGACTTCATTGATTACTGCGTATCGAAAGGCTGGGCCGAAGCGGTCGCAAGCCCGACACGCGATCAGAAACGCGCCCTGAAAGGCCGTAAACGGGCTTAGCCCAATCACCTGAAACCGGGCCTCAAGCCCTATCAAGGCTGGCGTATTGCTGGCCCGTTTTCGCATGGAGAAATAACATGGCCGTTAAGCCAATTACCGCAGAATTTCAGCATCTTGTTGTTGAGATTGAAACAGATGTCGAGGGTACTTTCTCGAAGATTTGCGGCATCACACAGCGCGGTATCAACCGCCAGCACAACATGCAGACAACGGAAGTACCCGCCGATTGTGAAGATGAAAGCCTGCCAGCTGTTGTTGAACGTGCTGTTCAGTCCTCGGAAGTTACAATCTCAGGTACTGGCGTATGGGCCAGCCAGAGCCATCAAATGATGCTTGATTGGTGGTATTCGGGCGGTAAGAAGACAATTCGTGTTCAGCACGTCAATTCTGCTGTTGGTGACACAGAATATGAAACAGGATCAGCGATCCTCGTGTACCTCAACAATGCCGTTGAAAAAGGCCAAAAGGTATCGGCTGAAATCGAAATTCAGTTCGACGGATTGCCAACCCGTACCGCTAAGGCTGCGTAATGGCGAAGGCTCTCACATGGGCTGGCGGAGAGCATGATTTTGAACTCCGCCTTGTACACCTTCGCGCCCTGCAAGACAAATGCGATGCAGGGCCGCAATGGATATTGATGCGGCTCACTTCCAAGCAATGGTTCATTGATGATGTGATCCAGCCTATCCGCCTCGGTCTTGAAGGCGGCGGCATGGAAAAAGAAGCCGCTCGTAAGCTTGTCCAGAAATTCGTTGAAGATCGACCGCTCACATTGTCAGTGCTGACTGCGCAGGCTGTGTTGATGGTTGCACTCTTTGGCGATGAGGATGATCAGCCGGGGGAGCGGAAAGCGGGGGCGAAGAAGACCCGAACCCGCTCCCGCGCGGAAAGTGGAAATTCAACCGCTTCTACCAATGGGCCGGAATAATCCATCGCGACATCGGCAAGATGACGCTTTGGGAATTTCGCTGTGCGGTTGAAGGCTTCAAAGCCGCCAATGCGACCGAAGAAAAAGCCGCTCCCGGTATGAGCGACGATCAACTTGCAGAACTTGGAATTGAGGGCTTCTGATGGCGACTGACGTTGAACGCCTTGTCGTGGCTATGGAGGCCCGCACGGCCTCTTTTGAAAAGGCGCTCAACCGGGCAAATGGCGTTGCTAATCAACGCGCTCGCCAGATCGAGAAGCGCTTTTCCACGATGAACGACAACATCAGTCGTTCATTTCAGAATATGCTTCGTGCTGGTGCTGCGATCGGTGGCCTTGGCATTGGTGTAAGTGAAATCCAGCGTATGGCTGACACTTGGACTGATTTGTCCTCTCGTGTAGGCCTTGCTGTCGGGGATATGGATAAAGCTCCTCAGGTAATGGAGCGTATCTATGACATGGCGCAGCGCACCTATTCCGGTATGCAAAACACGGCTGAAAGCTTTCTCACAAATGCGGGCGCTCTCAAAGAGCTTGGTTACAATACCAATCAGCAGCTTGATTACACCGAAGCATTGAATAACGCGCTCGTGGTGTCAGGCGCTAAGTCTGATCGCGCAGCTCGTGTGATTGACGCTCTCGGCAAGTCGATGGCGGCGGGTAAGCTTCAAGGCGACAACCTGAATACGGTGATTGAAGTTGGTGGACGTGTTGCCGAAGTGCTTGCCGCCCAGCTCGGCATTGGTGTCAATCAGCTTCGCGAAGCAGGCAAGGAAGGCAAGATCACCGGTGACGTGATCTACAAGGCTTTGACCACGCGCTTGCAGGAACTGACAGCCGAAGCCGAGAGCATGCCTGCAACTATATCTGACGGGTTTCAGAAGGTCGCCAACGGCTTATTGAAGTTCGTCGGGACAATGGATCAGGCGTCTGGCGTTTCTGCTACTATCGCGCAAGGACTGGTTTTTGTCGGTGATAACTTCGAGCATGTTGCATTAGCAGCAGCGGCAGCGGCGACAGTTCTTCTGGGGCAGTATGTTCCGGCGATGGCACGAGTGGCGCTGGCAGGCGCGACGATGGTTGCAACTAACCCGTTCTTGCTTCTGATTACCGCGATTAGCTCGGCTACGTTCGCTCTCTCGGCGTTCGGTGACCAGATCCAGCCGATTGCACAATGGATGTTGCGTCACTTGTTCGCGATGATCTTCTAGGGGCGCTAAACCTGATATCCGATGCATTAGGCGGCAATGAGGTTAGCTGGGAAGATGTTTGGGAAACAACCAAGGGTGCAGCAAATAACATTATCGGTGCTGTTGGCCTTCTCTACGATACCACCGTAACGACATTTACTAAGCTGCCCGGTGCTGTTGCCGAAGCCGTCATTAATGCCATGAACTCGATGATTGCAGGCATAGAAAGCGGGCTTCAAACAGT